>JAQCHZ010000032.1 GCA_027618835.1 Chloroflexota bacterium | reverse complement strand
TGCTGCCCCACGGCCTCTTAGGACCAGAGGTCATTCGGCCTGCCGCACCCATCGATACCACCACTCAGGCAGCGTTGACGTAGAAGATACAAGGTCATTCACGGCTTCGATATGATTGTTATAAGAATGTTGTGGCACCTGAAGTAGATGCGACTAATTTTCGCGTCCTGCTTGAATGTTAAATGAAAAAACGGCGAACAAATCGCCGTTTTTTTTGTCTGTTTTTCTCGCCGTACAGAACTAAATAATATTGTCGTGACGGAGTGCTGGTTCGATCTTATCTTCGATAGTTGGATGGTCTCGGAAGTAGTCTCGTTGTCGTTTGTGGAAATACATGCTGTGCAACATGATGGCTAACCCGATTCCGGTGAGACCGTAAACGATGTTGTGGTCGATGTTCGAGTTTGGTCGAAACGACAGTGAAATGAACGCAATGTAACCGAAAATTCCGCCCAAAAGGCTTGGATGAGCCAATTTTCGGTTTAGCGAAATCGCTAGTGTCGTTCCGATCACAGCCGATACAAATACTTCTAGGGGAGCTATCCCTAAGGACGCTCCCATCATCGTTACGACCCCGTCGCCACCTTTGAATTTTGTGAAAGGTGAATTCCAGTGACCTGCGACTGCGGCAGTGACTGGAACAAGTAATTGAGCGCCATCGAGCCCGAGTTGTCGAGCCATCATTATGGCTGTGAAGCCCTTGATCGCGTCGATCAGCGTGACGATGAATCCCTGCTTACGCGAAACTTCTCGCCACACGTTGGTCGCGCCGGCCTGGCGTGAACCAACTTCAAACACGTTGATGCCGTTTAGGCGCCCAACTGTATACGCGACGGGAACTGCGCCGAATCCGAACGCAATCGCTGCGGCAAGCAGGTATGTGGTGAACGTTACTTCAGGGGGCATATTTTGTATTTGATTATATCAGCGCTCGAATATTCTCCTAATTTAGTGGTGTGTGTATTTGAGATGATTCTCCAACCGTTGGTGTTGGGATGGGTTCACAATGACCGGCTATGTCTGAGATTTCCGAGACGGATATTAATTCGAATAGCGCACCAATACAACGAGACGGTGGTCTTCTAGATTCAGTACGCAATTCAGCGTTGCAACGATTTGTTGCGGCGACGTTGTTTTGGGGCACCGGCCACCAGCTAATCAATGTGGCGCAGGGCTACCTGCTATTCGAACTTACTGGTTCGACTCTTTGGCTCGCTGCCTTGGGCGCGGCCGTTGGTATTCCGAACGTAATTGTGGGAGTTATGGCCGGAGTTCTCGCTGATCGAGTGCCACGGACGCGATTGCTCAAGATAGGGGCGGTCACAGCCGGTTCACCGATGTTGATAATCGCCCTTCTTTATTCGGCTGATCTGCTTCAGCCTTGGCACATCGTAGTCGGTGGCGTATTTCAAGGATCAGGCTTGGCGATCGATTGGATCTCACGATTGTCGCTTCTTCCTGATGTCGTTCCGAAGAAGATTCTGGTGCGGTCAATCTCTCTTGATCAATCGGTGTTCAACGGTGCACGGGTAGTCGGGCCGTTGATTGGTGGATTCCTGCTCGGAGCCGCCGGACCAGGTGCTGCTTACGGAGTAATCGCCGGACTGTTCGGCATGGCGTTCTTGATCTACACGACGTTCCGACCGGTATCGCAGGTCGTGAGGGCTAAATCGAAGGGCGTTATCCCAGATTTGGTCGAAGTCATTAAGGTGATTCGAGAGCGGCCGCTGCTTCGGATGAATCTGATGTTCACCGCCGTTAACGCTCTAGTGCTTGGCGGGATGGTCTTCATCATTCCAGCGTTCGCCAAAGATATTTTCGAAATTGATGAAAAAGGCCTCGGAGTTCTGTTCGCTGGTGTTGGCATCGGAGCTGTCGCCGGAGCGATGACGATGTCGTGGACAGGTGGCGTACGCAGGGCGGGTCCGGCGCTGCTGATAACCGATTTGCTTTTCGGCATCTTCGTCATTTTTTGGGCGAACACCAGCAGTTTGATCGTTGCGCTTCCGTTCGCATTTTTACTGGGTTACTTCAACTCGGTTCACGTTGCGTTGGGAATCGCAGTGATCCAGTTCAACGTGCCTGCCGAGGTCCGTGGCAGGGTGATTGGCGCGTACGAAATCGCATGGTCGGGATTTCCGTTAGGCGGGCTAGCCAGCGGGTCGTTAGCAGCGATCTTTGGGCTACGAAGTGCGCTGACGATCCTCGCGGTCGGGCTGATCATCTTCACGATCATTGTTGCGTCCATCAGCTCCCGATTCAGGCAGAGCCGAATCGAGTAACTAGGCTTCTTGCTCGAAGTAGTCGGCCTGGTATGGCGGAGCGAGCGGGTCGCCATTGTTTTGAGCATCGATTTCGGCCTGCTCGGATTCAGTGAGATATTTCGAAGGGCATCGAACCGTTAGATTGTCGGCGTTGAACGATCCATCGACGAGCTTTTGACCTTGAAGAATGATCTCTGAATGATCGTTGAAGAAGACCTGGCCGATTTCACCTTTGTAGACGACGTCTAGCTGCTCAATACCGTCTTCGTCCTTGATAGAGAAGTGTGCGGTGAGGCCATCGGCATCTCGGACGTACGAATCCTGAACGAGCTTGCCGGTAACTCCAACTTGGCGGTCTATGTCGGTCGGCGACGCTACGCCTACTTGTGCCACCGAGAGATAGTCGACGGTAGCGCCTTCAAAGGCCGTGAATGCGAAATAGGCGAGGGCTGCTGAGACCAATATGAACGCGAACGCTAGCTTGGCTCGAGGTCCCATCAGTGTGGACGTACGGGCTGTTGTCGCATCGATGATTGGTGCTTGTTGTGGCTGGTCGTCGTTCTGATGTGGCTCGTGAGTCATATTCGTTATCTATTTGTCTGAAGCGACTTTGAGTCGGGCAATCTCGTGCTGAAGAACTCGTTGTTTTCGTCCTAAATATAGAACGTATGCGAAGAATAGCGCCCAGGTTACTGCGAAGACAGCAAAGAGGTACCCGAGGTTGGCTTCCAGCTTTCCTTCTTCACGTTCTACGACGGAAAAGGCTGTTCCGTTTTCTGATGTGACGGTAATTGGAGCAAATCGCTCGCGGTGATCTCGCAGACGCCGAGCTGCTTCTGAAGGCTCAGCTTCGTGAGTTGAAACCCAACGGTCGCCGGCTTGATTTTCTAATCCGTACTCGGTGCCTTTAAAGATCGTGAACGTGTGGATTGTTCCGGTGGAATCTGAAACTGCGAATCGGGTTAGTGCCCCGGCATCGTCGGTTTCAACACCGACTACGATTCCGTTTACGGGAGGCGTGTGCTCGGCAGAAGAAATCTGCGTAAGGCTCACTGAAACGGCGAGTGCGAGGATCAGCGCCAAGGCGATTCGGAAAGCTCCGACTCGGATAGCGGTATTGGTCACGTTCGACATCAACTTCAATTGACTCCCGTCATTGCTGACGCAGATGAGGCTCTTTTTAGTTCGATAACATCGTCTTCAGATTTACGGATTTTGTATCGGGTTTGAACCATGAAAACAAACAGGAATGTAAATGCAAGAGTCGATACCAGAAGCACAATCCCAAGATCGCTACCTAGAGCCGACTCAGCATCGGCGGCAGGTCCAGTGATGATCGGCGGGTGTGCCTGCGACCACAGGTTGGCGGCGAAGTAGATGATAGGGGTATCGATTGCACCGATCACACCGATGATCGCTGCAAGGCGTTGTCGCTGTGCTCCCGGTGGGAAGTAGCCTCGGAACATCAGGTAGGCGACGTAGATGAAAAACAGGATAAGCGCTGTGGTTAGTTTTGCTTCGCCGGTCCACCAGACTGCCCAGACAGGGCGAGCCCAGATCATTCCAGATAGCAGCATCAGGCCGCCGAAAATGACTCCGACTTCTGCCGAGGCAACTGCGAGTCGATCCCACTTCTCATTTTTCTTGAGCAGGTACATGAACGAGCTGCCGCTCACGACAAATATTCCCAGCATCGATCCCCATGCCACTGGAACGTGGAAGTAGAGGATACGTTGAACTGCGCCCTGGTTGGTTTCGGTGGGAACCCAGATGAAGATCAAGTACAGCGCAACACCCATGAGGGCGGCGCTGAGAATCAACAATGGATCGAGTAGATCGAGGATTTTGTTCATCGAGTAGTGGTGTGCCGGCAATTTCTATCTAGCAAGTACTTAGAGAATTTTATCACGAACGCGGATTTTTTCAGCTAAAACTTCGGATGGGAGTGACGTGTCTATTCACGACTGACTAATCTTCGAGGATGTGCTGGAAGATAAATGCCGATATCACGACGAATGCAACGTCGAACGCAACGGCAAGCTGTAACCACTGCGCCATGTCGCTCCAGCTTCTTCCGTAAACCATGTGGCTGGTCGATTCGACAGCTGCCATAAGTAGCGGGGTAACTACAGGCAAAAACAGGAGTGGAAGCATCACTTCTCTTGCTCGCACACGTACCGACATCGCGGCGAACAGCGTACCAACTGCACTGAATCCGATGGTAGTGAGCAAGACGATAGCGAGCATCTCCCATCGGAACACAACCAGATTGAAAAGCACGGCGAAAACCGGAATTACGATGATCTGCGCAATTGCTATGAACAGGAAATTCCCAAGTGCCTTGCCGAGGTAGATGAGATCGCGGCTGATCGGTGCAAGCATCAACGCTTCTAAGGTGTCGCCTTCGACTTCGAGAGCGAACGCCCTGTTGAGTCCGGTTACACCGGCAAAGGCGATTCCCGCCCATAACACCCCGGGGCCGACTAGTTTGGCATTGTCTTGGTTGAGGTCGATTGCGAACGTGAATATCACTAGAACCAACAAAGCGAATCCGGCCACTGCAACGACAACGTCTTTGTTGCGAATTTCCAGAAGTAGGTCTTTGCGACCAATCGCCCATATGATCGAGAGAGAGCCCATTAATAGCTGCCTTCTTCAGATTCGTCTCGCGACGTGTAGGCGGCGATAATTTCGGCTTTGTCCTGCGACGGGTTAGTCGATGTAAGACCAACGGTTCCGTTGTTCAGCACGACAGCGCGGTCGGCAATTTCAAGAGCATGTTCGACGATGTGAGTGGTCATGATGACCGTGCGACCCTGCGAACGATATTCGTCGATTATCTGATCGAGTCGGGCTACGGATCGGCTGTCGAGACCTGATTCAGGTTCGTCTAGTAACAACAGTTGGGGTGCGTGCATTAGAGCCCGTGCCAGCGCAACCCGTTTTTGAAAACCGTGCGACAACGTTCGTATTCGGTGGTCTAAACGAGGTTCGATGCCGACCTTCGCGGTGATGGTGGCGATGAGATAATCGACGTTTTCGAGTCGGTACAACTCGGCGAAGAACATCAGGTTTTCTCGTACTGACATATCGCCGTAGAGCATCGGGGAGTGGAGCACCGATCCTGTGAAAGATCGAACGGTGGGTCCGTGCTGTGCAATGTCAGCGCCTCGCATCGAAATACTGCCTGAATCAACCTGCGTGAGCATCGCTAGTATACGCAAGAGGGTCGATTTGCCAGCACCGTTGGTGCCGAGCAGAACGGTAACTTCGCCGGTAGGTAGCTCAAGATTTAGTCCGCGTAGAACAGCCGTTTCGCCGAAGTTCTTAACTACGGCTTCGGCTTTGACGGCTAGTTGTGTCGCTTGGCTAACCACGGATCTGAGTCTCGTTAGCTCTTGACTGCGAATCGATTTTTGAAGGCGGCGGGTTGCATCGACGCAGATGCGGCGAGTTTCCCGAGAGTTTCTTCATCGTCGAGATCGGATTGTTCAATTCGAGTCATGTATCGACGCGCCACATCGTAGTAGAGGTTGTCGGTGTCGACCATCCTGATGATGGTCTTGCCAGTTTTGGCATCTCGCATGTCTTCGAACGGAACGGGCTGAAGTCGGTTGTCGACAATGCAGATCATTGCACCCTGAGCAGTGCCTGCATTTTCTTCTGGGTCAGAGAGAAGGAACCGGACTGCGCCGTGACCAAGCGTTCGCGTGTAGTCGATGTCGTAGGGGATAGGTGGCGCAGATCGCAGCTCGTATCCGAGGGTTAGGTCGACAATACTCATCGCTTCGCCGCGCTCAGAGAATCTACGTTCGACTTCCGCTCTCAGGATCCGAGCGAATGGGAGGTCGGCGAGTCGAATGTTTCCGTATTCGTCACGGGGAATTTCGACACCGGAGATGTTTCGAAGATCTTTGATGTTGAGCTTGCTGGCGACACCCTCGGCGATGATTGCAATTCCATCGGGTCGATCCAGAGTACGTCGCTTCAGAATAGCGCCTTCTAAGACATCGCAAACTTCCGAAAGGCTAACGGTTTCACCAGGGAATTCTTCTGGAATGAGAGTGACGGTTGAAGCCGACGATTTGCCGATTCCGAGGGCTAAATGCCCTGAATGACGACCCATTGCAATGATGAAATACCAGCGGTTCGTGGTTCGCGAGTCTTCCTTGAGGTTCATCACGATTCCTGATCCAACGTGGCGTGCGGTTTCGTATCCGAAAGTAGGCATGCCTCCTGGTAGAGGCAGATCGTTGTCGATGGTTTTGGGAACGTGGGCTACTCGAATCGAGCCGTTTGCCGCTCGAGCGATCTCAGACGCACCGAACGAAGTGTCATCACCACCGATTGTGATGAGGTTGTTGATGTTGAGCTTCTTAAGAGTGGCGACACATGTTTCGAGGTCTTCAGCGCGCTTGGTTGGGTTCGTTCGTGAAGTGTGAAGAATCGAACCGCCGCGGGTGTGGATCGTGGCGACGTCGTCGATGTCGAGATTAACCGTTTGCGAAGTGTCGCCTTTTACTAGATATTCGTAGCCGTTTTTGATGCCGACGGCTTCGTATCCGGAATGAACCGCTTCGATGACCGCGGCAGAAATGACGCTATTGATGCCTGGCGCGGGGCCGCCACCTACTAAAATTCCGATTCGTCCGTTCTTGTTCGCCATTCGATGCTCTCCCGGTCGTTATCAGTAGATCGACCGATTTATGTGCCATTTCAAGATTTGTATGTATCCAAGAATATGCGAAGCGTACCGAATGTGCGTGGGATTGGCGTGAAACGATTGTGGAATATGCGTGTTTCGGAATAGACGCACCTACAACATTCAGCGGCTTCACTTGTTATACGCCGCTAGTTGACCAAGAAATGACCGTGGCTAATTTATGACTCAACATGACCATACGTTCGACGACCCAAAAGTAACCGAGTTCTGGCGTTAGGTCTTTACTGAAGGACACATCGATCGGCCTTATTCATATTTGCCTGGGGCGAATCGCTGTGGAATGTGTTTGATCCCTCTGAGTGGATTTGGCGGTGCGGTCATGAAGACCTTGCGAGGCCGTACTACATCGCCGAAAAATCCGGCTATGTGTAATTTTTGAGACGACATCCTTCCCACCGGTGGTGCGGAAATTGATATCACTGTGATATTCGCGGATGTTCGAGGTTCGACAGCCCTTGGTGAAAACTAAGTCCTGGAGAATTCGCTGCTCTCCTTAATCGGTTCTATCGGGTCGCTAGGGATTCGTTGCTCCCTTAGAAGGCGCACATCGGCAAAGTTGGTACTGGTGAAGTGAATGACTTCACAGCACTAGGTGACACAGTAAATACCGGGGCCAGATTGCAGAGCCACGCGAAGGCTGGCCAGATAGTCGTTTCCGAAGGTGTGTTTTCCGCCGTCGCTGACAGATTCACCGGAGTTCCGGCTGAAACTATTGAGGTGAGGGGGCGTGGAGAAGGATATGGCGTGCGGGTGATCACGCCATTCGGTTGATGCCGTGGGTTTAGCAGAGTGAATTGCGAGCGGTTTGCAAGAGCCGCTAAATTCGGAGATGTTGGCTGTTTCTGGCGTACTTCGACTGACTCAGGATGACACCACTACCGGTCTGGTCCTCCTGATTCAGTGCTTGTGGGGGTGACCTACTAGTTTTGGGTGTGCTGAGTGTTGTGGGTTGAAACGACGGCCTTTGGCGAGGGTTTCGACCGGTAGAAGCAACTGGTTTCCGGCACGTTCGTTTCCATCGGCGTCTGTAAATGTCACAGGGCCTTCTCGATGTTGAATTACCGCAATATCGGCGTAGGCTCCGACTTTCAATGTACCGATGTGGTCGGGTAGACCAACCGCTGCCGCTGGTTTCGAGCTACCGAGCGCAATTGCCTCGTCGAGTGAGTAGCCGAGGTGGATGTACTTCGACAAAGTAGTCATTAGATCGAAAACAGGACCTCGAACGTTGTATCGGTGTACGTCCGACGACACCGTGCCAGGTCCTAGTCCCTGTTCGAGGCATGTCTCTGCAACCGGGAACGAGAATGACCCGGCGCCGTGCCCAACGTCGAAAATGATTCCTCTGTTCATGGCGTCCCAAGCGGCATCGACTACTTTGTTGTTGTTATCGAGAATGCCGTGCGGTCTGCCAGTAAACGAGTGAGTGACGATGTCGCCGGGTCGAAGCTTTTCCATGAATTGCTCGAACTGGTTTACGGAGCCGCCAATGTGGATCATTACGGGCTTGTTCAGCTCTTCACCGGCTTCGATGGCGCGATCTAGAGCAACGAGATCGTTCGGCCCAACGATGTTGTCGGTGAGTCGAACTTTGATGCCAACGATTCGGTCGGCGTGAAGCTTGGCTGCTTCAACAGCTTTTTCGACACGTGCCCAGCGAATGTCTTCTAGCTCGCCAATGTCGTTATCGAGCTGACCCATTCCCGAAATGTGCAGGAATGCAAGCACTCGGGTTGCAGTCTGTTCCATCACGTATCGGTGGAAGCCAGCGATGGTGTTTGCGCCAGACGATCCGGCGTCGATTGCGGTGGTCACCCCGCGATAGACACATGCGGGGTCTGCCTCGATGGCGAGATGAGCGACTCCCCACCAAACGTGAACATGAAGATCTACTAGACCGGGAGTAACGACCAGGCCCTCGGCCTCGATCACATCGTGAGTGTCGGCATCGGAAATATAGTCTTCGATAGCAGCAATTTTTCCGCCTGCAACGGCAATATCTTTTTTAGCGTGGACGCCCTGTTCGGGGTCGACAACAGTGCCGTTTTTGATTACGAGATCGTAGGTCATGATAGATCTTTCAGTCTGGTTATATTGCGGAGTCGTTGTTCGTTCGTTCATTCGAACGACTCCGATGTTCGGAGATACTAAACTTCACTGCGGCAACTTGCGAATGGTTCGGCATTTGGCTCGCTTATTTAACGCTGGCTAACAGAGGCTGTGAGAGACTCGTTAATAGACATGAAACAACGACTTCACAAAATACTCGCCGCCGCAGGAATCGCATCGCTTCGAAAATCGGAGCAACTGATAGCTGAAGGCCGCATTTTAGTAAACGGCGAGCCCGCTCATATCGGTGATTTTGCCGATATTGAAACCGACGATATTGTTGCTGATGGCAACCAGGTTTCGGTTGAAACAAAGCGATACTTACTGCTGAACAAGCCAACCGGTTATGTGACTACGGTTACTGATCCTCACGATCGACCTACGGTGATGGATTTGGTTGATGTTCGAGAGCGGATTTATCCGATTGGTCGTTTAGATGTTGACACCGAAGGCTTACTGTTGCTGACCAACGACGGTGACTTCTCGCAGAAGATGGCTCATCCGAGCTTCGAGATCGAAAAGACGTATATAGCCGAGCTTTCAGTCCCCCTAACGGATGAGGGCGAAACGCTACTTTCCCGTGGGATTATGCTCGAAGATGGACCAACTTCTCCTGCCAATATTAAGATCGTTTCGAATCGTCGACGCAAGGTCGAGATAACGATTCATGAAGGTCGTAATCGTATCGTTCGGCGTATGTTCGATTCTGTTGAATCGCCAGTTACTCGACTCCGACGAGTGGGGTTCGGCACTGTTCGCTTGGCCGATTTGCCGAAGCGTGGCGTGCGAGAGCTTAGTCGTAAAGAAGTCGAGTCATTGTTGGACTTGGCGATTGAGTCGAAAAAGCTCTCAAATCCACCGATTCCATGGAAGAAACCTGAAATCGAAACCCGCAACGACCGACGGCTGGCATTTATCGCCAATCGTCCCGCAAGGCCAGAAGGTTCGGGCGAGCGACGGGCATCGTTCGATGCTGGTGATTCGAGAAGACCTGGATCGAAGTCGAAACGACGTCCGGGCGGACGGCAAGGTGGTAGTTCAGGTGGTCGCGGTCGCTCAGGTGGTTCCGGCGGCAGAAGTGCCCCCTCTCGCCCCGGTCGACGATAACGACCGCTACTCAGCCAAGGTTGAGAAGAATTCGATAGCCTCGGTTCTGTCAGATCTCTGCGCTCAGCACACAATCCAGCCGACCTAAATACATGATCAACCACTGTAATTAAGCTCACCGCTCGGTCATTAGAGTCGACCATTTGTTGGTGAAAATCTTCCTTCGAACGTCCGCCGAGACCTGTTCACTACCTACTGGGTGGACTCTCAAATAATTGCGTAGTTCGTCAAATGCCGTGCAAAACCGACTTGTTGACTCGAACTGTTTGAGCCCAAGCATTGGATAGTAACGCTGCTTGATTCCTCGATGATTCTGCTCCATTCGATTATTCAAATACTGATTGTGCCGATGCAAGACTTTACGTCCAACGATCCAATGAATTGCTTTCGTGTAGGCAGGATGTTTATCAGTCGTCATCCGCAGCGGTTTCCGCCCTGCGGTATCTAGTAGACGCCTTAAGAAACGTCGAGCTGCATGTTTGTATCGGTGCTCACTCAGCATCGAATCCAACAGGTTTCCTTCTCGATCTATGGCTCGATAAAGATATCGCCAACGACCACTGACCTTTATGTATGTCTCGTCCAGATACCAGGATTGACCTGCCACACCTCGGCGTTTAGCACGAAGATTTTCACTGATCAATGGTGCAAACCTGAACTCCCACACCCGTATCGTCTCGTAGCTGACTTCGAAACCTCGCTGCAACAGAAGTTCAGCGACGTCACG
>JAQCHZ010000005.1 GCA_027618835.1 Chloroflexota bacterium | reverse complement strand
ACTGTGGTTGCAGTTTTTCTCGTGGGAGACACTGTTCTTGGTGCTGACAATCCCGATTGGAATAGCGTTTATTGCCGGCTACTTCATCCTCGACGAAAAAGTTGTCAGCCAGCAGCGAACTGGCGCAAAGCCGAACTTTGACTGGACGGGCGCAATCGTTTCCGGATTGATGATCATCATCGTTGTAATCCTCATCAATAATCCGTTCGACGTTTCGATACTGTCGCCGTTGATTCTTGGCGGATCGATCTCGGCTGTACTACTGTTCGCGTTCTTCATCCGGTGGGAGCTTAAGTCTTCCTCTCCGATGCTCGACCTAAGAATGTTCAAGAACATCATGTTCTCGATGGCGATTGCGACACGGTTCTTGGGGTTCTTGGGCACGACAACTGTCAGATTCTTGATGCCGATTTACCTGATAAGCCTTCGTAACATCGAAGAAGCTGCAGCTGGAGGAATCTTGTTCCTCACATCTTTGGGAATGGCGGCAGCGGCAAGTTCGTCGGGTCGCATGGGCGACAAGATCGGAGAGCGACGTTTTACTGTCGTTGGATTCGCAATGCTCGTCGCAACAGCAGTTGCATTCATGGTGTTTACCAGCGCAACCTCGTTCTGGATTGTTAGCCTCGTACTGTTGGCGAACGGAATTGCTATGGGGCTATGGGGAGTGCCTAACAACAGCACGATTCTTGGTAGCGTTTCAAAAGAATCGTTCGGTGTTGTCGGAGCTTTGACGAACTTAACGAGGAACGTTGGAAACGTGGCAGGGCAGGCGGTAGCATCAGCCGTTGTTGTGGGCGTAATGGTCGCTGACGGGTTTGATATCCCGCTCAGCGACATCACCGGCAACAAGGCAGCCAGCGATTCGTTCATGAACGGCTGGCGATACGCCTACATGCTGGTAACAGTCTTCTCGCTCATGGGGCTGGCTTTGGCGATCATGACGAAGCCGACGAAGAACTTTGAATACGACGAGTAACCCGGGCAGCTGCTAGCTCGCCGGTTCGGTTAATTCTCGGAGTTGGTTCACGTCAACATCATTCAGCGTCGTAGTCCGACCACTCGGCCATTCGACTGTTACGTCCACTGAATCAGCTGCGCCAACACCGAAATGGGCGTCGAGCGAACTCATTGATAGGAAGCTAGAAGAACCGAGTACTTCGCTGGTCTGAACGATTGTCTCACCGTTGGCGGATGCGTAGCTCACGGTGATCTTCGCGCCAATAGCGTCGGCGTTAGATCCTGAGCCATCGATAGCCATGCGCCCTCGAAGACTGAACGATACCCAGTGATTATCGCCACCGCTGTTCATCCAGACGAATAGCGGACCGCTGGCTATCGCACGCTCGCCGCCAGCATCGAAAGTCTCTCCGTTCGAGTTGGTTCCGATCACGTCGATAAACCCATCGCCGTTCAAATCGCCAATCGCAACGCCCTTGCCGTTCTCGTGGAACTCGACACCAATCCGCTGTTTCGAAGCGTTGAAATCATTGTCATCTGGATCAAGAACTGAGTAGTCGACCGCCAACGAGTCAATGATTTGAGCCTCAGCTGTGACGTCCATAAAAGCTCCGTTCCCATCGTTTTGGAGTAGCCGCCCGATTCCCGGTGCGAAATCGCCCTGCGGACCCTCGCCACGGGCTGCAAGTGAACCTAGCCAGTAGAGATCTTGGTCGGCGTCGTTGTCCATATCGAAGAACGCTGTGCCGAATCCGAATTCGTAGGCTTCAAGCCCATTAACTTCGGCTTCAAGTGAGGTCGTGAAATCCTCGTCCAAAGAGCTCGGCGGCACGATCGTACTTGCTGTCACTGAAGTCTCACCTGTGACGATCACGAATGCACCCGGACGGTTCGCATCGGCACCTTCGTTAACCCGATTTTCGATCAAGGCGTGGAAGCATGTACCCGTGTCGGTCGAGTGGTAGTAGGCGCAGTCTGCCGAGGGGATGGTTGGCCACGGTCGCTGAAGAGGCTGATAGCCCATGTTGGTGACAAACACGTCGAGATCGTTGTCCCCATCGTAATCGCCAAGTGCGAATCCCATCCATTGACCCATTTGGTCTATGCCAAGGAGCTCTTCGATGGGCGTAAACGTGATTCCTGCAGGGTTTGAATCGTTGCGATAAACCTTCAGCCGATCACCATCGTCGCCAACCCACAAATCAAGGTCCCCGTCTGAGTCGTGGTCGAACATCAGCGTGGCCCATGTCTGGCCCGCAGGATCACCAACTATGTTGCCATTTCCATCGACAATGCTGATGTCGAAACCTTCTATCTCGGTATTGTCAGGGGCAGGGAATGTGATCGGGTTGCCTGCGATGTCACGCATTCTAATGGGCGGAGAGATCAGACCAGACTCGACCGTTTCGTCAGAGAAAGTTAGGTCGCCGTTATTGCGGAAGAACGTGTTGAAGTGACCATGATGTCGAGACGTATCGAAGCGGACGAAATCTTGGTCGGCGCGATTGCCGATGTACAGGTCGAGCCAGCCATCGTTGTCGATATCGCCACATGCGATGCTTGCCGCTGATCGGGAGTTCACATCTTGACCGAATGCGGCCGATGTTATGTCGGTAAAAGTACCATCGCCATTGTTGTGGAATAGGTTGTCTTGAACGGCCACTGCGAGGGACGGGTTACCAGAAACCGAGCGGTAGTCGAGGTTGTCACCGATTCTTCCTTGTGCACCAACGTAAAGATCCTGGTACCCGTCATTGTCGAGGTCGCACGCAGCGACAGCCGTTGAATTGTGGCTCGCTGCTGCCACACCCGCACCGTCGGCGACTTCTGTGAACACGTTATCGCCATCGTTGCGGAACAGCTTATTAGGCCCACCACGAGTGATTTGGAACACAGCATTCGTTTCGCCAGAAGTGACGTAGAAATCGAGATCACCGTCTTGGTCGTAGTCGAAAATCGCAACTCCGGGATATCTGTTTTCGATCAACGCTTCAGAACCGATTAGCGGAGCGATGTTCTGGAACGGAGCGAACTCGTCGGCCGCTGGCACACCATCGAATACAGTTGGGTACGCTTCGATATTCACCGGATCTGTGCCCGAAGCAATGAAGAGTTCTTCAACGGTTCGTTGTTCAGTTGCCTTGGCAACTCGGTCGCTCAGACCTGCGTCTTCCCAGAAATACTGTCCGCCGATGAGCACCAGAATTCCGCCCAACGCTCCGACGCCCCAAGTCGCACCGGCGAAGGTCAACAAAGCTTTACGTGGCATCAGTTTCGAGAGACCCCAGAAAGTCACCGGCCCACCTGCAGCTGCGCTGAATAGCAATGTTGCAGCAGGGGCAGTTCCCATCCCGAGCAGCAGCAGCAAGGCAACAAGCGGGATTTCAAATAGCAGAGGGACGTTGATCAGAATACCGAAAGTTGCCGCCAGCAAAATTCCACGAACGTCGTTACCTAAATAGGTAGCGACCACCTCAGGACTAAGCCATTGGATGGCTAGTCCGCTAGCAAACCCGGCAAGAATCATGATTGGCGAAAGTCGAATTGCGTATCCAATACTCGCCTTCGCCCAATGCCGGAACGCCGGAGCAAGAATCTCACCCCAACTCGCAACATCAACGGGATCCTCATACGTGTCGGGGATCTCGACTTGCTTTACTCGGTCACGACGAACACTTAGCACTACGATTGGCCCAATAATTAGCGCACCCACGATTGCCAGTATTAGTCGACTAAAGCCTAGAACTGGACTGAACACAAAGAAGACCATCGCTAGCGCGGGAATATTCAGGGTGGTGGAACCCTGCACCATTGCGATGGCACCTTCGATACTCGCTCGTTTGTGGAACGCCGAAGATACCGGAACGATGCAGGCAGAACAGAGATTCATCACTCCGCCTGTGACGGTTCCCTGAACAGTGCGTCTGAATACTCCGGCGGTAGGTAGGCCTTTACTTATCGATTTTGAAAATAGGAATGCTTCGGCGAGTCCAGCTGTTAGGAACGCGAACGTCATGCCGACAGTTACGAGTCGAAGATAGGTGATCGAGAATTTGATCCATCGAGTCATGAAGCTAACGCCGGGATCACGCTCGATACAGAATCCCTGGAAGCACTGGCTTGTGGGCGACTGTACGGCGTCGAGATCTTCGCCAACAATGCCGATCTTTGGAACTCGGTTGAATGCGAGGAACGTCCCCATGATGATGACTAGGAGGATGAGGCCGACTAGAAGTCGCTTGCGATCTGCGCTTGCAAACATTATTTGCGGAACCTATCTCGTAAGCGCGATCCGAAATCTGATTCGCCCTCGGGAGCAGGGATGAACACCCATAGCACAAACAACACAACGCCAGAGACTGTCGGTAATGTCGCTTCCAGCCACCAGTCAGGCATTTTTCTCAGGTATCCAGTAATTCGCGTAGATAGCTCGTGTCTGATCGCCAAACCGCATTTAGATATCAGACAAACAATAATAACCCGAAATACTAAGTGAACTGGCAGGTTACTGATGGTCTCGTTCCGAGAATAATGATGAAGTAATCAGTTCGATAGATTCCAATAAAACCGTTCGATTCACATTTCGATTCTATAAATCATGCTTTAGGCTTTCGCCATCGAGATGATTATCTGTCGACAGGCAACTCCAAAGAGGAATGAAATTGAATGGCTGATACACGACCGAACGTGATCGTTTACCTGACCGACGATCAGGGGTACGGTGACCTGTCATGCATGGGTACGACTGATTTCAAGACCCCGACGCTCGATCGAATGGCAAAGGACGGAGTTCGATTCACCAATTGGTACTCGAATAGTCCGGTCTGTTCGCCTTCGCGAGCTTCGTTGTTATCGGGCCGATACCCGGGCAACGCGGGTGTTCGGTCGATCCTCAGAGGCCATCGAACTGCTAGTGGGCTTCCGCAAAGCACTCCCACTTTGGCGACTATGCTCAAAAAAGAGGGCTATCAAACTGCCCTGACTGGAAAGTGGCATCTGGGACTTGCTGAAGAATCACGACCGGGCGCACACGGATTCGACAAGACGTTCGGATTCATGGCGGGCTGTATCGACTTCTTTTCACACATCTACTACTGGGGTGCGAATCGACCCGGACCCAGCATGAACCCAACGCACGATCTCTGGGAGAACAATGAAGAGATCTGGCGCAATGGCGAGTACTTCACTGAGCTAATTGCCAAGAAGGCGATCGAATACATCAGAGAGATGGCCAAGTCGGATAAGCCGTTCTTCCTCTACGTGCCGTTCAATGCTCCTCACTACCCTATGCACGCTCCTCAGGAGTACATGGATCGCTTTGCTGGCCTGCCGTGGGATCGACAGGTGATGGCTGCGATGATCAGTGCGGTCGATGATGCGGTTGCCAAGATAAAAGACGAACTTGAACGGCTGAATCTGACAGAGAACACATTGTCGGTTTTCACTTCCGACAATGGACCTTCGCGTGAATCACGCAATTGGCTTGATGGCTCTCAGGACCCGTACTACGGTGGAACGTCGGGCGGTCTGAAAGGTCACAAGTTCAGCTTGTTCGATGGTGGAGTCAAAGAACCGGCGATCATGCATTGGCCAGCCCGAATTCCGGCAGGGCAGGTGAGTGACCAGTCTTGCGCATCGATGGACGTAGTTCCGACGGTGCTTGAGGCTATAGGCGTCGATTCGTCGCAATATGAAATCGATGGGACCAGCGTTCTATCTCATGTGGTCGACGGTAAAGACCTTGAAGAACGCGCTATCTTCTGGGAGATGGACGGACAGACGGCCGTGCGCCGAGGTAAGTGGAAGCTTGTGCTCAATGGTCAACTCGTTGAAGCAGCCGAACCAATCGCCGAGGTGCATCTTTCGGATGTCGAAACCGATCCGGCTGAATCGGTGAATCTTGTCGATTTAGAGCCGGAGATTACCGCTGAGTTGAAGAAGCTAGCGGAAGACTGGCGCATCGGCATCGTAAAACGGTGGGAAGAGCTATACGATGGTGTCGACCACGAATACGTTGCTCATGGCATGGTTTAGCGCTGACCAATAATCCGATTTCGAGCTGAATGAACTTATCTACGCAGAACCTACAGGAACATCAAATGGTCTACGACAAAGCAGGAATTAGTGACTCGGTCAAAGGGCAAGGACATTGGTCGGAAACCGATGAGACACCAACGTTAACGCTGTTTTTGAACGATCTTGAAGATCGCTCACTCCGCCGAGTGAAACAACTCGGAGTCATCGGCGTTAGTACTGCTAGCTTAGACACCGGCGGTCTCGAAACTTGGACAGACGCCGATCTTAGGCGAAATATCGATCGGGTTGCCGAGGCTGATCTCGAACTTCGCAATATCATGTTCGATCCTTCAGAGAGAGTGAAATTCGGCGAATCAGGTCGTGATGAAGATATTGAAACCATCATCAAAGCGATCCAAATCGCCGGTAGACAGGGATTGCCTGTCATGGAGTACAACTTCTACGCTCATCGAATCGTTGAGGGCTACAAAGTTGTCCCGGGTCGAGGTGGTTCAGGGTTGATGGATTTCAACAACGACCGCATCAAAGATCTTCCACCTCTACAAGGGCAGACAGCGCATTCGATCGACGAAATGTGGGATAACGTCACTTACTTCCTCAAAGCGGTCATACCAGCAGCCGAAGAGGCGAACGTGCGACTCGCACTGCACCCCAATGACCCACCTGCGCCTATAAGTCGTGGCAGTGGTCAGATCATGGGTTCGGTCGAAGGTTGGAAGCGATTAGCTGACATCGTGCCTAGCCCATCAAACGGCATCACATTCGATTGCGGTGTTACTCGCGAGTTAGGGCACGATCCTGTCGAAATATGCCGATACTTTGGCGAGCGCGATCAGATCAATCATGTTCACTTCCGCAATGTCGTCACACGCACCCCACAACTCGATTACACCGAAGTGTGGATCGATGAAGGACAGGTCGACATGTTCGCTGTGATGAGCGAGCTCGTTCGTCAAAAATATCCTCGTTTGATCTATCCAGAACACCCGCCCGAAAACGACTCAGACACCGAGTTCCCGTTCAACGGTGTTTCGGCAACTACATACACAGGCTTCGCTTACACCGTCGGCTACGCAAGAGCGATGATGCAGGCGGCGTTGGCAACTCAAGCAGCAGGAAATTAAGAGGCTTATATGACCACTGCAGTACCAATGAATCTGCGGATTGCAACTCACGCCGACGTCATGGGACGGCACGGTGAAGGCGAACGGTGGTCGGAAGTTCTGATCGAAGACGGTCGTAATCGAGCCGTTTGGATATCAGGACCTCCAGGAACGCCGCCAGACCCACATATTCATCCAGATTTCAACGAATTTTGGGTCGCACTGGATGGTCGAACTCAATGGCAAATAGGTCAGTACGAACCGGTGCTTTCGGAATGGGGCGATCTCATCATGGCTCCTGCCGGATTTGCACACGATATCCAGCCCAAAGAAGGTGTCCAATCGATTCGGTTTGGTATCACACACCCGAATTCAAATCACGATATTAAAGGCGTTGCTCCTTGCCGGCTGATTCCGGTCGATGAGGGGCAGGCGAATCCGAATCTCGTTCACACCAAACTGAAGGATTTCATCACTCGAAATGGCACCGTTACTAACTGGGTCGAGATTGCCGTTTCCGACAATCGAAACTACGCGACATATTCACATGAACTTGCCGGATCGTCGTCTGCTGCAACCTCACACGCTGATGAAAATCGTTGGTGGGTTGTACTTCAAGGTCAGATTGAATGGTCGATTGAGGGCGAAGATTCAGTCGTCGCAGGACCCGGCGACGTTGTGTTCATGAACGCAGGTAAGTCGTATTCGATGATAACCACCAGTGCTGTACCGTCTATTCGTGTGACGATTGCTGGACCGCTAGTGTGATTCTGTGGCCTTGTACACCTGGATAAGTTGTACCGAGATAACACAGGTTCTTCATATCGAATAGTTTCGGCTCCTCGCACTATGCAGCAGAATGGACGCATGACTTCTGAGGGCTGGTCGTCACAACGACTCTATCGACCGTTCATACGCGCTTCGCTAATCATCGCTGTCACGTTGGGATTCTCGACCGGCGCTGCGATATTAATCATGCCGCTGCTCGGTATGGACCGAAGTCTGACGTGGGTTACTCACTCGCAGTCGCACGGCATTGCTCAGCTGTTCGGCTGGGCTGGATTGTTCGTGATGGGTTTCGCCTAACACGTCGTTCCTCGATTCTTCAGTAGTTCGATTCGATATCCACTCCCGCAACGAATAAGCATGTGGCTGGTTGTCATCGGATTGTTGCTTCGATTCACCGGGCAGAGCATGTGCAAAACAGCGTTTGCCGATCCGTTAGTTCTGGCTGGTGGCATTTCATTGTTCGCGGGCTTGGCGGTGTTCGCTTTGACGTTATTCGATGTGATTAGACTGTTAAAAAGTAGAACTGGTCCTGCGGAACTATGGTTGGTGAGCGGAGTATTTTGGCCGGTAGTCGCTGGTGCTTTGTATCTCGCCGTGACCGTGCGAATGGCAATCGAAAGCGCACCTTTAGGTTACGGTCCGTGGAACGAAGCTCTGATTTATGTGGCGTTGTTCGGATTTATTAGCAGCTTCATATTCGGAGTATCGGCACCGGCAATTCGGGGGTTCTTGGTTCTGAAGCCGATGTACGAGAATCTAAATCGAGTGGCGTTGGTGATGATTCAAACTGGACTCATCGTTTTGATCGTCGGTCGTTTTCTGGATTTGGATCAAGCAATCGCGTCAGTCGGCCTCGTTCTGCTGCGGGTGACGTTTGGATTTTCTATTTCAGAAATTGGTGAACGGGCGCTTGGAGCTTCGGGTGGAATCGGCATAGTCGGCATCATCCTGTTCGCTATCGTTGCGTTCCAAGCGATGTCGAACTCGGCCAGGGAAGCGTACGCCGTGAGGGCTGCAGCATTCGGTCAGATCAAATTCGATTCCAGCGGGGTGCGGACGAAAACAACGATGGCGACCAAGCCAGCGATGAGCCGGCCGCTCATTTTAAGTAGTTGCTACTCTTCCATCATGCGATCGATATCAGCCTGAAGTTGCTCTAAGTACTGCGTATACGAATTCTGTTGGTATTCGAGCACAGCGTTTCCGCCTTGTTCTGAGTACCAAGCGAAGTGCCCCGGCTCAGATTGATAAATGGTGTCGGCGGGATCAACCTCGATCATTCCGAAGTAGTCGGCGACGTATTTGGCACCAGTCGTTCGCCAGCTAGCGCCACCACTGACGTTCACGATTCGGCTTGAATCGTTTAACTCGGCCGTTACTCCAGCGACGATAGCGTTTACGGCGTCGTCTCGGTGAACAAACTCGATCTTCTGATCAGGTAAAAACGGCCAAGCGGCTGGTGGTTCTTGAAATATCGGAATCGAAACACCTGATATCCGTAGCACACATGAATCCAAGCCTGAGTCGACCACAATCTGCTCCGACTCTACCTTCGTTTTGTCGTAGTTGTCATCGGGCGCGCAAGGCTGAGATGTCGCGATTTCGGCGTCATTATTTGGGGTGCCGTAGACGCTTACAGAGGAACTAAAGACCAACCGGGCGCTTGGTGCGGTGTTCTTAATGGCATCTACGATAATCCGTGTTCCGTCTACGTTCACTCGCTGGGTCAGATCGATCAACTCATCAGCAACGGGGGGGAGGATTGCAGCGAGATGCACAACGGCATCGACGCCTTCAACGGCTGTTTGAACGTCTTCAACTGAGGTGAGATCACCCGGCAACGCTGTCACGCCTTGGGGCAAGTCGGCGAAGTTAGCGGTTGCCAGATCGAACGCCTTTACTGCGTGACCATCTGAAGCGAGCCGAGCGCAGACCAGCCGACCCATGCTCCCAGCTCCGCCAGTTACTAATACGGTCGACATTATGTGAGCACAGTCCCCGGCGCGTCGGCTTTATCTTCGATCTGAACTACCAGCGCAGCGACCGCTGCCACGTTGGCTTCTGTTCCGTCAGTACTTAGAGCTGTTCCGGCTTTCTTTACCTTGTTTGCCAGTGGTACACCGGCTAGAGATGTAAAGAAGAATTTCGCTCGTTGAGCCGTGAGTCGATCAGCCAATTCGTTCTGGCCAGCGCCCGTAAGAAGGGAGATCGCCTCGTCGAGCATATCCTGCGCTCTTGCCATAAGTTTTAGTTTCTCTTTCGTTACTAATTTAAGTAAAAGATCATCGATTAGTGCTCGTGAGTGGTCGAGTGCGAGCGGGTGTTTTCTTCGCCCGGGTGCCATTGATTTTCTGGCGCACCGTGGCCGTTCGGACCGTGGCTT
Organism: Chloroflexota bacterium; assembly: GCA_027618835.1. Classification (GTDB taxonomy): domain Bacteria; phylum Chloroflexota; class Dehalococcoidia; order Lucifugimonadales; family Lucifugimonadaceae; genus Lucifugimonas. The sequence continues at coordinate 138,876 of JAQCHZ010000005.1, read as the reverse complement.
GTACCGTCACCGTGATATGCCGCGTGCGAGTGTGTTCCCACTGTTGGTCCTTCATGCGGTTTTACCGCTTCGATATCGACTTCAGGCAGCCTGTCGTAGCCCTGACCGTCGTGTCGGTCGAACGGGAACGGCTGGAACTTTTCGAACATTCTTGCGAAACGTTTTCGCGTAGGACGTTCGTCAAATGGGAAGCGGAACTTTTCTCTGCCGACCGGTTCAACGTGATGCAGCTCGTAGTCGCGTGTACCCAGGCCGTTTACAACCGCTGTATTGATAGTTGTTTGCTCTGACAGTCCCTCAATGGCAGCACCTGCCAGATCGAACTTACGTTCACCGGCTGCGTCGACACCCATTTCCTCACTCAGAGAGCCGGGAATGCCAGGCGATTCAGTTACCGCGTCGACACATGCTTGGTCGATGGCGACAGGATCAGTACTGGCGAATACGCCAAGGTTTGGAACTATTGGCATATCTGAGAATCCTGCGCAGTCGCATTTCGGCGATATGTCGATCGCTAGAGTTACGAATCCGACCTTCGGAACCGTCTTCACGACTCCCAGCGCTGCGTCGGCTATCGCTATGTCGGTGGCGTCGAACAGCATCTGATTTGGTTCGAAAATACCGCGAGGGTTCATTACACCGAGACAGCCGAGACACGTCATGCACTTGTCTCGATCCCAAGCAATCGTGTTGTCCTCACGAATCTTGAAAAGACCGATAGGGCAGGCGTCTTCGATTAGCTCCCACTCAAGGTCTTTTTCTTTATCGACTACGAAACTCTCATCGAACTTTACTGCTGCTCCAACGCCGTATTTTGGGTGACCGCCCATGTGTACGTTGAACTTGCCTCGCTTTGACTGAGCGCCAATTCCTAAGTTCTTGAGAACACCGCCTATTACGCCCATTCCGTGACTCTTGAAGTGGGTCAGTGCGATCAATGCATCTGCTGCCGCAATTGCCTGAGCTACGTAGCCTCTTTTAGCAGATAGCCCTCTGGTACGTCGACTCGATAGTCGCTTGTACCGACAAAGCCGTCGGCGACGATAAATGGACATCCTAATACTGCCGAAGAATAGCCGTTCCTTTCAGCAGTTTGTAGAAGATCAAGCTCGGTCGCACGTGTGGAGAACGGGCTATAGGTCAGCGTCGTTGTGTCGCAAACGAACGGGCGACCACCGAGCTCTTTCACCCGATCCGCGATGGCTCTGGCATACACGGGTCGCAAATAAGCGCTCGAGTTCCACTCGCCGCAATGAACCTTGATTGCAACGACGTCGCCGGGGGTAATCAGCTTGTCGAGACCAGCAGCATCGAACACTGCGGTCGTTTTTGCGATCAAGCTGGTATCTGCTGAATCGCTTCGGGCGTCCATGAAATAAACATCGGATGACATAGTTGACTCCTGCACGCGAGGTGAGTCTTGGTTAATGAAAGAGCTTATGCGGCGAAAATATAGCGCATAAACCGTCGCTTGCGCTCTATTTTGTTACGAACTCACTGAAACTGTTGAGCACAGAGTTGTGCGTTAGACTGGCGATCCATCGGGAGTTGTATTTATTCAGGCGCAGTTTCTGCGCCGTCATTTCAGGAGAAACATATGGGATACGAGGTCGAGAAACTCGCAGCTGAGAACGCAGTGGTAGGTGAAGGTCCCGTCTGGGATGTGGAATCACAAACTCTCTACTGGATCGATATTCAGGGCGGGAAAATCTGGAACTACGATCCTTCATCCGGCGAGAACAATCTGCTCCATACCGGCTACAACGTTGCTGGTGCCACACGCAATAAACGGGGCGGACTCGCTGTCGGCACTTGGGAAGGCGTTCAGCTTTGGAATTCCGATGATGACTACACTTGGCTTTTCAAAGGCGATGTTGATGGCCGACCGATCAAGCTCAACGATGTCACTGTAGGACCCGATGGAAGCATGTACGGAGGTAGCGGTCATCTCGATTCGTGCTCGCTGTTCAGGTTCAATACCGACGGCTCAGCCGAGATCATCGATGATGGTCTTGACCTTTGTAATGGAATGGGATTTTCTCCTGATCTCAAAACGTTCTACTCGACCGATTCGCCAAAGCACGAGATTTACAAGTGGGATCACAACCCGACCACCGGAGCGATTAATAACAAGCGCGTGTTCACGACTACCCCAAGCGACTGGGGTATTCCCGACGGTATGACGGTCGATGCTGAGGGATTCGTGTGGTCGGCGATTTGGTACGGCGGCATGATCGTTCGGTTCGATCCTGACGGCAAAGAGGAGCGACGAGTCGAGATTCCCGCTGCCCAGACATCGTCAGCGATGTTCGGCGGAAAAGACCTCAACGAGCTTTATGTAACAACCGCTGCGTTCGGTACAGGTGATCCCACACCAACAGGTTGGGAGCCGGCTGGATTTGACGTGTCGACGTACCGTGGCGGTGATCTGTATCGGGTGAAGCTTGATATTCAAGGCAAGCCTGAGTTTATTACCGACTACGCAGTACCGAGTTAATTTTCCTATCGCTCGGGACGACGCAGGCGAGTCGGATTACAGATTTGTGGCGTATCTAGTTGCATGGCTTTCTCGCTCAACACGTTTGTGCCCGGCGAAGTATCCGGTACACGTGACGTGATTAGCGACCGGATGTGCGTCTGCAAGATTGGTTGTGGATCGGTTTGAACTTCCTGCTCGCTCGAAATTTGTTCGGAATCGCATCGGCAACGGCGCTGATTTCAGTCGTACTCGTTGCTGCGTGTAGTGGGACGAGTGATTCCGGTGGTCAGCTCGCAGCGGCAGGTCGGTCCAGCGCCGATGTTTTGCCTCCTACGGCAACTGCGACACCGCCGGGAAACGAATTCGCCATTGTTGGTCAGCCTGAACGATTTCAACTGGAAGATCTGTCTCTCGTAGGAATCGATGACTGGATCAATTCAACGCCGCTCGATCTCGATCAACTCGCTGACGATAACAAAGTCGTACTGCTCGACTTCTGGACGTATACGTGCGTGAACTGCGTGCGAACATTTCCGTATCTCAATGCGTGGCACGATGCCTATGCCGACACCGGGCTTGTAATTATCGGCATTCATTCGCCAGAGTTTGAGTTCGAAAAATCGCTCGCAAATGTTCAAGTAGCCGCCGACCGTTATGACATCGAATATCCGGTTGCACTCGATAGCGATAAAAAGACTTGGGATAAGTATGGAAACCACTTTTGGCCATCGAAATACTTGATCTCAGCTTCAGGCGAAGTCGTGCTCAGGCACTTTGGCGAGTGTGGGTATGACGAATTCGATTTAGCCATACGTGCTGCCCTCGAAAAAGCAGGAAACGATGTGACGGGGATCGAGAGAGTCGATGTAATTGGACCCGATCGATCAGATTCTGCCCACACCATCACTAGAGAGCTCTACGGTGGGTATTCAAACAGCTACCTGTCGGACGGTCTCTACGCCGGTCAGGACGCCTATTACGCTGCACCCGACACCGTAGTCGACTACGCCGATGACGGCACGCGTCGTCACGGGCAGTTCTATCTTCACGGCCAATGGACGAATAAAGAGTCGTCGCTAGTCTCAGGTCAGCCGTCAAGTGGTATGCAATCGCATGTTGCCTTCGATTTCTTTGCGACTTCGGTGAACGCGGTGTTGAGTGCACCGGGTGAGACTCAACAAGTAGTTGTCGAAATCGACGGTGCGCCTGTTGCAGTCGATCAAGCAGGACCAGACATTACTTGGGATTCGAGCGGAAACAGTGTTCTGACGGTTAGTGATGCCATGCTTTACCAGATAATCGAACTACCAGAATTCGGCAAACACGAACTCAGGTTAAAAACAAACTCCGAAGGTCTGGCTTTTTACACCGTGACCTTCGGAGTCAATGAGTTCGGTCCTTAGGAAGAACTTGCTACATGCGAGTTAGATCGACATGTTGGCAGGAACAGCTTTGATCGTCTCAGACTCAGTCTGGAACGTGCTCGTGATGTCTGGGTTTTCCATCTCACCCTTATCCTCGTGCAAGAAACACCTTGTCATCTGATGCTTGTTGATGAGGTACTGCGCCGGCACCGTTGTGCGGCAGTTATCCATCACAGCTGGGCATCGATCCGCAAATCGGCAACCAGCCATGTCGGTGTCAGAAGTATCCCAGTTTTGCTGAGGCGGCTCTGATCCCCATCGGTTCTTCGGATCTGGCTGAGGAATCGATTCGATCAGCAGCTTCGTGTACGGGTGCTGTGGGTTCGGAATAACCTCATCCACAGTTCCTGCTTCAACAACGGCACCTCGGTACATAATCATCAGGTTGTCGCTGATCTGGTAAGCGGTAGTTAAGTCATGTGTCACGTAAACAACCGAAATACCAAGGTCACGATTAAGGCGTCTAATCGAGTCGAGAATTGTTGCTCGAAGCGAAGCGTCGACCATCGACACTGGCTCGTCGGCCAGAATTACACGAGGCTTCAGAAGAAGCGCACGAGCGACCATGATTCGCTGACGCTGCCCACCACTTAGTTGGTGAGGGAAACGTCCGAGCGTCTCTCCAGGGAGGAGACCAACCATCTCGAGTGCGTCTTCAATCATCCTCTGCTTTTCTCTGTTAGAAGAGGCAAGCTTGAAGTTTTTGATAGGGGCATCGAGAACGTGGTCGACTTTGTAGAACGGGTTGTAAGACTCAAACGGATCTTGGAAGATCGGCTGAATCTCACGGCGGAAGTTTCGTCGTTCACGGCTCGTTAGCTTCGTGAAGTCCTTGCCTCGATAGAGCATGCGTCCGTCGGACGGCACATGACTTCCAAGAAGTAATCGAGAAAGTGTGGTTTTTCCACTTCCACTTTCACCAGCAACAGTTGTGATTGACGCTTCATCTTCATCGATAGAAAGCGATACATCATCAACAGCCACGGTTATTTGACCGTTACCAAACATGCCTTCGCTTCCGAATGTTTTGGTTACGTGGTCAAGTTCAAGGAATGTGCTCATGATTTCGCCTCACCATCGTATAAGTGGCAAGCCGTTTCTCTTCGACCACCAAGATCTTGCGTAAGGGGAGTTACCTCACGGCACTTCGCGAAAACTGAAGGGCAGCGATCTGCGAAAGAACAGCCAACTGGCAAGTCGATCAACTGCGGTGGAAGTCCAGGAATCCCTAAGAATTCTCGTTTTTCTTTCAAAGATGGCAGACTTCGAATTAGTAGCTTGGTATAAGGGTGCTTAGGGTCACTAAACACCTCTTCAACCGGGCCAACTTCAACGAGTTTGCCTGCGTACATAACGCCGATAGTGTCGGCGAACTGGGCAACGAGGCCCATATCGTGACCAACCAGCATGATCGAGGCATCTAAGCCTTCTTGCAGTCGACCAAGCGTCTGCATGATCTGACGTTGCACAACAACGTCAAGAGCAGAAGTTGGTTCGTCCGCAACAATCAGGCTGGGACGTAATGAAATACCAATTGCCATCGCCACACGCTGCTTCATTCCCCCAGATAGTTCGTGTGGGAATAAACGAGCAACGCCGGGGCGAAGTCCGACTCTAGTCAAAAGATCTCGAACCATTTCGTCGAGTTCGTCTTTGTTAGGCGACTTTTCGTCATCTTCGACGTGATCAAGGATTCCATCGATGATCTGTCGTTCAATTCGCATTACCGGGTTAAGCGAGTTCATAGCACCCTGGGGAACTAGAGCAAGCTCCGACAAGCGCGTCCTGCGCATCTCTTCGTCAGTTAGCGTTGTCAGGTCACGCCCGTTCAGAGTCGCACTGCCTTTGGCAATGTGACCTGGCGGTCGAGTCAATCGCATCAGTCCCATAGCAAGAGTTGTCTTGCCTGAGCCTGATTCGCCAACCAGCGCGAACCGTTCTCCCTGCTTCAGCGTGAACGTGACATCGTCACACGCCTTTACAGTTCCAGAATCAGTCTCGTAATAGACGGAGAATCCATCGACCACAAGGGCGTCGACGTCGGTAATCCGAGCGCCAGTCCTATAAGTCTGTATTGCTTGTTCGGTGCTCAAACGCGTTTCCTCAATCGTGGGTTGGACCATTCATCCAAACCTGATGAAATCAAGAACAGGCTCACGAACACGATCACGATTGCAGCCAGAGGCGGAAGCCACCACCACCACATACCGAGCGTGATTGATGAGAACTGAATATTCCAGTAAATCGTCATGCCAAGAGTCGGCTCGCTGAAGTTACCTAGTCCGATGGCTTCTAAGCCGATCGAAGCAAGAATCGCTCCAGCAACAGAACCAACCAAGCTTGCAGTGATGTAGGGGATCAGGTTCGGCATCATTTCCTTGAAAATAATGCCCATACCGCTAGTGCCCGAAAGGCGGGACAACTCTACATAAGTTTGCTCACGCATAACCAACACTTGCGATCTGATCGTACGAGCCGGGAAGACCCAACTCGTAAGACCAATGGCAATGCCGATCTCATCGATAGAGAGCTCTCTTCCGATGTTGATCCTGACGAGGATCAGAATGAGCAGGGCTGGCATAGCCAGACCAACGTCAACCACTGAACGAATCGCAGCGTCGACAAATCCTCGGTAGTAAGCAGCTAAGAACGCGGCAACCGTGCCAAGTCCAATAGCCACACCACCGGCGATTAAGCCGACGCGGAGTGTGAGAGGCGTACCAAGAATGGCAACTGCCAAAAGGTCACGACCCTGAGTATCTGTACCGAACGGGAAGGCGGCAGTTGTGCCGTCACGGAGTTCTGCCGAAAACGTTGGAGCTAACCGCGTAGGAGCCGAGAGCGGTTGGAATTGTTCGGTTTCCCATACAACATGACCCATGCCGACCAAGAAGAGCATGCCGAAGAGCATGCCAAGACCAACGATGAGCGAAGGATTACGCAGAGCGTACTTCTTCATAGGAGTCAATCGTTCTTCGTTGAACTGGCTCCATCCACCACTGTCAGCCGGAGTTAGAACATCCGGCGTTGTAACTGATTCAGTCATCTAAGAGTTCCTCACCTTGATCCTAGGATCGAGTAACGGGTAAAGAACATCGAGTAGGAATGTTGCTCCAGCAATACCAAGAATAATTATGATGACGATTCCGCGAATAACGAAGAAGTCAGACAATCTAATCGCCTGGAACAGAATGTCGCCAATGCCTGGGTACGAGAACACTCGTTCCACTAGCACCTGACCTGTAACGATGGTTCCGAGCACAAGTGCCAGACCTGTTACCTGGGGTAGTAGGGCATTTCGAACTGCGTATCGCATGAAGATTCGCGAACCCTTCAAGCCTTTGGCATCGGCCTGAATCATGTAGTCCTCTCCCTGCGTGTTGATCATCATGCCTCGCATACCGATGGCCCAAAAGCCAATGGCTGAGAAGATGATGGCGAACGCAGGCAGGATTGCGTGCCTGACAACGTCGACTGCGAACTCAAAAGTAAGAGTCGGCACTGTGGCGGGTGCATACCCACCAAACAAGGGCAACCAACCTAATTGGAATGCGACGACGAAAATCAGAATCATTGCGAGTAGGTACTGCGGAATGGCTGAAAGGGTTAGCAGCGGCATGAAGATGTACTGCAGCCAACCCGGTTTTCTAGGCCATCCGAGTACCGCTCCGGCGAGCGTCCCTAAGATGAAAGCCAATATCGTTACCGTTCCCATAAGCCCTAACGTCCACATCAGTGATTCAAACACGATGTCGTTCACCGTTCGTGGGAAAAAGGCGATCGAAAATCCGAGGTCGAGCCTCGAAAGATCTTTTAGGAAGTTGACGTACTGAGTCCACATCGGCTGGTCGAGACCAAACCGTTTTTGATAGCTCTTGGCCATCGCATCGAGACCCGTTTGCATGGCTCCACCACGCTGGGCTTCGAGCAACAACTTTTCTTTAACGGGATCCTGACCGGAAAGACGAGGGATGATGAAAATCACCGTACTCGCCAACCAGACTACAAATAGGAAGAACAGGAAACGCTTCACCACGAAATGGCCAAGAACACCCGAAATCATTCGGATGATCTGCGTACCAGTCGACGGAGAAGAGGTTTCTACTGCCTGCGTTTGTTCTGTCACGGGCTAAAACTCGATTCAGTAGTGTCTGAAGTATTGACTAATCTAGCAACATTCAGTTTTTACCTAAATATTAGGATCTATGGGCTCCAAAGATAACAAGTGTTTACGTGGCTGGCTATATTGGGATTATTTATATGAGGAAAAATTCATAGTTCAGATGCTTGTGCATTAGTTTTCTTAATTGAATATTCGTTACTACACTAACCACAGTGCGATTCAAACTTGTTTGCCAGTCCGCACCTATCTGTCACCCAAACTAATTAGAGGCGTAATGGAACGTTTGTTTGTGAATGTTGACTGATTAGCTAGTTTCGGACATAATTTCCAGCCTCAGATCAATGCTGCCGTTTGGCGGCACTTCTGTTTTCGCGTCTGACATTTATTCGGAGGTCAGCATGACATTTACTGAGAGGTGGAGAATTCTCTTCCTCGCCATGCTTTCAATTGCCCTAATTGCGGCAATTGCTTGTGGTGGCGGAGATGATGAAGGATCTTCTGACGATGGCGGAGGCTCTGAGCCTGTTGCCACGACTGCTCCGGCAGCGACAACGGCACCGGCCAATGACGCTCCTGGCAGTGTTGCTATTGCAGACATCGCTCGCGACGACACGTTCATCGGTTACCTTGGTGGTGCCGAGGGTCGTTTCGTAGACCACGAGCTATGGAACCCATACGCCATTGGTGCAAACCACCAATCTGGTCCAAACATCATCTTTGAGCCGCTTGCATTCTTTAGTGCATTCGACGACAAGACGATCCCTTGGCTCGCTGAGAGCTGGGACTGGAACGGCGACTTTACTGAGTTGACTATCAACCTACGAACCGGTATTAAATGGTCTGATGGTGAAGAGTTCAACGCAGACGACGTTGTGTACACGTTGAACACTCTTAAGGACCTTAAAGAAGAAGTCCGATGGGGTAACGACATCGACAACGCTATGAATCGCGCGGAGAAAGTCGACAGCCACACCGTAAAGGTATTGCTTGACCGACCAGACCCACGATTCATGTTCCTTCTTACGTACAAGTACGACATTGGTGTGTACATGGTGCCCGAGCACCACTACTCCAGCCAAGACTGGACTACGTTCAAGGACTACGACCCAGCCAAGGGCTTCCCGCTAACTACGGGTCCATGGCAGGTCATCTCTGGTTCACCTGAGCAGAAAATCATCGACCGCCGCGACTCGTGGTGGGGTGAAGGCGTATCTGACCTAGGTCAGTTCGGCAAGCTGCCTGGACCAAAACGTGTCATTTACTTGCCAACACCTGACCAGACGGTTCGGTCGCAGGCTTTGATTTCTGACCAAGTTGATTACTCAGCAATGACCACACCTGCGGTTATCGTTGAGACAATGGGCAAGAACTCTGATCTTGTCACTCACACCGGAACCGACTCTCCTTTCGGATATGTCGACTGGTGGCCAGTCTCGCTTGCTTTCAACGACACTGGTAAGTTCGGTCCTTACGACGACAAGAACGTTCGATGGGCATTCAGCTACCTCCTTGACCGGCAGGAACTGAGTGACGTGGCCTACGACGGTGCAGCGGCATTCAACCCGCTTACCATGCCTGGTTACCCGCCATTGAAGAAGTACTTTGACTCTGTAGCGGACCTACTCGCAGTAAACGACACCACCGAGCACAACCCAGCTAAGGCTGCAGCGTTGCTTGAAGGTGCTGGTTACTCGAAGGATGGCGATGGCAACTGGGTTGACGCTCAGGGCACCGGCATCAACTGTGAAATCATTGGTTTCAGCCCGTGGGTGGACCTCGGTCCTATCACTGCTGAGCAGCTTCGACGAGAGGGCATCAACGCCACTTACTCGCAGCCGCCCGATGCTTCTTCACGAATGGCTGAAGGTAACTTCGAATGTCTGATGTTCGGACACGGCGGATCGGTCCGTGACCCTTACTTCACAATGAAGCTTTACCAGTCAGCATCAGTAAACATTCCAGGTGGTCACCAGGTTAACTTCTACCACTGGGAAAATGAGCGCTTTGATGAGCTCACTGACGAAGTGGCAAAGACTCACCCTGACAACATAGATAAGATGCAGGAACTATGGCGCGAAGCCATGGAAATCTGGATCACCGAGCTCCCTGACGTTCCAGTCCTTGAGTTCTACCACCGCATCATCATGAGTGAGAAGCGATGGACTAACTGGCCACTCGGTGGTCAAACTGATGGTTACGTGAACGAGGCCTCTTGGCACCTCACGTGGTCATTGGTACTGCACGCCATTAAAGCCGCGTAGTAGGACTCTAGTAGTTCTTACTACTTGAGATAACAGACGCGAATGAGCGCCCCCGTCAATTTTTTTGGCGGGGGCGCTTTTTTTATGCAAAAGACCGTTACGAATCGACGATCGATTGCAGTATGATTTCGCCATCTTACGATTACCAATTTGAAAGTTCTAAATGATGAAACCTGCTCGAACTTCATTGCGTCGAATACCAACGCACTCGTCTTATTTTTCGCTAATTTTCATATTGATTCTGCTTCTGATGGTGACCGGGTGCGGGTCGTCAGGTACTGAGACCGAGGTTTCCGAAGATGGAGTAGCCATTGGTGTGGCTGATGAAGAAGGCATTCGCCTGATAACGAACACGATGTCGCTCTACGTGATCGATGATCTAACGGCTGCAGGGTTCAAGAAGAGTAAGCAGTTCGATCTAGAGACTGTTCCGGGCGCTATCGATATTTGGTACGGCTTCTTCCAGCAGCTAGACATCGAAGTCAGGTTCTACGAGTCGCATGAAGTGGCACTTGATAAGGGCGTAGAGCTCGCTGAAACGATCATAGCCCGCACGGCAGGGCAAAGGGATCCGTTGATCCCTGTGGTGAATTTGTACCCCGCCTACGCAGTTGTGGGCAACACGGTCATGCTGTGCGAACGTCAACTCTCGACTTGCGAAGCGCTGATCGAAGTGCTCGAATAGCTCCGATACAAGTAATTCGGTTTGGTTGGTACTCTAAATCGCCAATAATCTATGGCACAACCAACACAAAAAAAGCCCGGCGTACATTTCGCCGGGCTTTTTTTGTTACTTCCGTTTGTTCTGTCGTTACGCCGGTTCGGTGAGCGCTATGAGATTTTCACAGTTTTCGAACGCATCAGCCGATTCGTCGCCTTCGCAGAATAGAATCATGTTTCCACGAATCACATACTCGAGGTAACGAGCCGAATACGAGCAACTCGAATGCGGTGTCTGGGCTGCACGACTGCACTTTCTGCGGTCTTTCCTGCCCTCTTCCCACAACACGTCATCTCCGGTGACGACGGCGTCCTCTCCGGTGACCGAGTCTGCGTAGATCGTTCCCTCCGCCACAGCGTCGGCGTGTGAGGCGTAGAAGCGAGCTTCGTAGTCGAGCTGGTTGTAGATAAGGTTCCAAGCCTCGAGAGCGCCGGGAAGTTCATCTATGTCGTAGTCCTTGACTGTCTTCACTCCGAGCGCATCTTTTAGATCGTCTACAGTGTAGATGCGGTCGTTATCGACAACACGAGCGACAGCCGCTCCGCCCCCGCTGGCTCCTGAGTCAGACCCGCAACCGGTTACGAGAACGGCCGTAATAGTTGCTACGAAAAGAATTGCAACAATTCGATTGTTCATTCGATTAATGAAATGCACGGTTTACTGCACCACGCCCATAAATTCAGCGCAGGTCTCTAACGAACCAATTGAATCTTTACCAGGGCACATCAAAATCATATTCCCCACGATGATGAAGTCGAAGTACTTGGCAGTTGCGCATGTGCCGACTTGATGCCCGCCTGCAACACCTTGACACGCTCTTCGCTCCCTAATGCCTTCTTCCCATCGCTGCTCGCCTGTTAGCAGAACGGCATCTGGGCCGGTTGACTCCTCTGCGTAATCAACACCGAAGGCCAATGCATCGGCATGAGAGGCGTAAAAGCGAGCCTCAAATTCAAATTTACCAGCTGAAGTCGGACCCCAAAGTCCGTAGTGAACCGCAATAGCTGACGGCAATCCTTCGACATCGTAAGACTTGTTGTCTTTGAATCCGGTAGCGGTCAAATCTTCAATCGTGTAGATACGGTCTGTGGCATCGATCTTGGCGATCGGCCCATCTAATTCTGATCCAACACCATCACTGCTGTCACTGCCGCAAGCTACTGCCGCAATCGATAGTGCTGCGACTGCTAAAAGCAGTATCAGCAGCCGTGCCCTGCTGCTGTTTGCCTGATTCATAAACTAGCTCCCTATCGTTGTTCGAATCCCACCTGTTGCACATGATAAAAATGAGTTCGCTGGCGGGTTCGCCAAATATACCTGTTTACAACTCGGTAGTCATTCATAGATTTAACCAAATCTCTGAACGACTGCGATCATCGACAGCCCAATGGCGTAATTATGCGCCTTCATCTCGGAGTATTGCGACGAAAGGCGCACATTGGTCGAGTGAGTGCTCCGAACTTCGTCCTTCGCAAAGAATTACGATATTGCCGAGTATTACGAAATCGCCGTAACGAGGGTTCTGGCTTCCTTGTGATGCGCCTCCAACTATGATCCTTCGATCCCTAACACCTTCACCCCACATCGCATCTTCGGAATTTAGTGACGCACCCTCCCCTGAGGAGTCCTCGGCAAACGGCGTGCCTTTCTCGACGGCTATTTGATGACTGGGGTAGATGCGAATTTCATAGTTGAGGGAGCCGAGACCGGGTGGAGTCCAGAAGCCCACGTAGGCTTCCTCTGCACCATCGAGTCCTTCAACGTCGTAAGTTTTGCCAAGCTTCCAACCTACGTTTTTGACATCGTCGATCGTAAGTAGTCGCTCAAAATCAGCCACTTTTACGAGGTCTGCACCCGAAGCGTTATCTGACGAGCTGCCGCCACAGCCAACCACTGTGATAAGCAGAACCAGCAGCGCTAACGGAAGCGGTATTAGCACCCTGTGGGAGTTGAACTTATTCACTTGTCACCAGCGCATTCGCCATCAGGCCGCATCGTTCAAGTGATGTTTCTGAGTCGGAGCCTTGGCACAGCATTACGATATTTCCGAAAATTGCGTAGCTAGCAAATTTTGGTCCGATTCCACTTCGAGCTCCGCCTCCAACTCCACCGCCAATGATGGTTCGGCGATCTTTAATGCCTTCTTTAAAAGTAGCGTCATCTTCGCTGAGAATTGCATTTTCACCGGTGCCTTCAAGTGCCATAGCCGTTCCCTGATTCACGGCTTCTTGATGAGATTCGTAGACCCTAATCTCGAAGTCGTACGGATCACCGCTTCCAATCCTCATAAAGCCGTAGCTAGCGTCGGTTGCGCCTGGTAGTTCGTCTGTGGAGTAGTTGTTGAGTTCCTTGTATGGCGTCGCCAAAACATCATCCAAAGTAAAAATCGTACTTGGATCGCTGATCTGCGGAAATAGTTCGTCTTCGCTGGAGCCTGATCCACAACCGGCGATAAAGATGGCCGAAAGGGTTAGCAATGCGATCAATAGCGCTAAGCGGCGCGGCGAGAGAATATTCAGGTTCTTGGAGATCAAGCTGTAGGTACCTCAGTGAAATTGAGCGACCGGCGGATGATACCGGTTTTACATGAACGGTCAATTTGTAGTTGAGAAAACCAATGAAATATCCCGGTTTCAATGAAGGTCGAACAGATTAGGAATCTCGATAAGTGAGACCAGAAATACGGAATTCATTTGGCTCGCCACGCTGTAATGCTTGATAGTTGTGCCAAAGGCAACCGGATTCTTACTCTTTCGCCTTCGCATCTTTAAACAGAAACCAGCCGAAATGCTGTCCATCTTGATCCCAAGTAAGTGCTAATCCCTCTTCGATGAGCTTTTGGTCGATCGACTGACCATCCTCGGTGAACAAGTAGTAGTGGTCATCGTCCCGACGTACGGAGTCAGTTGGGAACGGTTGAACGCGAATCTGGTCGTCCGCCAGTGAGCGCAGACGATCTTCGGCTTGACTTGCGCAGTCGGAAGGCTGTTTCAGTGAGAACGCTCCGTATAGCTGAATATCGCCATTGGACGTGAGTACTGTATTCGCATCGATTACCTCGATCACCTCGACCAATTCGTAATCGTCGCAATCGAGTGTTTCCGGCGACACGGTAATCGCGACAGTCGCTGGGATTTCTCGATGTGCACAGGCGGTCATCACCAGAATGACCGTCGCTAGCGTGATTAGTGACAAGAGAAACCGAATATTTAGTCGAGATGAATTGAACTCTGGCGACTTCATGGCGTTAGTATCTACGAACTCAACCCGTATTTCGGGTTGATCCGATCAAACACCTCGATAAATAACGAGCGGAGTTGAACATTGAACGTGCTGATAACGTCGGCTGCTTCTGCGACGGCGCAAATCATAACTGGCGCACTTGGCAGTGATCACACACTGCGGCTCACAGATCTTCCCCGCAATGCCAGCGGTGACATCATCGCAAACGAGCTTGGGCACGAGTCTGAAACCGACCAGCTTGTAGCGGGTATAGATGCGATTGTGAACATCGGATATCAAGGTCAGTCTGGGTCGAACACACACTTGATGGACTATCACACTCGCAGAATGTACAACCTGCTTCAGGCAGCTTCGGACGCGGGTGTTAAGCGGTACATCAACATCAGCACGTTGAAGTTGTTTCAGGATCACGAAGAAAATCTCGTAGTGACTGAAAAATGGCGTAGCGACCCTCCGGCTGAGGACATCGAACTGTTAGTGGCGCACATGGCCGAATACGTCTGCAAAGAGTTTGCACGCGACAGGCTAATCCAAGTGGTAAACCTACGATTAGGCTGGCCGTTCATTGGTGATTCGTCAGCTGGACCAGACGATACCGCCGCAATATCCCACGGCATGATCGGCGAATCGATTACGGCTGCTCTCGTTGCTGAAGAGCTGATTCAGTGGCAGGATATTCACGTTCAATCGCCTGTTGATCACCAGCGATTTATTACGAAGACGGCTGCGAGATTATTGCCCGAACTAGCTGGAAGGCTCTCATCATGAAGATTCTGATTCTTGGTGGAAACGGAATGCTGGGACCATGGGCCGTAAAAGCCTTGCAGGATCGCCACGACATTTTGCTGACCGATATCAACGATCCCTACCCTGCATACAAGGGTGAGTTTCAGAAGCTATCGGTCGACGATGTTGATGGAGTGGTAAAAGCTGCTGAAGGCATGGATATAATCGTGAACCTTTCGGTTTTACGACCACATCGTAAAATTGCGTTCGACGTGAATACTATGGGTAACTACGCCATGATGCTGGCCGCCCGTGAGCACCGGATAAAGCGGGTCATCACGACAGGTCCGCACTACCAGAAGGTCGGGCAGCAGTATGAGGAATGGGATTTCGATCTCAACCCTGACATGCCGTCAGCACCCGGCACTCGGCTCTACGCACACACAAAAGCATTGGGGCAGGAGATCTGCCGAGTGTTCAGCGAGCGACACGGAATCCAGGTCATCACGCTGTTGTACTACAACATGAAGCATTCTTGGAATCTCGGTGGCCCCGAGGCTCCTGTGGTTTACCACGAAGACATGGTGCCGTTCTCGACTGCTTGGCAGGATTGTGGAACTGCGGTTCAGGCGGCGGTTGAAGTGCCTGAGGAACGACTCGCCTCTAAAAATGAATCCTTCTTCATCTTTCCCGATTTGCCACACCGCAAGTTTGATAATGAAAAGACACGACGAGTGCTTGGATGGAAGCCTCGATATCAGGTAGAACGTCTCTGGAACAAGGATTCACGAAATCCTGAGAGCAATCTGACCGAAGCTTTCTAGGAAGCGTGTGCGCCAGTCAGAATAAAAAAGCCCCCGGATGATTGCATCCGGGGGCTTTTACGTTACTTAAGTCAGGAGACCTAGAGGTCTTTCACTTCCGCGGTGATCTTCTCTACAGAGTCCTTGGCGTCACCGAATAGCATCTGAGTTTTGTCGAGGAAGAACAGTTCGTTCTGCACCCCGGCGAATCCAGACGACATTCCACGTTTCATCATGATGACCGACTGAGCCTGGTCGACGTTCAGAATTGGCATTCCGTAGATCGGACTCGACTTGTCGGTTCGTGCCGACGGGTTCGTCACGTCGTTCGCACCGATCACTACTGCAACGTCGGTTCGCTGGAACTCACCGTTGATTTCGTCCAAATCCTTCAGCTCGTCATATGGCACGTTAGCCTCGGCGAGCAGTACGTTCATGTGACCCGGCATTCGACCTGCAACAGGGTGAATGGCGTAGCGAACGCTAATGCCTTTTGCCTTGAGCAAGTCGGCAAGTTCACGAACCTGGTGCTGAGCCTGAGCAACCGCTAGGCCGTAACCAGGAACGAAGATCACCGACTGTGCGTATGCCAACATCATTGCAGCGTCTTCATGCTGGATCGAAGTGACCGGGCGGTCATCGTCGCCACCTGCGCTGGCTGCGCCATCTTCGACACCGAAGCCACCGAGCATGACGTTAGCTAGCGATCGGTTCATCGCTTTGGTCATGATCCTCGTGAGAATCAGACCCGACGCACCAACCAGCGAACCGGCGATGATGAGGACGGTGTTTCCAAGCACGAAACCAGTCGCCGCTCCAGCGATACCCGAGTACGAGTTCAACAGAGCGATTACCACTGGCATGTCGGCTCCCCCAATTGGGATCACGACAAGGATTCCAAGCGCAAGAGCAATTGCACCGGCGATCATGAATGCGGTCATCGAAGGATCGATCACCAACCAAACGGTCGATGCGATCATTCCAATCAATAACGCAACGTTGATTACATTTCGAATCGGCAGCAGAATCGGTCGAGTCGGCACAATGCCTTGAAGCTTGCCGTAAGCGATGAAGCTACCGGTTAGCGTCACACCACCAACGATTACCGAAGCCATGATTGTTATCGAAACATCCTGAGCAATATCGGCTCCGTTGTCGATCAATCGAATGAGCTCGGCTGCAGCAATCACCGCCGAAGCGGCTCCACCGAACCCGTTGAAGATTGCGACAAGCTGCGGCATAGAGGTCATAGCGATCTTGCGAGCCGAGAACGCTCCGATCGCCGAACCAACGATGGCACCGGCGAGGATAAATTCCCAAGACGCAATATCGTTACCAACTACGGTGGCGACGATTGCAACCAACATCGCCAGGGCCGACATTCGGTTACCGTTTCGAGCAGTAGCTGGTGAGCCGAGCTGTTTGAGTCCGACAATGAACAAAATCGCCGCAACTATGTACGCCGCGTTCGTAATGTTCATTCCGTTCACGCCAAAAAGATGGGTAGTTTCCATTATTTCTGACCCGACCTTCTGAACATCTTAAGCATTCTGTCGGTAACCATAAATCCACCAACCACGTTGATCATGGCGAGTCCGACTGCAATGGCTCCCAGAATCTGACCTGCGATTCCGTCGTCCTGTCCTGCAACCAATAACGCGCCGACGATCACGATGCCAGAAATGGCGTTCGATCCCGACATAAGCGGAGTGTGCAGCGTGGGCGGCACTTTGGTGATTACTTCGTAACCAATGAAAATCGCCAGTACGAATACTGTTAGAGCGATGATTAGCGCTTCAGCGTCAAACATTTATTCACCTAATCCGTGTCGTGCTTCGCCTTCGTGGGCGACACACATGGTGTCGATCACTTCATCTTCGAAATCGAGGGTAAGAGTTCCCTCTTTTCGATCGATGATGAGATCAAGTAGCGCCATTACGTTTCGAGAGTAGAGCAGGCTTGCGTGAAACGGCATTGAGCTTGGAACGTTGATAGGTCCGTTGATCATTACACCATTCTTGGTGATGATTTCACCAGCGACCGTGCCTGCAACGTTTCCGCCCGATTCAGCAGCGAGGTCGATAACAACGCTACCCGGCTTCATTACGTCGACCATGTCTTCAGTCATCAGTAGTGGGGCAGGGCGACCCGGAATCGCAGCCGTCGTAATTACGGCGTCGGCATCGGCGATGTGTCCTTTTAGGAACTCTCGCTGGGCTACCTGCTCGTCTTCGGTCTGTGCTCGGGCGTATCCACCGGCACCTTCAGCGTCTTCGGCTGCTGGTGGCTGAATGAATTTCGCACCAAGACTTTCGACCTGCTCACCGGCAGCGGCTCGAACGTCGAAAGCTTCAACGACCGCACCTAGTCGGCGTGCAGTGGCGATTGCTTGAAGTCCGGCAACACCGGCTCCGAGCACTAGAATTTTCGCTGGCGGGATAGTCCCAGCAGCGGTCATCATCATTGGAAGATATTTGCCGAGCGAATTAGCGGCGAGAAGTGCTGCCTTGTACCCGGCGATAGACGCCTGAGACGACAGAACATCCATTCGCTGTGCTCGGGCGATTCGTGGAACTAGCTCCATTGCAAGAGCGGTTGCTCCGGCTGAAGCGAGAGAAGCGACGGCCGTGGCGTTCGTTCGTGCATTCAACGTGCTTATGACGATGCAGCCCTTTTTCAGGGACCCGACTTCTTCGGCAGTTGGAGGTTGGACATGGACGAATATATCGACCGATCCGGCTATCTCGGTTGCAGAGGCAGTCTTTGCACCAGCTTCGGCATACGCGGCGTCAGGGAAGCCAGCGGCCGTCCCTGCGTCCACTTCAATAAATAACTCATGGCCAGCTTTGACGAGGCGTTCAACCGTCTCTGGCACAAGTGCCACGCGATTCTCGTTGGGATCTGACTCCCTCGGGGCGCCGATCTTCATCCATTGCTCCAGTCGAACAAGCGTGATTGCTTATTCCGGTTAGTTTGGCCTATTTGTTAGGCGACAACCATTTCATCATATCTCCGATATTCGTCGAATCGGCGTGAAATTATGATGAAACCCGTGTGTACCCATTTACTGTCAGTTGGTTTGGGATGTACTTTGATCGTGCTCGGTCAAAATATCATTCAATGATCGATCAAGATTATTCAAAATATCCCAGCATTCACGCCGTGCAGGCACTCGAATCGTATTAGGGATAAGAACCAAGGAGCGAGTTATGTACGTGATCAGACGTGTCTACGACGTGAAGCCCGGAACCGCCCGCAAAGTTGCGACTCTACTTCAGCAGCAGGGTGATGCTTACACCGCAGCCGGTCAGCGCTCCGAAGTGACTATTACCTTCAATGGCGGAACATTGCCTGGCGACACCAACCGTGTGTACATGCAGTGGACCGATGCAACCATTGATTCACCGTATCGCGAGGGTGTGCCGTCGGTACCTGCGGCTTCCGCATTTGGCGCTGAGGCGCGCGAGCACATTCTCGGCAATCGTATTGAGTTCTTTGAAATGATGACTCCTGCCAAGATGCAAAAAGACTAATCGTTCAGTGTATGTTCCGATTTGGTCGTGATTCGGTGCGGCTACGTGTAGCCGCACCGACCATTAGAAAGTTCTTCGCTCGAATTGAAGATAAAAGAAATAACGGCCTTCCCAATCCGAATCTCTCGAGAAGACGATGAAGAAGGCAACGATCGTCCCAGTGTTATCGATTTTGGCGACTACTTCGTCGATGAATCGGCGTTTACTTCGATCTACTCGAAGCACCACGAAACGACGGTAATAAAAATCGAAACTGACACAGGAATTGTCGGTTGGGGTGAAGCGCAATCACCTGTGGCACCTCGTACGACACAGGTGATTGTGGAGGATCTGGTGCGGCCTCTTATCCTCGGGCGTGATCCGTTCGACATCGAGGCGATCTGGACTCGAAACTATGGTGCGATGCGTGAAAGAGGCCATCCAACCGGTTTCTACGTCGATGCGATCGGCGGCACCGATATCGCTCTCTGGGACATCGTTGGCAAGGCGACCGGTAAGCCAGTTCATAAGCTTGCTGGCGGTCGATATCGTGACAAGGTCAAGCTTTACGCTGGGCTAGGTGGAACTGATCCCGAGAAAGTGGCTGACGCCGCCGAAGAGCATGTCGCATTAGGCTACAAGGCTCTGAAGTTGCACCTTCTGTTGGATGTTGAAGGCGTTGCAGAAATAGCCAGTGCAGTTCGTAAGCGAGTTGGCCCAGACATCATGCTGATGTGCGACGTTCACATGCGTCAGTCGTTGCAGAGCGCGATCAAGCTTGGTCGCGCTTTAGAAAAGCTCGATTTCACGTGGCTCGAGTCGCCGCTAGTACCAGACGATATTCCTGGGGCGGTGGCTCTTTCCGAAGCTCTTGATATGGCAGTGGCGATTGGTGAGTGGAGCCGCACTCGATACGAAATGCGAGAGGCGTTCGAGCGTCGTGCCTACGATATCGTCATGCACGACATCGCTCGAACCGGTATCACTGAAGGTCACCGTATTGGAACGATTGCCGATACCTACAACATTCCTGTGGCGCCTCATGTCGGTGGCGGCGGAATATTGTCGGTCGCAGCTACGGTTGAATACTCGGCGTCGTGCTCGAACTTCATGATTATGGAGCACGGTCATCACGCCAACGACTATAAGAATGCGATCACCTCGGAAGAGTACGGACCGAGTAACGGGTACTTCGAAGTGAGCGACAAACCGGGTCTCGGTATCGAAATCGATCAGTCACTCGTCGAAAAATACCTAGTCACTTAGCCTGATACGAGCCAAAAGAGGTGATGCGTTGAGCGATTACGAATCGCCGTTCGTGCTTGCAGTCGATATCGGCAGCTCGTCGGTTAAGGCCGGATTATTCGATGCCCGCGCCCGAAGCGTAAAAGGCGTTGAGGAGAGCATCCCTCACGCCCAGACCGTCGCGTCCGATGGCACGTCTGAAGAAGACGCCGACCAGATTCGAATCGCCACAGAGCAAGCCATCGATTCGGTGCTTAGGAAAGCTGGCAATCTGGCATCCGAGATCATCGGTGTTGGATTCGACTGCATGGCAAGCACGGTGCTTGGTGTTGATTCAGAAGGGAACGCTATCACTCCCGTTTACACCTACGCCGACACCCGTTCGGCCGCGGATGTGGATCGACTTCGTGATGAGCTAAACGTTCCGATCATCTACGACCGCACCGGGGTGATGCAGCATACTTCGTATCTCCCGGGTCGCATCCGCTGGCTGCGTAGAACGCAGCCTGACCTTGCAGACCAAGTCGACCGCTATGTCGACGTATCGACTTATATTTTTACGAAATGGTTTGGTCGGCGCGACGTAAAGGCCAGCTACTGCGTGTCGTCATGGAGCGGTCTTCTGAACAGGCACGATCTTGAGTGGGATCATGGCCTACTCGGTCGACTCGGAATCGACGAAAGCAATCTTCCCGAACTTGCTCCGTGGAGCGATCCCGAACGAGGGCTAGCGAACGAGTTCGCAACCCGATGGCCAGCACTGGCCGAACTACCGTTCCTGCTAGCAGTCGGCGATGGTGCGGCGGTTAACGTCGGCACTGGGTGTGTGGACGAGACCAAAGTGGCGCTTACGATTGGTACGACTGGGGCCATGCGTGTACTCAGTGAAGGTCCTGCGCCCGACGTGCCGACAGGTCTTTGGGCGTATCGACTCGGTAGCAATCGAACGTTGCTCGGGGGATCGTTTTCTGAAGGCGGGAACGTCGTGCAATGGGCGCTCGATAATCTCAAGTTACCACCAATCGAACAGCTCAATTCTGAGCTAACGAAACTGCAACCAGCACAGCACGGAATTAACGTTCTGCCGTTTATCGCTGGCGAACGGGCGACCGGCTGGTCGACCTCTGCGACCGGGGTTCTCGAAGGGGTGAGAATATCTACCACTCCTATCGAAATTCTTCAGGCAATGCTCGAATCGGTGTCGTATCGATTCGCTATGGTCGCCGACCTACTGTTGCCGGGTGTGAAGTCGGGCTATCAAATGATCGCCAGCGGCGGAGCGATACAGAACTCTCCGTGGTGGCTACAAACGATGTCCGACGTGCTGGGCGTGCCAGTAGGCGTATCGGCAGAGCAGCAAGACACCAGCAGGGGAACTGCAGTGCTGGCATTGAACGCACTTGGCGTTTGGGACAGTCTCGACACGCATCACGCCCACATCGCTGAAACTTACGAACCGAACCTTGCTAATGCCGAGTTATACGCCGAAGGCAGACAGCGACAGTCTGAACTATATCGTCGGTTACTCGGTTAGCCGCTTCGGGAACCGCTTGGTTCGTCGGAATGTCGATCAACCCGTTCTTCGATAACCGTTCCCATTTGGTGTCGAACGTCCTGAATTAGATCGTCGGCAGGTGCGATCTCTTCTGGTGCCATTTCAGCTTCGTGAACCCATTCCCACAGGTCTTCGAGGGTTTCTCGAAGTTCACGCGCCGACATCATTTGCGTATTGAGCAATGGGTAGTGTGGTGGCGCACGGAAGTTCTCGTCAGGCATAGACTTAATCTGCCTTCTTCACGGCGTGACCACCGAAGCCGTTACGCATTGCTGCGAGCATCTTGCCCCCCAGAGGATTGGACTGGCGTGAGCGGAATCGCATTTGAAGTGCAGCTGTAATGACAGGAGCCGGGACTGCTAGTTCGACTGATGCCTCGACAGTCCAGCGTCCTTCCCCCGAATCATCTACATACGAACTGAGTTCATCTAAATGAGGGTCTTTTTCTAGCTCATCAACCGTGAGGTCGAGTAGCCATGATCGGATCACACTACCGCGTGTCCAGTTTTCAGCGATGGCTCCGAGATCGAGATTGAAATCTTCTTTGGCGGCAAGGAGTTCAAAACCTTCTGCATATGCCTGCATCAGTCCGTACTCTATGCCGTTATGAATCATCTTTACGTAGTGACCAGAACCACTGGGTCCGACGTGTAAATTGCCATCGGAATCATCCGGGGCAAGAGTTTTGAAAATCGGCCTGTTTCGGTCGTAGGCGTTGCGATTGCCCCCGACAGTTAGGCAGTAGCCGTTGGCGAGTCCCCAGACTCCACCGCTGGTTCCAGAGTCGAGGAAGTCGATGCCGCTTTGGGCTGCATGCTCGCCCCGTCGCTGCGATTCCTTGTAGTTCGAGTTTCCGCCGTCGATTAGCGTGTCGCCTTCATCAAGAAGCTCGACAAGTTCGTTGACAGTGCTCTCTGTGATATCACCAGACGGAACCATCACCCATACGGTCCGTGGAGCTTCAAGCTGGCTCACAACGTCGTTGAGCGAACTAGCTGCCGAGGCACCTTTTTCGGCAAGTGTGTTCACCGCTGAAGAGTCAGGATCGAACACGATAACTTCGTGTCCGTCATTGAGCAGTCGTTCCGACATATTTCCGCCCATGCGGCCGAGACCAACCATACCGAGTTTCATTCGTTTTCTCCGTGAAAATTCAACCGCACTTCTTGTGAAGTAGATGGTCAGACCTTGCTTGTCGAGCTGATTCTGCGAGCTACCGTTTCATTGAGTTTAGCTGGGTCGTGCACAACCCATTGCGGATCTAGCCATGAACTTGATTCGATTGCCACACGCGAAAAAGGGGTACTGACGCATATCCATGACGCCCCAGCCGCCATAGCGGCTTTCGTGCCGATAGGGGAATCTTCAATGATTAGGACTTGTTCTGGTTCAACGCCAAGTCGCTCCATCGCTAGCAGATAAATTTCTGGATCGGGTTTCGGATCGGTGACCATTTCACGCCCAACAATATCGTCGAGTAGTACCCGTACCCCGAGAGCATCGAGCACTCGTTTTGCCTCATCGCTGAATGACGATGTTGCGACCGATACGGTGCGTCCGATGCGCTTTTGGTCACGCAAAAGATCGATGTTGTGCTGATAGACGTTTTCAAGCAGTTGGTCAGTTGCACCGTCGGTGTCCCGGTATTCATCCATTCGGATTTGGTGCAGATGCTTCCAGAGTTCGCCGTCGACAGGTTCAAGTGAATCAGTGAGCCCAAACTCGTGGATCATCCGGCGACTGACCATTTCATCGGTTGAGCCAACGATCCGTTCATAGAGTTCGATGGCACGGAGGTCTGGGGCGCTAGCTCCGGTGAGCCTGCCCAGAACGGTTGCGTAAGATTTTGCTTTGAGTCGTTCGGTTTCTACGAGAGTTCCATCGAGATCGAAAATGAACGCGCTGATCCGACTGTCTTGTTCGATCTGATCTGGCATTAGTTGTTTCTGAAGGCTGGTTACAAAACTTCGGAAGTCGTGCGTGATTTCTCGAAAATTTTTCCGATATCGCCAAATTGAGCGGCGATCACGTCCACGGCTTCATCCCGTTTGATTATGCCTTCATTCAACTGGACTAGGTGTCGGTAATACGCACCAGGTCCGATCAATACGCCCGAAACCCCTTGGGTCCGAGCTGCGAGTGAAATTATGTTCTTTTCGGATTGTGAAAGTTGGTTTCCGATTTGCCCAGCTGAAAGCCCTCCGGCAACAACGAGCAGCACCGTGTTGTCACGATCATCAACATGCGCTTGAGCTGTGATTGCCTCAGTGAACGTCTCATCGTCAGTTGGTTCAAAAGCCCAAATTGATGGGTGAACGCCAGCGTCTTGCAGTTGTTGAATCGACATGATGACGAGCATCGCCCGTGCGCCCGATAATCCACCGTACATTTCGATCTGTGTCGACGTTGGTATGGAGTCGAGTTCAATCATTAACGGCTTAGATTCTTCACGCGCCTTGTCCGACACGATCTTAAGCCTCTGAAGGAGTTCCTTGCGACCTTCTTCAGGTCCATCTGGATTCAGCGTGAGTTGAACCGCTGTGTAGTCGACATTGAGTCGATTCAGCGAATGGGTTCCACTTTGTGGGGAAGATGCCGTAGTTACCGCCATGGCTTTGGCTCGCAGCAGCACCGACTCTCCAAGATCGCTATCTGCCCAGAGACCAATACTCGATTTTGCCAACCCGTTTTCGACTGCGGTAGCGATGCCATCGAAAACTACGCGCTTGAGATTGGCCGCTTGTTCGCGATCGGCAGCCGTTGGCTGACCGGTATGTGCGAGTACCTCAGAAATTAGGTCAATTCGATCGTCAAGTGCGATGAAGTAATTAGCGTTTGAGTTGATTGTCGAGCTAGTCATTTGAAGGTCTCCGAATCGTTGGGTTCCCGTTCTGTTCGTTCAAATATGGCTGTCTTGTATAGTTCTTATTTAGCGCTCGCACTGCCGTCTTCAGTTCCTCGACCAAGTCGCCTTCGATCTTGATCGGTAGAACCGTTTGACCGCCTTCAGCCATAACCGCGAAATCGCCGCCAGCCTGAGCCTCGGTCAGTTGACCGAAAGTGTATGACTCCCCCGGCACGGCAAGATGATCGTATTTCGCTGATACGAAACCTAGTACGATCGCGTTCTGTGGTCCGCCTTTGTACAACTGCCCTGTTGAATGGAGATAACGAGGGCCGTACCCGAATGTTGTCGCCATGCCGGTTTTTTCAGAGATCGCTTTGCGGAGCATTGAGAAAGCAGCCGTTAGCTCATCCGATTCTGGGAGAAACGCCGTTACCGCAACGTAACGAGGAGCAGATTCACCAGCAATCTGTTCGAGCGCAATACTGAGCGGGATGTCTTTGATCGAGGTTTTCGGATTCGAAAGAAATTCTAGCGATTTCACTTTGGCTGATTCCACATCTGGCTGATCAAATGGGTAAATGTCCATCAATGACGAAGCAGCGACTGTAGCAAATTGCCACCGGAAAAATTCCCCGGCAATTTCGTGTTTTTCGGGTGTTGGTGGTTCGATGACGAACACTGGATGATCCGACTCTCGAAGTGCAGAAATGGCGTGGTCAATTCGCTTTTCGTCGCCCTCAGATTTATACACGACGAACTGACGATCTGGCGCGAAATCATCGAGAGTCAAATCCGGTTCGCCAGTAATTGGAATCAGGCCTTTGCCGTTTTTTCCAGTTGATTCGGCTAGAAGCTGGTCGACCCACATTCCGAATATCGAATACTCATCGCTGGTGATGAGGGTGACCTTATTTCGTCCTGCGAGCGCGTTCGACGCCAAGAATGCACCGAAAGTTAAACCGGGATTTTCTTTCGAGTCAACTTGGCATTGTTGTGCCATACGGGCGGCAGATTCGGCGAATGCTCGAAGATTCATACCGGTCGCGGCAGCAGGCATCATTCCGAACGCACTGAGCGCTGAGAACCTGCCTCCAACATAATCTGGCGTTGATACCCACGTGCCAAATTCACCTGCTCTAGCTCGTTCAGCAAGTGATGTACCCGGATCGGTCAAAGCGACGAAGTTTTTGCGATTCATAGAAGACTCGACCGTGTCAGCCATTGCCGCACGGAAGTGCGCTTCCAGCGTCAACGTCTCGACGGTAGTCCCGGACTTGCTCGATACGAAAAACAGAGTTTTACTGAGATCAAGCTCGGTGGTAATTTGCGAAACCGTCGTCGGATTTACCGTGTCGAGAGCGTGGAGTCTAATTGCCGGTCGGTCGGTCGGAGGTGAATCAGATGTCCCTAAAATGCTGCTCAGCGTCAGCGGCGTCATGCTGCTCCCGCCCATTCCGAGCACTACAACATCGGTTAAGCCATCTCGTAGAAGCTGTGAGTTAAGATCGGCGAACTGCTCAGCCAACATCGACAGCCGCATTGGCAGATCGAGCCAGCCAAGGGTTTTGCTGGCTGGGTCACCATCGGGAGATGGTTCCGGCCACAAAGTGGCGTCACGGTTCCACAGCCTCGAAGCGAATGATTCGTCCACCAGTCGCTGCAGAGTTTGTTCAGCTGAAACGTTCTGGTCGTCTTTCATTTCGTTGTTAGTCCTAAATCAGTTGCCAAGCGCCTCAAGTTTTTCTTCGATTCGACCTAGCAGCGATGCGTAAGACTCGGCGAACGTCGCTACACCGGCAGTGAGAAGATCATCCGTGATCGAATCGATCGAAACACCAGCTTCAGCCAGAGCTTTCATCTGTGCCTGAGCTTCGCCCAAGCCGGAGGTCAGATCAGATCCGGGGTTTCCGTGATCGGAGTATGCCGCCAACGTTGCTTCAGGAATCGTGTCGACCGTGTCGGGACCCATCAGGCCATCAACATACATCGTGTCGGAGTAATCGGGGTTCTTGACGCCTGTGGAAGCCCACAAAGGACGTTGTACCTGCGCTCCAGTGGTGTGAAGCGGGAAGAACGAACCGCCGCCGCCTAGCTTGCGATCAAATAACTCAGCGAACTTGGCGTACGCAACCTTGGCGTTCGCTATTCCGATCTTACCGCGGAGCTCATGACCATCGGGAAGGGCGTTGTCGACCGCACTGTCGACCCGGCTGACGAAGAACGACGCGACAGAGGCGACCGCAGCTGGCATACCGCGAGCTGCCTTGGCAAAGTCGGAGAGACCTTCGATGTATGCGTTTGCGGCTGCTGTGTAAGCGTCGAGAGAGAACAGTAGTGTGACGTTTACGTTGATGCCTTCTGAAATGAGCGTCTTGATTGCTGGAACTCCCTCGGGAGTACCAGGAACTTTGATCATCACGTTAGGGCGGTCGATTGCAGCCCACAGTCGTCGTGCTTCAGTAACAGTGCCATCGGTGTCGGCGGCAAGAGTCGGAGATACCTCAATGCTGACGTATCCATCACGCATGCTTTCTGCGTCATAAACAGGTCTCAGAACGTCCGCTGCATCTCGAATATCGTCCACTGCCAATCGCTCGAATACAGTTTGGCTGTTTGCACCGTCCTTCGCGTATTCGATCAACGACTCGTCGTAGATGTCACTTTCTGCGATGGCTTTGTCGAAGATCGACGGATTCGATGTGACACCTGTTATCCCCGAATCGATGAACTTCTGAAGTTCGCCTGATCGCAGCATGTCGCGGCTGATCGAATCGAGCCAGATCGACTGACCGTTTTCGAGTGCCTTCTGGATGTTGTTCATAAGTTTCCTGTGAATGCGAAGTGGTCAGGTTGCCGTGTTAGCGAGCAGTAATACGTAGAACTAGCTTTTCGAGATTTGATCTTTTTCGATGGCGGTGACTTTGTCGAGCCGACGCTGAAATCGTGGTTCATCTGCTTCAAGATTCGCAGCCATGAACGACTTTACGAGATCTTCCGCAAGCGCAATGCCAACTACTCGTGCACCCATACACAAAACGTTCATGTCGTCGTGTCGAACACCTTGGCCTGCCGAGTAGGTGTCGTGGCAAAGACCAGCTCGAACGCCTGGATATTTATTGGCAGCGATAGCCGCTCCAACTCCGCTTCCGCAGATAACGATTCCACGTTCGGCTTCACCCGACTGAACTGAAGCCGCTACTGGAGCTGCGAAATCAGGGAAGTCGTCTTCAGCGTCGTAGTCGTGTGCACCTTTATCCAGAACTTCATGACCCAGAGATTCGAGAACCTTGGTCATGTCGGATTTCAGTTTGTAGCCGCCGTGGTCGGCGCCAATTGCTACTTTCATTTCAAGCCAGCCTGTTCAAGGGTTTGTCGTTGCTAAGTAATTTATGGAAGACATTCTCGGTGCAATTCTGTGTGAATGCCACCGAACCGCCGAGAATATCTGCCTAAATTTCTGTGCTGTTGGTTCACAGCCACTCTCTAGAAACGGTGTGATCCGGCCACTTTGACTCGAACCGAGTAGAGCGAAGTGTCGCCGCAAATGTAGATGCGCTTGCCATCTTTATCGCCAAATACGAGATTGGCTGTTGCCTGCTCTGGAATCAATATCTTTCCTAGAAGTGTCCCATCGGACGAGTAGCACTGCACGCCATCGCGTGCGCTGGTCCATATGTTGCCTTGTTCATCAACACGGAAGCCATCTGAAGCGCCAGGTCGTACTTCGGCGAAGAGTCGACGATTTGAAAGCGTCTTGCCATCGTCGGCTACATCGAAGACCGTGATGTCACGAGGTGCGCCGGTGTCGGCAAGGTAGAACAGTTTTTCGTCCGGTGAGAACGCGAGACCGTTTGGTCGATCGCCAACTCTATCGACGATTGAAGTTTCATTGGTTTCTGGATCAAATCGGTATGTGAAGTTGCCGTCAAGTTCGGAATCCCGCTTGTTGCCCTCGCGGTCAGAGAGGATGCCGTAAGGAGGGTCGGTGAACCAGATTGTGCCATCCTTCTTCACGACGAGATCGTTCGGTGAATTAAAGCGATCGCCTTGCCAATTGTCGACAAGTGTGTTCACGGTTCCGTCAGCTTCCGTACGAGAAATTCGGTTGGCGGCGTGTTCACACGAAACGAGTCGACCCTGTTGGTCTCGGTAGTGTCCGTTGGTGTTGTTGCACGGCTCGCGGAAGACGGTCGTGTCACCAGATCCAGCTTCGAACTTTAGGATCCGATTGTTTGGAATGTCCGACCACAAAACATAGTCGCCCTCGGGGAAGTAAACCGGACCCTCAGCCCATTCGCAGCCGGTGAAGTGCTTTGATATCTCAGCATTTGCCTCGATGAGATCTAGAAAACGATCGTCGATCACTGCGATGCCTTTGAGTAGCTCTTCTGCAGGAATTTGTGATCGATGATCTGGGAAGGTCTTGTTTTCAGCTGTCATTGGAAATTGTGTTCTTTCTCGTTGTTGAAGGTGGATTGAGATTCGTTGATTACGGAGCGTCGAATCGTGTGTGGTTAGTTGGTAGGGCGGGTAGCGCCAGCGATATTTAGTTCGATGCTCCATATTGAGCTTGTTGCGCCGATAAACAGAGTCTGCCCATCTGCCATACCGAACGACAGGTTTGCTGATATTTCTGGGGTATGGATTTTACCGAGCATTTTGCCTGCCGGGTTGAATACTTGGACTCCGTCTCCGGCTGCAACCCAGATATTGCTGTTTACGTCGGCACGAAAGCCGTCGGGGACATGCGGGTCGACATCGGCGAAGAGTCGTGGGTTTTCGAGCTTATCGCCAGACACATCGAACGCCATAAGATTATGGGGTCGAAACTCGCCGTGTGTTCGACCCGTATCGCCGGCATAAAGGACTGATTCGTCGGGCGAAAACGTGATGCCGTTTGGCTTGTCGAAATCTTCACTCACCATCGAAATATCGAGCGTGTCGGCATCGACGCGGAAGACGCGGTTACGGTCTTGTTCTGGGATTTCACCATGCCCGAGTTCAGGGTTAAGAAATCCGTAGTCAGGATCGGTAAACCAGATCGAACCGTCCGATTTCACTGCCACATCGTTGGGCGAAGTCAGTTTTCCACCATTAAATGAATCAGCGATCGTGGTCATCGTGCCGTCCAGCTCTTCACGTACGACCGCTCGTCCGCGTGTCAGGCACGAAATAATCCTTCCTTCACGGTCGACCGTGTTTCCGTTTGAACAATCAGAAGGCTCTCGGTAAATACCAAAACCCTCCGACTCGCCCCAACTCACAATTCGATTGTTCGGAATATCGCTTGCGATAACTTTGTTCAATCGGGGAACCCAGCAGACGCCCTCGGCGAAGGCGAGTCCGTTGGCACGTTGAATCAATTCGGGACTTGAACCGAGAATCCTTTGAAACTCATCATCGAAAATCTCGAACTGCTCCATCGTCAAATCCCTTTCGCATCAGGCAATCCCGCTTGTTATATCCTCCAGCCTCGCTGATGCATCTAAATCGGCCGAAGGGCGAGAACGATGCGGAGCGTATCACTCGTTCGTGGGATTGGTACGTGTATAAAGCCGATCAGACGCTAATATCGTTAGGCGCAATTTTTTTAATGTCGAAACTTCGTGTGACCTAGATGGGAATTTGAATGGTTCTGGAAATGGCTGGCAAGACCGATCCTGGTTTATTCAAGGCAGGCGTCGGTAGGGCAGTAATCACACCACCTGTAGGATTTGTTATTGATGGGCCAGAACATGGCTCTCGGGTGTCGACCGGCATTTTGGACGATCTTCTCGCAAGAGTCATAGTGCTTGAATCTAAAGGGACGCGAGTTGTTCTTGTCAGCCTCGACGTGTGGGGGCTTTCTGCGTCGGTTCTCAGTTCGATCAAGTTGGCTGCCAGCGCCGCCGCCAGTGTCGAAGCTGATTCAGTTTGGGTAACCGCTACAGGTAACGCTTCGAGTCCGCCTCTATGGCGAAACGACCATCAATACGCTGCCTATTCCGCCTATCTTCCTGAACAGATTGCAGGCGCTGTACGAATCGCCGTGAGTTCTCTCGAACCAGCCTCAATGGGGTCGATCGGAACACTGCTGCCGGATGTTTCTACATTCACCGAAGGTCCGGGGCGACCTGGAAATGCTGCCTTGTTTGTGATGGCAGTTAACCGCGCTGATGGAAGCGGGATTGCTCGTCTAATCAATTTTGCTTGCCCGGCGACCATTCTAGGAAAATCGACGCAGTGGACTGCCGATTACCCCGGTTACGCCGCTTGGGCCATCGAACAAAACGGTGGCGGGCTTACGCTATTTTCACAGGCTCCATCACACGACATTCGACCCTACGATTGGTGGGACGACAACCCTGAACCTTCACACCCAGATAGAGTGGCTCAAGACGTTCATGCGATGGGATTGCTTCTCGCAACTCAGGCTGCGAACGGTGCTGCTGAAACGACTCAACGTCGAAACGTTAAAGTTGAAATTCGCACCGATGAAGAAGCCGGCATTCAAGTTATGCAGATAGGTGACGCCTACTTCATCTCGACCGAAAAGCCGCAACCTAACAAGTTCGCCCGTCGATTCCGACGCGACTTGCCACACTCGAACACGTTTGTTGCCGCCAACCTTTCGGGTGGCATGTTCGATGACAAAGCAACCTTCGATGCTCGTGCTATCAAACGAGGCACAGCCGCCTTGAAAGAGATGGGTGCCAGTTAGCTGCTGGCTCTGGTCGAGTTATTGATCGTGTGCTAGCTTGCCGTATCACCTTTGATTACTTTGGGTATGTAAGCGCATAGGAGACGGATTAACTTGGCAAAGATTTCACTGATTGGTGCGGGCAGCGTAGTGTTCGCTCGTCGGTTGCTACAGGACATCGTCTGCGTGCCTGAGCTCTCCGATGCGACGGTCTCTCTGATGGACACTGACCCTGAACGGCTGGCTCTCATGAGCAAGTTTGCGAACAAGCTTGCTCGCGATACTGGCACGAATATCAAAGTCGAAACAACACCAAATCGACGTGAAGCTCTCGATGATTCGGACTATGTGCTCACGACAATAAGGGTTGGCGACAGCTACGAACGCGACATCGCAATTCCGTTGAAGTACGGGGTCGATCAGTCGGTAGGTGACACCGTCGGACCCGGTGGCGTTTTCAAGGCACTTCGTACGGCTCCTGTTCTCATGGATATCTGCGAAGACATCGAAGATGTTGCCCCGAACGCTACTCTGCTGAACTACACGAACCCAATGGCGATTGCTTGCTGGGCTATCGCTGAAGCAACCGATGTGCCAACGATAGGCCTGTGTCACAGCGTGCAGCACACAACTGCCGATCTTGCCGACTATATCGGTGTCTCGAAGGATCGAGTAAAAGGCTGGGTCGCTGGAATCAATCACCTCGCATGGTTCTTACGATTCGAAGTTGATGGGCAGGATGCCTACCCGCAACTTTTCGAGGCGATGGAAAACCCGGAAATATTTTCTCGAGATACCGTTCGATTCGAGGTTATGAAGCAGTTCGGCTACTTCGTCACTGAATCGACCCGCCACATGTCGGAGTACACGCCGTACTTCCGTACGAACGAACAGACCATCGAAGAATTTAAACTGAACCAGATTCGACAGGATCTGCAGCATCGAACCACTCGGGTAGACGATCACTACACGCAGCTTGTGGAAGATGCCAACTCCGATCGCATTCTTACTGCTGATCGATCGGAAGAGTATGCCTGCCGGATCATCGAGGCGATGGAGTCGGACCGTCCCACAGTGATTAACGGAAATGTTCCAAACCAAGGTTTGATCGACAATTTGCTCGAACTGAGCAGCGTCGAAGTTCCGATTCTTATCGACAAACTCGGGTTCCATCCCATGGCTGTGGGGGAATTGCCGGGGCAGCTGGCTGCACTGAGTCGTTCAAACCAGGCGGTGCAACAGATGGCTACTCAGGCAATTCTCGATGGCGACAGAGAGGCGGCGTTCCACGCGATCGCACTTGACCCGCTTACGTCAGCCGTTTTATCGCTTGGAGAAATTCGGTCGATGTTTGATGAGATGTGGACTGCCCACGGTAATGAACTGGCTGCGTACTCGTAATGGCTGATCCAACGGGATTGATGCGAGCCGCGGTCGCTGTCGAAAAAGGCGTGGTTCGTTGCGATGAGGTCGAGATACCGCGTCATGCTATGGGCGAAGTTCTGGTGCGTACCCGTGTAGCATCGATATGTGGAAGCGACCTTCACATGGTCAACACTGGTTGGGCGATGCACGCGTTTCCCGCAATGGCTGGTCACCCGGGGCATGAAGCGGTTGGAGAGGTCGTCGAATCGCTATCGGATAAATTTGCGGCAGGCGATGTTGTGCTCACCACACCGCATATCTGGAATTCTCGGTGCTTCGCTGACTATCAAGTCGTTGACGACGCTCATGTGCTGAAACTGGAACCTGACGTTGATCTTGACACCGTGACTCTTGCACAGCAACTGGGGACGGTTGTCTATGCAGCGAAGCGGCTACCAGCATCGCTCGAAGGGCAAACCTGCTTGGTCGTCGGTCAGGGCAGCGCAGGGCTGTTCTGGGATTTCACACTCAAGAAATTAGGTGCCGAGAAGATTATTTCTATCGAGCCGCTGGCGTGGCGTCGTGAACTCGGATTGGCGTATGGCGTCGACGAAACAATCGATGTGACCGGTGACGCAGCAGTTGAAGCCGTACGGGATTTAACAGGCGGTGTAGGTGCCGATCTTGTTATCGAAGCAGTCGGTTCAACGCCAACTCTTTCACAAGCGTTCCATCTTGTTCGCAACGAAGGGCGTGTCGTTCTATTTGGTCTTCCTGAGTCAGAGGAACCAGTTCCGTTCGATTATTCACAGATGTTCAAAAGTCGAGCTGACGTATTCACTGTTCTCGGTTCGCAGGATGAACCGGGTCTCACCAGTTACTCCGAAGCGGCACGTCAGATTAGTTCAGGCGAAATCAATGTTCAGCCGATCATTTCACACCAGGTGAATATCGGTGAAATCGACCGAGCATTCGCTATCGCCAACGAACGTGTCGATGGCGCTGTGAAAATCGGTATTACGTTCGACTAGAGGCGGTGCGCTGTCGTTTGAATCTCCGGTAGATCGACAAAATTAGGCGTACGGTCGGCGTTCCCCCTCAACCTAACCTGCTCCCTCAGGGAGACGGAATCAGAAGCCGATCCGGCAAGGTTTCTCCGGACGCCTGATCCAGAACCTTCCCGTTAGCCGCGAGCTATTAGCCAGGCAGATCAGAAAGCGGTGGGCTTGTGTGGTGATCTTTGCGGGTCATGACTTCCCTAGAGTAGAACTCGTTCGACCAGCCGATGAGATTCTTCACTGCTTCATCAAACAGCATCTTCCCCTTTTCGGGCGTGGCGAGAAGAGCGTCTCCGCAAACTCCTGAGTCGGTGTACTCGCTCGTCCATGAAGTTACCGAAACCGGCCCAGCGCCCCATAGATCGACCCACTGGAACGGCGATTTGTGTTCGTGGAACTTGATCTCTTCGTTTACCGCTTTATCCATTTGAATTAGTTCGGGGGCCATGTGCAAAGCCATAGAAGTTTCTGCCTCGCCTGAGTGAGCGCAGCCGCCCGGGAATCCCGATTCGCGCCATGTCTTCATGAACTCAGGATCAGCGGCGGTTAGGTTCCACCACGAAGTAAGCGCCACGTTTGCGTCGGTTTCAATATTGGCTCGCCGGCACGCAAGATCAAGCGGTGGCATGTTCGAGCCGTGGCCGTTGATGACGATGATTCGACTAAACCCGTGATAGGCAAGTGACTTCAAGATATCGACGATGTATCGAATGAACGTCTCGTGGTGAATGGTTACCGATCCGGGAAAATCCATCACATGAGTCGTGTACCCATATGCGACCGGAGGCATGAAGAGCAATCGATCTTGATGTTGCTCTGCTGCGGTTTTAGCCACCTCAGTAGCGGTCCATCGATCCATTTTTACCGGCAGGTGAGGACCGTGCTGCTCCATCGTGCCAACTGGCAATACTGGAATTAGCCCTGCCGCGACCGCCTGATTCATTTCAGGCCATGTGAGGTCTTCGTATCGCCACTTGCCGTTGATTGCCATGAGATTCTCCGAGTAGATGTTCGCGGGTAATTACGTGAATGAATTAGTTAGAGTGCGCCGAAGTCGTCTGAGCCTTTGCCGTGGGCGATGACAGCGTCTTCATCGATCTCGATTCCGAGACCGGGACCGTCGGGAATCGGCAGCATGCCGTCCGAATCAAGCAGCATTGGCTTGGCGAGGATTCCACTTACGTAAGGTGCGGGATGCCAGTATTCGAGGTACCGACCGTTTGGCATTGAGGCAGACAGTTGTAGATCGGCGGCGGCTCCGACCGCAGTGTTCCAGCCGTGCAT
Organism: Chloroflexota bacterium; assembly: GCA_027618835.1. Lineage (GTDB taxonomy): Bacteria > Chloroflexota > Dehalococcoidia > Lucifugimonadales > Lucifugimonadaceae > Lucifugimonas. Next base: position 103,550 of record JAQCHZ010000005.1, on the reverse strand, counting down.
TACGACCTGAACATTGTTGTCATAGGCTCGTTGCCAGATTTTGCGTGACTCCGATAGTCCGCCACAAATCGTTTGGTCAGGCTGAAGTATGTCGCACGCCTTTTCGTCGATGAACGGATCGAAGTTCAGCCGTCCTCGTATTACTTCACCAGTTGCGATTCGTACTGGCGAAACTTCCGTCAGCCGCTTGTAGCCATCGATGTCATCGGCGCGCAACGGCTCCTCGAACCACGATACGTTGTAGTCCTTTAGCATCTTGGCAGCTTCGATTGCCCACTTGAGATCACCGTGCCAAAAGACGTCCGATCCGCCGGGGTCGACCATCAATTCACAGTCGTCTCCGATGGTTTCACGTGCTTTTCGCACGAGTTCTTCGTCGTGTCGTAAATCACGCTCTCGACCGAACGTACCCCAGCCGAGCTTGAAGGCGCGGAAGTTCTTTTCGAGTCCTGATTCGAGACTCTCGACCATCTCGTCCACTGGCCATGAAAATAGCATCGAAGCGTAAGGCTTCACCTTTTCGACGTACCGACCGCCGAACAGCCGAGAAATAGATAGGCCGGTGTGCTTACCAAGAATGTCCCACAGGGCATGGTTCACGGCACCGATGTAGCTCGTGACGGCTCCGCCTCTGCCGTACCAGAACGTCCACTGGTGCAGTCGCTCTGTAACCGATTCTGGCTGAAGTGCATCCTGTCCGATCAAGTGCGGCCAAAGCACCTTCATCGTCGCTTCAACCATTTCCCATCGAACGCCTGCACATCCCCAGCCCGATATCCCCTCTTCGGTGTCTATCCGAATAAGCGTTTGGTCGTAGCCCCACCAGCTTGGGTGGATTGGCTTGCCGACACGGAGTTCTGGTCGCTGACTAACGAGTGGGAATACGGTTATGTTCGTGATGTTCATAGATTTTGAATTTACTACGTTGATTAACAGCGTTGGATGGATTGGCGGTGGTGCGCCCGGTACAAATCGGTGCCAATGAATTCGACGGCTAGTTCGACCGTCGCCAGATTGACATATGCCAATCTGGTGTCAGAATTTGGCATCGCCAAGTTTAGTCCAATTAGAGTCATCAAAGTATGAAAATATCCAAGTTAATCGTCACACCTGTCGCAACTCACGATCAGCCGTTGCTGAACAGCACGGGCGTTCACGAGTCATATCGTGAGCGAACTATAGTTCAAATCGAAACGTCCGATGGCTACAGCGGAGTCGGTGAGACACACGGTGGGAAAGCCTCTGAAGCCGAGGCGAATCGTGATTGGATCATCGGGCACGACCCACGCCAGATGACACAGGCTCGGTTGATGTGGAAAGGCACGCCACAAGGCTGGTCGGCCGTGGAAACAGCGATGTTGGATGCCGCTGCCAAAGAAGCCGGTATGCCTGTGTGCGACTACATCGGAGGTCGAGCTAGGGACCGGGTCGAATGGGCGGCGTACCTGTTCTACAAATTTGCTGACGAGAATGGGCAGGGCGAAATCGCCAACGGTGCGGCTCTCGATCCTGAAAGTTTCGTGAAGCAGGCGGAGGAGTTCGTTGAGCGATACGGATTCAAGGCGCTAAAGATCAAAGGCGGATTTTTCGAGCCAGATGTCGACATCGAAACGTTCCGGCTATTGCGCAAGCGATTCCCTAAACAAGACGGCTATGAGATTCGGATCGACCCGAACGCCGTATGGACCATCGAAACTTCGATTCGCGTAGCTAAAGCGATCGAAGAATATGAACCGCAGTATCTTGAGGATCCCACCGACTCTATTGCCGATCACGCCGAACTGAAAAAGCACACGGATATCCCGACCGCTTCGAACATGTGCGTATCGGCCTTTTCGCACGTGAAGCCCAACGCACAATTGGAAGGGATCGATGTGATATTAGGCGATCATCACCATTGGGGCGGAATTCTTGCTTACAAGGAAACCGGTGTTCTGTGTCGAGTATTGGAATGGGGATTGTCTGGGCACTCGAACAACTCTCTCGGCGTTTCACAAGCGGCGATGCTTCATGCTTGTGCTGCCACGCCAGAACTGGCGTACCAGCCTGATACTCACTATCCGTGGACCGATACAGATGGCGACATCATCAAGGGCGGAAAACTGCAATTCACAGACGGCTATATGGAAGTTCCAGACAAGCCTGGACTGGGCGTTGAGATTGATGAGGACCTGCTTGCCGAACGGCACGAGGCGCTGAAGCGAGGCGCACCGAGCAATCGAAAAGAGATGATTCTCGATATCGACCCAAGCGCTGTTCCACGAGATGGATCGTGGACGGGCTATAACTTCCCCAACTACGCCAAGCCAAGATGGTAGGCTTCGCACTGAAAATTAGTTCTTCAGCGATTTCGTATTGAAATGAGAGGTTGACCATGGACGCAGAGATCGCTATTCTCAGGTTGTTGCACATATTGCGCGGGCAGTTTGGGTAGGAAGCGCAGTATTTTTGGCTTGGGTAGTGCAGCCGGCACTCGCAAAAAAAACGGGGCCACCTCATGTTCCAGCTCTAATGGCGAACATGCTCAAGCCATTGATGATTGTTCTGCACGGATCAGTAATTTTGACGATCGTGTTCGGTGTGATCATGGCATTCCGTGTACGAGACCCGTTGTTTGATTTCCTGTGGTCAACCAACTGGGGCACGATGATCTGGCTCGGCTTCGCTTTTTCCATAGTCGCCTACGGAATCGGAAACGTTGCCGGAATGAGCAGAAAGAAGATGTCTGAAATCGGCAAGAGTCTGACCGGGCCACCAACTCCTGAGCAGGTAGCTGAAATGACCAAGTTGCGAGATCGAGGAGTCTTGCTCGCCAGAATTGCTTCAATTGGAGTAGTGATCGCGGTCGGATGCATGGCTCTTGCGCAGCACGTTTAATAAAAGTAATCAGTTAGCAACATAGAAAGATCGAATTGGACGGCGGTTTAGTATTAACGCGGATCATCCACATCATCGCGGGTTCGTTTTGGATGGGCGCTGCGATATATCTCGCGGTGCTTCTCGAACCTCGAATTCGTGCCACGTCGGGCGATCTCGAAAAACAACTTCTGAACAAAACGAGCAAGCTGAATAGTCTTTGGATTACGAGTGCAGCGGTAGTTACGATGCTGAGCGGATTCGCACTTGTTTCGACCACCCCGGGGCGCAGCATGTCGGACATTGGCTCCGGCGGCTGGGGATCGATGATATTGATCGGGATTATGACGTCGATGACAGCATTTTTTGTCTCCGGTGCAGCGGGCGCCTTCACCGCTAAATTGCGTCGTGGGTTAGAGTCGGGCGATGCTGATGAAGATGAACTCGCTATTTACCGATCCAAGCTGGCACTGCTTGGATATCTCAACGCCATTCTCGTTGTGATCGCAGTGAGCACGATGGCAACTGCCCGGTACGCCTAGCCTACGTGCGGCTCGGTGAGGGACTGTCACAGGCAGACTAAGCTAAACGTAGAGTCCGAGTTGTCCGCCGCCGAGTAAAAACAGGCTTGCCGGGTTCTCGCCTGGAGTTTGATCTTGACCTGGACCGCTTGTCGCTGATGGCTCGAAGTTCGACATCAGCCGAAACCCATTCGGCGACTGGCATTCAGCCGTTTTGAGGGCTTGCCTCGACGTTTCGAGTATCTGTTCTGAACTCCATAGTTCGCGTTGCGACATAGCGGTTTGCGGGGCAATACTGGCAGCAAACGGGCTTTCGTCAACGTCGTATTCAGCCACCGAAGTAAATTCACTGCCATCTAACGATGATTTCTGCACTGCCGTCTGAAGCTGCGTCGATGTTCCCGACACTATGTGAATGTGAGCATGTGGTTGGCTCTGATGGGCTTGAAGTCCGAAGTTTGATATAGCGCGGTAACCTTCGGCTCCACAGTGTTTGTCGCCCATTTCGAGCGCAAGGCGGGCGGCATCGATCAAAACGTCAGACGACCACAACTCATGTTGCGTGAGGTGTTGAGTTGGGACGATCAATAGCATGACTCGTGCCCACATAAGCCGATTGTGGAAGCAACTGACACGTGAGTCGCCAGTCGGGCGTGACTCCCATTTCGCCTCTGTGCTGCCCTCGATAATAGAGCAAAACGTGCAGCCGTCGATTCCGGTTGCTGAAAGTTCGAAACTCACTTGCGAGGCGATGTTCTGCCTGTCGATCGAGGTCGGGGCGCAGCTCCACGATGGCGGAAGTCAGGCGCAGTTAAATATCGCTCGGCGACCACATTCGCATCGCTTAGTCGAGAGATGATCGCATCCGAATACCGAGAAGCCGACCGTGAGTCAGTTCCGCTCATGGTTTCGATTGCGGTTCGACTTGTGAATACTGTTGGCATCATCGAATCGTGTCGGTGAACAATAAGCTGGTAAAGCTTCTCCTCTGCCCATGCAGTTGAAGCTTCAGCACCGAAATCATCGAGGATCAAAATATCAACATCCCGCACTTGTCGGAACGCATTGTCGAAGGAGTTGCCGCCACCTGAGCCGTACGATCGTCGAAGATCATCGAGCAAATCTGGTACGAACCGAAACAGCACTTCGCGACCTTGCGCAATATTCTCGCTGACGATGGCCGCTGCAAGGTGAGTCTTACCAACGCCTGTAGGCCCTGCGAGATAGAGCCATCCCGACGGATGCTCGGCAAAGACCTTGGCTGCGGCGTGCGCCTCTGCCAGCGAGCGTTTCTGGGCTACCGTAGCGCCTGCTGCGCCTTTGGATGTGTAGGCGTCGAAGGTCATGGTTTCAGACAGCCGAGTTTCGAGACCCGAATCGCGAATGTCTGGAATCCCGCTACCGGCTTTGATGTTCACCACTTTCGAGAAATAAGGATCGCCAAGGCGCGTTCGCAGGCGGTCACCCAATTCATCGAACCTGGTTCCAGTAGTTACCAACGTTGGAAGTCGACGGTTGAAGCGGTGAGTGAGAATCTGATCGAGCTTTTCGTCGGCCCAGGCCGTGGGCGACTGTGCGCCTAGATCGTCGAGGATTAAAATCGGCGCTTCGATTGCTTGTAAGAATATTTCATCGTATTGCGCGCCGGCGGCAGGATCGAATGCCGATCGCAAGTGATCCAAAAGGTCGGGCACTGAAACAAATCGAACCGGTTGGTCGGCTTCTACGAGCGCGTTGCCGACTGCAGCAGCTAGATGAGTTTTTCCGGTGCCAGAAGGTCCGCAGAGAACCAGCCAACCCTGCATATCGGTGACGAACCGTTGGGCGGCGTGGTACGCCTCACGGAAGCTCGATGGCTCAGAGAAAGTGTCTCGGGTACCTAACTCGACCGTGTTAAAGGTGAGACGCGCTAGCGGGCCTAAGTCGGAGTATTGCCTGATGCGATCTGACGATTTAACGCCCCACACGCGTTCCTGACATTGGCAAGCGATAACCGTCCGGGCTGAAGCTGGAGCATTTTCACTCGGAGCAGAGATAAACCACCGTCTGTCGTCACAGATGTCACAGTGGATCTCGGCGCTAGTTGGCTCCTCGAGCTCGTTGTCGCTTGAGGTATTCCTCGTAGAACTGGTCTGACCGATCCTCTTGAAGATCTCGTTCAGTGGTTCCATCCGATCCATCGTCAAGCTCCTCGGGTCTTCCTTCTATCGCCCACCGGCGAAGAATAGCGGCTATATAGTTCCAACTGCGGGCATTTGCTTCAGCTGCGTATCGAATTGCCAGAACCACCTCATCTTCGGGGTGCTGCTCTAGCGCTGCGTGAATGTTTTCAGCAACTATTGGCGTTACGGAAGCTATGTTCTGTTCGTAGAACGTTACCGCATCTTGCTTCGGCTTTGCAGATTCAGTGTCCGCCCATGTTTCAGCAGGTTTGCGTGCTTCGATCGTTGGGTCGACGCCCTGACGAATAAGCGCTCTTCGTACCGGTTCCGTGTTTAACAGTATTCGTCTTTGCCCGTTTCCTTCATTGACAACTAGTAATATTCCTCGTTCGACTGCTGAATTTACCGTTTGTTCAACAATCTCTTCAAGCTGCGTTCCTGAGGATTTGAGCATCGATGCTACTGTCCTGTCAGACAACAAATCGTCAAAGCCTATCGACGCTGGTACTTTGCGAAGCTTGTGCAATCCATGAATTGCTCGCAGTACCACCTTCAGTTCGTCCAGCGAATCGATTTCTTCTAAAAGCGACGCTAAGAGTGGATCGGGTACTGGTGTGAACTGAACCCCGCGCGGGAATCCGTTCTTCACCGAACTGCTCCTGACCTAGGTGCGTAAGTCTGAGAGCTTTGTGGGGCGAACGACAGTTCTTCGAACACACCGACTGAATCTTTGACTCGCATTTCGACTTCGTCAGTTGGACCGTTTCGGTGTTTAGCGATAATTAATAAAGCGCGGTCGCGGGGAAACGGCTGGGTCGGATTAGCCTTATTCCATTCTTCTTCAGTGATGAACTTGTCTTCCCTGTGGATAAACATTACGACGTCGGCGTCTTGTTCAATCGAACCCGATTCTCGAAGGTCGGAAAGCATTGGTCGGTGAGAGGTGCGGTGTTCAACAGCTCGACTTAGCTGTGAGATGGCGACGACCGGAATGTGCAGATCGCGCGCCATTCCTTTCATCTGCCTCGAAATCTCGGAGACCTCTTGTGCACGGTTGCCTTCGCGCCCGCCCGTGGATCCGCCGTTGATGAGCTGCATATAGTCGACGATCAAAAGGTCGAGACCGTGAGTCATTTGTAGACGTCGTGCCTTACCGCGCATTTCGGCGACGGTCTGGAACGGGGTGTCGTCAACGTAGATCGTCAGGTCAGAAAGCAGACCGATCGAGTTGATGACCTGGTCTTCTTCGCTCGGCGACTGAATCCTGTTTCGAATCTGCTGCATGTTTACCCGCGACTGGGCAGCCAATAATCGCATTGCGATCTGGTCACGACCCATTTCGAGAGAGAAGATGCCTACTTTAAACCCCGCCTTTGCGGCACTCAAAGTGAAGTTGAGACCCATCATCGATTTCCCAACAGAAGGTCGAGCCGCAAGCACCACCATGTCGGATCGTTGGAGTCCACCAACTAGGAGTTCGTCGAGGCGCTTGTAACCGGTGACGATTGGCGATGTGTTTTGTTCGCCGTCGACTTGGTCTAACGGGGAAGATTCTTCGAGATAAGGGGTGAGTGAATCGGCTAGCGGAACGAAATCACGGCTCTGGGAGCCTTGTCTGATGCTAAATAGAGCGTCTTCGGCGGCCGAAAGAGCGACGTTAACGTCTGGATCATCGTTATAGCCAATGACGGCGATTTCAGCGGCAGCTGCGATGAGTCGGCGCATCGTGGCGGTGCGATGCACCAGATTGGCGTAATGCTCGATGTGAACCGATGTTGGCGTTACTTCGACTAGGTGCGAGAGATAGGAGGCACCGCCGACCGATTCCAGAAGCTCTTTATTATCGAGTTCGTGGGTGACAGTTACTTGGTTGATCGCTTCGTCGCGTTGGAAGAGGTCGTAGCAGACCTCGAACGTTTGGCTGTTGATCTCTCGATAGAAATCGTCGGCCGAAAGATAGCCAGCGATCTGGGTGATCGTCATGCCGTCGATAAGGATCGATCCTAGGACGGATTCCTCGGCGTGTAAATCATGTGGTGGAAGACGGTCTGCTTGCATTTAGTAACGGTTGTAGCTGCCGTAGTGGCTGCCTATAAATCTCCGGGAAACTGACAAAGTGAGAGTGGAATATACAGTCAATAGGACTGGGAAAAGAAGCCCAAACACTTGTCAAATCGTCCTATATCGCCTCAAAGATATCCACATCTTATCCACAACCTAGTTCAGCCTCAGAATTTGAATGTCAATCCGGTTGTTAAAAAACAATCGCCCGGAGCGCAATGCTCCAGGCGATTTTGCAATCAGTAGGTAACGGCAGGATTACTCTGCGGACTTCTCTTCCGAGTCGTCTGCAGCGTCGTCTTTATCTGCTTCGTCTTCAGCGTCATCAGATTTCTCTGAACTGTTCGAAGCGCCAGACTGGATCTCGGCTTCAGCAGCTGCGAGAACATCCTCGAATGACGGGTCGAGAACGTTAGTGTCCTCTTCAGTCATCTGGGCCTGAGCTTCTTCCATCTGGCGGTTGAGTTCGATGGAGGCATCGTCGGCAACAACTTCAATAACTAGAGTAGCTGTAACGCCCTCGACGAATCGAGCTGGAATCTTGTATTCACCAACCGTGCGGATCGGAGCAGGAATCTGAATTCCCCTTCGATCGATCTCTCGCTCGGTCATTTCAGAAACCTTGGCGGCGATCATCGTGTTGGTAACAGAACCGTAAAGACGGCCAGTTGGTCCCGTTCGCACGTCAATACGGACCTTCTGATCCTTGAGTGCATCCGCAACGTCTTGCCATTCTTTGGCTTCAACGAGTCGTCGGTCTTCAGCCTGTCCTCGAAGAGCTGAAGCTCGTCGGAGTTCGTGCTCGGAAGCTTGAACGACTAGGCCTTTTGGGATCAGGAAGTTTCGTGCGAAGCCAAGTTTGACTTCTTTTACGTCACCGGCTCGTGCGGTAGGACGTACATCCTGTAGAAATAGAACTTTCACTTATTCATCACCTTGTAGTCCAACGGTAGGTTTTGCGCTGAAAAACAGCGGATCGGCATGCCGACCCAGTCTCGTATTACGATACGCGACTGCCGTCACACTCACTGTGCTAGATGTTGGTTATTCGAACAAATAAATTTGAGCTGGTGCTCGGCTGTTCGTGAGCCAACCTATTAAAAGTACAACATCGAAGTGGTCTGGGCTAGCTGCCTATTCCGGTTTTTAGCCATGATCTATTGATGCTGGTGCTGCTGTTAACTGATCTATATTGTTTGCATTCCTGAACGCTGCGCTGCGTTCGAGGTTTTTTGAAAGGGCTATAACCGTGATCTGTGATTCGATATTTCATCGTGGGCTTGGTGAGCCCGAAGGTCCGGTGTTACTTCCATCGGGTGAGTGGGGCGTTGTTGAAATGACGCCCGAAACAGGCTGTGTGTCGCTGATTTCTTCTGACGGATCATCGAAACGAATCGTCGTGAAAACCGGACGTCCGAATGGCATGGTTCAGGATCGGTCGGGCTCGCTGTGGGTTGCTGAATCGATGAACCCACCTTCACTACTGAAGGCCGAACTGGACGGTAGTTGCGAGGTCGTGATGACTGCGGGTGATGGGATCGAATTCATGTTTCCGAACGATCTGGCGTTCGGACCCGACGGCGCACTGTACATGACTGATTCCGGCGTTCACTGCGAGCAGTTCGTGAAAGCTCGCGAGCAAGGTCGTACCGACTTTCCAATCGACGGTAAACTATTTCGAATCGAGCTCGAAGATAGCACGGCTACCTTGCTGGATGATGGCCTCCAGTTCGCCAACGGTCTAGCGTTTGGCGCAGATAGAGCGCTTTATGTAACGGCTACCGTTACTGGTCTGGTCTACCGATACGAATGGAACGACGACGGAACTTTGGGACCAAGAGAGGATTTTGCAGATCTTGTTGACCACTCGCAATCGCCAGGATTCAAAGGCGGCGATGGGCTAGCAGTTGGCGAGAACGGTTTCTTCTACTGCGCCGTGGTCGGGCAGGGTGATGTGACCGTGATCGACACGGACGGAAACGTTGTCGAGAGAATCAATGTTGGTGGGGATCAACCTACTAACGTGGCATTCGGTCCAAAGGGAAGTGGCGATATCTACGTCACAGTCAAAGACGCTGGAACGGTAGAGCGCCATCATGTCGGCGTTGACGGACTTGCACTACTGCCTTCGAAGTAAGTCGCCGACTACTCGACGATTACGCCTTAGGATCGATCGGGTCAGCTTCCGATTCTTCATCGAAACTGCCGCTGGCACCGGCTAGGAACATTTTGATCGCTGACGCAGCGGCGTCTGGATTGTCCTTCGCAGGGAAGTCGCTACAGTTCTCCGGCTCGATCAGCGTCGAATTTTCCAACAACTCATGCATCTTCACGGCCGCTGGGTGCGAAAGAGTTTTGCCCTGTCGACCTCGTAACACCAAAGTCGAAATATCGTGCATGCCGTCTGCTTGGTCGGGACTGATTTCACCGTCACATACGATGATTCCGGATGCAGCCGCGGGGGCTGTAGCAACGAGGCCGCTGGCGGTATCTACAGCTGATTGTCCTTGAGCCATAACCAAAACCGGCTCGCCTATCTCCCAAATCAGCATCAACAATTCAAGGCTTGACGAAACGTCTGCCAGAATCGGGGCGTGTGAAGAGGGGAGGAACGAAACGAAATCTTCCCAGTCGGCTGCCGAGCTATTCGGTGCGACTATCACCAAAGGCTGAGCATCCTCATGTCCTTGCCAAGCACGGATTTTGATATCCGATCCCGATTGCAATTTCACTGAAACTTCTTCGAAGTCTGCCATTTTCCGCTTGTCCAGTACGCGCTCGTTAAGTTATTGGGAGCGAATAATATCTCGCTGGCGGGCATATGAACTAGCTAAAAGAGATCAATCCGCTGAGAACTGGATACGAGTGTCGATCACTAAGGGTATATTGGCTCGGCAACCTAAAAGGGAATCGTAATGTGCTCCGTTTGTGAATTTACGAGACTCTAGATTTCAAGCTTGAGAAGGACGTAACTAAACATGACTACAAACGATTGGGGATCGATCTACAAAGAAATGGGCGCGAAGCCAGTAATAAATGCTACTGGCAGCGTTACATTGCTCGGCGGTTCTACTCCTGTTCCAGAAGTTAAAGCCGCTATGGATGCTGCAGATTCTGCGTTCATTCCATTGATGGAACTAGAACAGGTTGCAGGCGACCGGATTGCCGAAATGCTGGATGTTCCAGCGGCGTACATTACGTCGGGTGCAGGATCGGCACTAACACTTGCTACTGCGGCATTTATGGCGGGTACTGACGATGCAAAAATCGAACAACTACCCGACACGACTGGGATGCCGAACGAAATTCTGATTCAGAAACGTCAACGTTACTGGTACGACCGGTGTCTCGAACTCGCTGGAGCGAAGCTGGTGGAGATTGGCGATGAGAATGGTACGACTGAGGAAGACCTCAAAAATGCCATCAACGAACGAACTGCGGCCGTTCACTATGTTGTCTACGAACAGAAGCCGACCGACCCGAATGTTCTAACTCTGGAACAGGTTCTGGAAATTACCCACGCAGCTGGAAAACCTGTTTCAGTCGATGCAGCAGGTCAGATCTTTCCTCTAGAGAATTTCGGTAAGTACGTGAGGATGGGAGCCGATTTCCAGTGCATTGCAGCTAAGTACATGGGCGCACCGCACTCGACGGGATTTGCTCTCGGTACCAAGGAAGTTATCGACGCGATTAGTCGACATTCGTTCGTGGGCTACGAAGGCAGGCGGGTACGTGGAATCGGTCGTCCGCAGAAGATCGACCGACAGGAAATCATGGGTGTTGTCGCCGCCGTAGATCGTTGGCTCACCATAAATCACGAAGATCGATTGGCATTTGCCGAGAGTCAGTCTCAAGCAATATTGAAGCCGCTTCAGGGCATTCCTGGAGTCAGTGCAAAGCTCAACACCAACATCATGGGACACCAACCATTCGGTGTGATTCTGAGCCTCGATTCTTCCATTGTTGGGTTCACCAATGACGATCTGGTCAAGAAGCTTCAAGATGGCGATCCTTCGATTTGGACCCGTGTTTCACTGGACGCACCGCAGATTGAAATTCATGTGTTCGGCCTGAGCGATGGCCAGCCTGAACTGGTCGGCAACGCAATCGCCGCCGCCGTGAAGGGCTAGCGATAGTTTCGATCAATTTCGAATAATTCGCTCAGTCGGTTCGACTGGGCGAATTATTCGTTTATCAGGATGACAATTGCGACGGCAGTTGGCAGACTGTCGTTGTATGCATCAGTAATAGGAGATTAGTCAGTGGCAGTAGAAACCGTTGGAGTGATGAGCCCCGGAGACATGGGGAGTGGCGTCGGTGGAGTCCTGAAAAAGAACGGCCTTAGGGTTATTACTGCCCTCAACGGTCGAAGTGATGACTCGAAGCGGCGGGCATCTGAACAGGGATTCGAGGATGTTGGCTCGCTTGATGAACTGGTAATCCAATCCGATCTCGTACTGTCGATACTCGTGCCATCAGAAGCACTGTCGTTCGCTCAAAATATTTCCGAAGCAATTGTTCGCACCGACGTTAAAGTCGCAGTTGCCGACTGCAACGCTGTTTCGCCGGCGACCGGCATGAAGATAGGCGAAGTAATAACTGCTGCCGGCGGTAAATTTATAGATGCCGGGATTATTGGCGGATCGCCGCGTACTGGAGCAGTGCCACGTTTTTACGCCTCTGGTGAGCACGCTAGGATTCTTGGTGAGTTAGACGGCAAGGGAATTTCCGTGCCAATAATGGACGGACCAATCGGTAATGCTTCGGGACTCAAAATGGTCTACGCTGCGCTTACCAAGGGCACCGCTGCTCTTTACGCATCGACGCTGATGACAGCGAAGTCGTTAGATCTGTACGAAGATCTGATTAGCGAGTTGGAGCAGAGTCAGCCAGATACGCTTGCTGGGATGAATAGTTTGAACACGGTTTCTACTAAGGCATTCAGGTGGATCGGCGAGATGGACGAGATAGCTGCTACTTTCGGAGATGCAGGTACTACGTCCAAAATCCACGAAGGGGCTTCGGAAACGTTCCAGACAATCGCTGATTCATCGATTGGCCATGAACGGGTCGATTCAGTCGACAAAACACGTTCGCTAGAAGATTCGATCGCAGGGATGTTGAAGAGAGCTGATTAGTTGGGAAATATGTCATCCCGAAAACTTGCCCTCACCGTTTTTTTCGCGTCGGTTGTAATCAATGCTGCACTCGGAATCTTTTCGTTGTTCGCCGGTGAATTTGGCGATCTCCAAGGCAAAGTTTTGATGACATCACTCAGCGTTTCGGCTGCAAGCGTTTTGTCACTAGCTATGTTCCCTGCAAAGGAACGAGAGTTACTCGGGCCGGTTCCGACGGTTGGTATCGGACTATCAGTGCTTGGGTTCGGAATGTTGGTCGTCCTTGTATGGACAGAGTTCAAGGCAGGCGACTTTGGGCGACTTGTAGCGAGTGTGCTGACCTTTGCTATGGCGGCTGGCTATGCGTCGCTTATAGCGTTGGCTATGGTGCAGCCAAAATATCGCAACATCGTCAACTCTGCTTTCGGATTAGCAGCGGTGCTGTCGGTACTCATCGTTGGTGCTCTCTGGGCTGAACCCAGAGGCGACTTTATGCTTCGCCTGGTGGGAATTATTTCGATACTGCTGGCTGCGGCAACTGTTTCGATACCTGTGCTTCACAGGCTAAACCGCTCGGAGATCAGCGATGCTGAATCGATTGCAGAGCGAGAGTACACACACGTGTTTCTCGATCGTCAGCCGTCGATTTGTCTGAACTGTGGCGATGCTGGAATCGATCTGACAGAGGATGGCACTTACGAATGCGAGTCGTGTGACGCTCGATTCCGGGTCGAAATACCCGGGTAAGTGGGCCAGTTTTTGTCTAAATGATTCAGCTAGTGAAAGCGAAAAGCAGTGCTGCCCAAACCAAACGCTACTTCTTGCTAGCTTCGATCTGAACCTTCAGGTTATCGGTAATAACTTTGAACTCTGCGGCAACTTCGTCAGATTCTAGTGAAGCTGGCCCCCGTGAATTCGTGTATTCGGCACTCATCGTGAGGGCGCCCAAGAACGGCAGTTCCATTTCTTCAGCAAGAGCCTTGCCGCCGCCTGTGCCGAATACGCCACCTGAGAGGTTTTCGACCACTCCGAATACTTTTAGATTCATCTTCTTGATCATGTTGATCGAGCGTTTAGCATCGAGAACGGCAAGCTCGTGTGGAGTAGTGACGATCACAAATCCGTCGAGGTTTAGAGTCTGCATGACCGTGAGCGGAGCGTCAGACGTTCCGGGAGGAAGATCAACGACCATGTAGTCAGGATCACCCCACTCGGTCGAGTGGAGGAACTGGTTGATGGCGTTGTGAATCATCGGGCCGCGCCAGACGATAGCTTCGTCTTCGTTGGCCTGGAAGAACGCCATTGACATGACCTTCACACCAAAGCGGGAAGGTGGAACGAGCTTTTCACCGTTCTGAACTGGACCTTCAGAAATCCTCAGGACACGAGTCACGTTCGGGCAATCAATATCGCAATCGAACAGCGCAACATCGTTATCCTGCGCAGCAAGCGTCACCGCTAGGTTCGTGGCAACGGTCGTTTTGCCGACTCCACCTTTACCCGAATAGACCCCAACTCGAACGCCGATGCCCTCCAGCGATTCAGAAACTTTTCGTCGCTCCTGAAAATTTGCACGCACCTGTGCAAGTCGGGCTTCTTCTTGTGGGGTTAGTTTTCGAGGTGACGACATATTGTTAGGTCAGGATACTTTTGGTCGCGGCGAACCGCAGATTAGTAGATACGTATTGAGCGAACTAGTTTAGTCGATGCCCAAAAGACGTTTGCCGTCTTCGGTAATCATGTCGGGAGTCCAAGGCGGGTCGAATACAACGTCAACCTGCACATCTTCGACATCGTCGATCTCAGCAATTCGCCATTCGGCCTGCTGAGCGATGTAAGGACCCATACCGCAACCGGGGGCTGTCAGCGTCATCTCGACGTGAACATCGCCATCACAAACTTCGACAGTGTAAATAAGCCCGAGATCGACGACATTGACCGGGATTTCCGGGTCGTAAACGTCGCGCAGTGCCTCGAGAACGGTTTCCTTCTTTAGTACTTCAACTTCGGCCATTAGTCTCTCCGTGAGCCATGCGAAATCAAGTTCGCCACGACAACTAAATCATAATCAAAATCGAACAAATATTAGTCTACCAGAGAGGTAAGGAATTGTTGGTGTGCGGGAACGAGATTTTTTACTTGCTGGACCTTCGTTCCGAACCTTCTCGACCGACTTGAACGCTTTCCTGAGACTATCGAGCCACTCCGACTCATTGTCACGCACTAACTTCAAGCACCAGGAAAGTGCTTCTGAACGTGATGTAGAGACGCCGGAATCAACAAGGGTATCGAAAACTGCGCGTTCGGAAATGCGGAGTCGAGTCATTGCTGGTGCGGTGACATGGGTGAAGAGGTAAGTGCCTTCGCCAGCCTGAACGCCCCACGAAACTTTTCGTTTGAAGAGGTCTTGCGCAGATTCTGCCAGAGTCCAAGTGAGAGAATTTTTTTGCCGATTAGGTTCAGAGTGGTTCGATAGTTAGCCACTTTCGATTCGATCACCAATTCTGATGCAGCGTCTAACGTAGTTCGAATAGGTTCTCCACCCGGTACTTCACCAATTACAGTTCGCCCGTTACTGTCTTCAAGGATCACGATATTTCTGGTGAAATAAGGACCGTGGGCGCCGGAAAGGTTCATGAGCATAGAGTCCTGACCCGCGACCGGTACAACCCGCATGCTGGCGACTGTTTGGTTGGTTGAGTTACTCATGTTCTTGGAAGTTCTTTAGCTTTTGCCATGATAAAAAGTATCGTGAATTGGCAATCATCGGCAGCCGGCGCGCCGGGGCTGGCCGTTAGTCGGCTCCGATTAGTTCTTCTGGGATGCCGTCGGCTGTTGTGGGGGCGAGTTCTACGATTTTCTCTGGCTCGGGGTCGACCGATTTAGAGTCGCCTAGATCGACGAGCACTTTGCGTATGTCGACTACTTGATCACGAAGTAATGCAGCCTTCTCGAATTCGAGGTCTCGTGCAGCTTTTTTCATCTGCTTTTCAAGATCTTTCAAGAGCCTGAGCAGATCGTTTTTCGGCAATGCAGATGGCGTGACATACGGAGTCTTGGTCTCGGCGACCTGTCTGATCGAGGTCGTAATGTCTTTGACTGCTTTAACAATAGAAGTAGGGGTGATCGAATTGGCATCGTTGTGCGCCCTCTGAATAGCGCGACGTCGATCAGTCTCGTCCATAGCGAACTTCATCGACTTCGTGATTTTGTCGGCGTACATCACGACCTTGCCTTCGACGTGGCGTGCTGCTCGACCGATGGTCTGAACCAGCGAAGTGCTGGAGCGCAGGTAGCCCTCCTTATCGGCATCGAGAATCGCCACTAACGACACCTCCGGCAGGTCGAGACCCTCACGAAGCAGGTTGATTCCGACTACTACGTCGTAAACGCCCAACCGCAAGTCTCGAAGAATCTCCGTGCGCTCCATCGTCTGAATATCAGAATGGAGGTACTGCACCCGAACTCCAAGTTCGCGCAGATAGTCGGTAAGCTCTTCCGCCATGCGTTTTGTAAGCGTTGTTACAAGCACTCGTTCGTGCTTAGCCGTTGTGGCTTGAATTCGTTCGAGGAGATTGTCGATCTGGCCTTCGGTCGGCTCCAAGACGATCTCTGGATCGATTAGTCCAGTTGGTCGAATCACCTGTTCAACGCGACGCTGTTCGTGTGCCGCTTCGTAAGGACCCGGCGTGGCGGAAACATAAATGATCTGCTTCACTCGATCTTCAAATTCCTCGAAGGCGAGAGGGCGATTATCCATCGCAGAAGGCAGTCGGAACCCGTAGTCGACCAGACTCGTCTTGCGGGCGAGGTCTCCCTTGTACATGCCGTTGATCTGCGGGAGTGTGATGTGTGATTCATCGATAAATATCAGAAAATCGTCGGGGAAGTAGTCCAACAACGTCCACGGTGCCGAACCTGGGGAACGTCGACCAAGAGGGCGCGAGTAGTTCTCGATTCCGGGGCATGAACCGGTTTCCTTGAGCATTTCTAGATCGAAGTTAGTGCGCTGTTCGAGACGTTGTGCTTCGACGAGTTTCCCGTTCGAGCGCAGTGCGTCAAGTCGTCCGCCAAGCTCGTTTTCGATGTCCTTTAGAGCTTCTTTCAGCTCGTCTTCAGGAGTTACAAAGTGTTTGCCGGGGAAGATTTCGATGTGATCAAGTTCAGCAAGAATTTCGCCAGTGAGCGGGTCGAGCTCGATGATGCGTTCGATCTCATCGCCGAAGAACTGAACCCGAATTGCTAGCTCTTCATAAGCCGGCATGATTTCGAGCGTGTCGCCGCGAAGACGGAACCGACCTCGCACCATTTCCATGTCGTTTCGTTCGTAGTACATGTCGATGAGCTTGCGCACGACTTTGCGAAGTCCGGGCTCTTCGCCTTTGCGCAGGCTTAGAACGACTGAGCGATATTCTTCAGGAGATCCGAGACCGTATATGCACGAAACACTGGCGACGATTAGCGTGTCGCGTCGAGTGAGCAACGCTCTTGTTGCTGCGTGCCTCAGACGGTCGATCTCTTCGTTAACGTCGGATTCCTTTTCGATGTAGGTATCCGACTGCGGAATATATGCCTCGGGCTGGTAGTAGTCGTAGTAGCTAACGAAGTACTGAACCGAGTTGTTCGGGAAGAAATCTTGGAACTCGGACGATAGTTGAGCGGCAAGTGTTTTGTTGTGCGCAATAACGAGGGTAGGGCGCTGAACTTCTTCGACGATCTTTGCCATCGTGAAGGTCTTGCCGGAGCCAGTAACGCCGAGCAGAGTCTGGTGTTTCAGATCGTCGTTTAGACCGGCTGTTAGCTCGCTGATCGCTGTCGGTTGATCACCAGTCGGCTCGAAGTCGGCTTCGATCTCGAATCGACCTGCGATTT
Source organism: Chloroflexota bacterium (assembly GCA_027618835.1). Taxonomy (GTDB): domain Bacteria; phylum Chloroflexota; class Dehalococcoidia; order Lucifugimonadales; family Lucifugimonadaceae; genus Lucifugimonas. Next base: position 85,961 of record JAQCHZ010000005.1, on the reverse strand, counting down.
TCGGGTTAGACATTCCCGAATTCTACCTCGTGAACTGTCGAGGTTGAATCGTGAATGTAATTCGCTGCGTGCCATTGGTCAACGGATTCACAAGGTTGAACGAGATTAAATCTCATCCCAATTCTTTGGGATCTGTGGAATCTCCCAGAGAATGTCGGGCCGCCAATCGCCCCAAATGTTGTTGAACCGCTTGCGGTTTTACGCGATCGTTTGCAGGGCACTAGCGGCGGTGTCGCTAACCTCCTGAGCCTCGAACGCTGTGAAAATTCCCGCTTCGATCGCCTCAGCGAATTCATCTTCATTTTTGTATCGCCACGTCTTGCGATCGGGCTGGACCACGACGCCGAGGAACATATCCCACGTGTCGAATCCGATGCTCGTTCGCTTGTACGGCGCATCGATGTTGATGTACCAGCTTCGCACTTCGGTCATCTCAGGTTCCCAGAACACCCACAGCGACCACATCAGTCGTGGGTTCTTGATGCGGAGCGTTCCCGAGGTGTGACAATTTCGTTCTGCCATGATCCATTGTTTGACGGACATGATTTCGGCGCTCAGATGCCCCTGTTTACCGTCGTGCTCGGCGGACGGGTCGGTCACTCCGTTAAGTACAGGCGTTTCGAGTGGCAACCATGTGACCACCAGTTCTGGAGAATCGACCACAACAATCGATGGGAATACGGTCTGCACGCGACCTCTGAACACATTGCGAATCACAATGTGCTCGCGAGGCTCCAATCGGGTCGTGGGAATCATGAGTTCTTGAATATATCTATCTTTGCGCCATCCGAGAGACCATTGGCGCATTATGCCTGTTGTGACAACATGCTCATCTGCAAATTACTGAGCGGAGTTTATAGATGACGAACCTAAAAGTTGTAATTGGGACCGACCACGTGGGCACTCACTACGCCGATGAACTGATCGATTCCTTTCCCGATATCGATTTCGTCGTTGCCTACGACCCTGCCGATCATATCGAAGCAGTCAAAGGTGCCGACGTCTTTTTTGGCTGGCCAAATGACAAAGCGTTCGCCGCAGCGGATCAGCTGAAATGGATCGCTTGCCCCGGCATGGGAATCGACAAGATCGTCGCCTACCAGAAAATCGTCGATTCTGATGTACCGATCACCAACGCTCCCGGCACGCACGTGACCTCGATGGGCGACCACGTTATCGGTGCGATGGTAGGCCTGACTCACCGTTTTCAGGAAGCTTTTGAAGATCGCCAGAATAAGACGTGGGATACCGAGAAGTATGCTTCACGCATTACAGAAATAACCGGCACGACTGTTGGTATTTTCGGTCTGGGCGCGATAGGTAGGGCGGTTGCCGAACGGGTTTCGGCGTTCGGAACAACGACATATGCAATCGACCCTGCGCCATCGAACGTTCCGGCAACGATCAAAGAGTGCTGGGATTTAGATCGTCTCGACGATCTGGCGAAAGTGTCTGACTTCCTGGTCATTGCAGCGCCGGTGCTAGATACCACTCGAAACTCCATCGACGCTCGCCGAATCGCAAAAATGCCCAAAGGCAGCTACATCATCGTGATATCACGTGGCGAAATTGTTGATGAAGATGCAATGTGCGATGCGCTCGAATCGGGACATCTTGCTGGTGCAGCACTCGATGCAACTGCTGTCGAGCCGTTGGCTGACGATTCACGATTGTGGACGCTACCAAACGTAATTCTTACGCCACATTCTTCGGCACTTACGCCTGAGTTATATGAAATGCGGCGACAGGCGTTCAAGTCGAATCTACGTCGGTTTGCTGCGGGCGAAGAGCTTGAGAATATCTGCAACAAGACGGCAGGATTCTAGGTTCGTTCGATTCCGACATATCGGCTTCGATTTTCATCGGGGTGAACTCTGCGATAGCGGAGTGGAGTGATCTTCGGTGGTGTGGGCGTACTCGGCGATTGAATTCTAATGAACGACCTTCGCGACCCCAGCCCCAGATCCCTCGGCTGCGCTCGGGAAATCGAGTGTCGGTTCTTGTGCGTTATCGGCCAGGTCGAGCGTTCCCCCTCAACCTAACCTTCTCCCCGGGGGGAGAAGGAACTAGACGCTAGCTGTCACCCATCATCCCGACCGCAGCGTCATCTGAGTGGAGGGATCTTCGATGGTGGAAGGGTATCGAGTGCGCTCCGGGCTGTGATCCTGCCAAATCCCTCGGATGCACTCGAGAATTCGGCAAGCAAACGTCGGCTTCGGAGTCGAAATAGCTTGTCTTACGTTTGATCCTGAAAGTGAATTCAGAATGACATTGTTCTGAAAAGATCACACGGATAGATCGCGAGTCGCGGTCGAGCTCGCAAAGCTCTGTTAAATCGAAGCTTTGTGCCTTGCCAGCACGACGATCTCGTCGCTTTCCTCGTCTAGCTCTCCGCCCTCGAAATCACCCCACATTTCGATCACCTCTAATCCGACTCGATCGCAGAGAGCGATGATCTGCTCTGGGTATAAAAAGCGGACGACGACTTCGAGTTCTTGGCGTCGAATAATCTCGCCTTTCGGATCAAGCTCTTCGGCAATCTGAACACCGTGGTTAAGTTGCGTCTCTAGATCGAAACGATTCTTCGCCGTAAGCACATATCGCCCGCCGTCGGGCTTATCGACAACCTCTAGAAGGAACTCTTCGTCAGGATCATCGGCGAGCATTTCGGGGTCTGGGTAAAACAGGTTGAACGCCATTGTTCCGTCTGGCGCCAGATGCTTTGCGGCACAACAAAGCGTGTCGATCTGTTCAGCCTCGGTCGTTGCGAGCAAAAGCGTTCGCGCCGGAATAGTCACAACTGGAAACTGTCGCTTCAAGTCGAAATCGCGCATGTCGGCCTGAATCAGGCGAAGGCTACCGTCGAGCGGAGCCACGTCGAGAGCGTTCTGTTGGGCGACCTTGAGCATTGGCTCGAATAGATCGATCCCAACGATCTCCATCCCTTGCTGAGCCAGCGGCAATGCGATGCGCCCAGTACCGACCCCGATCTCCAAAACTGGCCCGCCAGAAGCTTGGCAAAGTCCGTGATAGAAATCGACATCCCCAGGATCAGCAGCCGCATAGAAAATGTCGTACCACTCCGCCCACGCCACATAGTCCATCGTCACTTTAGATTGAATCCGTATCCGGCTGAAAAGCCTCTAAGCCCGTCCTACGGTTTCCATGAAGTGTTGGCCGTAGCTGCTCATGAAGGTTGGGATGTGGGTGTAGTGATATTGAATACCGGCCTCGGTGTTCTTCAACGCCTGCTCGGCTGCGCTCGGGGTCCCTGAAGCGTGCCCCGCTGCATGAATTCTGTCGAAGGTCTCCTTGACGACCTTTTGAACGTCGGGATGTCCGTTGTCGCCGGGATGACCCATCGACTGCGCCAGATCGGTTGGGCCGATGAAGAACACATCGATGTCGGGGACGGCAAGTATCTCGTCTAGATTTTCGACCGCAGCAATATCTTCGATCTGAATGCACACAAGCATTTCTTTGTTGGCGTCTTTGACGTATTCAGAAGTTGGCGATCCCCAACCGAAATCTGCCATACGGCCGCCGCCGAGTCCCCTCATCCCGTTCGGGTGGTACAGGCACGCGTCAACAACGGCGCGGGCTTCGTCGGCGGTATTTACGTGAGGTACCTGAACACCCATAGCGCCGCGGTCGAGGTACTTATTGATGATTGCCGGATCGTTTTTCTCGGGTCGAACGATTGGCGTTATGCCGCGTATCTCAGCGGCCATAATCATCGGACCGATGTTGTCGGGTGTAATCGACCCGTGTTCGGCATCGAGCATCACCCAGTCGAAATCGAGTTCGCCGATCATTTCGACGATTTCAGCGGAAGGGAATTGGACCGATACCCCATAAGCCGGTTTTCCAGACTTTATGAGATTTTTCATTTGATTCTGTCTATTTCGTTTGATATCTGAATGTGGCATGGAGTTTTCTGTCTCTGTGATAACTGCGGTTTACGTGCCCGGGGGGTGATCCGGGAACTGGTGATCTTACGACGATAATTTGCCAAATCGTTGTGAAGATTTCGAATTACCTAACTTACTGGTAGTGCCATTGTCTCATCAGATGTTGACATGCCAACTGTGCGGGAAGAAAATTTTGAACTTGCTGCGAATTCCGTAACGTCCGAAGTTGACTCGTTTGAGCGACTATCGTAAGCGAATTCGTTTTGGCTCTCACATCTTTAATAGTTGAATAGGCCTCGCCACAGTGACACAGCTCGCATCTCGACAGTTAAATCTGGGTACCGAAACAGCGTTCGAAACCCTCGCCAAGGCCAAAGAACTTGAACGCCAGGGGAAATCGATCATTCACCTCGAAATCGGTGAACCTGATTTCGATACCCCTGTGCACATTCGAGACGCCGCCAAGAAAGCACTCGACGATGGGTTCACCCACTACGGTGCATCCGCAGGCCAGCTCGAAACCCGTCAGGCTATCGCCAAGCACCAGACCGAACGACAGGGCTACGACGTATCGCCAGACAGCGTGATCGTTACTCCCGGCGGCAAGCCGGTTATGTTCTTCACGATCATGGCGTTGATCGAAGAGGGTGACGAGGTTATCTACCCGAATCCCGGCTTCCCAATTTACGAATCGATGATCGAGTACATGGGCGGCACAGCCGTTCCAATGCAACTGAACGAAGAGACCGGCTACAACGCTGATATCGACAAGCTTCGATCGCTGATCACGCCCCGTACCAAGTTGATGATCGTCAACTCACCGAACAACCCGTGCGGTAGCGTAATTCCTGAAGCAGATCTCGAGAAGATCGCTCAGATGGCAGTCGAAAATGACATCACGGTCATGGCCGATGAAATTTACAAAGACATGTACTACGGCGACGACGTAGAGCACGTTTCTATTACGAAGTTCCCCGGCATGCGCGAGCGCACCGTGATCCTTGATGGATTCTCGAAGAGCTACGCTATGACCGGGTGGCGCTTGGGCTACGGTATCTTCCCTGAATTCCTTGTTGAGCCTGTGACCCGACTCATGACCAACAGTGTTTCCTGCACATCAGTTCACACCCAAATGGCCGGTATTGCTGCGCTTGAAGGTTCTCAGGAATCGGTGAAGGAAATGATGAAAGAGTTCACCGTTCGACGAGACATTATCGTCGAGGGACTGAATTCACTTCCTGGGGTAACCTGCCCTACACCTAAGGGTGCTTTCTATGCGTTCCCGAATATCAAGGGAACAGGTTTGAGCTCGAAAGAGTTTGCCGAGAAGGCAATGTACGAGGGTGGCGTGGCGCTACTTTCGGGAACTGCATTCGGTGTGTTCGGCGATGGCTACATTCGTGTGTCGTTTGCCAACTCGCGAGAGAACCTCAAAGAGGCTATCGAGCGACTCCGCAAGATTCTCTAGCTTTCGTTCCCGTCCGACATTGTCATCTCGACCGCAGCAAAGCGGATTGGAGGGATCTTCGGTGGCTGGGCTGAGCGGGTGCGCGTGTGAGATGTCTACGAAGAGAGGCCCCCTCATCCCCGCCGAAGGTCTCTCCACTTTGGTCGAGAACTCTGATGTGTGCGGCTGGTGATTGCGGGTGACGCTCAGATACAAGATCCAGCTACGTAGTTCGCTGAACGTTGACTTCGCACGCCTTCATTAAGTCACGTGTGTTCGCACGAGCGATTGCTCGCAGCACATGTTGAGTTACTCGCTTCACCTGCTTTTGCGGAGCTTCAATGACCACCTCAGCGCGTTCGTTGAGCAATCCCCATTGATCGGGAACCTCTGTTGATCGGATCATTCGATCAGGTGCCATGATGTAGTGAAAGTCGGCGCATCTCAGGTATGCCGGATCATGTAACTTAGTCGAGAGAGTTTCGATTCTCTTTTTAGTTGATGCGGACTTGGTCGTGATTTTCGTCGCATCCGATTCAGTAATTGCGACCGCACGCTCCAAGTCGCTAGTTAGATTGGCGCTGGCTGCGATTTTTGCAGCTGCTAAAACACTGTTCGTTAGTTCTGCCGCTGCCTGAAGCGATTTTTCTTTTTGCCGCAATTTCTTCTGGGTTCGCTCGTTATTGTCGTCACGACTGAGGTCGGCACGGCTCGATTTCACCTCGATCAGATAAACCCGGTTCTCAGTCCCGAGTCCTACCACGTCGGCAATTCTGTCGAACGGGCCTTCTAATCGAACTTCATATCCGATCACTCGACACTCGGCGACTTCCCACAACCACTTCCATGCCGCCCACTTAAGTGAGTAGGTGAGCTCGGTCTCATTCCCGTTTTTGAAATTCGTGAAGTCGTGCAAACAGCTTTCTTACCTGCAAACAGGTGAATTAACACGGGTGTTCAGAATGGGTGTTCTAAAAGCTTTCAATTAATAGAACTGGTGTGCTAATTTATGTTGATGGCAGGGATGAGAGCAACGAATTGATCTCTGCCAAATGCAGATAAGGCAGGGTTCGGATGATGAAACTAAAAGAGTTGCCCAGGGCAGCCGATGTTAAAGTCAAAATTATCGGTATCGGCGGAGCTGGATGTTCCTCATTGAATCGATTGACCGATACCGTTTCGAATAACGTACGCATGCTCGGTATCGACACTGGATCTGCGGCAGCACATCTAAACGATGGCGTGGAAGCTTTGTCCATCGGAAACGGCTTTGGTAGTGGTGGCAACCCTGAGACCGCAGTTGATTTGTTTAGCGAATATGAATCAAGGGTTGTCGACTTCATTGATGGCGCCGACGTGGTGATCCTGCTTGCTGGTCTAGGCCGGGGCACAGGCTCAGGGCTTGCACCAGAGATTGCCCGAATCACACGAAAGTCGGGCGCGCTGACCATTGCGGCTGTGAACATGCCGTTCGAGTTTGAAGGGCGTTTCCGAAACCAATCTGCCGCCCGTGCACATGAACTCCTGGAATCCTCTGCCGATGCCGTGATGACGATGTACAACGATGATTTATTGGCTGGCGGTGTGATGGGTGGATCGTTGAACGATGCCTTTGTGAACGCCGACATGAATATCGCAGCCGCGGTAAATGCAGTTACGCTCGCACTCGAATCTTCACCTGAGCGGGCTCTCTCAGTGCAGGATTCGCTAACCAATGCTGGCGAGTTAGCCGTTATCTCAGGTGCCTCTACGGGGCTTCATGCCGGTAGCAAGGCGGTCGTTGAAGCCTTCACTTACACTTCGAGCGAATTCGTAGGTGTCCGATCAGCTGTTGTACACGTCCTGGGCGGCATTGGACTGTCGCATGGGCAGGTTGCGGATGCTGTCGACAAAGTGCGTGAGGAAATCGGAATGAGCGCGATTATTCACGTGTCGAGTGAACGTTTGATCGGGATGGGTCAAGAGATCAATGTGACGATAGTTCTAGCTGGAATCGGCGGTGAGCCAAGTAGTGAAAAGAAGTTCACTCCGTTCATCCCGATGCAACGAGATATGGCGAACGCTCAGGTGATGTCGGTTTTCGATACACCAGTACCTCGTCGCACACGAGGCCCGGTTCTTCTACCTACCGGTTAATTTGTGAGGGTCGTTGCCACACACAACGGCTACATATAGCGGACCCGGTCGTAAGACCGGTTGGCGTAACGCCGCACCAAACGCCTTCGGTGCGGCGTTCACTTTTAAGCGATGCGAGTTTGGGTTGGGACCTGAATATTTAGTCGGCGACTACGGGCGATGCAGTGGTCGAAGCCGGCGGGATGAACATGTAGCCGCTGCCTCGAACTGTCTTGATAAGTCCTTTGCCAGAAGTCGTCTTGTTCAACTTCTTGCGTAAGCGGAATATAGCGACATCGACAGCGTTGTCGGCGGGTCGAGAATTCTTCGACCAGCAGTTGCTCATAAGCACTTCGGGCGAAACCGGCTTATCGGGTGACGAAGCCAGTGCGTGCATCAACAGGAACTCGGTTGGAGATAAGGAAATCAACATTCCGTCCATCTCCATTCTTTCCGACTCAGGATTCAGTGCGAAGCCTTCCATGCGAATCGGATGAGTGGCAGCAGGTGAATCACCCGGGCTCGACGTGGTAGGTTTCTCTACAACTCGGAACGGCTGAGTTTGACCGGGTGTGGTCTCACGACCGGATGCTAGAGCACCATGTGAACTGAAACTGACGATCAGCTCAAGCTGCTCAATTTCGTTCAACGTGGGGAGTTTGCCCGACTTGTTCAACACATAGATCACGCCGATGGTGTCGAGCCCACGGCTGATCGGTGCCACGATTCCTTGAGAGAAACCGGCATGCTCTGCCCAAGCTGGCAGCGTTTCAGCGCGCGTGTCGGTATTCGAAATTACGATTGCCGATCCCTGTCGAGCCGCTATCGCCCCTGGATCATCACCATCGACCGGTTCGAACTGATCCCGTATGTGTGATAGCTGGCCATCGTAGCTCCAGTTGGAAGGGGCAAGCACTCCATGTGCGTCTCGTAAATTGAACACGATCGCAGCTGGATACTCCGTTGCCATGCGAGCCGCGGTCGCAAGGCGGGCATCCTGACTAAGTGAGTTGTTTGCCCGAAAGGTACGAATGCCATTAAGGATTCTGCTTGAACTAGCCTCGTTTGCCAGTCGGTCTTCGGCTTCATCGAGTTCGTTACTGACCAATCGAAGCCGATTAGAAAAATACACGTGAATGCCGATAACACCGGCGGATAAAGTTGCACCAACAGCGATTAACCCAAGAGCACTTCCGGTAAGTAAACCAATGGCAATTACGACCAACAATGCTAGAACTGATGCCCCTGAATACTTGATCCAATTGTCACCATAAACGTCGATCCATTGCTTAAACGATGATCGCTGCGGCGAAGTTGAATCGTTGATCGGTGTGCTGGTGTTGACTGTGCTCATGAGACCCACATTACCGAAAAACCTGACTTAACAACCTGTTTGCAGTTGAACGGAGTTTGATCGAATCGAAAGCTGAATCGAAGTTGATTGTCAGAAACACTCAATCAAGAAGTACACTAGATGTAAGCAATTCAAAAATACTTACTGAAACCACTCCTACCATCAGAAGGGCACCAGAACACTGGGCACTTTAGGCCGACTGAAAAGTCTCATCGGTGGCGGCAACAAGAACGACGATTCGGCATCAGCTGAATCGAACTCACGAACTAGCAATCGTACAGCCGCTAACCGTACTCCAAATTCCGCAGAATCTACCATCTCCCGCTCTGCCGACTCCCAATCGGGATCACACCGGGAACCAGAACCCTCTCGTAAATCGAATGGAAGCTCTGGCGAAAGCTCGGACCGGCGAGGGGATACACGTCGAAGTGAAACACGCAACGACGACCGAGATCCTCGACGTACCGACTCCCGTAACAACGATCGACGTGATCGTGACGATCGAGACAACAGCCGTGGCGGAAGACGCCCAAGCAATCGTGCTCTACGTAATGTTGAACCCGAATCACATTCATCCGAGCAACGCGATGAACAGAGTTCAGATGCTCGACGTCGTGGACAAAATGTAGATTCACGTCCTGTCATAAACGGGAGACAAAATCGTACTACTGATTCCCGATCAACGCGCTCTAACAGTGATAGCCGCCGAGACAATCGTGGTGGCGATCGAAGTCAGGACGACAGGTCTCCGCGGGAAGATTTCCGTGACAGACGTGACGACCGACCAGCGCTACGGCCGAGAAGCGAGTCACCAAATTCATCTGCAGCAGAACGTACACCTCGACGATCTAGGGACGAAGATCGATACGCAAAACCTGAGTACAGCGAAACCCGTGAAGAGGCTAAAGCCCCAGCCACACCGCGATCAGATCGCACACCGGTTCGTGGCAAGCCTGTGCGACGTCGGGATCAAGAACGTCAACCAGGCAAGGAAATCCTGACTCAAGTTCGTACCGACCTGGTCGGCACACAAGAGTGGGGTGGACTCAAACTCGAAAAAACCATCGTCAACTCGATTTCCAACATGGGATACGAGTCTCCTTCAGATATTCAAGAAGCTTCCATTCCTTGGCAACTTGAGGGTCGCGATGTGGTCGCACAGGCGGTCACTGGATCGGGCAAAACCGCTGCATTCGGAATTCCGATGTGTAACCAGGTCGACCCCGACTCACGGGACGTACATGGTCTCGTGCTTGTTCCTACTCGGGAACTCGCACAGCAAGTGCAACGAGAATTGGCGCTTATCGGTCGTGACCGTGGAATCAGCGTTGTCGCCGTGTACGGTGGTGAGCCGATCGCCAAGCAGATTCGAGCGCTGGAGACGAGCGCCACGATCATAGTTGGTACGCCGGGTCGAATCAAAGACCTTATCAATCGACGTATTCTCGATTTGGGTTATGTGCGATACGCAGTGCTTGACGAAGCCGACGAAATGCTCGACATCGGATTCGCCGACGACATGGAGTTCATCCTCAAAAGGACGCCGAGCACGCGACAGACTGCGCTGTTCTCAGCAACTATCCCCGGATTCATCCGTGGATTGATCCGCCGATATCTCGACGATCCTCGCTGGATTCAACTGGTGAACGATTCAAAGGGAATCGAAACAGTCGATGAAGTCGACCAGATTTTCTACGACGTTGCGTCGCAAGACAAAGCCGACGGAATCCTGGAAATTCTCGATGACATAGCAGAAGGTTCGCAAGTTCTAATCTTCAGGAAAATGCAAGTTGGTGTTGACCGACTTTCTAAGGGACTCGCCGGAGAAGGTTTCGGAATCAAGGGCATCCACGGTGGAATGTCCCAATCAGAGCGTAACCGAGTGATGAATGCCTTCCGAGATGGAAGTCTGCGGATGTTGGTTGCCACCAACCTCGCAGCACGTGGACTCGACATCCCTACGATATCTCACGTCATTAACTACGACATGCCTGAGAACATCGAGGAATACGTTCACCGAATCGGTCGAACGGCTCGAATGGGTAAACGGGGAACAGCGGTCAGCTTTATCGGTGAGTGGGACTTTGAACTGCACGAGCAGATCGTCGCCAAGATCGGTGAAGCCAAGATGATTCGTAAGAAGTTCTCGTTTTACTAGGTGTTGCGTTAGTCGCGGTCTTTGCCTGACGACTCGGCTCCGCGTCCCAGTCTCCCCCTCTAGCTCCCCCTATCCGGGGGAGGACAGTGTTAGGCGCGCGCGTTACTGCGTAACTCGGCTCTGAGCGGCAATTCTCCTACCCTAACCCTTCCATCCGGAAGGGGACAGAGCGTTAGTCACGGGCGTCGTCGGCGCGTCGCAGTCTCGTTAGCTCCGGGCGTCGTCGGACGACTTGGTCGCAGCTGCAATCTACCCATCCCCTAACCCCTTCCCGAAGAAAGGGGGATCGATCAGCCGTTGGTCGCTGTTGTTAGTTCGTGACTGCGCTCTGGAAACGTGAGTTGGGTGCGACCGTTAAATCCCTACTTTGCCGCCTCGGACGTTTGTGCCGTCGCCGGTGATTAGCTGGACTATCTCCTGCGAGTAGATCACTTCGGTGTCGTCCTCTGGTTGGTAGTCGAGATACTTTCGAGCTGTCTCTAACGACCAAAAGCGTCGGGCATTGTCGCTACAGCCGTACGCAACAACAAACGGCACGCCGTGTTCGTTTTCGATGTTCGGTGCTTCGACTGCTTTGGTGAATAATTGCGTTATGTCCCGTGGGCTGATGTAGGCGCCAAGATTCCGTTTGAACTCCTCTAGGCCGCCCCGAGTTTGTTCCGACATCGAATCTGCGGATAGATATTGAGCAGCTTGAATAGGGCGAGTGAATCCGATTCTCAGCATTACCGTCTCGAGCTTTCGGCCAAAAATGCCGCATGCATACGGATAAGAGAGCAGCTCGTATGCAGCCTTCGCCCAGCCGTAAAAATTATCGGAAATCGGAAAATCTGTCGGACGAACCATGTCCATCTTGCGATCATGTATTAGCGAATGCTCGTACCAGTCGGCAGCGTGATTAGAACTTGCCACAGCAATACGTCGCACTCCGGCATCGTAGGCAGAGCGATAGATATTGTTCGCCATCTGGACGTTTTCGTGTTCGTTGTCGAATCTATCGATTGGCGCCTTTTCGAGCTCGGATCCACGAGCGGTATGTGGCTTGCATGCCAAGTGAATTACAGCGTCGACACCTTCGAACAGGTGGACGTATTTTGATCGATCCGGATCAATGAAATCGGCAATATTCACTCCCTCAATCTTGTTGCCGTCGCGGTCGGTGTCCGAAACGTCGGCAAGAACCAGATCGAAATGATCTCGCATAGTCGGCAACATCAACGAAGCGATGTATCCACTCGCACCTGTCATCAGCACTTTTTGTTTTGCCATATTGAAAAATTCCTAGAAATGAATTGCTGTCGGGTTTCAGTTGTAAATCGATAAATAAAGTTCGCCGCTGCGGTCGATTCGAGCAAACAAACCAAGACATTTGCGGAGTCTCTCGTCATGTTTGGTCAGTGTCAACGACATTCGACCGCTCCGTCACTTCAAATGATCTGTAAAATGCGGGTATGACTACAAAAAGCTGGCTCAAAGGCAATCTCCACACCCACACGACCAACAGCGACGGCGACGAATCGCCGGAACACGTTGCCGAGTGGTATCACGAGCAGGGCTACGACTGGCTGTGCCTCTCAGATCACAACCACCTGACGATCCTCGAAGGCAGTGAAGCCGAGAAAGCCAAGTGGCCGTTGTTAGTAGCTGGCGAAGAAGTGACCTCTCGAAATTCCGAGGGTCCCGTTCACGTAAACGGCTATGGAGTCACCGAGGTTGTCGAGTCTTCCGACTCAACCGATATCGTCACCGCAATGCGAGAGAACGTCGAACGGATTATCGCGGCTGGCGGGATGGCGTCGATAAATCACCCTAACTTTCGCTGGGCGTTCGATGACGGCGCAATGATGCAGGTTGAAGGCTATAAGTTCATGGAAGTCTTCAATGGCCATCCTGAGACCCACAACGCAGGCGGTGGAGGCAAGGCAAGCACCGATGGCATTTGGGATCGACTTCTGAGCAATGGTCGACGAGTATGGGGAATCGCAGTCGATGACTCGCATCACTACACCGGAGAGTTCAGCGCCAACCGCTCGAATCCAGGTAGGGGATGGGTGCAGGTCAAGGCAGCCAAACTGGCACAGCAAGATATTTACGAAGCGATGTGGGATGGCGAGTTTTACGCATCGACCGGTGTGACTATTGGGGACATGGTCGCGAACGAGCGGCAGATCAAACTCGATATCGATCCCGAAACGGCTCCAAACGATGGCATTCAGGCCAAATACACGACTCTATTCACCGGTATGAACGGTCGATTGTTGTACGAATCGACGAGTCTGTCGCCTTCGTACTCGCCAACTCGGCTCGACGGTTACGTGCGAGCGACTGTTTATTCGTCGCGTGGCACGCGGGCATGGTCGCAACCGGTGTTTATTGCCGAGTAATTCGTTCAATATGCGGATCTAAATCTGCACTGGGCTACGAGTTACGGTCGAAGCGACGTGAAATAATCGTTCACTCAGGATTTTTCGGACGATGCTAGTTGGGGGCCACGGTTGGCGACAAGGTACGAAGGCACGATCCACGCTCCGGAGTTTCCGGAAGGGCTTGAATGGTGCAACACCAAAGCCCCGCTAACGCTGGAAGACCTGCGAGGTCGACTTGTCGTTCTTCATTTTTGGACCTACTGCTGAATTAACTGCATGCATGTACTTCCGCAGTTGCGGAAGCTGGAAGAAAAGTACGCCGACATTCTGACCGTCGTCGGTGTCCATTCGGCAAAATTCAATGCGGAAAAGTCCTCAGAGAACGTTCGTGAGGCAGTACGTCGCTACGGAATTGGTCACCCAGTCGTGAACGATGCCGACTTCGAGATTTGGAAGTCGTACGCAGCACGAGCATGGCCGACCCTGATGTTCCTTGATCCAACAGGCAAAGTGATTGGTCGACACGAAGGCGAGCTCCCCTTCGATGCTCTCGATCAGGTGCTCGCTGGAATGATCGAAGAACACGAACCGATGGGCAATTTTGTGCATGGGAAGTTGGATCTTCTTCCTGAGACTAAACCCGAAACACAGCTGTCGTTCCCCGGCAAAATTACTGCCGACGCCGAACGGGAGATTTTGGTGATTTCCGACTCGAATCACCGTCGGCTTATCATCAGCGATCTCGATGGAAAAGTTGAGACCGTCATTGGCAACGGCCAATCTACGCTTGCAGATATTGAACATCCCGGTGTCTTTTCCGAGCGAGCTTTCGATCAGCCATTGTTCGACAATCCACAGGGTGTGGTTATTGATGGCGAGACCTTGTATGTAGCCGACGCTGGAACGCATACCATCGTGAAAGTTGGTCTCGTTGCTGGAACTGCCGAGACAATCGCCGGAACTGGCGAGCAGTCCTTGTATCGGCATCAGGGTGGGGATGCTCTAACCACGCCGCTCAACTCGCCATATGACCTCTCTCTTCACCATGGAGTTCTATATGTGGCAATGGCGGGCTTTCATCAGCTTTGGTCGATGAACATCGCCGAAAGCACAGTGAGTCCGTTCGCGGGAGATGGCGGTGAGGATATACATGATGATCTCAAATCGAATGCGCGACTCGCACAGCCGTATGGAATCGAAGTATCGAACAACGCAGTATTTTTCATCGATAGTGAAACCAGCGCGCTCAGGGTTTCAGCGATCGCAGACGAGGGTAGGGTGGTGACACTGGTGGGCAAAGGGCTGTTTGATTTTGGCGACCTCGATGCGGTTGGGAAAGATGCTCTGTTCCAGCATCCGCAGGGACTCGCTGTCAGCAAAGATGTCATCTACGTTGCCGATTCGTATAACAACAAAATCAAGTCGGTAGCTATTGGGTCATTGCAGGTAAACACCGTTGCTGGCTCAGGAAAAGCTGGTGATATGGATGGGTTCAATACCATCGCCCAATTCAGTGAACCTGCTGGCGTGGCGGTCGCTGGAAATCGTGTTTACATCGCTGATACCAACAATCACAAAATCAAGGTTATGGAGTTAGACACCAAAGAGGTTTACATGTTGGAATTGACCGGTCTTTAGCCTCCCACCAAGTCGCCCTTCTGCTTGGTGTATCGCCAACAAATCAAAGCGCATCGAACTCACATAATTTAACCTGCCACGAGCACATAGAGAATCAGAAGAACATGCCCAACCGACTGGCCAACGAAACAAGCCCGTACTTGCTCCAACATAAGGACAATCCAGTCGATTGGTATCCGTGGGGCGAAGACGCATTTGCGGCGGCCAGATTGTTCGACAGACCGATTTTGTTATCTATCGGATACTCGTCGTGTCATTGGTGCCACGTAATGGCGCACGAGTCGTTCGAAAATGAATCGATTGCAGCAGTCATGAACACTGGATTCATCAACATTAAAGTCGATCGAGAGGAGCTCCCCGACGTCGATTCGATCTACATGACCGCAGTTCAAGCAATGACCGGTTCAGGCGGTTGGCCTCTGACCGTATTTATTGCTCCGGACGGTCAACCGTTTTTTGGTGGAACATACTTCCCGCCTGAAGATCGACCCAACATGGCGGGATTCCCACGAGTGCTTGCAGCGATATCGGATGCCTACGCCAACAATCGCCAGGAAATTCTCGACAATTCAAAACAGGTTGTCGATACTATCCGCGAACAAGCGACTCCAAAGAAAATCGAAGGATCAGTTGATGAATCGCTGATATTCGGAAGTTTTACACAACTGGTAAGTAACGCTGATCTGGAGCATGGCGGATCACAGGGTGCCCCCAAATTTCCTCAACCGATGATCTACGAACTATTGCTTCGGTACTGGAAGCGAACCGGTAGCACGCAAGTGCTCGACATAGTGACTCTTACGCTCGAAAAAATGGCTCATGGTGGTATCTACGATCAGATCGGTGGCGGGTTTGCTCGTTACTCAGTAGATGATCGCTGGCTGGTACCTCATTTCGAGAAGATGCTGTACGACAACGCCCAACTCGTATCGCTGTATATCCATGCATATCAGGCCACGAAAAAACCGTTGTTCAAGCGGGTCATTGAAGAAACGCTCGAATATGTGACCAAAGAGATGACTCACGCCGCTGGAGGTTTCTATTCAGCTTCTGACGCCGATTCCGAGGGAGTCGAAGGGAAATTCTTTGTCTGGACATCTGACGAGATAGATTCCGCACTGGATTCATCTGACTCTGAGCTAGCCAAGGCTTATTGGGGGATATCGGAGGAAGGGAATTTCGAAGGATCGAACATCCTGAACATGCCAATGTCACTGCCAGAGTTTCTGTCCCGAACTGCGCAGCAGCCCGCAGACCTTATCGCCGACATCGAGAGAGTTCGTGGGATTCTCTATCAGGAGCGGTCGAAACGAATAGCACCGGGAATCGACGACAAGATTCTCGTTTCGTGGAATGCGTTAATGCTCAAGGCATTTGCCGAAGCCGGGGCTGTATTTGAAAACGATGAGTGGATTGCCACAGCGGAAAAGAACGCTCGATTGCTATTAGATCAAGTGCGTGACGAGAATGGATTATTGCTTCATACGTGGAAGGCGACCAGCGAGTCGGAGGGCGATGCACGAATACTTGGGTACCTGGACGACCACGCTTACTTGATCGACGCTCTTCTGACGCTGTACGAAGCGACGTTCGACTTCTCGTATGTTCGCGAGGCGCAGGCTATTGCCGATCAGATGATCGAACGTTTCTGGGACATAGACTGGGGTGTGTTCTACGACACATCACTCGAACACTCGAAGTTATTGGTTCGCCCACGTGACGTACTTGATAACGCCGTGCCGTCGGGTGGAGCGATTGCTGCGATGGCCTTGCAACGTTTGAGCGTATTCACTGGGATTGCCGAGTACGCAGAGAAATCCGAAACGTCGATGAAGGCGTTGATTCCACACATGGAGCAGGCACCGTCCGCGGTTACATCCTGGCTAGCGGCTGTCGACTTCTTGCGATCGAATTCGCAAGAGGTGGTGCTGATTGGGGACGAATCGGATTCCGTTATTTCAGAAATGAAACATGAACTACGAAGTTCGTTCGAGCCGAACCGGGTATTGGCAGGTGCTGTTGAAGGTTCTAGCGAACCTGGCGGATCTCCATTGCTAGAGGGCCGGAGTCAGGTGAACGGCAAGGCAACGGCTTATGTTTGCGAAAACTATGCTTGCAAACTACCCGTTACGAGTACGGCTGAGATGCTCGAACAGCTAGGACTTATCTGAGCCAGCAGAGTCAGTTGAATCGGTCGAGCGAGTTGATTCAGAGTCGTTGTCGTCTTGCTCGTCTGCTGCTTCTCTGGCGGCGCGGGCGTCTGACCTTCGATCGAGTCGTTCGCGAACAACGGCCAATCCGACCCCTGCTGCAGTTCCAGCCACGCCCATCATCGCAAATAACGGGCCGGCGGTCATTCTACACATCTAGTTCCAGCGTCCGATCTGTCCCGTAAAAAAAGCGGCAATATAACTATGAGATTGTACTGCCGCATGATTTCATGCGAAACTAAATTGCTGGGACGAAAGAGACGAATCTATCCGTTCGCGTCCTCGTTACTCGGCTTCCGCGTACTTCTCTAGAACTTCGTCGGAGAAATCGCCGTTTGAGTAGACCTTCGCTACATCATCGAGTTCTTCAAGCGAATCCAAAAGTCTTAGCGTCTGCATTGCGCCCTTGTCGTCGAGTGGGACCAATGAGGTTGGAACGAGGGCAACATCACCGCTTTCGACTCTGATGCCCGCGAGCGCTTCAACACTCGTCTTCACCTGTGCGAAATCTTCGTATGGCGCAGTGATCTGAACCACGTTGCCATCGACTTCAACATCTTCGGCTCCAGCATCAACAATTTCCAGGGCTATCTCGTCAGGGTCACCGTCGGTTACTTCGATAGTGATCAGACCCTTGTTTTCGAAATTCCAAGAAACAGCGCCAGCTCCCGCAAGATTTCCACCGGCTCGAGTGATTTTGGCTCGAACTTCGGCAGCTGTACGGTTCTTGTTGTCGGTTAGCGTTTGGACGATGATGCCAGCGCCACCGGGTCCGTAGGCTTCGTAGCTGATTTCTTCGAGAATGACCGAGTCATCACCGACACCGGATCCGCGGGCAATCGCTCGGTCGATATTGTCTTTCGGCATATTCAACGACTTGGCGTTATCCACCGCAAGTCGTAGACGGAAGTTCATCTCAGGGTTTGGGTCGCCTGCGCGAGCTGCGACCATGATTTCTCGAGCAAGCTTTGTGAAGAGCTGACCGCGCTTAGCGTCGGCCGCACCTTTTTTGTGCTTGATCGTGCTCCATTTAGAGTGACCTGACATTCAGATATTTCCTATTGGCCTCTACGTGACGATTGCTACTGGTTCCGATCGAACCAAACGAACTGAGCACACAGTTTACCGAAAATCTCAGGCTTAAAGAATGCCGTCGGGCGGATCTATCTTCATCGTGCCAGCTTTTCTGTCGACATCGACGATTACGCCATCAAGAACGGGCACGAGAAATTCGTCGCCCTTCTTTTTCTCGGGAGCAGGTTTGCCGGTGATGATCAAGACGTCATTACTGCCTGTTTCGAGGATCTCGGTTAGCGTTCCTAGATGTTGACCATCAACAGTCGTTACATCGGAACCGAGAATTTCGTAATGGTAGTAGACGCCGGGAGGATTCTCTGGAAGTTCTTCGGCTGGAACCGAAAGTTCGACATCTCGAAAGCGATCTGCCTTTTCGATTGAGTTGATA
Organism: Chloroflexota bacterium; assembly: GCA_027618835.1. Taxonomy (GTDB): domain Bacteria; phylum Chloroflexota; class Dehalococcoidia; order Lucifugimonadales; family Lucifugimonadaceae; genus Lucifugimonas. The sequence goes on along the minus strand of JAQCHZ010000005.1, from coordinate 67,297 downwards.
CCGTCGAAACGGAGCTTAGCTGAATCGCCAGATTTACCGGTTTCGACTATCTCGTATTCTTTGCCGTCAGCGATAACGCTGTCGCCAACAATGAATCGATTGGGAATCCCTGAGTAGATCTCAACGAGAAGTGTGCCCTTGATGCCGGTTGGGCGTCGGACGCGACCAACTACAACCAATTCGTTCAGTTCTTCGCCCGGGGTGTAGGGTCGACTGTTTGAATCGGTCATCGAAGGTTCAGGGGGTGTAGACGCGCTAGTCGATTTCGAGACTGACACGGATGTCGGCCTTTACTGCTGCAACTCGCAAGAGCGAGCGCATCGACTGGGCAACTCGACCGTCACGGCCGATTACTTTGCCCTTGTCCTGATCGTCTACTGAAAGGTGAAGGAAGGTGCGTTCGCCATCATCCTCTTTGGTTACAGATACTGCATCCGGGTTCGAGGTAAGCGCACGTGCGATGTACTCGATCATCTCTCGCATCGAGTCGATAGGCGACATGTCGTCGCCTTCGGACTCTTCAGCTTGGACGTCGTCGTCACGCTCAGCCACTAGGAGTTTCTACCTTAGGAGTTTCTACCTTAGGAGTTTCTAAGGTAGGAAGTATTCCTGCGGAACGTAGAAGATAGACAACTGATTCAGATGGCTGTGCACCCTTACCAATCCACTCATTGACCTTCTCTTCGTTGAGTTTGATCTCGGGTGGGTTTGGGAACGGATCGTACGTGCCGATCTGTTCGATGAATGCACCATCGCGAGCTGCACGCTGGTCAGCGACAACTACTCGGTAGAAAGGGTGCTTCTTGCCACCAACGCGTTTAAGACGGATTCGAACCATTCGTGAAATCACTCCGTGCCGTAATTAAGGAGACGGCGGAAAAGATATTTGTCAGACTCCAGCCCATTGCTAGAGTTCAAACATAATCGACCTAAAATTGTATTGCCCATTACGTTGAAGGTCAAAGGGGTTCAAAGCGGAATTTGAACTCGTTTTAGCGTTCGACTGCAATTAGCTTACAAATAATTGTCGTTTATCGGCGAAACTTTCACCCATCTTCGGGTATCTGACGGAACGTTCTGAGAGCCTATGGTAGGTCGGTGCCAGCCGTGAAAACAGGCGCTGGAACCTGGTTGCTTAGCCCGCTGATTACAGGAAATACGCCTGTCCATATATCGAGATCGATGCCTTCTTCATCGTCTCATGGAGCACCAGTTCTGACCTTCACTGAAGCCGCAGTGAGTTCAAATCGAAATACTGTCGTTTGTCGAAGCTCGACGTCGTTAGGCTTGCGAGCTTCGACAAACGACCCGGGAAACATTTCTCGGTGATTACTTCTAGGCCGTGCATCACTTCTTCGGGATCTGTGACCTTTTCTGCTTTACCGATCGCCACAACAGATCGGTAGTTCATTGAGTGATGGAATAGTGAGCGAGCGAGAACGAACCCATGGACATGAGTTACGGCAAGGCTGATGTTCACGTCGGAATTTGCCCGGCGAAACATCCCTGCCGCTGGGGAACCGTGGAAATATATGAAATTTTCGTGTCGACCGTAAAGCGTCGTAAGAACGACGGGTCCGTTATCTGATTCGTACGCAACGTTGCACAAGTAGCCATCGTCGAAGGTCGAGTCAATCGATTCTGAGTCGTAAGAACCGCGCTCGGGAATACGTGTGATTTTGACCAATGGATCAACAGACTCGCTCATGTTGTTTCCTTGTATTAGTCCTTCATACCGATTCGAATCAGATACTCAAAATGCTACGCCACATATTTGTGCTGCGGCGAAACCTAACTACTTCTGATGACGCGTCTTATACCCAGTAGGACAGGTTCGGCAGTAACCTGAGGTGCATCTACCGCCGATCAATTGGCCACTACTCTCTGACGAACTTCTTTGACTAATTCCGACCAACAAATATCAGTTCTGTTCTTTGCCGTACTGCGCGAGCGAGCCGGAACCCGGAGCGTCAGTATCCCGCTGACAAAGGGCATGACCGTCGACGACGCTGTGATTGCGGCCCGACAAGCGGCACCGAAAGATCCTCAACCGGGAACTAGTGTGATGCTGGCGCTCAATAGTGAGTACGTAAAAGGCGATCAACTCGTGAACGCCGGAGACGAGATCGCACTTATTCCGCCTGTAAGTGGTGGCTCAGGCGATATCAAGACAGATATCGACTGGGTATTCATTACTCCAGAAAAGCTTGAAGAAAAACCACTAACGAAGTTCGTTACGACCGGCATCGACGGTGCTGTTGTTACTTTCTTAGGAGTCACTCGCGACCATAACGAAGGTAGAAACGTCGAGTATCTCGACTACGAGGCGTACCAACCGATGGCCGAAAATAAGATCGCCGAGATCATTGTCGAAATGCGTGCAAAGTGGGAACTGGGGAAAATCGCTATCGCCCACCGCACGGGCAGGGTCGATATTGGCGAAACGAGCATGGTCGTTGCCGTTGGATCGGCTCATCGGCGACCAGCTTTCGAATCGGCTCTGTACTTCGTCGATCGTCTAAAAGAGATCGTTCCAATATGGAAGAAAGAACTCTTTGAAGGCGGAGAAGTGTGGATTGGTGAGACACCGGGCGCTGGAAAGCCTGCGGAGTCGGGCGACTAGCCCACTCTATTGATGAATCGTACGAATTTGATTGCATTACGCTGACTCGTGCTTGAAGAGGCAATTTGACCAACGAAGCGCAACTGAATAGAGAAGCCACGCTAAATCCCGATGGGTCGGTGATAAGGCTGATGAGATCCGTAAGCTCTATGGCGATGTTCCGGCAGTCGATGGCATTTCATTCGCGGTAGAACCAGGTAAAACAACCACCATGCGCATGCTTGCCGGACTGTCTCCTGCGAACTCGGGAGCGATCACCGTGTCAGGCATCGATGTGGTGAAAGACAATCGAGCGGTTCGTGAGGTTATGGGCGTTGTGACTCAGCACGATGGACTCGATGGTGGTCTAACCGTATTTCAAAACCTTTTTCTTCACGGGTTCCTAGCTGGTCTTTCCAGAAAAGATTCAAAGAATCGAGCACATGCAGTGCTTGAGTTTTTCGGACTACGAGATAAGTCGAAAGCAAACGTCTACAAACTTTCTGGCGGTATGAAACGTCGTTTGGCGATTGCATGGTCGATGATGACGAGTCCGAGCGTGATCGTAATGGACGAGCCATCGACCGGACTCGATCCACAGAGCCGAAACCGGGTTTGGGAAGAGCTGGCCGTTTTAAAGGACGTCGGTGTGACTGTGCTTTTGTCGACTCACTACATGGAAGAGGCGACCATTCTGTGCGATCGGCTTTCGATCATGGACAACGGAAAAATCCTCGATGAGGGCACGCCTGACCAAATGATCGAACGCCATGCACCGAAAGAAGTTGCGCAGTTACGAGTATCCCCAGTTTCTATACGCACGGTTCGGGGATATCTGACGGAACAGAATATTATGTTCAGAGAAGTTGGAGCCTTGATCAGCGTGACGGCCGTAAACGGCGATCGTCCCGATCTTTCGGGTCTCAATGACCTTGAAGGCGTACGAACTTCGTATCGTGCCGGCAATTTAGAAGATGTGTTCATTGCGATAACAGGACGAGAACTGAGAGACGGATAGTGAGCCTCGCAATTCCAACCCTTGGCATTCGCCGTAGGAGCGTCACCGGACTTTGGCTTCGCCACGCCGTATCGTTTGTTAGATATTGGAAGTTCGTGATCACATGGGTTCTAATCGAACCGGTCATCATTCTCGTGGCCGTCGGGTTCGGCGTGGGCAAAGCTTATCGACGAAGTCGATGGTGCTCCTTCTTACGCTGAGTTCGTAACTCCTGGGTTAATTATGGGAAACGCTATGTTTCATGCGCTGTTTGAGACGTCTTGGAACGCGTACTACCGAATCGACAACGACGTATATGAAACAGCTCTGACAACATCAATAACTATCACCGAAATCACCATGGGAGATATTTTGTGGGCGGTCACCAGATCGATCATGACCGTGGTAGGCACAGCAACAGTCGCGGCGTTGTTCGGTTGGCTGAATCATTGGGAAGCGATTGGAATAATTATTCCGGCGATAATGGTTGGAATAACGTTCGGCGCGCTCGGATTCTTGTTCTCTGCGGTGGCACCACACACAACGTTCCTAACTCTCGTGTTCACGTTGGTCGCATCGCCAATGTTCTTCTTCTCAGGCTCGTTCTTCCCAATATCGATACTTCCCGATTGGGTGGAGCCGATCGCATGGTTCATGCCGCTTACCTCCGCAGTGCACATTGCAGGTGGGTTCGCACTCGCAGATCTCAACATCACCCACCTTTGGGCAGCGCTGTACATGATTGCCCTTACGGCGGTTATTTGGCCGGTTGCGATCTACCTTTTAAGGCGTCGGCTGATCAAATAAGAGATCGGCTCGTCGAAACGCTTGTGAATTTGGTTCGATATATCAAAAGATTCATGCAGAACTCCTTTGCCGATCAAGGAGTGTGAATATATATTGAATTGGTTCGCACTGGCACATCTTCCGCGGAGGGTTCGCATAGTGGCCTAGTGCGCCCGCCTGCTAAGCGGGTTGAGGGGTAAACCTTCTCGCGGGTTCGAATCCCGCACCCTCCGCCATTTTTACTTCTTTGTGCTTCGGGCGTCGTCGGACGACTTGGTCGCGCGTCGCAATCTCCCCCTCTAACTCCCCCTGTCCAGGGGAGGACCGGTAACTCCCAGCTAACTTCATACTTTGTCGCACACGTCTGCGATGTTGCCCGCAGTCCCTCCAGAGCGACAGAAGCCATGCCTGTCATTGCGAGGTGTCCGACGCCGTGGTCATCACGTTTGGTGGCAATAATGGGCTGCCTTTTTTAAACGTTGATCCACGTTGCACGAGGTACTGAATCAAGTTCAGGATGACGGCGGGGGAGTTCGGACTGACGGTGAGCGCTTTCGGGATGAAGATGAGCGCGTTGAGGGGAACCCTAAGTTCCGATGCGCAATCCTGGTTCGCAGATCGAACGTAACGTTTCGATGGCTGCCAGAACCGCCAAGAAGCTGGTTTTTGGATTCGTCTCATGCGGCATATTTTCGAAGCGGAACGAGAACTTACCTGCCTTGCTCACGGCGTTGATCTCGTGGACGTTGCCCGGCGAGTCAGGATCGGCGACTACACGAACTTTCGTTGCGTCAGGTCCGATTCCCGCCATGCTGACGGTTGCAGCGACGTTCACGTTCGCTGGGAACAGTCCAACCGCATCAGTCGCTGATCCTTCGAAAATCACTGTTGGCTCGGTGATTTCTTTATCCTCCCAATCGGCGAAACCGGGCGCTCCGCTCAGCGAGCTCGGCTTCTTTGTAGAAACGATTGTTACTTCTTCGAGTAATGCCTTTGAAGCTCGAAGCGCGTCGATTCCTCCAACCGCACCAGAAGGAATGTAGATAGATGCACCTGACTTAGCGGCGGCGGCGGAGACAGTTCGCATGAAATCGGGCGAAATCATCGCTCCAGAGCTCATTACGATTATCGAAGTGCCAGACCTGAGCACGGTTTCGGCGTGAGCGACGACGGCAGCTTGCGACGCACATTCGATGACGAGATCGATATTCGGGAGATTTACGAGTTCTGCAACTGTTTCGACTTGAGCTGGCTCAGGTGCATTTCCAGTGCTGAGTTCTTTGGCAAGCGCTTCTCTGCCGGGTTGATATTCGTCGAACAGACCGATGATTCGTGCCGAGCCTGCTTCACCCCGATGAACTGCTCTGGCTAGTTCGGAACCCATCGATCCGCACCCGATCAGTCCTACATTTACTTGTTCTGCCACTGGTTCTGCTACTCCGCTCGCTGATCTGGTTGGAAGTTATTCGATACGTTCGTTATATCTAGTAGATACCGCTCGCGCTGCTAGATCGATATCGCCGATAGATGATACCCGCCAACCGGGTATTTTAGCTTCGCGCTTTGTGTGTGGTCGGTAGTAGAGATATCCTTATACGTCTACCGTTGGATAAATAATTCACAAAGTCGAACTCTTGCTGGTCGGGCGTAAAACCCAATAGTCAGAATATTGATCACCCTAACAGCCTAAATATTGCCTAGCTATCACGTATGGACCGTCGGTTGTCAGATGAATACATCTGACTCTGATCGTTTGTCCAGCGGATTCTCAAATATGGGATTCGATTCGACCGACGACATGGCGAACGCCGATGTGGTTGTGTTGAACACTTGTGTAGTTCGGCAGTCTGCCGAAGACTCTGCCACAGGCGTGCTGGGCCGGCTCGGTAAGCGAACAAAGGGCAACGACGATCGTATGATCGCTGTGATGGGTTGCATGGTTGGCCCCGAGCAAACAGAACTGAAGCGCCGCTTCCCGTATGTTGATGTTTGGGCACGACCTCAGGAATTCGAGCCAATCCTCGAAACTGCTGGCATGAAGCACGGGCTAGATCCTGAAGGATGCCTTGCTGGAGCAATTCCTGAAAATCCGAACGTAGCTTCGTTCATCCCTATTGTTCACGGCTGCGATAAATTCTGTACTTTCTGCATCATCCCTTATCGCCGAGGACGAGAAACCAGTCGATCGGCTGCCGATATCGTTCATGACGCCGAGATGATGGTTGACCGTGGCGTAAAAGACATCACTCTCCTCGGCCAGAACGTTGATTCGTATGGTCACGACATTCGGCCACGAATCGATCTAGCCGACTTGTTCGAGAAGGTTCATGAAATCGACGGTCTCGAACGAATCAGGTTTATGACTTCGCACCCGAACGATATGTCGTTGCGAATAATCGAAGCGATTCGAGATCTTCCAAAAGTTTGCGAGATGGTCAACCTGCCGTTCCAAGCAGGAGACGACACGATGCTGGCGAACATGCGGAGGGGGTACACGATCGGACAGTTCCACGACAAAATTGCCCAGATCAAAGACATTATTCCCAACGTCACATTAACCACCGATCTCATTGTTGGCTTCAGTGGTGAAACTGACGAGCAGTTTGAGCGTTCAATGGATGTTCTTCGATCCGTCGAATTCTCGAAGGTTCACACGTCTGAATACTCATATCGTGAAGGTACGTTCGCATCTCGTAAGATGAACGACGACGTTACGAGGGCAGTGAAGAAGTCGAGAAAAGTCGCTGTCGACGAGTTTCAACAGGTAGTTCAGGCCAAAAATAACGCTCTTTTAGTTGGAACCCAGTTCGATGTACTTATCGAAGGTCGCAAGCGGGGTAGGGTGCACGGTCGTAGCAGAGGCGATAAACTAATATACATAAACGCCCCAGCCGAAGGTAGCATGCCCGAGCCACAGCCTGGGCAAACTGTTCAAGTTGAAATAACTGATAGCTCACCGTGGTCTCTAGAGTCGGAGTTGGTTTCATCTTCATCTCTGGCCATCACCACGGCAAATAAGGAAAAGGTACCGGTCGTATGACGACTGCGTTCACAAAGCAGACAACGATTCCGATTACGGAATTGGAACAGTCTGCTTTTTGCCAAACTGATGGCAACCTGCGAACAAAGACCCTTGAAGAGGAATTTCAGGCTGGTGTTCGTTGGCAGAAAGTGCCAACTCGCTACTTGAAACTGACTCCTGAGGAAATTGCTAAAGGTATCGAATTCGCTCGCAAAGAAATCGGTACTAAAGCAGTTATTCTGGGTCACCACTATCAGCGCGACGATGTGATCAAGTACGCCGACTTCACTGGCGATTCCTACAAGCTATCGAAAATGGCTGCCGAGACCAAAGACGCCAAGTGGATTATTTTCTGTGGCGTTCATTTCATGGCTGAGACCGCCGACATTCTGACGTCGCCTGACCAGAACGTTCTATTGCCGAACATGGCTGCGGGTTGCTCGATGGCCGACATGGCGAAGTCATCCGACGTCACCGATTGCTGGGACGACATCGAATCTGTTCTCGGTTCAACCGAGAGCGTAATCCCGATCACTTATATGAACTCTGCAGCAGCGATCAAAGCTCACTGCGGCAAGAACGGCGGACTCGTCTGCACATCTTCGAACGCCGATAAAGCATTCGATTGGGCGCTGGAACGAGGCGAAAAAATATTGTTCCTTCCTGATCAGCATCTTGGTCGGAACACCGCAATCGCAAAGGGCATTTCGGAAGACGAGATGGCTCTCTGGAATCCGTTTTTGCCGATGGGTGGTCTGTCAGAAGACGAAATCAAGAACGCCAAAGTGCTGCTTTGGCAGGGTCACTGCTCAGTTCACACCCGCTTTACGGTCGACCAGATCAAAGCGGCTAAAGAACGTAATTCGGAAACAACGATTATCGTTCACCCCGAGTGCACTCAGGAAGTCGTCGCTGCAGCCGATATGTACGGCTCAACAGAGCTAATTCTCGAAACCATCTCAAATGCACCTGCGGGTTCGTCTTGGGGAGTTGGTACCGAGATCAGCATGGTTCGCCGATTGGCTGCTGAGAATCCCGACAAGGATATTTTCTGTCTTGATCCGGTAGTTTGCCCATGTGCAACCATGTACCGAATCCACCCGGCATACGTGCTGTGGGTGCTCGAAGGCATTATGGCTGGTCTGGCAATCAACCGTATTGAGGTTGAACCTGAGACTCGGCGCAACGCTCTGGTGGCACTCGAGCGCATGCTCGAAGTCGCTGGGTAGTTTTCAATCAAATAATCACGGCTAATTTTCGAAGATCAGAATGCTCTTAACTCCACGTGAACTAGAAATGTTTATTGACCGTGCGCTGGAAGAAGATTCTGTTGGTGCCGACGTAACGACGTCTGCGTTGATCCCTTCGCATCTCGAAGCTCGTGCTTCCCTCATTCCGAAAGAGCCAGGAATTCTCGCTGGACTCGATGTGGCTGCGGCTGCATTCAAGCGAGTTAACCCCGACTTGGTTTTTACAAAAAAAATGCTCGATGGCGATCGTGTTGAAGGTGGCGAAGTAGTAGCCACAATTTCCGGTTCGATGGCGTCGATCCTTACTGCCGAGCGAACCGCCCTGAACTTCTTACAGCGTATGAGCGGAATCGCAACTCTGACTGACAAGTACGTCCAAGCTGTCGATGGCACCACGGCGTCTATCGCCGACACTCGTAAGACCGCTCCGGGATTGCGATTGCTCGACAAGTACTCGGTCTCAATCGGTGGAGGCCGGAATCACCGTATGAACCTCACCGATGGTGTGCTAATAAAGGACAACCACCTCGCTGCTTTGTCGGGTGAGGGAGTGAGCCTAAGCCAAGCGATTAAGCGAGCGAGGACAAGAGCTCCACACACCGTGAAGATCGAAGTCGAAGTGGAAACGATCGAGGCGGCGCTCGCAGCAGCCGCAGCCGGTGCAGATATCGTCATGCTCGACAACATGTCACCAGCCGAAATGCGCAATGCGGTTGATCAAATCGCTGCCAAGTGCATCGTTGAGGCTTCCGGGAATGTCACGCTTAATAATGTGGCAGAAATCGCACAGAGCGGCGTCGATATTATTTCGGTTGGTGCACTGACTCATTCGGTGCGAGCGTTAGATATTTCCCTTGATTTCGAAATGAATAACGCCTAAAACTTGCCTGACGCAAACGGCGTAGAAGAGCCCGTGAACGTCGGCGAAGTCACGATCGCTAGCTAGTCACCCCAATAAGATCTAGCTGCGGCGTGATGTGTTGCGATCATCCGAGTCGAGGATGATCGTCACTGGTCCTGCATTTTCAATTTCGACCTGCATAGAGGCTCCGAACACGCCTGTTTCCACTCGTAAGCCGCTGTTCAGCTTGAATGAATCGACCAATTCGTTGAACATCGGTTCCGCTTGCTCGGGACGAGCTGCCTCCATGAAACCGGGGCGTCGACCTTTGCGGGTGCTTGCGTAAAGAGTGAACTGGCTGACCAGAAGAATGCCGCCAGCTACGTCCTGCACCGACTGATCGAATCCTGAGTCCCCAGATTCTTCAGGGAAGATTCGCATGTTCAGCGTCTTGTCGACGATGTAATTGAGATCGTCTTGGGTATCGTCGTGAGTGATGCCGATCAGTAGACAAAGACCATGTTCAATCGAACCAGTTGTTTCGCCAGCGACGCTGACTGAAGCTCGGTTTACTCGTTGAATGACAGCGCGCATGTTGGCCGTACTGCCTAGTGGGTGTGGCTGCCAGCGCCGTGGGAATGACTTGATCCGCCACCGTCGGATTTTGAACTGCTGTCTGAACTACTGCTGCTACTGATGCTGCTGCTGTCGGATGATTTCGATTCCGAAGAGGTCGAACTCGAGGAGACAGAGTCTGATGATGAGCTATCGCTGCTCGAAGAGCTGCCGTTGGACTTAGTGCCCGGCGAAGATCCTGAACCGTAGTCAGTGGTGTAAAAGCCAGAACCTTTATAGATAACCGTCGGCGCTGATATCTGTCGCTTCGACTCGCTACCACAGGTTGGGCAGTCGGCACCTGGCTCATCGCTGAACTTCTGGATTAATTCGAAAACATCCTTGTTTTCAACACACTTATAAACGTAAGTTGGCATCTTTTATTGGAGTAGGAACTACATGCAAACGCGAGCACCGAGGCACTCGCGCAAAATTGTTTTGTAACCGATATATTCTAATTTTATACGAGAGACGCAAGAATGTATCGTGGAGTTAGCTCATCCGGTACATTTTCGAACTCGTCTGGGGTTGATCGACGGTTGATTCCTGTCGTTACGACTGCCGAATCGATGCCTGCTGAGTTTGCTCCAGAAATGTCGGTTTCGAGTTGGTCGCCGATCATTATTGCGTTATTTGTACCGGCTTGATCGATCGCAGCTTTGAAAATAGGTGCGTACGGTTTTCCGAGTTTGGTAGCGATCAGCGAATCATGCGAACCATGAAGTCGTTCAAGCGCTTGCTCCAGCGCGTTCACGAACGCCGCTGCCCCAAAACCGAAGACGCCAGGTCCGTTTGGATAGATGAAATCTGGATTCGGCAGGACGAGACGAACCGGGTTGTTCTGCTGGAATCGGCGACTGAATAGCGTCAATAATTCTTCCAGAGTTGATTCCCAGTCATACGGCCTGTTGTGCCCTGTGATAACGACATCTGGTTCTTCGTCGCTATCGAGACTCACCAGTCTTGCACCCGCATCGGTCGCGTAGTCTTTGGCATCCTGTGAGCCGAGCACGAGAGTGGGGGCGTCTTGTAGCTCGTGCTCTAATATGTAGTCAGCTATGAGCGAACCTGAGTTGATGATTCGTTCTTTAGGAATGCTGAATCCTTTTGAGGCGAAAGTATTAACTCGAGAGTCGAGAGAAACCGACGCGTCGTTCGTTACTACAAAGTAATTTGTGTGGTCGGCATTCATCCGATCTACTAATTCGACCGCACCCGGCAAAGCGTCTACGCCGTCGATGAGCACCCCAAACGAGTCGAAGAACAGCGCATCATAGCCTTCTGTAAGGACTGAAATCGTCGTTTGGATTGGAGTCGTCAATGCTTCAGTATCGGAACGTCTGCTAGTCGGATGTAGCCCGGCTGAAACCGTTCTTCCAAGCGTCATCGACATCGGCTAGCGGTAACGAAATAGAGTCGCCAAACGAGAGCGTGTCGCCGCCTACATAACCAATGACGATAGATGGAACGTTGTTCGCTGCGGTAATCGCTTTAACGGCAGCCAGATTCTCTGGCTTCACGCTGACGATAATTCTCGATTGGGTTTCGCCGAACATTGAAGCATCCCAGCGTTCTCCGGGAGCTGAATTTATCGAAGCGCCGATCTCACCGATTACCGCACTCTCGGCGATAGCGACGGCAACGCCACCGTCGGATACGTCGTGAGCTGAAGCGATTAGTTCGTCAGTTATCGCTTCTCGGCAAGCTGCTTGAGTACGGATTTCAAGAGCAATATCGAGCTTTGGTTGACCCTCGACTTTGCCGTGAATATAGTCGAGATACTCACTACCTGCCAGACCGTCTATGTCGTCCCAAGTGGAATCGGTTCCCAGTAGAATGATCACGTCACCATCCGACTTGAATCCGGCAGTTGAGTGCTTTTCGACATCTTCGAGAAGTCCGAGCGAACCGATGATGGGAGTCGGGAATATGTCTATGCCTTGCGACTGGTTGTACATGCTGGCATTGCCGCTAACAATCGGAATTTCGAATGCTTTGGCTGCACGGCTCATCCCAGCAATTGACTCAGTGAGCTGGAACTGAACGTCAGCGGTCTCTGGATTGCCGAAATTGAGACCGTCTGTAAGAGCCACGGGCGTTGCGCCGGTGACGGAGAGGTTGCGGCAAGCTTCTGCGACCGCGATTGCCGTGCCGATTTCTGGGTCGAGGTAGCAAATTCTGCCGTTACAGTCGGTCGATACTGCGATTCCTCGCTTCGAGCCTTTGAGTCGCAATACAGCAGCGTCGCCACCCGGTTCCACGACCGTGTTCGTCTGCACGTGGTAGTCGTACTGACGGTAGATCGGGAATCGCGATGCGATGTTTGGAGACGCAAGCATCTTCAGCAGCATATCGGCAGGGGACTCGGACGGAATCGGGTTCGCAGAGAGATCAGCATTCTGGAGCTTCGTTAGCCATTCGGGCTTTACTCCGGTGAACTTGTACTCAGGTGCGTCGGTGAGAGTAATTACGGGGGTAGAAGTTATTTCCACGCCCTCGTCGTAAATTCGAACATTCTCACCTAGTTCAAAATTTCCGATGATCGTTGCATCGAGGTCCCATTTCTTGAACAGGTCAAATACAGGTCCTTCTTGTCCCGGTGTCACGGCAAGAAGCATTCGCTCTTGCGATTCAGAAAGCATAACTTCATACGGAGTCATGCCTTCTTCACGCCGTGGTACTTCGTCGATGAGAAGCTTCAGGCCCATTCCGGATCGTTCGGCCATCTCGATGGCAGCTGAGGTTATTCCCGCTGCACCACAGTCTTGCAGACCAACGACGCCGGGCAATTCGAGCGCTTCGAGACAAGCTTCGATCAGCACTTTTTCAAGGAAGGGGTTTCCGACCTGAACAGCTGAACGCATCTCGGCTTGTTCTTCAAACGCTCGTGAAGCTAAGCCCGACGCACCGTGAATGCCGTCTCGTCCAGTATCGGCGCCAACGAGAAGTAGCAGATCTCCGGGCTCTTTAGCCGATGCGCTTGCCATCTTGCCGTTTTCGATCAGTCCAATGCACATTGCGTTTACGAGCGGGTTGCCTTTGTAGGTGTCGGAGAAAAATATTTCGCCGCCCACGTTGGGAATGCCGATGCAGTTTCCGTAGGAGGAAATTCCGCCGATTACACCGTTGAGGAGGTAACGAGTGCGGGCATTGTCTGGCTGCCCGAATCGCAGAGAGTTGAGCAATGCGATAGGGCGGGCACCCATGGCGAAGATATCACGAATGATGCCGCCAACACCTGTGGCTGCGCCTTCAAAGGGCTCCACTGCCGACGGGTGGTTGTGCGATTCGATCTTGAAGCAAACGGATAGTCCGTCGCCAAGGTCAATAACTCCTGCGTTTTCGGCGCCGGGAGCTACCAACAATCGCTCGGAAGACGAAGGGAGAGTGCGGAGCAGCGCCTTCGTGTGCTTATAGCCACAGTGCTCTGACCACAACGCACCAAAGAGTCCTAGCTCAAGTGGCTCGGGCTCTCTGCCAAGTCGATCTACAATCGCTTCATATTCGTCGCGACTGAGAGCGATTTCGTCGAGTGTTTCCTGGCTAACCGGCATGTGGTGTTTTCGTTTCGTTTGTTGAAGTGCTAGTAAAGATTGTGATCGGTTTGGACTAAGCCAGTGAAGCTGCGAAACTTTCGATCATCGAACTGAAAATTACGTTCCCGTCGTCCCCACCAATGAGCTTCTCGCTCGCCTTTTCGGGGTGCGGCATCATGCCCATAACATTGCCGCGTTCGTTCACGATTCCGGCGATGTTGTTGATCGACCCGTTCGGGTTGATGTCGGGCGATACATTGCCCGAGGAATCGGAGTAGCGAAGAACAATCTGGCCGTTGCCTTCGAGTCGATCTACCGTCGCTTCGTCGGCCTGGTAGTTACCTTCGCCGTGCGATATCGGAATATGAAGAGTTTCGCTAGCTGTAGCTTTCGACGTAAACATCGTTGAGGCGTTTTCAACCTTGAGGTCGGTCCAGATACAGCGGAACTCAAGGTGATCGTTGCGCATTAGAACACCGGGCAGTAGTCCTGATTCACAGAGAACTTGGAAGCCGTTACAGATGCCAAGAACTGGTCCGCCCTTGTCGGCGAAGTGTTGGACTGCTTCCATCACCGGTGAGAAACGGGCAATTGCGCCTGAGCGTAGGTAATCGCCGTAGGAGAATCCGCCGGGGATTATGATCGCATCGTACTGGCCGAGGACTTCGTCACCGTGCCAGATGTACTCTGCATCCTGACCTAGAACACCGTTCACCGCGTGGTGCGTGTCCTTCTCACTCCAAGTACCGGGGAAAACGACAATCCCGAACTTCAATTTAGGTGCTCCCTTGCGGCGTTCGTGCCAACCAATTACTCACTCAACGAGTCGAGCATCTATTCTCTCCTCTCCCGGCTAGAAAATCACGGAACAGAACCGGCTTTTTGTTAACCGGATGTGAAATGTTGTCGCGTGAATATGAGTGAACAGCGTCGGTGATTTTTAGACAAACAAAAACACCTCGGAAAAATTTACCGAGGTGTTAAAGCAATCTAACCAAGACCTATTGAAAAATCTTGGCAGGTGATTACATGGCTTTCAGAGTTGCCTTGACGCTCTTGCGGCGTTTGGCAGCAGCAGTCTTCTTGCGAGTAATGCTAGGTGGCTCGAAGTGCTGACGACGTCGGACTTCGGAAATAATCGATTCCTGCTGTACACGCTTGGTGAAGCGTCGGAGGAAGCCTTCGAAGCTCTCGCCTTCGTTGATTCGTAGTTCTACCAACGGTAATCCTGATTCGTAGTTTGAGCCACGAGTAATCGTGACCGGTCCAAATTCATCTGAAAAGCAGATGCGCTACATTCAAGTATAAGTAGTAGCCCAACGCAAGGTCAATCTAAGTTTTGCTCTTGAACTGCTACTCCGCGCTAGTTGACGCAGCGGAACGGACAATTGAGAGCGCATTTTCGATTCTCTCGATGCAACGCTCTTGCCCAATCGCAGCCATAGTGTCGAACAACGGCGGAGCGAACGCTTTGCCTGTAGTTGCGACTCGTATCGGCGAGAACAACTGACCTGGCTTCATCTCGATCTTCTCGGCTAGTGCTCGGTACTCAGCTTCAAGATGCTCAGGCTCGAACGACGTAACTGAGTTGCATAGACTGAGTGCTGCTTCGAGAGCAGTCTCTGTCATCGCCATGTCCATATTGCGACCCGGTAGGTCTTCGGCAGCAGGGTAGACGTTGTCAGCAAAGAAGAAATCTAGGGTTTCGGTTCCTTCGGACAGCAGCTTTAGGCGCTCGTGGACGAGCGGGATAAGTTTCTTCAAATACACCTGGTCGATAGGCCGTTCTACGGTGTCGGGCAGGCCGCCATCCGCTTCAGATCGCTCCATGAACGGGAGCAAGTGCTCTATTAGCTCATCTTCAGACATGTTTCGTATGTAGACGCCGTTCATCCATTCGAGCTTTTCTACGTCGAAAGTTGCAGGGGAATCGTTGATCCGATCAATGCTGAATCTACGTACGATCTCCTCCCGTGTCATTACTTCGGTATCGTCGCCAGGCGACCAACCGAGCAGGCACATAAAGTTGAATACCGCGTCGGCCAAGAATCCCTGGTCACGATATTCGAGTGCAGACGTAGCACCATGACGCTTACTGAGTTTTGATTTGTCCTTGCCGAGAATCAATGGCACGTGAACATATTCCGGCGGCTCGATTTCCAGCGCCTGATGAATCAATAGGTGGCGAGGCGTGCTTGAAATCCACTCGTCACCACGGATGACGTGTGTGATGCCCATCGCTTTATCGTCGAGGATGTGGGCAAGGTGGTAAGTCGGCATTTCGTCCGACTTCAAGATTACGAAATCATCGAGTTCTTTTAGCTCGAATGTGATCTTGCCACGAACAGCGTCGTTGAACGAAACCGAACCGAACTCGGGAACCTTTAGGCGAATCGTAATCGGCAATCCTGCCTGTCGCGACTCTTCGATTTCCTCAGTGCTGCGGTGTCGTCCACGACCATCGTACCTTGGCGGCTGCTTTGCAGCGCGCTGACGTTCTCGCAAGGCGTGAAGCTGCTCAGGAGTGGTGTCGTCGAAGTAGGCGTGCCCTGACTCGACAAGACGGTGCGCCGCTTCGATATACGTCTGCTGACGCTCGGACTGCACATAAGGGCCAACCGGGCCGCCCTTGCCGGGACCTTCGTCCCAAGTGAGTCCCAACCAATCTAAAGATTCAAATATCGCCTTTTCGGCGTCGGCGTCGTAACGCGACCGGTCGGTGTCTTCGATTCTAACGATGAACTCACCTTTGGTCTGTTGAGCAAGCACCCAACAGAAAAGGGCGGTACGAATGTTTCCGATATGGGGAATGCCGGTGGGGCTGGGCGCGTATCGAACTCGGACAGGAGAAGTTGGGTTAGTCATTCAGAAAACTTTAGCAGCGCCTGAGGCTGGAAGGAACAAACGGTAATACGTAGAACGAGCGAAAGACGAGCTATTGCAGTGCTTCGAGAGCGCGTGTCAGATCCGCCGGAAGTTCGGACGTTACTGATAGTCGTTTACCAGTGACTGGATGATCGAACTCTAGCTTAGAAGCATGTAGGAATTGCCGGTTTAGGTTTGGGAGATTTTTTTGTCGCCCATAAGTTTGATCGCCTATAACCGGGTGACCAATAGCGTCCATGTGAACCCTGATCTGGTGCATTCGACCCGTCTCAAGTCGTATTTCGAGAAATGCGAAGTCGCCGAATACATAGTCGACTCTGTAATGGGTACGCGAAGGTCGACCATTTTCGTCGATTGCCTGTCTTTTGCGGTAGAACGGGCTTCGTCCAATCGGTGCATCGACAACACCTTTTTGCGATTTCGGAATGCCGTGGACTAGTGCGGAGTAGATGCGCGTAATCTCATGATTACGGATCATCTCCGAAAGGCGGATGTACGCCGGTTCGGTGAGCGCAATGACCATCAGGCCACTTGTGTCTTTGTCGAGCCTGTGAACTATTCCGGGGCGGTCAGGTTCACCAATGTCAACGATTTGAGGCCACTTGTACGCGGCTGCGTTAGCGACCGTGTCGTCGATATGCCCAGAACCAGGATGAGCGGTCATACCTACGACTTTGTTGATAACGGCGATGTGCTCGTCTTCGTAGGCAGTGTCTAGCGGGATATTGCTTTTGATGATCGAAGTTGGCGCTACGGTTCCATAAGGACTAGCGTTTACGATTTGTCCCTCGGTGAGTTTTGCCGAAACCCGTGAGACTGCTTTTCCATCGATCGAAACTTCGCCCGCTTTTATAGCGCGCTGAGCGACTGCTCGCGATTCAGCTTCATCCCAGTGCTCGCTCAGGAACACATCCAAACGTTTTCCCGATTGCTCTTCGGTAATTGCGAACTCAGTCAAAGTAAAACTACCGAAATCTAATCTGAAGAATCAAGGGTTGTGTTCGTGGTTGCCTGCTCGGATGGCCCGGCAGCGTCTGGGCTGGAATCTTCTTTTGTTTTTCCACTATCGTCGAGGAACCAAAAGTAGAAGATCATCAAACCGATACCGATAACAATCGAAGAATCGGCGATGTTGAAGATAGGCCACGGACCGACATCGAGGAAGTCTGTGACGTGGCCAAGTCGGATTCGATCGATGATGTTTCCGATCGCTCCACCGAACTGCATCCCAAATGCAATTCGAAGCACCCAAGGGGGATTGTCGATAGATCGGTAAATCCAGGTCAGTACGCCGACTGCGCCGAGTGAAACCCACGTAAGAATGTCGCCCTGTCCTTGGAATAGCGAGAATGCTGTGCCGGTGTTCCATGCGTGGGTGAAGCGGAAGAAACCTTCCGCTGGCCATGACTCGCCAACTGCCAAGTTTTCGATCGTCAGCCACTTCGTGAGTTGGTCGAAAATGAGCGCGGCGAACATCATGATCCACGGCAGCGGATCAGCGAATTTCGAGCCGGAGGTCTCGTTGCGGTTGCTAGTTTGGTCGTTGGTCAAATTGATCGTTTGGGCTCTCGTTAGAGGGTGATTGCGGCGTTGCGAGGATTGGATTTGAGCTACAACAACGCTGAAAGTCCCATTTGAGTATACGGTCGGACCGTATGCGTGGAGTCATTCGAGAGATAGAATCTGCGGTCGATATCGATTATCAAAACTCAGCTTTGGCCCAATACATAGCGGCGGAGAACCAACGACATGATCCGAGTCGACTTACGGAGTGACACCGTTACTCACCCAAGCCCCGAAATGCGTAAGGCAATGTACGAAGCTGAACTCGGAGACGACGTTTATGGCGACGACCCGACTGTAAACGAACTGCAGCAGCGCGCAGCCGATATGCTTGGCAAGGAAGCTGGACTATTCGTTTCCTCAGGCACGCAGGGAAACTTGGTAGCGGTTCTGGCTCAGGCGCAGCGTGGCGACGAAGTGCTAGTCGGAGATCAGTGTCACATCATGAACTCCGAAGCCGGCGGAACGATGGTTTTGGGCAGTGTTGTTCTTTATCCGATCAAAACCGATGATTTCGGATTTCTTGAGCCCGAGTTGATTCAGGCAGCTGTAAAGCCGCGTGACTATCACAAGCCACCGACTCGCTTGCTGACAATCGAGAACACTCATAACGGTTCAAGCGGTCGGGCACTCAGTCCTGAACAGATGAAAGCAATGGCCGACGCTGGGCACGAGAAAGGGCTGAACGTTCATCTCGATGGTGCACGCATTTTCAATGCAGCCGTTTCCCTTGGAGTTCCAGTGTCGAAGCTTACAGAGAACGTCGATACGGCTACGTTCTGCCTTTCTAAGGGGCTTTCCTGCCCGATTGGTTCGATTGTGGTTGGTTCGAAGGATTTCATCGAGGAAGCCGATCGATGGCGCAAGATGCTAGGTTCAGGTATGCGACAGGTTGGCATCGTGGCAGCAGCTGGGTTAGTAGCGCTAGACTCGATGATTGATCGTTTGCAGGAAGACCACGATTCCGCTCGACATATTGCTTCTCGAATGGCCGATATGAAGGGCATCTCGGTCGACCCTGAGCACATCCAAACGAACATAATCAGGTTTGGTGTTCCAGATCACACCGGCGATCAGATTGCCGCACGGATGAAAGAAGAGGGTGTGTACATCAATGGAGGGGATTCTGATCTTCGCATCGTCACTCACTACGGAGTTTCGGCAGCAGATTACGAATTTACTATTACCGCTCTCGACAAAGTGATGAAAGAGATCGCTTCGTAGTTACTTCTTGCCTCTATAGGTAAGTTTGTTTCGCACTGCTTCTGTGCCATACGCACTCGAAATTGAAGGACTGACCAAACGTTTTGGAAACAAAACGGTGGTCGACGATATTTCGTTTTCGGTGGAAGAGGGCGAGGTATTTGGGTTTCTGGGTCCGAACGGATCTGGAAAGACCACAACGATACGAACAGCTCTTGGGATACTTCGACAAGATGCCGGGGAAGTTCGGTTTCTGGGCGGTCTGAACGCAGAAGATGCGATGCCTCGCGTCGGATACTTGCCTGAAGAACGCGGGCTTCTTCGTAAAGAGAAAGTTTCTAGCGTTCTCCGATATCTTGGCCGCCTTCGTGGCCTTTCAAAAGCCGAGGCGCTGGATCGAGGTCTGGAGCTTTTACACCGGGTAGGTCTATACGAACATCGAGACAAGAAGGTCGAAGGGCTTTCGCGTGGAATGACTCAGCTGGTGCAATTTGTAGCCAGCCTGATTCATAGTCCAGAGTTGATTATTCTCGATGAGCCGTTTTCGGGTCTCGACCCGCTTAACGTTCAACTAATGAAAGAGATGCTTGCTGTTGAGCAAGCTCGCGGTGCAACAGTTATCTTCAGCACTCACGTGCTGTCAGACGTCGAAGAGATGAGCGAACGGGTGGCGTTGATCGCGGACAGCCGTCTTATTTTATTTGGTGATCTCCACGAAATTCGAGTATCACGTGGTGCAAATGCCGCGGTGGTCGAAGCACCTTCACATCCAGACGGTTTGCCAGGCGCACAAAAGCAAGCAGGTCGTGGTGGTCAGATCGAATATCGCCTGAGCGACGAACTGACTCCCGAGATGATTCTCAACGCCTACGCTTCTGCCGGAATCGTGCTTTCGAGATTTGAGCAGGTGCTGCCGTCACTCAACGATATTTTCATAGAGGAGGTGAGCAATGCCCGGCAAAAAAACGGCTGATGCTCGCATCATCTTTGAAGAGGAGTTCTCGCGTCAGATCAGACGTACCGGATGGCGCGTGTTCACTGTAGGCGTGCCGTTTTTGATGCTATTTTTTGCATTCATATTGCCGGTTCTCGGAGATACATTTTTCAGCGATAACGATGGTAGTGCCGACTTGGCTGAGGCGATCGGATTTATTGATCACTCAGATGTTACTGAAGACCTCGAACCAATCCCCGGTTTGATCCGAATCGAAGACCTCGCCGATGGCAGGCTGGCGCTCGTCGATGGCGACATTAAGTCGTTATTTGTTATTCCTAACGACTATGTCTCCACAGGTGAAGTCGACTGGTATCGCAAGGGTTCTGGACTCGCCTCTGAAGATAGCACCGGGGACGCGTTTCACAATGTTCTGCGAATCGCTATTGCCGACGATGCGTTGACCGACGACCAGATCGCCCGAGTGATTTCGCCGGCTTCGTACACCTTGTTCAAAGTTGACGAACTTGGGCAAACCGATTCATCTGGCAGTCTGCAGGACGAAGTGGCGAAAGCTGCACCTGCGTTTATATTCGCAATGATGCTCATGATGTCGATTTTCGTGGGATCAGGCTCCCTCCTCCAAAGCGTGACGGAAGAGAAGGAAAATCGCATGGTCGAGATGCTGGTGACTTCGACGTCGCCCATGTCGATCATGGTTGGAAAAGTGCTCGGACTCGGCGCTGCGGGCCTACTGCAAATTGCGATTTGGCTAACCGTGGCTGCGATTTCCGTGCCTCAAATCAGCAATCAATTCTCAGGATTATCATCGCTCTCTGTAGAGCCCGATCTGATCGTATTGATGATCGCATTCTATTTCGCCGGATATTTCGTTTTTGCAGCTCTTATGGCATCGATTGGAGCGGCCTCAACGAGCGTGCGTGAGGCGAGCCAGATATCGGCGATAGTGTTGGTTCCTGCTGTCATTCCGATCTACGCATCTGCACTCATCATTCCGAATCCTGACGGAATGCTAGCGAGAGTATTGACGTTCTTTCCGCTTACTTCGCCGACCGCATCGATTTTGCGAATCGCAGGCGATACCGATCGAATGTACGAGGTCGTTCTTGGGCTGGTTGTAACCGCCTTTGCCGGTATGTTCCTGCTGTGGCTGAGCGCACGCGTGTTCAGGGCTGGACTGCTTCTGTACGGACAGCGAATGAGTATTCGCTCCGTCTGGGGCGCACTACGTCAGTCTGGGTAATTTACGGGTTTGAACGGACTAGTCGTCCGATGATTTTCCGTATCGTTCGCCCCACCAGCCGATGAGTCGCTCGCGTATACCGTGTTCGGTTCCAAGATCGCCCGGCTCGTAGAACCGTTCATCCTTTATCGCGTCTGGTAAGTTGTCCGACTGCGAAAAATGACCAGGTTTGTCGTGTGGATATTCGTAACCCTCGCCGTAACCAAGATCTTTCATGAGGCGGGTAGGGGCGTTCCGAAGATGCTGTGGCACGGGTTCATCCCGCGAAGCCTTCACGAATTCCAGCGCTTTATCGATCGCCTTGTACGCCGAGTTCGATTTTGGGGCGGTTGCCAGATAGATCGTCGCTTCAGCCAGCGGAATTCTGCCTTCAGGCATGCCAACAAAACTGACGGCCTGCTGCGCCGCCATTGCAACTGCAAGCCCGTTGGGATTGGCGAGTCCGATGTCTTCGGCAGCAGAAATAACCAATCTACGCGCAATGAAAACAGGATCTTCTCCGGCGTCGATCATTCGCGCCAGATAGTACAAAGCGGCGTCGGGATCAGAGGCGCGTATCGTCTTGATGAACGCCGAGATCGTGTCGTAGTGCATGTCGCCCAGGCGGTCGTAACGCGACTGGCGCTGGACCGACTCTTCCATCGTTTCGACTTCAACAGAGATGCTTCCCGACTTATCCTTTTCGGTCGACTCGACAGCTAGTTCGAGTGTGTTCAGAGCCGAACGAGCGTCGCCGTTGGCAACTCTAAGCAGGAAGTGCATCGAGTCTTTGGAAAGTGAAACGCCATCTCGACCAAGCCCGTGATCTTTGTCAGCAATCGCCCGTTCGACGATTTCTGTGATGTCTTCGTCATGTAGCGGTTCGAGCGTGTAGACCCGAGTTCTCGACAGAAGGGGAGATATGACTTCAAATGAAGGATTCTCGGTAGTCGCACCGATCAAGGTGACTGTGCCATCTTCGACATGGGGTAGCAGGCCATCTTGCTGCGATTTAGAGAAACGGTGAATTTCATCGATGAATAGGATGGTTTTTCGACCCGTTTGCCCGAGCCGTTCGCCCGCCATCGCCATCACTGCTCGAACATCTTTTACGCCCGAGGTTACGGCGCTCAACTGCTCGAAATGGGAATTGGTCTCACCGGCGATCAAGCGGGCAAGTGTTGTTTTTCCACTTCCGGGTGGTCCCCAAAGAATCATCGAAGGTAGGCGGTCTTCCTCGATAGCTCTTCGCAGAACTTTGCCCGGGGTGAGTATGTGTTTTTGACCGACGTATTCGTCAAGAGTTTGCGGACGCATACGAGTCGCCAATGGGGCGATACGATCTTGAATTTCTTGTTTACGATTGTCGAACAGCGTCATAGTCACAGGTTACGCCATGAATGTGCCGGCGGGTCGAGATTATTGGCAATTGATGGTCAGTCATCAAGTCGGTAACCGTGCCTTAAATTACTTTCGAGGTAACGCCTTTGGAACGATCTCATTGTTTGCACGGCGGTTGAATGCTTTGTGCCCACCATAGTTCAGTTCGGCAATCGTAACTCCGTCGCCGCCATCGCCATATGGGGCTGCGTAATGGCGCACAACTAGGTCGCTTTTAGTCAAAATATCTCGGCTTAGTTGCTTTAGTACGCCGGTGCCATGACCGTGATTAATCTTGGCGATATGTAAGCGGGAATTGAGGCAGTGTTGAAGGTGAACCAAAATTGCAGTTTCAGCTTCATGTGCCCTCATGCCGTGAAGGTCGATCTCGATCTCAGCGGCATCGTAGCCGTTCGAAGAAGCGTTGGGGTTCGATTCCCATGCTTGTTGTTCTGAAGTTGGCTTTGGCCGCCTGCGTCTTTTAAGACTCATTGTGCAGACTGACTGACAGCGAATTTGATCGCTTCGACCACAGCGTGATCCTGTGTAGCGAGTACGGTGCGAGGATCCAACATTATTCGGTCGTTTTCGATTCGGGCAATGACGGCAACGGGAGCTTTGCGAAGATTTGCCGCAAAACCATCTGGGCTGCCGATTGGGTCGATGGCCAGTATTGTTGTTGGTAGGGTTTGCCCCGGTAGCGAACCGCCGCCAACTGCCGATCTGGCTCGCTGAACCTCTCCAATACCAGATTCCGATTTCCACTTTTCTGCTCGGCTAGCGATCAATGCTTCGCTCATGGAAATCATGTTCCAGATCGGAATATCTTCTTCGTGCGCACCTTTGAGATATGAAACTAGGGTGGCTGCGATTGCCGAAAGCGTCATCTTGTCGATTCGTACTGCACGTGCGAGCGGGTGCTTCGAAACCAGATCAACCCACTGCTTTTCACCGGCTATGAGACCAGCCTGCGGTCCACCCAACAGCTTGTCGCCCGAGAACAACGTCAGTGCAGCGCCATCTGACACCGAATCTTGCGCTTTAGGCTCTTGATCGAGTCCATATTTTCGAGTGTCGACCAGACAGCCCGATCCCAGATCATTGATCACAGGGATGCCGTGCTTCTTACCGACGCCGACCATGTCAACCAGTTCTGGAACATGAGTGAAACCCTCAACGACAAAGTTGCTTGGGTGAACCTTGAGAATTGCTGCAGTATTTGGGCTGATAGCAACTTCATAGTCGGCTGCATATGTGCGGTTGGTAGTGCCCACTTCGACGAGCGTTGCGCCTGACTGGCGCATCACGTCTGGTATTCGAAAGCCACCACCGATTTCCACGGCCTCGCCACGAGAAACGATTACTTCGTTTTTCTCGTTGTTCACACCCGATACAGCGGCCAATGTGAGTAGTACAGCGGAAGCGTTATTGTTTACGGCGATTCCCGCTTCGGCCCCTGTCGTCTGTGAAATGAGATCTGAGATATGGGCGTTTCTAGAGCCGCGTTTACCTGAGCCAAGATCAAACTCCAGATCAGAGTAGATCGATGCCGATTCGGCGGCAGCACGAGCCGCGTCACTACTAAGCGGAGAACGTCCAAGATTCGTGTGAAGGACGACACCAGTAGCGTTGACGACCGGCTTAGGCCAAGCGCCCCATGCGCGGTCGGCGCGTTTCACGATTTGAGCAACCATCGAATCCAATTCGGGAGCAGCCCCGGTACTCTTGATAGCCGCACGTGCTTTTCCCAGTTCTTCACGGGCGATAGTGGTAACTGCTTCGTGGGAAAAATTTCGGACGAGGTCTGCGACTTCTTCTGATTGAAGAAGCGCGTCCACGGAAGGAAGTGATCGGTATGCGGACTCTGTCAAATGGACACTCCCAGTTCGTTTCCGCAATTCGCCTGTAGGTGACAATAAGCGAGTCAGTCGAACAGTCAAAACGCAATTTAGAGATTATAAGTACAAAAGTTTACTACTCTCGAACTTGAATCTAATTGAAAAAAGCACGGCGATGATGTTTGTGCGGGCGTAAGATTACTCGGCTTGCCACTTATGTAACTGGCTCTACTTGGAGTTCGAGTGTTAATCATCGGTCTTACCGGCGGTATTGGAACCGGAAAATCCGAGGTTTCTCACATTCTTCGTGATCTGGGAGCAGTGGTGATCGAGTCGGACAAGGTTGCGCACCAGTCTTATGAGCCGGGAACGAAGGCTCATGGGTTGATCGTAAACCTGTTTGGTGAAGACGTTCTGGATGGTTACGGTTTTATTGATCGGAAGTCTCTGGGCAAAATCGTTTTCGCCGATACCGCACGGCGTTTGGAGCTTGAAAAGATTGTTTGGCCAGCCACGCGAGAGCTGACGTTGGCACTCTTGGAAAAAGAGACAGTACACAGAACTAGAGTCGTTGTGGTTGAAGTCCCAAAATTATTCGAATCAGGATGGGACAAAGTCGCGGATGTCGTGTGGACCGTTGAAGCGCCGCAGAGCGTGGTTAGTCAGCGGGTTGAGCGACGATCGGGAATGAGTGAGTCAGACACGAAAGCCAGAGTTGCTGCGCAGCTCACGAGGAAAGATCGTGTCGATAGGGCTGACATAGTGATTGAAAACGACGCAACGCTTGAAGATCTGCGTAATCAAATATCGAAACTCTGGGAATCTATCCCTTAGCGAATGTATCCGGGTGCGAATCCGAAATAGTCCACCGCTAATCGGTGAGTAAATGCCCTCAGGGCATGAGTACCAATGGCCACAGAACAGAAATACCACGAGCAGAACATAGAAGATCATTACGTAACGGAAGAGCCGTTTTACGTACCAACATCTGACGAAATCGACATTTTTGAATCAGCCTACCGACAGCGAGTACCGATCCTCTTAAAGGGACCGACCGGAACTGGTAAAACCCGTTTCGTGGAGCACATGGCATGGCGCCTGAGTGAAGGTATTACTGCACGAAACCCGGGTACTGCTGCTACGAACGGTGCCGGGGAAAAGCTCCCACTAATAACAGTTGCATGTCACGAAGACCTGACGGCCAGCGACCTCGTCGGTCGATACCTGCTTGATGCCGATGGCACACGTTGGATCGATGGACCGCTAACCCGTGCTGTAAAAGCCGGTGGAATTTGCTACCTCGACGAAATCGTCGAAGCACGAAAAGACACCACCGTCATCATTCACCCTCTAACCGACCACCGTCGTTCACTAACCATCGACAAGCTCGGGACGACGATTGAAGCCGCCGATGGCTTCTTGTTGGTTGTTTCTTATAACCCTGGATACCAGAACGCTCTCAAGGACTTGAAGCACAGCACGCGTCAGCGTTTCGTTGCGCTTGAGTTCGACTTCCCAGAAGAAGAGCGAGAAGCAAAGATTATCGCCCACGAATCTGGTTGTGATTCCGACACTGCTGAACGATTGGCACGACTCGGTCTCAAAATTCGAAACCTCCGTGAGCATGGCCTTGAAGAAGGTGCTAGCACTCGAATGCTTATCTACGCAGGTCGCCTAATCAAAGAAGGCGTATCGCAGCGACGAGCATGCCAAGTGTCTGTAACTTGGGGTATCACTGACGATCCTCAGGTACAACGCAGCATCGATGAGGTTGTAACTTCGATCTTCGCGTGAACACTACCAAGCTAACCATCAACCGGCTCGAAACTACCCTAAAGCAGTATTCAGGCAAGAAGCATAAAGCACTGGGTAGTAGTTCTCCCGCGGCCGTAAGCGTGCTGTTCAACGTTACAAACGGTGAACCGTGCGTGTTGATGATTCGGCGAGCGGAAACTCTCAGAAACCACAGCGGTCAATGGGCGTTCCCGGGTGGAATGATCGAGCAGTCTGACGATTCGCCAATGCACGCGGCGTTGCGAGAGACAGATGAAGAACTTGGAATCAAGTCGAGTGATATCGATATCTGGTGTCAGATGCCACCAATCGATACCTCGACAGGATACGAAGTTTGGCCATATGCAGGCAGGGTGACGGACGGCGTGAAAATCACGCCCGAAGTAGCCGAAGTTGCGGATGTCGTAAACGTACCTGTGAGGGTATTTGTGGACGCCGGTTCTCGACGATCGATCACAGTCGTCAGGAAAAGCGGAGTGCGCAAGCTAACCGCATACGCCTATGAGGATCGCATTATCTGGGGAGCATCTGCTCAGATAATTGCGAACACCATCAAAATTGTGATGAACGCAGCATGAAACAGTCAGACAAAGGGCAAGACCAGAGTTGACCAGTTCCGACGACGCAAAGCAAAACTCAATCGAGATCACCCGTAAGGAACTGGATCAGTTCCCGGCGCCGGTTCTCGAACGATACGAAGTTGCCCTCGAAAAGCTAAACGGACGGTTAGCTGACGAAACCTGCCAGCTATGGGCGCAAGAGGGACTCGAAATCGCCAGCAAGACCGTGAGGTCGTGGGAAGCAGCAGCCGAATTCTTTGATGCTTCAGTAGCGGTTCAACGACAGCTTCCTTCAGGTCAATTCCTGAAGTGGGCAAAAACTGGCACGTCGCTCTGTGAAGACTCGCCATCATTGGCAGTCGCATATTTCAAGTCGTCACCTAACGCGATGCTTCGACTACGCCCTCGCTACATCGACGATTGGGCCAACGTGTGCCGAGCCCTCTACCGTGGCACTTGGAAATCGTCGGCTCTTGCTTGCCGACTGTTCGAGGCGACTCCCGATCTGCTGGAAACGCTATCTTTCGAAGAGTTCTGTCATTTCGGTGAGTTCCTCGAAATTCTCTCGCGCCGATCCTACGATCAGGCGGGTGATGCTCTAGCTGCCGGTATCGACTTGTTCCCGAAAATTACCGGAGATGTTGATCGATTTATCAACCTTGCGCAAATCGTTGCCGAGAAATCTTGGCGAGAAACAGCTGCGCTGTTCGACTCTGCCACCGCCTCGCTCGTTGAGCTCGGTACACCTCACCGCGCACCATTGATTTCACTTGCTCGTCGACTCGCTATCACTGGTGTCAGCGATGCCGCTGGAGTGCTGAGAGACGGTGTAAATACGGTTAACAGGATCCCAGCCGACAAGCGAGATCGATTACTCGAAATGACCGACGGCATCGCAGCCGTGTCGGCTCCTGCTGCACCTGCGTTTCTTAAGATAGTTCCAGAAGTGCTCGAACGCGTGACGTTCAACCAGATGGGGCAATGGCAGACCGAAGGTCTACGCACGGCTCGCGAGAGCGAAGAAGCTGCTATTGCCTACTTTAAGCTTGAATCGCCAGCGTCGCAGGAGATGCTTGATTCGCTGTCATCTTCTATCGAACTTTCGCGCGTCCGAGACGTCATCCAGATGTACTGTCTCGCACTCACCGGCCGCTCGATTGACGTTCAGGCAGCAGCTGCGTTGGCAGAAAAGAACATCGGCTGGTTTCATGGTGAACTGCCGACGACCGAAGGCACAACGATTTACATGCCGTCGGTAATCAATCGATACACAACCAAAGACGAAAACTTTGGCCACTTAAAAGTAATATCAACGCACCAGATCGGGCACATCGAATTTGGTTCGTTCGCATTTGATTTCAATATTCCGTCAACTTTGTTTGATGATCTTCGTCCACGTCTCCCAGGAGCATCTGAACTGAAAGCCGCCAAGGCAGCCGACGAATCTGCACAGAAGGCTGCGGCAAATCCGCCACAGGTGGTCGTGTTTGGTCATGAGCCGCCTGCCGAACCGATACAGGCTGCGGCCGAACCAGTTGAGGTCGAGACCCGAGAATTTCTAACTGACATGAGTCGATTCTTCGATCTTTTCCAGGAACGCCGATTGGCTCTGGATGCATTCACAGTGCTTGAAAGCTCACGTATCGACGGACATGTCGAAGAGCTCTATCCGGGTGTAATGACGATGTACGACATGGTTCGTACTGCTTCGCTCGAAGCACGCCCTGATGTAACAGAACTACCTGCACGTGAAGCACTCGTTGAATTCATGATTCGAGTCAGTCTTGGTCAGGTCGACGAAATGCTCGTACCATCGGAGCACCTGGACGTTGCTCGTAAGTTGCGCAAGTTGATCCGACAAGTCACTTCCGTAGAAGCAGTGGTAGAAGACGCCGCTGAAGCAGCGATTCGTGCCTACTCGATCTTAATAGACGTGAAGAACGAAGAAGTCGACGATGACGACTTTGAACAGCTCGAACCTGAGGAAGAAGATGCGTCCGCTGAAGATGAGGACGATGTAGTCGACCCAGAAGAGGTGATTCGGCAGTTTATGGGTCAGTCTTCTCCAGACGGCGAAGGTGAAGGCGAGCCCGAAGAAGGCGATTCATCCGAACCAGATATGGATAGTGAGGGTGAGGGCGAAGAGGACTACTCTTCACCTCAAGAAGTCGACTACCGAGGCGAGTTCAAACCTGAGCTTTCACAGCTGCTTTCCCAAATGCAGATGATGGAAAACGGTGAAATGTCGGAGTCAGGTGAGATGGAGCCGATCACTCAGGAACAGCTCGAAGAGATGATGAAGAACGCTCCAGAGATGGAAATGGAGCAGACCGAGGGCGAAGAGGGTGGCGATCAAGAGGTTTCCGAGATGATCGAAAACCTCTTGAAAGAGCTGCAGAAGCGCGATCCGGAGAACCAGCATTTCCAGCCGGGACCTTCGCAGCACGTCGATGAAGATGGTGGTCCTCTCACTGCCACCGAACCCGATACCTTCACGTACCCCGAGTGGGATTTCAGGGCAAACGAATACAAGCCGAACTGGTGCATGGTTCACGAGAAGATCATGGCCGACGGCGAACCTAATTTCTACCGCGAGACTCTCGCTGAGAACTCAGGATTGGTCGCTCAGATCAAGCGACAATTCGAGTTGGTCATCCCAGAGATGTACCGCAAACAGAAGCGACTCGAAGACGGCGAAGAATATGATCTCGATTCCGTATTGGAAGCGCTGATCGATCTTAAAATCGGTGTTTCGCCAGAAGAGAAGCTCTACTGGCGCCGGAACAAGAACGAACGGTCCGTTGCCGTCGCATTCTTATTGGACCTCTCTGCGTCTACAGCAGAGGCGATTGACGAAGCTAAGAAGCCGTCCGATGACTGGGGTGCGCCTGACGATCCTGTTGAATACATGGTCTGGCTGCGTTCACGCCGATCCGAAGGTCTTCGTCGCACTTACAAGCGAATCGTCGATGTTGAAAAAGAGGGAATTACTCTTTTGGTCAATTCGCTCGAAGCGATTGGTGATATGTACGGAATTTACGGATTTTCCGGCTACGGCCGAGAGAATGTGGAGTTCTACACGATCAAGGATATGGACGAGAAATTCTCTGACATGGTTCCTCGACGTATCGACAGGATCGCACCGCTTCACGCAACGCGTATGGGGCCTGCAATTCGCCACACAGCCGCTAAATTAGCAGAGGCAGAGGCACGATCGAAATTCTTGTTCCTCATCTCTGATGGGCGACCACAGGACCGTGGATACTCTCGTGAAGGCGTCGAGAAGGAATACGCGGTGCACGACACCCGTCAGTCACTTTTGGAAGCGCGCAACATGGGAATTACACCGTTCTGTCTGACCGTCGATAAGGCTGGGCACGATTACATGAAGACGATGATGGAAGACTTCAGCTATGAAGTTCTACCGGATATCAGCTTGCTTCCGAAACGCCTGCCGCAGCTGTATCGCAACCTCACTACGTAATTCGCTCTCGTCGCCCTCCCTGAGGGCGGGAGAGCTGTGCGCTGGTATTTGATGCAGGTGAGTCCGCATCTGTCGATGCATCTGCGCGATCAATTAACGATCAACGTTCGATCTGCGGCATATAACACATCCGAGTTTACGGATGTTGTCTTAGGAACGAGCGGGTTAAGTGTGCTGGTGTCCTAGCCGTTGTCGACTAGAAGGTCGCCATAGAACAGGTCGAGAATTCGATCTGCCCATTCTGCATCGATCTTGATCACGTCCGACGTTTCGTTTGCCACAGCGAAACGGTTTGCGCCGTTATCCGTGAGGTCACCGATGGTCATTGTCAGGCGTCGCACTTCGATAACGTTGGTGTCCGGGTTTCGATTTTCGATACGAACTGCAATGTACGGCGATTCAAGAATTGTTCCGTAGGGGATGTAGTCGACATCGTTTTCGAGGTTCAATGCCACGGCTCCGCCAATCTGCGGGTTGCCGAAGAACTCTAATTCAGTCATCAGGGCATCGCCATCAGCCAAAACTGAGCCAGTGCATGGATCGGTCGTCAACGGAACATCGCAAATCGTCCAGGTATCGGTATCACGCTCGTAGCCGTACGCACGCAGAACTTCGTTATTGTCAAACAGGATTAGTTCGCGTGGATCGCCCGTTAGAGAGTAGAACCACTCTGGGTATGGCGGATCGTTTACCAAACGCTCAAGAACCTGGCCCCAAGACGAGTCGACAAGTACGAGCTGCGGGAACCCTTCGACTCTAGCGTAATTATTTTCTCCGTCTGGCGTGAGGTTCCCAAGAATGAGTGTCACACTAGAAGCGTCACGCAGCGTGACTTTGAACTCGGCAGATGGATCGTCTAAACCATAAAGCGAAATATCGTCGATCGATTGAGCCAAGACACGCTGAGTTCGTGGTCCACCGAGCAGTTGGGTAATACCACCCCAGCGAAAGAGGTCGGCGGGGATATTTTCAAGACCGTCGAAGTACCACCTGTGAACGTCTTCACGTAGCGACCAGCTGGAGACTTTTTCACCAGTGTCGATACTGATGTTTCGAAGATCATCAGGCGCGAGTGTGTAGAAGAACGGTGGGTCAGGCTCTTTTATCACTACGGACGGATTCGTAACGATAAAAGTGACACCAATTGACACAAAAGAGAGAACGGTTACTAGGACGAGCAGAAAACGCAGATTCATATTTTTAGCGCCTTCTCCACCATGTCCAGAACCCAAACAAACTGATCAAGGATGGCATTAGAAGCCACCCGGACCATCGAACGAAGTCACGTTCATTCTTGGTTAGGAACAGCTGTCGGTTCGCGTCAGTCTTCGCCCTAATCGAAATTAGCTCGTAGTCCTTCACAAGATAGTTGACTGCATTTACAAATAGATCGGAGTTGTTCGCTGAACCAAAGTAGTTGTTGGTAGCGAAATCGGTGTCACCAATTACGATCATGTTCATCGTAACCAGCTGTTCTCCATCTGAATAAACACCACCTGCAACTTCACCAACTGCCTCGATGACTACCGCCAATGGCAGTGGACCGGCAATTTCAGTGCCAATATCGTATGCGAGTGTGTCTGGATCCGTTTCCGACCAACTGCTGAGAGTAGTGGAAGCCAGAATTCCCTGCTTCACAAGCGGGGTGCTTTCGTCGACTAGAGGAATCGAAGCTGGGTCAATCGCCCAGCCGAAGTGGGTTGTTCCAGGCATATAAAGAACTTCAAATCCAATAGTTACTGGGTGCGCTGGAATCTGGCCGTTGCTCTTCTTCACCTGGATGAACGTAGGGCTTGGAGCGACGAAGCTTGCCGTATCTGCAGCTTCACCATCGCCAACTGCCACTGCGTAGCGAGAGAGGAACTGTTTGAAGGTTTCTGGAGTTGAGTCAGGCTCAAACAAGAACAGGATGCTTCCGCCGTACCGCGCATAGTTCAATAACGCCTGCTGGTCGATCGCAAGTAAGTCTTGTGTTGGGTTTGCAAACACAATAGCGGCAGGAATTTCCTGTGGGTCACCCGAAGCCATCCGAGTGCCAAGTTCCTGAAGTGTTTCGTTCAGGATGACGTAGTTCTCACGGTTCAGCGCACGACCTGCGAGCCCGATGGCTGTCGTGGTCGATACGTCGGTTAGATCGCGCTCGGAGTGCCCGGTGATGAAGACAACCTTCTTTTGGGCTATTTGGTTGATTACCAGTAGTCCGGTCACGACCTGTTGCTCAGTAAATACGTTAGGGCCAGCCGTTGGATTGGTACCTACAATAACTTCGGTTCGACGACTCTCAACACCTTCGATGGCAAGAGCCGGGAACTGGGTCACACCTAGGGCAGTCGCAACGTTCGGGTTCAATTCAGGGTCGACTCGCTCATACGTAAGGTCGAAGTCCCCAGATCGACGACGGAACTCGCTGAGCATGTCGTCGGTGTCCCGCCAGGCAGCTGCTTCAGCCGCAGTGTCGGTTGTAAAGAACGCTGTGATCTTTACTGGCTCTTTCAGATTTTCGAGAGTGTTTATTACCTGTTCTTCAAGTAAGAACTGCTTGGTAGCCGTAGTGTCGACACGTAGCCAACCTTCGGGGTTCGGTCGATCAGTTGCCCAGAGAAGAGTGAAGTTCAGCACCACGGCGATTGTCACAAAGACGATGAACACAATTGCGGTGTTGAGACCGTATCGACCACGTCGACCGAATACCGTCTGACGAACCGTCGCTAGCGAGATAATCGCATCGATGAGGAGAAGGATGAAACCTACCCCAGCGACGATGAAGGCTGGACCTTCAAGACCGCGCAGGAATATCCAAATGAGTACTCCGAAAACGAGGGCACCGACACCGACTAGCGCGAGCGCCTGCCTGATCGATTTCGTGTTGTTTTTCAGACTCTGAAAAATCGAAGTCTTTTCACGAAGGGAATCGGCGGTGGGCCGACTACCGGGTTTGTTCTGCTGATCTGTAGACATCTAAAGAATACTGGCCTAGCGCCATCGCCTTGCTTCCAACACAAGAACTGTGAGGAGCAAGAACACTGCTGTTATTGATGAGTAGTAGGCAATATCTGTTAGCGAGATAATACCTCGTGCGAAATCTGCGAAGTGGCCGCCCTCGGCAACTCCGAAGCTATCAAGGTCGAACACTGAGAACGAAGCGCCAAGCTGGAATGCATCCAGAACTTGAGCTGCCGTTCCTGAAAGTCTTGCGCTCACAAAATCGATAATCGTGAGAGCTGTGAGAATTCCAGATCCAACGACGAGACCCACGATCTGGTTACTGCTTAGCGCTGAGGCGAACAGTCCAACCGCAAGAGTTGCCGATGCGTAAAAGGCAAGTCCGAGTAATCCGCTGAGCATCGGGCCGATGTCTGGATCCCCATAGACGAACAGCACAAGCACGAAGTAGAGCGAAAGCCCGACCATGACCATTGTAGTAACTAAGGCTGCGATGAATTTTCCTAAAACAATTTCAAATTCACGCAGGGGTGAGGTTAACAACAATTCGAGCGTTCCCAGTTTTTGCTCTTCAGCAAGGAGACGCATCGTGAGGGCTGGTGACATGAAAATCAGGAAGAAGATTGCACCGGCCAAGTAACCACGGATACTCGCTTCAGCGAACGCATCGGAAACCGATGCGACGAAGAAGAAGCCTGTGATAGCAAGGAACGCCGCCGAAACCACGTAGGCCATCGGCGAGGCGAAGTATGTGCGAATCTCTTTGATCGCTATGACGGATATGAAACGCAATTCCTACTCGCCTAAATTCTCTTCGGTTGTCAATTGGAGGAAGATCTCTTCAAGGGTCATCGGCAGAGGAGTCAAATTAGTCAGTCCCCAGCCGTTGTTGATGATGGTCTTCGCAATAGTTTCAGTTGCCTGAGCGTTAGGTCGGGCATCCACAATGAACGGAAGAAAGTCTTCTCGTTCAGCACGTTGTACGATCGACACTCGCTGGTCAGAGCGGGCATCGATTACATCGGAGATATCTCGCATAGCGTTGATGAACGCTGGCGCTTCTGCTCCCCTGACGCTGATTTCAATTCGTTCAGCGTGCTGGAGCTTCTCAGAAAGATCGTCTGGCTTGTCGTCAGCAACGATACGACCGTCGTTGATCACAAGCACTCGTTTACATATGGCGCTTACTTCAGGAAGGATGTGGGAACTGAGAAGCAAGGTGTGTTCTTCACCCAAGTTACTGATCAGTTCTCGAGTTTCGACTACCTGAATTGGGTCGATACCAATAGTTGGTTCGTCCATCACAAGCACATCAGGCTCGTGCAAGATCGCTTGTGAGATACCTACACGCTGTCGGTAGCCCTTGGAGAGCCTGCCTACTAGCGTGTTCCTATATTCGCCAAGTTTCACCATGTCGATGACCTTAGGCAAACGTTCTTTCACCCATGATTTGTTCATGCCACGGATTTCACCCATGTAGGTGAGGTAGTCCGTAACAGTCATATCTAGGTAGAGCGGAACGGTCTCCGGGAGGTATCCGATGTGTCGGCGAACGTCGAGCGAGTGGGATACGACGTCGTAACCACCAACGGTTACATCGCCTTCGGTTGGAGGCGTGAAGCCGGTGACAACACGCATGGTTGTCGTCTTACCTGCGCCGTTCGGGCCGAGGAATCCGACGATCTCGCCCTTGAGCACTTCGAACGAAATGTCTATAACGGCCGGGTAGGGTCCGTAACTTTTCGACATGTGCTCAATTTTGATCAACTACTCACTCCGGTTTTCGGTTGAATGACGGCGGTTCGCGCCACAAACCATTCTGCCAAAATTAAATGCGCCGTGGGGCTCACGTCAAGTAGATACGGCAGATTTGTTCTCGCGGATTTCAAATCCGAAATATCTTATCCAAGCAAAATAGCAACGGCTACACGGTTTCGTTGCTTCAAGCGGTTCTTTAGCAAATACTTGCACCATGACATCTGGCGACGAACGAATTAATTATCTCGACCACGCTGCGACCACTCCGGTTCGTCGTGAGGTGCTCGAAAAAATGCTTCCGTACTTTACTGAGAAGTTCGGTAACCCTTCGAGTTTGTACTCGTTAGCAGGGGAAGCACGGTACGGAATTGACGAGGCGCGGGAACAATTAGCATCGGTTTTGGATTGCCGTTCTGGGGAAATCGTTTTTACGGGCGGCGGATCTGAATCGAATAATCTTGCGATTAAGGGATCTGCAGCAATGCGTTCGCCCTCTGGTGGGCACATCATCACCACGGCTATCGAGCATCACGCCATCATTCACCCTGTCGAGCAACTCGAAAAACTGGGCTACGAGGCTACGTATGTAGGTGTCGACAGTACGGGCAAGGTTAATCCCGACGAGATCGCAGCCGCGGTCAGAGCCGATACGTTCCTTGCCAGCGTGATGCTGGTGAACAATGAAGTAGGCACGATTCAAGACGTTGCGACAATTGCCGGGAAAACCCGGGAAGCATCGAAGCGGCTAGGCGGAAAGGTGCTGATTCACACCGATGCGGTGCAAGGCGCAGGGAAGCTTTCGTTGAATGTGGGTGATCTTGGAGTTGATCTGCTCAGCCTGTCGGCACACAAGATCTACGGTCCCAAAGGCGTAGGCGCTCTTTATGTGAAGCGAGGCGTGGAGCTAGAGCCGCTAATTGCCGGTGGTGGGCAGGAACGTCAGCGTCGGTCGGGAACTGAGAACGTCGCCAATATCGTCGGGTTCGGAGAGGCGATAACGCTGGCTGAGTCCGAACGAATCGAATCTAGAGGGCGCATGCAGCAGCTTGCGAACAAGCTAATCGAGGGCGTGGCCGAGCGAATTCCAGGATCATCGTTTAATGGCAGCAAGACTGATCGAGTTCCTGAAATATCGAATTTCTCTTTCCCGGGTGTGGAAGGGGAACCAGTGCTGTTGGGATTGGATTTCAAAGGAATTGCAGCTTCGAGCGGTAGTGCCTGTAGTAGCGCATCGCTTGAACCGTCTCACGTGCTTATCGCTATGGGAGTTGAACCTGATCTGGCAGTCGGCAGCGTCCGAATATCTTTTGGTCGAGACACAACCGAAACCGATGTAGATGACGTACTTCAAGCATTGAAAGACGTTTTAGACCAACTGGCGACGTTTCCATCGGCGCGAAGCTAGGCATCCAATATTTGACGAATAGCGATCTAGAATTCGCTCATTCGCCGAGTCTTGGCAATAATTAGTTCCTCAAATGTA
Source organism: Chloroflexota bacterium (assembly GCA_027618835.1). GTDB lineage: Bacteria > Chloroflexota > Dehalococcoidia > Lucifugimonadales > Lucifugimonadaceae > Lucifugimonas. The sequence continues at coordinate 30,579 of JAQCHZ010000005.1, read as the reverse complement.
AAAATACTGTGCGGTACCGTCCGTACATCGTGTACTCTCGCTTGTCGGTTCGGGGTAGTCCCGGACAGTGGAGCAATGGATGACTGAAGAGAATCGAACAGAACAGAACGCTGCTGAAGAACCTCAGGCAACTGATGAAGACGCAGCTGTATCAGCGAGCGCAGAGCCGGCCGTGAAATCGGCTAGTTGTGAGTTTGGTGAAGAAGCAACAAAGAGCTTTCCGAGCCAGGTTTCCGCTGCCCTGGAGTACGCTCGAGCTAACAAGTACGAGTACGGTCCTCGTCTAAGAGACGCAGATCTGACTTGGAACGTTGTTTCGGCCGAACGAATGGCTGGCGATATCGTTAGAGTCCGACTCGAATTCATGCCAATTTCCGGTTTCCGGGGCGATCCTGGGTCGGAATACATGGATATCGACGCGGGTGGAGCAGTTCTGGCCCGACGACAACTCAGCATTCCAAAAGAGAACAAACCGTTCGTGCTCATGGGCATCACGGCATTCTCTGTCATTTTAGCGGTGGTCGTCATCAGCTTGATGACGGTGTTCAAGAGCGAGGCCGGAGATCCGCTCTACGTTGCCGGTCGGACGCTTTATATTCGAGCAGAAGAGCCGAAGCAACAGCAATTCATCAGTTACCAGGGTGCCGACACCATGGGGACTGTCTACAACTGGGCAATGAAGCCTGAAGACGAGGCGAATAACGAGCTCGTTTACGTGAAGGTAACTCTGATCAACGAGACTTCCGGAACGGTCAATCTAATTGTGGACGAAACCTCATCTACGTTGATGGACGGCAATCGGAGTACGTACATACCGATCGATACGATCAGCCGTGCTTACACAGCAGAGCCAGCTCCTAGATACACAGTGCCGGGGTTTGTTCCCATCTGGGGCACGGTGAAACTGAACGCTCGCGAGCAAGTTACTGGAATGTTGGTTTTCGATATGCCAAGAGGTAGCTCGTTCTCAGAATTACGATGGACTGCGTCGGATTCTGTAACTATTCGGTACCAGTAAGCTCGGTACAGTCGAAAACCTGTCTCGAATTCACGCTAGAATCGCGACACGATGTCAGCATATTCCGACACTGCCAGTTCAGCAGAAAAAACAGCCCCCTCCGAAGTTACGGGAGAACCCACCGGCGAAGTCGGCTCTCGCGTAACGGCGCCTAAAAAGAAGGAAGCGGGTGGAAAGAAGCTGTCCCCGGGGCGACGCCAGTTTCTTGAATTCAAAGCGGCTTACCCTGATTCACTATTGCTGATTAGGATGGGCGATTTTTACGAAGCCTTTGATGAAGACGCCCGCACACTGTCTAAAGTCCTTGGCATTACGCTCACAGCACGAGAATCTGGCGCTGGCGGCAAAGCTCCACTCGCTGGAATTCCGCATCACGCGCTCGATAATCATCTTGGAACACTCGTTGCCGCTGGTCTCAAGATCGCGATTGCCGAGCAGACAAGCGACCCTGCGAAATCAAAAGGATTAGTCGAACGTGCCGTAGTAAGGGTCGTCACTCCCGGAACTGTGATCGAACCGGCACTTTTAGATCAATCGACGAACAACTACCTTGCAGCTGCTGTGTCCGATGGCGAACGAGCGGGACTAGCGTACGTCGATATCTCGACAAGCGAATTTGTCACTGGGGAATTTCCCGTTGCCGATCTTAAAGATGAACTGTTTCGCCTTTCACCAGCGGAATTGATCGCTGATTCGCAATCGCTCGAGCTAATAAATTCCGATCAAGAATCCGGCATGGTGGTTCGTCCACTAGATGAAACGCGACTCGATACCGATCTATCTGCGGCTCGCTTGCTCGAACATTTCAAAGTAAAAACGTTGGAAGCGTTCGGGTGCGAGAACATGCCCCTTGCGATTATCGCTGCCTCATCGGTCCTCGATTACGTAGCTGACACGCAATTCGGGGCGATTCCGCAACTGACTTCTCTGCGCACAGAGTCGACCAATTCGTATATGAAGCTCGACCAGAAGGCGCTGAGAGATCTTGAAGTCTTCACCTCGTCGATCGGCAAGACCTCTGCGCCTACTCTGTACCGAACATTAAATTTCTCGAAAACGGCTATGGGAGCCCGAACTCTGCGGGCTTGGCTGACTCGCCCGCTGCTTGAACCTGATGACGTACAGCGGCGTCAAGAAGTTGTTGCTGCTTTTGTTGGCGACCAGAGCGCCCGTTCGCGAGTTCAGGATCTTCTGGGTCAAGTGTCTGATCTCGAACGTCTAACAAACCGCGTGAGAACCAACACGGCCACACCTCGTGATCTAGCTTCGCTACGAGCAGGGTTAGTTGTGATTCCTGAACTGATCGCATCATTGCCAGATGGCGTTGTTCCTGGCGGATCGGTAATAGGTCGGCTTCACCCGTCATCTGAAGCATTTGATCTGCTCAATGCTGCGATCCCAGACGATCCTTCGGTCACGGTTGGGGAAGGATCGGCAATCCGTGAAGGATTTCATTCCGAGCTAGACGAGGTCAGGTCGCTTTCGGGCGATGCCCGGTCGAGTATTGCCGCTCTCGAAGCCGATCATCGAAAAACCACCGGAATCAAAAGCCTGAAAATCGGCTACAACCGCGTGTTCGGTTACTACCTCGAAGTCACAAAGAACAATGTTCATCTGGTTCCAGAATCGTTCGAACGGCGTCAGACGCTTGTGAACGGAGAACGGTTCATCACTCCACAGCTCAAAGAGCTTGAGTCGAAGATTCTTAACGCCCGTGATCGGATCAGCGAGTTAGAACGAGAAATATTCCGACGCGTTTGCGGAGAAGTCGCAGTTCATGGCGGCAGAATCATGGAGACCGCCAGTGCGCTTGGCGTTCTCGATGCGTTGGTCTCAATGTCGCAGGCTGCCGCCGAGAACGGTTGGGTTCGGCCACTCGTCGACGATGATACGGCTCTCAAAATCGAGGGCGGACGTCATCCAGTTGTTGAATCATCGCTAGGTCCTGGTCGGTTCGTGTCGAACGATCTCGATCTTTCGAACAATGAACGGCAAGTGATGATCATTACTGGGCCCAATATGTCGGGTAAGTCGACTTACATTCGACAAGCCGCGGTGCTGGTGCTCATGGCACAGGTTGGAAGCTACATACCAGCCACGAAGGCAAGAATCGGTGTTGTGGATCGCATATTCACTCGTGCTGGCCTCTCCGACGATATTTCCGGTGGACAATCGACTTTCATGGTCGAGATGGTCGAAACTGCTTCGATATTGAATCAGGCTACGAGTCGTTCTTTAGCTGTACTCGACGAAATCGGTCGTGGAACGTCTACCTACGATGGATTGGCAATAGCTCGCTCGGTCGCCGAGCATATTCACAATTCGCCTAAATTGGGCTGTAAAACCCTATTTGCCACTCATTACCACGAGATGACGGAGCTGGCGGATCAACTGCCACGAGCGCACAACTTACGAGTTGCAGTCGCCGAAGAGGCGGGCGAAGTTGTATTCCTGCACCGGATAGTTCCGGGGGGAGCCGACCGTTCGTACGGAGTCCACGTTGCGAGATTGGCCGGAATGCCGGGGGCAGTAGTCAGTCGGGCATGGGATCTTCTCGACGAATTGGAAAACGGTGCCAAAGCTACCCAACGATCAGCAGAGTTCCAGCTACAGATGCCACTCGGGGATCAACAGGTGAGTAGTGAACTTGTCGATGAACTAAAAAAGCTTGATGTAGCCAATATGACGCCTATCGAGGCGATCAATACGTTGTTCAGGCTCCAAGAGCAGGTCAAACGAAAAGACGAATAGTCGTCACGTAGCATTTATTACCCGTTTTATCGCATGGGGCTTCGACTTAGGTTGAGATGGCGGCGCAGGTAACAGCGATTTCGTTGTAGTATGCCCCGAATACGCACGCGTCCCAATATTTTTGGGAACTACGCCAACTCAGCTCGGAGGCTGGAATGGAACTTGGTTTCTTCACGATGCCACTGCACCCGCCTGGTTCGAATATTGCAGACACGCTCGAGGCCGATCTAAAGCAACTTATCTATCTCGATCAGCTGGGGTACTCCGAAGCGTGGATCGGAGAACACTACACAGCTGAGTGGGAGAACATTCCGGCACCTGATCTAATGATCGCACAGGCTCTCGGTGTCACATCGCAGATTCGGCTTGGAACTGGCGTTACGTGTATGCCTAACCACAATCCGTTCTACATCGCTCACCGAATTGCTCAACTCGATCAAATGTCGAAAGGGCGTTTGAACTGGGGCGTCGGCTCAGGTGGCTTTCCTGGCGATCTGCACGTAAACGGCTTCGATCCGCGTTCTGGGGATAATCGAGAGATGACCCGCCAGGCGGTCGATTTGGTTCTGCAGTTATGGAAGGATCCAAAACCGGGGAACTACAAGAGCAAATGGTGGGAATTCAATATCCCTGAGCCAGAAGAAGATATCGCTCTCAGAGTTCATTTACGTCCCTATCAAGATCCCCATCCCCCAATTGGTGTGGCTGGCGTTTCTCCGAACTCCGAGACGCTGACACTAGCAGGGGAGCGCGGTTGGCTTCCAATGAGTATCAACTTCGTTCCTGAGCAGATGCTACGTTCTCACTGGACTGCAGTTGAAGCTGGAGCAGCTAAGGTCGGGAAAACTGCGGATCGTTCTAACTGGAGAATCGCCCGAGAGGTGATGGTTGCAGATTCGAGTGCCGAAGCACGTAAGCAGGCTCTGACCGGGACGTTGGCACGAGATATGGAGGGCTACTTCCTCAAGTTGCTTCCACGATCGAAGATGATGGGCCTCCTTAAGATCGATCCAAACATGCCTGATTCCGACGTTACTGTCGAATATTTAGTGGACAACATATTCATAGTGGGATCGCCCGAAGAGGTGACTGAGAAGCTATCTTCACTCGAAGAATCAGTTGGTGGATTTGGAACACTGATGGCTATGGGACACGAGTGGGAACCCGAGGGATTCTGGAAGACCTCTATGGGTTTACTTAAGCAAGAGGTGTTACCGAAGGTTGGTGCTTGAGAAGGAACAGTGTGATGGGTGACTTCGTACAGTCCAAGCATAGTCGAGTTTACACTCAATTATATTTAACGCCGCATAATGTCAAACCTCGTAAAGTTTTAAATCACCGATATGGTAGATCTAAAGGTGTGTGTCTCACGCACGTCTATAGGGTGCCAAACCGTCACATTGCTCGTTCGCCACAAACCACTATGAAAGACCTATGGAACCCGGACTCTTCGCAATTCTCGGTCTGTTCGTCGGCGGCGTAATCAACGTCATCAACGATCGATTCCCTCCTCACGACCACGTCGAAGGCGTTGTTTCTGAAGGTGCGCGTCCTCGTCCGATAGCCGTTTGGGAATGGTTTCCGCTTCTTTCTACCTATGGGGCTATCAAACAATCCCGGGTGCAGTTTCCTAATTATTGGCTTCGATATCCGCTAGTTGAACTGGTTTCTGCCGGTCTGTTCGGTCTCACCTCGTACCGAATACCCGCCCCCCCCCATGGCTCTTTGCTATATCGCTAGTGATGATCGCGGTGCTCACAGCTCTTGCATTTATAGACTTTGAAACCACGTAACTGCCGAACAATCTGGTATTGCCACTTTTCGTAGTAGGAATTGCCACTTCGTTTTTCATCCCGGAACGAGAGTGGTGGCAAGGACTTGCCGGAGCGGCAGCTGGGTATGCGGTGTTCTATCCGTTCGCCTGGATTGGCGATCGCCTCAATCGGCCCGTGATGGGCTGGGGTGACGTGAAACTCAGTGCGGCACTTGGAGCGATCTTAGGATTGGCGCCGCTTTTGCTAGGTCTTTACTTGGGAGTATTGATCGGCGGATTCATCGAAATCATCGTGTACGCGGCTATATGTTTTGGATTCAATCGGGTATTGATACCCTATGGACCGTATTTAGTCGCCGGCGGAATTGTCTCAATGCTTTATTTCCGCACGATTGCCGACTGGATCGAGACTCAACTTTAGGAGATCAAGTAGCTCATGGTTCAGGTTCATGTAGTGCAGGTCGGCGTATTAGCAACTAACTGCTATGTGATACACGCTGATGATGAGTCCGATTGCATCGTGATCGACCCCGGCGGTGAGTCGGAGAAGATCATCAAACTTCTCGAAGAAAACAAACTCACGCCAAGTGGAATTGTTTCGACGCACGCACATGCGGATCACACAGGAGCCGTGACGCCGTTGGTTGAACGGTATGGCTGCAAATTCCTGATCGGTCATGAAGATGTCACTGCAGCCGCTGAACAGCTTGATTGGCTGACGAGCATGCTAGGCGACTTCGCTGAGCCTCCTGCGCCGTCTGAGAAGCTCAAACATGGTGATCTAGTGTCAGCGACCGGAGTTGAGATCAATGTACTGGCCACTCCGGGTCATACCAAAGGCAGTAGCTCTTTCTACATCTCTGGGCATGTATTTACTGGCGACACGTTATTTCGAGAGTCGATCGGCCGATTTGATCTATCTGGCGGTGATGAACAGCAAGAAATTGCCAGTATTAGGAACGTTCTGTTCGAGCTTCCTGATGAAACAGTCGTATGGCCCGGTCATGGACCTTCGACGTCGATTGGTCACGAAAAAGTCGCTAACCGGTTCGTTCGCTAGATATCTGAAACACACAAGCTCGTTAGGCCAACCTAGATCAGAACGCAAAAACGCCCGGGTCAGTTACGACCCGGGCGTTTTATTTAGCGATTTTAGGTTCGTCTGCTTCTCAGAAGTTCCTACCCGTCAGTTATTAGACGAACAGTGGTCCGAAGATCAGCGAAACGATTGCCATGAGCTTCAACAGAATGTTGATAGCAGGACCGGATGTGTCCTTGAAAGGATCACCAACGGTGTCACCGGTAACTGCAGCAGAGTGGGCATCTGAACCATTGCCGCCGAAGTTTCCGAGTTCAACAAACTTCTTAGCATTGTCCCATGCTCCACCTGCGTTAGCCATGAAGATGGCGAGGAGGAAACCAGAAACAATCGAACCGGCCAGCATGCCACCGAGAGCGTGAGCTCCCATCAGCGTGCCAATGGCGATTGGAGCGATGATTGCGATCAGGCCAGGAACGATCATTGCCTTCAATGAACCTTCTGTGCTGATAGCAACTGCTCGAGCGGCATCAGGCTTTACGCCTGGTAGGCCTTCACGAAGACCAGGGATCTCTCGGAACTGACGTCGTACTTCTTCGATCATCTCACCGGCAGCTGTTCCAACTGCCTGCATCGTAAGACCTGAGAACACGAACGGAAGTAGACCACCGATGATCGTTCCCATCAGAACCTTAGGGTTCAATAGGTCGAGTTCGGTGATTCCGGTAGCGAATGCATATGCCACCAGAAGGGCCAGAGCCGTAAGCACGGCCGAACCGATGGCGAAACCCTTACCTGTAGCGGCAGTGGTGTTACCAAGGGCGTCGAGGGCATCTGTGCGCTGTCGTACTTCAGGATCGAGGTGAGCCTGCTCGGCGATGCCACCGGCGTTATCGGCAACAGGGCCGTAAGCGTCGGTAGCAAGAGTGATACCTAGAGTCGAAAGCATTCCAACCGCAGCGAGACCGATTCCGTAGAGACCAGCGAGCTCGTTTGCGAAGTAGATACCGACGACGATTGCGATTGCAGGAATCACAGTGCTGTAAAGACCGATCGACAGACCAGCAATGATCGTCGATGAGTGGCCTGTTTCAGACTGACTAGCAATCCACTTCACTGGGTTGAATTCCTTGCCAAAGATCTTCAGACCTTCGTAGGAAGTAAACCACTCTGTCGACGTTCCGATCACCTGACCAACGACGATACCCGTGACCACGACCCAGAATAGGTCGAACGAAAGCGAGTCGTTCATGTTGATGTAAACGGCAGTACCGATTAGCGATAGAGCACCTGCGCTGAAGATTCCGTAGCGGAGTGTCCAGAGCAGTTTGCCCATGTCGGCATTGTCGCCGGTTCGAACTAGGAACATTCCTAGAATCGAGGCGATGATGCCGATACCAGCGATGACGAGAGGCAAAATTGCCCTTGAAGCATCAACTTCAAATGGAATTGCCGATACAACACCCGTTGCGCTGACTGCGAAGAAGGCGAGTGAGATGGTTGCGATGATCGAACCGACGTATGATTCGAACAGGTCGGCACCCATTCCTGCAACGTCACCTACGTTGTCACCAACGTTGTCGGCGATAACAGCAGGGTTGCGAGGATCGTCTTCATCAAGTCCGGCCTCAACCTTACCTACGAGGTCGGCTCCAACGTCGGCAGCCTTCGTGAAGATACCGCCACCGACTCGTGCGAACAGTGCGATTGATGATGCTCCGAATCCGAAGCCGGCAATCACGTTCGGGTTCTCGAAGAGAAGCCACAGTGCCGACACGCCAATGATGCCGATGCCAACTACTGAGAGACCCATCACCGCACCGGTGCTGAATGCAACCTGAAGTGCTTTGTTGAGTCCCGTTTGAGCTGCAGTTGCAGTTCGGGTGTTACCTCGAACAGCGATGCTCATGCCGACAAATCCGGCGAGAGCCGAGCCGATAGCACCCAATATGTAAGCGATGGCTGTCCATGGGCCCTGGGACGTCATTGCGCCGCCCTCACTGAGTGAGGCGATTTTGTCGTTGTCCAGAATGTTGTAGTCGATGAACAGTGCCAGGATTACAAAAATGACTGCGACGAATACTGCAAGGATTGAATATTCCTTGCGAAGAAACGCCGATGATCCTTCCTGAATTAGATCACCAATAGCTCGAACTTCATCGTTGCCCTGAGGCTGCTTGAGCACTCGCATGGCGAGTAGGCCAGCGGCCACAAGACCAACAGCTCCTGCTGCAATTGCAAGCAAGATCGATTCCATTTAAATTTCTCCGCAAAAAAACCTTCCATTCCCCACTGCTTTGTGCAGTTGATACGGAAGGTACGTATTAAAGGTGGGACTACGTACAGCCGATCATTTCCGTGTTTCGAACCCGATTCGACTTCACCCATCCTTAAGTTGACCAATGAACGCTAGCATCGGCGTAATTTGCAGTCAACAAATTGAGCGGCAGATTGTGACGATTGAAACAATTTATAAATCAGGCTACTAGTATCAATCGAGTACAGTCGAGTAATATTTTCATGTTCGGAACTGTATGAATTAAGTGATACTCAGCCATATTGCCGCTTCGAAGGATCGCCGGGGAATGAGAGATCGATACAGGTGATAAGTGTCGGAAATAATTCCCGACCAAGATAATTCGAGTAGGTCGCCTTGTCTCTCATATTTCAGGCCTGGGTTTGGCAAGCTCGTGAAGACTTTGGGAAAGATCTGAGTCTTACAGATTGGGCGGTCTTTTCAGACAACGCGACATTTGTCGATGAAGACTAGGTCGTCGGGGCATTTTGGGGATTCACTGCCGAAAATGGGCAATACATTGGCAGTACAGTGTTATCTGATAACTAGATATTCAGAGCTTTATAAGATCACGCTTGAGTTATCTCAGTTATCTCCACTGTAGTGAAAAATCGAATAAAATCGGGCTGTGTGAGCTGATCTGCTTCGCGATTCAAAACGGTTTTACTGGGCGGGTAGGCCGTTGGCTGATCGTATTCATATAACCTTCTCCGAAGTTCGCAACTACTTTGAAATTGGCCATGTGCCTAGGGAGCGATTTATCAATGACCGTCAATTGGCCTTCTCAGGACGATTTACTCAGCTGGTTGAAGTCTGATCTCAATAATTGGGGAAGATGGGGCGCAAGTGATCAAAAAGGGACATTGAATCATCTTTCGAAAGAAAAAACTCTTCAAGCACTAAGTTTGGTCGAAGAAGGCGTGACGGTCAGCTGCGCTCGCCCAATCGATTTTGTAGCGTCGGTCGACGTACCGAAGCCTCCGCAGCACTTCATGGTGACCGCGGGAGATCGTTACCGACCCGGTGAGGGAGTCGATCGCCAGGTAGCGATGGACTACTTCGGTCTGATCTTCCATGGTCACACCGTGACTCACATCGATAGCCTCGCTCACTTTTTCTGGGATGGCCAGACCTACAACGGGCGTCCTTCGAGTGTCGTTTCAGTTCAGGATGGCGCAACTGAGTTCGATGTGATGGCCGCTAGCGGAGGAATCGTCACGAAGGGCGTTCTCGTCGATGCTCCTCTGTTGCGGGGAGTTGATTTCATCGAACGAGGAGATGGGGTTGGCGTAGCTGATATCGAAGCTGCAGAGCGTGAACACGGTGTAAAAGTTGAGCAAGGCGACGTATTGCTGCTTCGAACGGGGCAATTGGGGCAACGAGAGGTAACAGGACCAGTCGATGTGAACGTTGGCGGTTCGTCTGGGCCATCCCCTGAAATATTGCCCCTGCTTCACGAACGGGGAGTAGCGGTGATGGGGTCAGACACTGGTAACGATATTGGTCCGAACCCCTATGAACGGTTTTCGAATCCAGTTCACCAGGTTGGAATCGTTGGTCTCGGCCTCTGGATCCTTGATAACGCATGGCTCGATGATCTCGCTGAAGAGTGCAAGAAGCGCGGCAAGTGGGAGTTCATGATTTCGATCCTGCCTCTAAAAATGCCAACTGTAACGGGATCACCTGTGAACCCAGTGGTGATTTTCTAGCACTCCGAATAGCGAAAACTAACAGGGATGTGAATATACTCAAGTTTAGATTTGTTGGCTTATTCCTCTATAGCGTTTTGGATGTAATCAAAACGTAAAACTTGTCCTGAATTGCTCATTTGGATCCTCAACAAGTCGATGCGCCAATCGACGTCAAAGTCGCCTGTTTTCTCTAAATATCGAAGAGCCGTCGTCTGTAGTCGCTGAGCTCTGCTGGTCGAAATCTGTTCAACACCCAAACCGAAAATTTGGTTAGTCCGAGTTTTTACTTCGATAAATACAAAATCGGAGTCAGATTTGGCAACGATGTCGATTTCTCCCTAGCGGGTGCGAAAGTTAGTTTCGACTACCTTGTAGCCAAGTTCTGTCGTCACATACTCCCGCGCGGCGGCTTCACCGGATCGGCCGATTCCGGGTGGTAAGTTCAGTTTTCCGCTGGTAAAACCCAAATTTATCCAAATTCAATAAAAGTACGTGGCAAGAAAATCAAACGTAAATCAAACAGAGAGAGTCGATGCTATCGATTTAGGTGAGAACGTCCTTCACAGGCTTGAAGCTGCGTCTGTGAATCGGAGAAGCCCCTAATTTTTGTAATGCAGACATGTGAAATGCCGTGCCGTAGCCTTTGTGGGCAGCGAATCCGTAACCGGGATATTCAGAATCGAACACGTTAGCCATCAATCGATCACGTGTTACTTTCGCAATAATCGAAGCTGCGGCGACACTTTGACTCCGAGAATCGGCCTTGATGATCGACGTTTGGGGAATGGTGATTGAATCGAGATCCACAGCGTCGATAATTAGGTGATCCGGTTGTGGCTCAAGTATTGCAATAGCGCGAGACATCGCCTGTTTCGTTGCTGGGACGATCCCAATAGCATCGATCTCATAAGCAGTAGATGCCCCGACGCCATAGCTAACGCACCAGTCCACAAGCCATGCGAAGGCCCGTTCTCGCTGGGACGCCGACAGGACTTTGCTGTCATTAATTATAGGGCGGTATTCCTCGGGAACGGGGCCAGGAAGAATTGCCGCAGCGGCCAAGACCGGTCCTGCCAATGTTCCACGACCGACCTCATCCACGCCGGCAATCAGCAGCTTCGAGCTATTTGCAATTCCGGTCTCAATAGAAAAATCTGTAAGAGTGCGCGTAGTTTTTGGCAATTGAGCGATTTCGGAGAGGGTCGGTACAAAGAAGAAGGTTCACTGTATGAACAGGCCCGCCTCATAGAGGTAGTACCCGAAGCATAACGTTTACGTGGGAAAACTCAGACCGGTATGGCAGAAGGCTCAGCAGAATCGCTGGATTCGTTCGAATCATGCTGAGTTAGCTCAGGAAGCGAAGTTTCTATCAAACCGCCGCCGAGTACGACATCGTCCTGATAGAAGACAACAGCCTGACCGGGCGTGATCGCTCGCACTGGCTCATCGAACTCGATCTCGGCACCACCGTCGACCGATCGTACCTTCGCAGGGGTGTTGCGTCCGTTGTAGCGGATTCGAGCTTCAACCGTAATCGGTTCGATCGGAGCGGACCCGGAAATCCAGTTCACACCAGAAGCGTATAAGCGCGTTTTCATCAGATTCTCGGCTGGACCGACAGTGACCTGACCTGATTCTGCGTTGATGTCTGTTACATACATAGGACGCGGCGTGCTGTTGAAGATCGGAATACGCTTGCGCTGTCCGATAGTGAATCCGTGGATTCCTTCGTGCTCACCGAGAACCTTGCCTTCGGCATCGACAATATCGCCTGGAGCTTTTCGCTTTAGGCGGGGTTCGATGAATCGGTTGTAGTCGCCGTCGGGAATAAAGCAGATGTCCTGGGAGTCGGGCTTGTCGGCGATCGACAGTCCAAGGTCGCGAGCAACCTCTCGAATTTCGTCCTTAGAGTAGTCGCCAATCGGCAATGCCAGCTTCGAGAGCTGTTCCTGACTCAAGGTGTACAGAACGTACGACTGATCCTTCATCGAGTCGATCCCTGCAAGTAGCTTGTACTCACCGTTATCTTCCCGAATTCGAGCGTAGTGCCCGGTAGCTACAACATCGGCATCCATGAGCTCTGCACGTCGAACGAGGAATTCGAACTTCAGGCGATCGTTGCAAGCAAGGCAAGGATGCGGAGTGCGCCCGCGTTCATATTCGCCAACAAAATAGTCGACTACGTGCTTCTGAAACTCTTCTTCGAAGTTGAGGAAGTAGTGCTTCGCCCCAATTTTGCGGCAGACGGCTCGAGCATCCTCGACGTCTTCGAGCGAGCAACACGACTTGTTCAGACGCGCAACATTCTCGTTCGGGGCGTTGAAAAGTCGCATGGTTACGCCAACGACTTCATAGCCGTCGCGTGCCAATAGGGCAGCGGCGACTGACGAGTCGACTCCACCGCTCATTGCGACAACTGCACGTTTTTTCTTGTTCTGAACTTGTGCCATATATTCAGATTACCAAATCTTTATACAGAAACTGCTAAATCACGGTTAAACGGAATGTCTAAAAATAGTGAGTGGGATTCTGTCCGATTGCGTCTATAATTTAAAGCAATGGAAGACACGACTAAAACAAAGACAATAGCCACTAACGAAGAAATCGCCCGAGCGGCTGTCGATGAGGCATCCGAGAAACTCGGATCTGACATCGTTCTGCTCGATACTGAGGGCGTCAGTAGTTTCGCTGACTTTTTCGTAATTATCAGTGGTGAAACCGACCGCCACCTTGAATCGATGACTGAGGACATTAGCCGTCGATCACGAAAGATGGGCGTTCACGTGACTCACCGTGAGGGTACGGGCGGCGGTGGCTGGGTGCTGATCGACTTCACTGGAGTCGTCGTTCACCTGTTCACCAAGGATCAACGTGAGCATTACGGACTCGAACAGCTCTGGGCACGTGCTACCGAAATCGTTCGGGTTCAATAGCAACACAAATGTTAAACAAAAATGCCGGTGTGGAGTTCTTCCGCACCGGCATTTTTTATTTAATCGAGAAACTTACTCCACGATCCAAGGCTGAGTCGCCCGGTCGTACGAAGTTAGCTCAGAATCGTTGAAGAACAGCGCCACTTCTCGTGCTGCATCATCTTCATTTGCTGATCCGTGGATCAAGTTACGCCCCATGTCGACGCCGAAGTCGCCACGAATTGTTCCTGGTGCGGAGTCGGCTGGGTTTGTTGCACCCATCAACTTTCGGGTGGTCGAAATGGCGCTTGGGCCTTCAAGGCAGAGCGCAACCACTGGAGAAGAAGTGATGAATCCTACGAGCCCATCGTAGAAGGGCTTGCCTTTGTGCTCACCGTAGTGAGTACCAGCTAGTTCGTCGGATATCTGCATTAACTTCATGCCGACGATCTGTAAGCCTGTTCGCTCAAGTCGCCCGATAATCTCACCGGCAAGTCCGCGTTGTACGCCATCAGGCTTTACCAGTATGAGTGTTCGCTCCATTGTCGTTTCTTCTCCAGCTAAAAGGATTTACAGCAATTGTGTCTAATCATTGTGCCGTGAAAATTCTGTTGTTGGCGGCAGATTAAGTTAACTTCTACTACTTGGCAGGTTTCGGTTTCGTGATCGAAGGCGGTCGTGCGTAAATTGGTCGAAGTTCTTCGTATGAAGTCGATAGACCTGAATCGAATTTGGCCAGTGCGATATCGATAATCGAATTCGGGTCTCGGGTCGGCGCCGCTTGACCCCGGAACCGAGATTGATCGACGTGACCAGCCATCAGATCGCATGCCTCTCCACACAGCAGCGCGTTAGGTTCAAGTGTTAGCGCCAGTTCCTCGGGAGAGTGGATACCGGTTTTTGGCCCTGAATCTGTCGCATGGCGAGTCCACGAAATCTCGTTTCGACCCACGGGAATCAACGTATAGACGGGCGTCTCATGGTTGACCAATTTACGATGTGGCTCAAGCTCCACGTCGTGAGTTGCTATGCCCAAAACTGGGAGCTGCTTGGCAACAGCAAGCCCAAGAACCAAGCTTATACCGACTCGAACAGCGCTGAATCCGCCTGGCCCGAGTGCGACTGCTACGTGAGTTACGTCTTTGGGTGCTAGAGAAAGTTCTGCCAACGATTCAACGACGGCAGGCATCAGTTCTCGACCGTGGTTCTGGCTCGATCGCCAAGTCCGTATTGCTCGTTTGCCTTCATCGTCTGCAACACCGACTCCTGCGAAGCGGGTCGAAGTATCGATTGCTAATAAGATCAATTTTCCGCTTGGCCCGTCTGGTCAGGTGCTGATGAATGAGTCAACCCGACAGTGCCATCGAGTGACTCGAATACGGCAGCCGAACGACTAAGCAAGTCGGCTGAGCGGGCGCCAGTTGCCGTGAACGTGATGATCCGCTGGTCGTCATGCTCGCCGTTAACTAGCTTCAAAAATAGAACGTCATACGGCAATGCTGCCCCGCCGACTTCGGGCCATTCGATTACCAAAGCTCCATTTAGAAGTCGCTCTTCCAATGCGAGCTCTTCGACTTCGTCAATTGAGCCAAGGCGATAAAGATCACAGTGACTGAGGTGTATTTTGCCAGGGTATTCATTGACAATAACGAATGTTGGACTGCGAGCCGGAATAGGACTTCCGATAGCCTCGGCCATTCCGTGGACCATTCGAGTTTTACCTGCGCCGAGGTCGCCTGAAAGTAAGACCGTATCGCCCGTTCGAAGAGCGTATCCGACCGACTTCCCAATTCGCACAGTATCGTCTTCCGAATCGGAAACGAGCATTAGTGCAGGGCTCAGAGGATCTGGCTGGGATGTCTCAAACATTCAGGTGATCCCATCCCTTTCGAATCGGTTCATACAGCTCGCCGTTCTCGTCAATTACGTCCACTTGACCACCTGGTAATTCACTGGAAGTTACGCTGCCGATAACTGTGATACCGATGTTATTGGCCACAAGATCATCTACCAAGGGTTTCGATGCAGTGAACGCTAGTTCATAGTCTTCACCACCGCCAAGAGCCAGCTCAATGGCACTAGATCCAAACATAAATATTAGCTCTGTGGTGAGCGGGATACTCGTCATTTCAACAGTAATTTTGACACTACTTAGTTTCGCAATTTTTTCAAGATCGCCAACTAATCCGTCGCTGATATCCATCGCACAGCGAACTCCAGATGAGACAAGCTTGTTGCCAATTTCGATTCGTGGGGTCGGGCGGTAGTGACGGTCTATAAGAATTGTGCTGCTTGGGTTTGTATCACCATTCAATAGTGCTTTGAGTCCGCCAGCAGAACTACCCAACGGGCCTGTGACACAAACGAGGTCGCCAGCCCGCGCTTCGGTCCGTCGCATCGTAATCGGCTCGCCAAAGGAGTCTGACGATGGATGACCGGTTAGCGCAAGGTTTACGAACATTGTTGAAGATGAAACAACATCGCCCCCGACAATCGATCCGCCGAATTGAGAAAATGCTGCGTTCATACCGTTGTAGAAGTCAGCGTATGTCTCAACTGAAGCTCCAGGCGGAACACCTAAGGTGACTAAGGCGTGGTCGGGAACGCCTCCCATGGCAGCGATATCGCTGAGATTTGAAACCGCACACTTCCAACCAACGTCGAACCAGCGTTCGTCGACGGATCGAAAATGAACACCATCGACAATGGCGTCGGTTGTCAGCAACATTTGGCTGGCGGGTGTTGAGACTACCGCGGCATCGTCGCCGATACCGATTAGGACTGTGTTATCACATTCGAGATTTTTTGCAGAATCGAGTTCAGAAAGTCGAGCAATAAGCTCGAATTCATTCAAGATCTCACCGTTATTATTTGTAGCAGGCTGCATGTATGAAGCCAATTATATTGATAAAGCTTTTAATCCTTCAGATTTTCGGTCGCCACTGCCCATTTATCCGAGTATTCGCCGCCTATAATTCGACCGGATTTTCAATACGAGCATTGTCATTTCAAAACTTAGGAAAAAAACTTGCCAGTAGTAAACGTAGCTCTTTACGCCGGTCGAACCGACCAACAAAAAGCCGATCTCGCCAAGGCAATCACCAAGGCGATTTCTGAAACGGCTGGAGTGCCCGATTCAGCAACCACGATTATATTCCAAGACGTCGAGAAGGCCAGTTGGTCAGTCGGCGGCGTGATGATGTCGGAATCGTAACACCCCACCACTAAAGAATAAATCTACTCAATCGACGAGTGGCTGTTTGTAAATGGCGAATCGTTTGCTAGATTTCCTCGGTGATAAATAACCGGACACGATATTCAGGGATCGAGTTCGGAATATAGGCCATTACTTTGTTTACAGCTCGACGCATAGCCGCTATCTGTAAAACGTGAGTTCGTTCTTTTACCCTGACAATTAGTTTGTGTGCAACAGAAAATGGAGCTCGAATATGTCTGATCCCGGCAACGTCGCATGGATGCTGACCGCGTCGGCATTGGTTCTTCTCATGACTCCCGGTCTGGCGTTCTTTTACGGCGGATTAGTCCGTGGTAAGAACGTGGTATCGACCCTGATGTACAGCTACGTCGCTATGGGCGTAGTGAGTGTGCTGTGGGTTCTTTGGGGATACAGTCTCGCTTTCGGAGCGGGCGGTGATTTCATCGGGAACTTCGACTTTGTTGGGTTCCGGGGTGTATCAGCCGAGAGTACTGACAGCGGTATATCGCCAATGCTGTTCGCTATTTTTCAGATGATGTTCGCGATCATCACACCGGCTTTGATCACCGGAGCATTTGCCGAGAGATTCAAGTTCACTACCTACATCGTATTCCTGTTCGTTTGGGTCACCGTCGTTTACGTCCCAGTGACTCACTGGGTATGGGCAGCTGATGGCTGGATAGCAGGAATTGGTGCACTCGACTTCGCCGGTGGAATCGTAGTTCATGCCTCTGCTGGAATCGCAGCAATCGTCGTGGCGACAATGGTCGGATCACGACGCCAAGTCGAGCGTGGCGTAGAACCTCACAATGTGCCATATGTTCTTTTGGGAACCGGCCTTTTATGGTTCGGATGGTTCGGCTTTAATGCTGGATCGGGCCTGCTTGCCGATAGTGTCGCAGTCACAGCGTTCCTCGTAACGAATACTTCAGCGGCTATCGCAGGATTGGTGTGGATGGTTCTCGAATTCCAGTCGACTGGCCGAACAAGTGGCGTTGGTTTTGCAACGGGCGCAATCGCGGGGCTGGCGTCGATTACGCCGGCTGCGGGATTCGTTGGGCCGATGGGCGCGTTTGCAATCGGTATTGTCGGCAGTATCGCCGCTTATTCAGCTGTGAAATTGATGTCAAAGACGCGGATCGATGATGCACTTGAAGTGTTCGCTGTCCACGGAGTTGGCGGGATTTGGGGTTCAATTGCAACCGGGATTTTCGCAGTGCAAATCGCAGATGATAACGGCGTTATGCAGAACGTTGGATTGATCGACGGCGAAACAGCTTTGCTGTGGGCTAACTTCAGAGCGGTGATGGCAGTTGCGGTTTATTCAGGGATTATGACCTTCATCATTTTGAAAATACTCGATGTTATTCCGGGTCTGGGACTCAGGGTCACGAGTGAACAAGAGGATCTCGGTCTAGACATTACGCTGCACGGTGAGCGTGGATACGTCGCAGACGGTGCGGACTAACAGACCGATGAGGTTTACCGTCCCTTGCGACAAACAAGGGGCGGTAAACAAGCTATTATTCGCCGCACAGTAGTGCGGTAACGAGTGAGGGCATAGAAGTGATCAAAATAGAAGCCATAGTAAGACCCGACCGAATCAACATCATCATCGACGCTTTGGATGCCGTCGGGTGTCGAGGGTTCAACATCTTGAACGTAAACGGACGTGGTCAGCAACAGGGCGTTGAGGTATTCACAGGTCGAGGCGCAACTACTGCCACCAGGATGTCGCTTCCCAAGGCATTGATATCGATAGTTGTTAAGGACGGCGATAAAGACAAAATTATTGAAGCAATCCTTGGATCCGCTAAGAGCTCTGAAAATGGCGCTATCGGCGACGGGAAAATATTCGTGTCGGATGTCTCGGAAGTAATTCGAGTGCGAACCGGTGAGCGAAACGAATCGGCTCTATAGCTCTGGATTGACTGCTTGGAACGGCGTGTATCGGCTAAGTTCCTCGCGGCTAGAAAGCTGCTGAGATATCGTGCCCGAAGCCGAATATAGAACGATTCTTCGAGCGTTCGAGCTAAATACTGCTGGTAGCCGAGTTTGACTCACCACGTAACCGAGCCGAATTGCAGTTGACAGCGCGGATAGGCTTCGATTGAATTGTTAAGTGAACTCAGGGACGGGCTAGCTCAATTGGCAGAGCAAGTGACTCTTAATCACTAGGTTCGGGGTTCAAGTCCCCGGCCCGTCACCAAACTGAAATCAAACTGGCCGCTTTTCTTACGAAATAGCGGCCAGTTTTCGTTGTGGCGACAATCCTGGCGACAGTTTGTTGCCATCTGACACATACGCATCACCATGCAGCAATGCTGCCAGTCGTTCGGCCGCTTCCTCTTGCGCACCCGGTATTGCATGCCTGTAGACCGTCATCGTGAACCCTGGAGTCGCATGTCCGAGGCGATCACTAACGTCGCCGATAGGAACACCGGCGGCAAGCATTAACGTGGCGGCAGTATGGCGTAAGTCGTGCAATCTGACGTTCAACCCGAGAGCTTTCTTCACTTTCAACCAGAGTTGACTGATCGTGTCTGGGCGCAGAGGTGAAATTTGATCTAAAGAAAATACAGGCGTTTCCATTGTTGTCTTTAGATCTAATGCACTTCTCACTGTGCCCACGTTGTTAAATTGCACTCGCAACAATTCGAGAGCGATGGCGTCTAGCGCTACAACACGCCGACTTCGATCTGTTTTCGGGTCCGTGTGCACTCCACCTTTACCTTTGACGACGTGAAATCCTCGGTTGACTGACAGCACTCGCCGGTCAAAATCAATATCTCCCCATTGGAGCCCACATAGCTCCGATCGACGAAGGCCAGTAGTTATAAGAACAGTTAGAGGGGTTAGGAAATGCGGATACCTCTGCTCGACGTATGCACTAACTCTGCGCCATTCAGATGGCGTGAGTACCGATAGCTCTCGTCGTTTTGCCTTTGGGCGATCGACTCCCACGGTAGGATCACGCCCGATCTCCTGTTGTTGCATCGCTGACCTAAATACAACACGCATCAATCTGAATAGATGCTCTGCGGTGGACAACTTCCCTCGATCGGCCTGGGTCGTGATGATTCTGCCCACTTCGGATGACGTTATTTTTTGTATAGGTCGATCACTGAGCTCTGGAAGGATGTACCCATTCAATAAACGCTCGTAGCTTGCAGCAGTGCTAGGTCTAATAGCATGTCTCTTATTAGGGAGCCAATCATTCACGAATTGACCAAATGTTCTCGGCCCCCTGGGCACAAATCTTCCAGTATCAATTTGCCGTTGGAGATCCGTTAGTCTTCGCCGTGCTTCACTTTTAGAGCCTTTGACTGTCTCATATACACGCTGACGTTTGCCTAACTCATCAGTGCCTGCAGAAATGGTGATTTTCCATCCGTTTTTTCGACGTTCAATATGTCCTGTCATTACTTGTTCCTTATGGGTTCAAAACTGAACAATCCAACGTACATTTGCCATATCCCGAACTTGGCGTATGAGGATCTTTTCGGATGCATATCGAACATTGGAATTCTTTCTAGGAGGCCATTCAAAACAAATACAGGTGATAACCCTGGTGTTGATTCCTGCGGCAACGTGACCGCCCGCATGAGTTGCTGTTTGTTTATAAGTCTGGTTAGTTCTTGTGTTTGAGTTCGGGCAGCGGATCTGAATCCAATTCGAGATCGCACTTCAGGGTCGTGCTGCAATGTCTTTGCCAACAACTTCCCTACGCCTTTCGGCGTTATTTCTGCTGCTTTACGTGTCCTGGGGCTGCTCACCCAAGGTCGGTACTCCATCGCAGCTGCTTTTATTTCTGCACAAGCACGTGAGCCGCCCAACCATTCGCAAAGGACCGGCAGGCCAGCAAGAGCGTCGAACCAATTGGCAGCTGGTTCCTTTGGGTCGGTTGAAATAAGAAGCGATTCATCCGTCAACTCATCCCTAAGTTCAATCCATGACCGCTCGAACCATTGAAGCCATTGGTTATTGGAGTGAACTGCTCCTTGAACTATGGCCCAATGTACTTCCGCAGCTTCATCTCCAAGTCCAGAATCTCGGAATCTTTTAGCGTTCCAAGATTTAGGCCATAACCGGTCAACTGGCCATTCATCTATCCGCTCTGGCAGCTGTTTTCGTTGTTTCGGTCCAAGTGCTCGCTGAATTGTTTTGGTCGACACCCCCAAGCTCTCACCAATTTGCATATTCGTAAGACCTTGGTTACGTAATTGTTGGGCTTCTTCAATCTGAGAATCATCTAGAGCTCGGTAACTCATTTAAGTCCACTTTTCTGTCCAGTTGTCCAGTTGAGACTAACCATATACCAATGTACAAAGATGAACAACAAGTGCGAATCAAATCAATGATGAGGATTAGACAGTGATGGCGATAACTAGCTTGGATGTTCTGCCAGGTGGATTACGAGAAGCAGCCGACCGACTCGGAATCGGCCACCGTCGAATGTACCGATTGGCGAAAGCTGGACAAGTGCCGTTTGCGGTGAGATTGGGTTGGGGATACGTAATTCCTGTACCGGCGTGGAATAGATTTCTTGCAAACGGTGCAATCCTAGAAATCAAAAACGGTCCAGCAAGTAAGGACTGATCCGATGAATACACGAGAGATTGTTTCTCTTAATACAAATCACGTTATCTCACAGATCGAATATGTTCTGAACACGCAACAGCAGGGCAAACGTACTGGAGAATGGATCAGGTTTATCTGTCCTGCCCATGACGATACTGATCCTTCCGCTAGTTGGAATGTAGAAAGTCATGGATGGCATTGCTTTACCTGTTCAGCTAGGGGCGGTTACATCGATCTTGCTTATCGTCTGGGGATCGAACGCCTAGTGAAAGAACCGGAGACCTGGACCGTAGTAGGTCGCTGGCATGTTAGAAATTTCGATGGAACAGTGGTCGGCACTCAGATTCGTAAAGAGTTGCCCAATGGTAAAAAGCGCTTTCTTTGGGTCGGTCACAACAGTACTTCTTCGAAAGATATGCCGTTATATGGAACAGAGTTAATCCCTGAATTTGATAAACATAAGCCGGTATACGTCACAGAAGGTGCGGGAAAATGCGATGTGCTCAGAACACTCGAGGTACAAGTCGTCGCAACGGTCACTGGTGCTTCAACCACGCCTAGTCGAGAAGCCCTCTCAGTATTGGATGGTTTCGACGTTTGCCTGTGGCCAGATAACGATGAACCTGGACGAAGACACATGGGTCGTGTCGCCGAAGTTTTGTCAGAACCACCACTATGGCTCATAGATCCAGCCGCACCGATAAAAGGTGACGCTGCGGATTTCGTTGAAAATGGCGGGACATTGGAGAAACTACTAGAGCTTCATTCTGAGGCTACTTCTCCACCCGCTGCACGCCCGTCCGATGTCACTGTTCCCTTTTCCCTCCCCGTAGGGGTAAGGGAAGAGGGAACAGTGACAGATGAACCAACAATTCCAAGCGGAATTATGGATGCAAATGGAATCCTTAGTTACCAAGCTCCAGAGATGGATTGGCAGCTAGGTGGCAGAATCCCACGTGGTGGACTGGCGATTTTAGTTTCGAAGCCCAAGGATGGAAAAACTCAGACACTCTGCGGTTTGGCACTTGCTACCTGCCGAGGAGAAAAATTCCTGGGCTGGTCCACATACAAAGGACCTGTTCTCTATCTAGCATTTGAAGGCCGCCGTGGAGATTTGATTAACAGATTCAAACAGATGGGGATTAGATCGGTTGATGAAATTCATCTACTCGTTGGTCCACCGCCAGTGTTCCAAAATTCGGACAAATCGATTTTCGAACACTGGATTGAGCCGATGATTAATCATTTCAATCCAGTACTAGTGATTATCGACACATTGTTTCGAATGTTGCCGCAAGTGGCAGATGCCAACGATTATTCATTGGTAAATAGGGCACTCTCTCCTCTAGAGCATCTTGGCAGAAGAACTGACGTGACATTTGTCGTTAGTCACCACGCAAACAAGGCGACTCAGAATCCCGATGATCCAGGGCAATCCATTCTCGGAAGCACAGCGATTTTGGGCGGTGTCGATACAGCTCTTATTTTGAGTCGACGGAAAGGTGCTGAAGGTGCCGTAAAAGGTCGTGAGTTGATGTCGATTCAGAGGGAAGGCGAATCTCTCGATCCTGTAGTTATTACGTTAAGCGAGCAAACCGGTTGGCCTCAGAACATCGGCAGAGCGCAAGAGTTCGTAATTGAATCAGGAAAAATGATGATTCGTGAAGCTCTTTTAGAAGTGGGTGAGTTAGGTGCTAGTGAGTTACAGGGCGTAGCCGGGATCAGAGGTGAAACATACGGCAACGCCCGTAAGGCGATGCTCGATTCAGGAGAGTTGATCTTAAGAACTGAAGGAAAGCGAAAATTCTATTCCCTCGTTTAAACCAGAGGGTATCCGCATGAACACCCGAATCGTAATGCCCCGATGATGTAGTGATGTCGTGTCGTGTCCTACCCCCGTACCTATTAGAAAAAGAGTAACTACAAGAAGAGAAAAGGCCAGTCACGGGGCAGCAATGTTCCAAAACGAACGAACTATGTACCGCTAATACCTGGATCCTAGGAAGATCAATAGATCATCCCTCGTGAATCCTTTTCACGACATCGACTACAATCTTGGAGATGTCAGAGTTCACTATGGTGGGGCAGCAGAACCACTTTGGTCTGGCAGTTCATTATTGAGTGACCTAGTCTGAGGCATATCGTCAAAAATTGTTCATATTTCAGAGCTAACACATGTACAAAAGAACACGCAACGAATTTATCGTGGCCTATTTTCTCGCCCGGTGCGGTAAAAAAGGTCGTGGAAAACAACCACCCGAATTAGAAGTTGACTCATGGACCGAAGCGTATCAACTATTTTGGCCGAATTTGAATGGCGGAAGACCTAGGAAACAGTTCTCAAACAGTCTAAAAAATTTACGTGACTGGTTTGACGGCCATCTTGAAAATGGTCGTGTGGGGTGGAGAGCATCTGTTACTACAGGACAAGTAGATGACCAGGCAAAACCAGCCCGTTTATCCCGCTTAGGCCAAGAAGTATTCGATGAATGGGAAAAACGATCTGATCAAGAACTATATGACTTTGTAACAGAGTTCATTAAACGCGAAGACCAACATTCCGATTGGCATTCTGATCTGGTCTCATGCATTGACCTTTTAGACACAGAATTCAAGTTGTCTGATATTTACGACCGGTTTGAATCTCAGTTGTCATCCTTTCATCCATATAACGAGAACATCAGACCAGCGATCAGACGCACGCTGCAGGAACTTAGAGAGTTAGGCGCAATAGTATTTATAGATAATTCTGGTAATTATCAAAAGAGTGATAGTTTTCCTGTTGGCATAAAGATTGTTGACGTATTACCAGGTGAATCCACTGATCCATATTCAGATCTGGACGATATTCCCGACGACACTGATAAACGCTATTCTCAATCCTTAAGAGACCGAAGAGGTGCTCCTAAGTTCAGGCGCGCTTTGATGCGTTTGTACGATGGCAAATGTGCCATTACGGGTGATGAACCGGCTGAAGTGCTTGAAGCGGCACATATAGAGCCTCATGCTGTTAGTGGTAGAAATTCACTTGATAACGGCTTGTTATTACGCTCTGATATACATGCATTGTTCGATGACCATCTGCTGTGGATAGAACCGGATTCATTGACCGTTTCCATTGCCGTGAAATTGCGATCAACTACCTACGCAGGACTTGAGGGCCAGGGTTTACGACCAAGAATCGATGGGTCGATCCCGAATCGACAGTTGCTTACAGATCATATGAGAAACGCTCGGACCGATGCCTGAAAACAGAGACATAGAACGTAGGAAATCCGACGAGATTGAGCGTCGGAGAGACAGCCTCGTCCAGCGATCAGTTGATTACCTCAAGGAGTTCGAGGAACAGGGCCTTGCGAACGTCGAGGAGTTGGACCTCGAAGGTTGGGACCTTCACCGTGCGGCTAAAGAGAACAGGGTCGATATCGCACGTGCCTTGATCGCACGGGGGGACGATGTTAATGCTAGGGATCAAGCCGAACAGATGCCCCTTCACGTAGCAGCACATAGGGCCTCCTTGGATGTTGCCCGTCTTTTGATCGATCATGGAGCAGAGATCGATGCGAGGGACGAAATGGGCTACACACCTCTTCTCGACACAGCTATCGGACAACCAAGGAAACCGGATCATTCCGACACTGCCCGCCTGCTGATCGAAAAGGGTGCAGATGTCAATGCAAAGAGAGATGACGGTGACACAGCCTTGCACGTGGCAGTCTTTTCCGAAGCCTCTGCTAAACCATATGTAATTCAAGTGCTCATCGAGCATGGTGCAGATGTAAATGCGAGGAATGATCAAAGTGAAACACCCCTGCATAATGCAGTATATTGGGATGAGCCAGGTATCACCCTTCTGCTTATCGATCATGGTGCAGAGATCGAAGCGAAAGATAAATACGGACATACACCTCTGCATGTTGCAGCCTCGAAGAAAAGGGTCGACATCGTTCGGCTACTTATCGAAAAGGGTGCAGAAGTCCATGCGAGGGACGAAAAAGGAAGTACGCCCCTGCACGAGGCAGCTTGGGAGAGATCTCTCGATGTTGCCCGCCTTCTGATCGAACACGGTGCAGAAGTCCATGCGAGGGACGAAAAAGGAAGTACGCCCCTGCACTTAGCAGCCTGGAAGAACTCTCTCGATGTTGCCCGCCTTCTGATCGAACACGGTGCAGATGTCAATGGGATGGACAAAAACGGCCGGACGCCGCTGGTCTCGGCGTCCTCAAAAAACTCTTCCGATGTAGTCGACTTACTGATGGATCGTGGTGCAGATCCAATGGACGCAATTGTTGGCTGGATGGATGCCTATCAAGATGACTGAAAACAAGGGCATAGACCTCGAGGGCTGGGACCTCCATCGTGCGGCACGGGAGGACAGGATCGACATCGTACGTTCTCTTATAGCACGAGGCGACGATATTGAAGTGAAGGACAACGATAACTGGACGCCCCTGCACTGGGCAGCCTATAAGAACTCCCTTGATGTAGTCCGCCTGCTGATCAAGCATGGGCCGGACATCGAAGCTAAGTCGAACAATGGCTGGACGCCCCTAGGGGTGGCTGCTGGGCATAACTCTATCGAAGTTGCCACTCTGTTAATCGATAGCAATGTCGACATCGAAGCGAAGTCGAAAATTGGCTGGACGCCCCTGCACGTGGCAGCCGTGAACAACTCTCTCGAAGTGGTCAAGCTTCTGATCGAGCGCGATGCCTACATTCAAGCAAAGAACGACGATGGACAAACCCCTCTACACCACGCTGCTTGGAAGAACTCTATTAACATTGCCACCCTTCTAATAGAGCATGGTGCAGATATCGAAACGAAGGACAACGATGGCTGGACATCACTGCATATAGCAGCAAATAAGAACTCAATCGACGTTGCACGCCTGCTCATCGAACGTGGTGCAGAGATCGAAGCGAAGTCGAATACTAGGTGGACGCCATTGCATTTGGCAGCTCAAAAGGACTCGCTTGCTGTAGGTAAGCTTCTGATTGAAAATGGTGCTGACATCGATGCAATGAACAAATACGGACATACACCCAGGCAGTGGGTAATGGGCAGCTTAAAAGAACTCTCTTTAGACAGTTCGTTTAAAACCCTATAACGAAGCCATTTAGGGTTAATAATTCAATCTAGGATTTGAAAATTATGAGTTGGACCGATACGCCGGTAATGGTGCTTGATTTCGAGACGACGAGTGCTGATCCTTGCACGACCCGTCCCGTTCAGATCGGCTACGCTATTTTTGATCCATCAGACAACTCATTTACCAATGAACTGAACAGTATCGTCGCTACAGGGGTTAGGAGCCATTGGCAGGCACTAAAAGTCCACGGCATCACTGATGCTCGCATCCTCGAAGAAGGAGTGCCAGTAAAAGAGGCTTTTGAATCATTTATCGAAACAATCACGAAATACAGTGATTACCCGATAATGATGTACAACGCTCCGTTCGACTTTACGATTCTCAACCAAGAATGCAAAAGGCATGGTTTACAACTTCCCAAGCTCAGCGTTCTTGACCCATTGGTATGGGCGAGAAAATTCTATTCCGGCCCTCGTGACCTTGTGGCTATGGCACAGAAGTTTGGGATTCCGCATGCAAACGCTCATGATGCCCTGGCTGACGTCCGAACAACAGCCAAGGTTGCCTTATCGATAACCCACGCTAACTCAACGTTAGGTACAGCCTCCGTCAAAGAACTGCAGTCTCTGCAAAAAGAATGGAGCCGAGGTTCTTGGCCTGAACGCCTATGCGCTCAGCCATCCGAAAGTAACGAAAGTACAGATAAAAAAATGACCGGCAAATCCGTAGCAGGTTACACGGCAGCAAAAAACAATTCGCACAAATCCCCCGAAGAGATCGAACTTGGGAATTACGAAGAGCAGGTAGCTCAGGCTGAAAGCCGGATGCTGGAGCTCGAGGCTGAGTTGGCCGACATGCTCCGTTCAATCAAATGGTTTAAGGACCAGATGACAGCGACCATTGCGCCGCTGATCCTGAAGATACATATCTTAGATGTTGAGGTCTATGCTGCACGTGGAGACAAGGCAGGACTTGATAAAGCACTTCAGGCTTTGAAGGCATTGCTTGGTGATTACTCAGGCGCCCCTACAGCTCCCCCTGATTCTGATGCTGACTGGCAGGAAAAACCTGCTGATGACGAATTGAAATCCATGTTTAGGGATGCTGCCAAGCAGGTCCACCCTGATCTTGCGGACGATGAGCAAGACCGGAAGCTTCGTACTAGGCTGATGGCTGACCTCAATGAGGCTTATGCAAAAGGCGATAAGGATGCGATAAAGAAAATCGTTGACCAGTACAACGCTTCAGAAGACGCTGTACAGGGTGAAGGGGTCGGGTACGACCTTGTGAGGATGATTCGTCGGCTTAGCCAGATCAGGAACCACATAACTGAACTGGAATCTAAGAAGGCCAGTCTCGAACAGTCTGATGATTGGGTGAATGTGCTCGCTGCACGGGAAGCTGAAGACCGTGGGGAGAACTACTTCAGGAGCTTCTCTGAAAAACTGATGAAGAGAATCGAATACCTAGAGACCCAGATCGGACATGGTTTCGATATCGACGACCTCGTTGTGGCGGCCCAACGTGTTGTTGATCGATTTGATAATGAGTCTGAGGACCCGACAGAGTTGCCCTAGTAATGTATTTAGATGCCTGAAAACAAAGACATAGAGCGCGGGAAGCCTGACGACATTGAGCGTCGGAGAGACAGCCTCGTCCAACGATCACTCGACTACCTGAAAGAGTTCGAGGAGCAGGGCCTTGCGAATGTCGAGGAACCTGACCTTGAAGGCTGGGACCTTCACCGTGCGGCTAAAGAGAACCGGGTCGATATCGCACGAGTCTTGATCGCACGAGGACACGATGTTGAAAGGTGGGACTGGTTATACATGAGCCCCTTGCACTGGGCAGCCTGGAAGAACTCTCTCGATGTTGCCCGCCTTCTGATCGATCATCATGCGCGCATTGAAAGTTTGGCCGGCAGTGAGGGTTGGCGTAGCGGTTATGGCACACCCCTCTACTTCGCAGTCAGGCACAAATCTCTCGATGTTGCCCGCCTGCTGATCGATCGTGGTGCAAATACCGATGACCTTAGCTTGATGAAGAAAGATGAACTTGATGAAGAGTGGTCGAGCTGGAAACCCTCGATAGGCTCGGATTACTCGATAGAGGATCAAAAACTGGACTTTCCAAAACTACTCAACGCATGTGTTCTGGACGATCATGAGTCGGTCACTGGGATCCTAGAAGCAGGATTTATTCTTGACGAGCTTCCAATTGTCGTTGAAAAAAACGGTGGATGGGCGCTTATTCCCGAGATGTTCGTTGACCAAACGAGATTTAACCACTGGTCGGGCTGGATGTCTGATCCTGAGTGGGATGAGTGGCTTGAATGGGTTGAATGGCATTATTGGTCTGAACAGGGATTTAACCGATACGGAAGTTCTGTTGTACCGTCAGGATTGGAAGGTGAAGACCCTCCTCATATATTGAATTGGTTGTGGGTCTGCACGTTATATGACTCGCCCAAAGCACTCAGTGAATTCATTGATCATATAGCTGAAAATGAACTAGGACGAGCAGGGATAGACAATTGGTCAGATTGGGATTCTTTTAAGAAAAAAAATCTGGAAGATCAAGATTGGTCTTTGCAGAATCCGTACATAGATTTAATCGACCCGATGTTTTCGGATGTTGAAGAAAAAGAGACTTGTTCTGACTACGCTTCTCGCACAGGCAAACTTGGCGTGGTCAGCGTGTTTAGGGAATATGGTTTATAGGCATAAGGTCCCTTCTTAGCCCATTTTTTTGCTCACGTACGCGTGCATAAAGACGCAGGGACGCACCGAACGCGAGGCATTCTCCAATATCTATGTCTACCTACTGCTAGTTCTCTTATCAGGAGCCCGAAGAATACTCTGTAAGATTGGGTTCTGACTTCAGGTTCTCGATTAGATTCCAAAGTCGCCATACATCCTCGGTAAGGAAATACTCCATACCATCGTTTCCTTCACGCTGGAAACCTATCCCGTCCTTGTACGACTGGGTAGCTACGATGTCGGCGTATCTGACCCTGAAATAAGTTCCTTCACCGGAAAAATACAAATGCCGTGTGGTAATAGCGACAAAACCGGTTGCAACACTTTCGGTCTCACTGATAGACGTTTCATGCAATTCAAATTCGGATTTGCCATAGTAAACACCTGATCCAAGCTCGATTGCACCACCTGTACTTCCACCGACTAGGGATCTTCTAACAATTTTCCGAGAGTACACAACTTGGTCGATCAACCAAATCAACATCTCATCTTTATGTAGATTCAAAGGAATGGGACTGGATGTATGAATGTTCAGGTTAGGAATTTTATCGTGGGCTAGATCCCTCAATATGCCCCAGAATATGAAGTCTGAATAATCTAGATCATCCTTAAGCTCATGTTCCCAAAGATTATGCAGTTTCACAAACTTGAGCAGTGCAAGTTCGAGATCTTCAGTAATTCCATCGTTGGCAAGAGCCCGGCTAGACACCAATTTCCAACCCGCCGCCAACGCTTGGCGCTCAAAATACGGCTCTAAAAGAACACCGCTTTTAGCGACGACCGATTCCACCTCATATTCGATCTCTTTGTGTCTCGAAATCTGGGGCACAGCATCAGCAACCATCTCTTGGGTCTTGGAGGTAAGGTCCGTCACTATCTGAACACACTCAGCGTGAGTTTTTTTAAACCACCCGGCACTATCGCCACATATATTGCACTTAGCCATTTTCCCTCAGTCCTGACAGAAACCATAGTGAGCATACAGACTGGGTAATATTGGGTACATCTTGACCGTCGAGCCCAGCAAGTTTTCCTTCTACACACTCCCTCATTATTGTAGTGCAGGAGGTAATATCCACGGAAACATCGAGCGATGGACGCGTATGTCAGAACACCACGGAACTGGATGGGTCGCCAGTAATATGACTGAAAACAGAGACATAGAACGCAGGAAGTCCGACGAGATCGAACGTCGGAGAGACAGCCTCGTCCAGCGATCAGTTGATTACCTCAAGGAGTTCGAGGAGCAGGACCTTGCGAACGTCGAGGAGTTGGACCTCGAAGGCTGGGATCTTCACCGTGCGGCAAAAGAGAACCGGGTCGATATCGCACGGGCCTTGATTGCCCGAGGAGACGATGTCAATGCGAGGGACGAAATTGGTGATTCGCCCCTGCATGTAGCAGCCCAGACCAACTCTCTCGACGTGGTCCGCCTGTTGCTCGATCGTGGT
>JAQCHZ010000004.1 GCA_027618835.1 Chloroflexota bacterium | reverse complement strand
TTACCGATTGGGGACTCCCTCAGCTTCGCGAGCAAAACCTTCGATTCCCGTTCGCACCACTCGCCACACCTACTCCGACGTTGGTGCCACCCACGCCGACTGCAACACCGGTACTCCTCGCACCGACCTTCTATGAAGGGCGTGTTAGAGCTGGCTCGGTTCCACCGCCAGATGGAACACTTATTTACGCAGTGATCGATGATTTCATCACCCCATTTGCGTCGGTATTCAGCGGTGAGTATTTCCTGACCATTGATCCATATTTCGAAAAATACGATGGACGACCGATCGAATTCTTTATCGGTGAAACAAAAGCCCTTCAGGACGACGTGTTCGAAGATGGCGCCCGTAGAGAGAACTTCCTACTGGTGTTCCCGCCTTTGCCGACGCCAACTCCGGTGCCGCCAACACCGACTCCGACCCCGGAGCCAACTCGTACGCCGACACCAACTCCGACCCCGGAGCCAACTCGTACGCCGACACCAACACCAACACCAACCGTGAGGCCAACGTCGACGCCGACACCGACTCCGATTGCCGACTTCAAAGCAACAGCTGTTGCTGAAGAGGCCGCTAGTGGCTCTTGTAGTGCAAGAGAGGGTGGCCCGGCAGGATTAGGCAACATCGCACTGCTACTGGCTCCTCTAGCTCTGCTAGCGTGGCGACGGTTCGAGCGGAACGCTCGGTAAGCACCGTTCGTCAACTCAGTTCCGTTTCAAACAGCAATCAGAACAATAAAAAAAGCCCCTGCAATTTGCAGGGGCTTTTTACTTATCAAATACGTCGCAACCGACGAGCGACTCGGACTGCCTATGCGTAAGTATGTTGCTGAAGCACTACCACCACACGTTCATCGGGTAGCCCAGCCTTGTTCACTGTGAGTTTTGATGTTGCTTCAAAGTTTTTCACACCCAACTCGGTCAATAGCCGCTGCATTGCAGCGCTGGGCTTTCCTGTCGCAGCGTCGTAACCAGACGGAACGATCATCTTAGGTTCGAGGTTTCTGATCACAGCCGACATTTCATCTGGCTCGAGACCTTGCGATTCGGTGTTGATAATAAGGATGTCGACCTTACTGATCTGCTGAACCGATTGAGCTGATGGCTGGTAGCCTGGGTTGCCTAGTGTTGCGACCTGAAGTCCGTCAGCATCTACCACGTACACGGTGTTCATATCGTGCGAAATCGCAGGATCGTCCGCCGGAGTGGCCACCCCCCGAATTGCAAGCCCACCAATTTCATATTCGCCAGGGCCCGAGAGCACTTGCGAGTCGCTTTCCGGATGGCTTCGACGCTCGCCTTTGCTATAAACAAATACGGTGTTTTCGTCTTTTAGTTCCGATGCAGGAGGAATGTCGCCCTGGTGATCGACAATTACCACGCCCACTGAAGATTGGACCTCAAAAGTCGAATTGCCTAGCCAGCGTATTTCCATGTGGACGTTCCTCGATTTGATCGGTGATGCGCAGTCATGATTGGGAGAGTTCCCAACATGAACACAGTTCATTACCTAATTTAACTACGCGCCCGTGTGAGCGTCAATTGAATTCTATGATTAGCGGCTCATCTGAGTTGGTTTTCAAAGTCGTTCATCTACATCGTTAACAACTAGAGCTAAATATCCCACCGACTAATCAAACAGCTAATCAGAGGCTCAAATGCGTCCCCACGATTTGAACGCAATCAGATTCCTGAAAGTGAGCCATTCTGGCCACTCATTCGTTGCTTCCTGAAACGCCGCAGCCCGGTCGCCATAGGACCAAAACCTCAGCCACTCTCCTTCAGCGTTCTGAGACTCGATTTCAAAATCTAATTGCTTTTCCACACTCCCCTAAAATTCAGATACCAACAGGCTCGATGGTGCGGCTGCAATACACAACGGACGCCCTCCGTAACCACGCCAATCTTCTTCGTTCTCGCTCACAGTTAGATGAGCGGCACGAGCCAACTTCGGCAACATTCTCTCGGCAACGTCGACAGACATCATTCCCCCCATGCGTATAAAACACATCAGTGCATGAAGTTCGATTTCTTCTGGAAGATTGAAGAACAAATCCAGTAGATCTTCGACAATCGTATCGACTGCGATATCTGAATCGCTATCAGCACCAATCAGCTTCAGGTAGCCACAAATATAGGCACCGGGGTTGACTACTTTTAGGGGAGTTAATCGACCCTCGATCGGCGAGTGGTCCCACCAAGGAGCTCGGTCGTAATCGTCTACGTTAGGCCCGGTCGGATCCCAACCGCCAATTTTCGGCTGGTACGAATTTGCAAAATATCCGATAGCCGAATGAACTATTTCAAGATCGTCAGAGACTTCAAGCTCTCGCAGCACCTGAAACGCGACGGAAGAACAAAGCGGCGATGAATTCGTCATTCGGACGTCAGGCTCCATCGCATGTCCGAAGCCACCATCGTCGTTCTGAAACTTGCTCAATTCTCCTAGCACTGCATCAACCGTACCGTCGCCAAATTAGTACCTGAGTTGATCCTGCTCCAGCGGACGGCCAACTCGCTGTACGAACTCACTGTCTCAATCGAAAGCGCTTGATGTCAGTAATTTCATGCGTTTCTCAAATTTTCCAACAGCTTGAACTGGTCGAATTTCCAAATGAGCACTCGTTTCGAGTTTTCAATCGCTGTATTGCCGTTGACGCTCGGGAAAACTGCATGCTAACTTCATGGTGCCTATCCTGAACCGTGTACGTCACCGCCTTGCGAGAAATTCACACCGCAATTTGCAGTTGGAACAAGCATGCCGACTCTTACCTCGAGAAAAAGAGAAATACTCAAGTTCATCGTTTCTGAACACGTTCGGACCGCGTCTCCCGTTGCCTCTAGTACTGTCGCTCGTTCGACCAAGCTGAAAGCAAGCCCTGCGACTATTCGCAGCGATATGGTTGCACTCGAAGAAGACGGTCTCATTCGCCGCCCGCACGTGTCATCAGGTGGAATTCCGTCTGATAGTGGCTACCGACAGTTCGTCGCCTCTCTCAACCCCGAAACGAGTCTGAACCCTCGTGTTTCCGCACGTATCGATCAGGAATTTAGTTCCGTTCGATCTCACGTTGAAGAGTGGGTCGATTCAGCATCAGAAATCCTGGCTGGCCTCATGGACACCTTGGCGTTCACGACCATTCCCCGAGCAGCGCCAGCGCCAGTTAAAAGCATCGAATTACTTCGTCTGCAAGAGATGCTTGTGGTCGTAATCCTTGTGCTGCAAGAAGCCAGCGTTTACAAACAGGTTATAAATCTAGATTCATTTGTTTCAGACTTGGAAATCGAACACACTCGCAACAGGCTTAGCGAAGCGATTGTCGGTGTTCCGGCCAACAACCTAGTCGACCGTTCAGCGCACATAGGCGAAGGATTCGAGCGCCAGGCCTTCGACTCCGCTGTGACGGCTCTGCGGCAACATGACACATCCTCCCGCAATGAAAAAAGAATTAGCGGTATAGGCAAACTGTTCCAACAGCCGGAACTGCTCGCCGATCCCGCTATGTCACAAGGCGCAACTTGGATGATTGAAGATTCTCAAGCGACAGCTGTGCTAGCAAACGTAGGCGATCCACGCGGCGTGACGAGCGTCGTGATCGGCGAGGAGCACAAAGAAGACGCTCTAAAGAACTTCTCGATCGTATTCAGTCGATACGGAACCTCGACTTCCGCTGAGGGAATGATCGGCGTTATGGCGCCAACTCGCATGGAATACGAAACAGCTATCCCGGCCGTTCGATACATGGCGAATCATCTCGATCAAATGACGATGATGTTCTACGGCGGTTAGTCCGCCCGTAATAGCCTATCGTCAATTCTCGCCAGTTTTTGTTCTCGTTTGGGCTTGCACCCTCATTCGGATTTATCTCATCTCAGGTCTATAATTAATACGTCCGCGTGTTTCTTCGCGCCGATCTCAAACTCCGCTATAAAACCGACTTTCGCTACAGGACCAGTGGCCGCCATATATGACAACTAGTAAACGTGATTACTATGAGGTTCTCGGTGTTGCCCGTGATGCCACGCCGGAAGATCTCAAAAAGGCGTTTCGGAAGCAGGCACTGCAGTACCACCCCGACCGCAACAAGGCGGCCGACGCCAGCGACCGATTCAAAGAGGTCAACGAGGCGTATCAGGTTCTAACCGATCCCAAGCGGAAAGCGCAGTACGATCAGTTCGGACACGAGGGTGTGAAAGGTCAGGCTGGTCGTGGGTTTGACGGTTTCGAAGGCTTTGGTGGCTTCGGAGATATTTTCGATTCGTTCTTTGGTGGGTCTACTCGTCAGGCTGCCAAACGAGGAGCCGATCTAGAGTTTCAGATAAACGTATCTTTCCGCGACGCCGCATTTGGTGTTGCCCGTGAACTCGAACTCACACGAATGGAACGTTGCGATCGATGCGACGGTAACCGAGCGGAACCTGGAACCGACATTATCGAATGTTCTACCTGCCACGGTGAAGGCAAAGTCCAGCGTACCCAACGCACGTTCTTCGGGCAGTTCCAGCAGGTCACAGCCTGCCCAACATGTCAGGGTGAAGGTCAGCAGGTAAAAACCGCCTGCAAGCTGTGTTCGGGGCGGGGAACTGCACGAAAATCTCGCAAGATCGAAGTAAAGATTCCTGCAGGCGTCGAACACGGAGTAAAACTGTTGATTCACGGCGAAGGTGAATCGGGTGGCACCGGTGTTCAAAACGGCGATCTCTACATTCACTTAGGCGTGCAACGCGACAAGGTCTTCACCCGTCGTGGCAACGACGTAATGATGACCGCAGAAGTGAACATGGCAATGGCCGCTTTGGGTGGAATCATCAATGTGGAAACCCTAGAAGGCTCGATCGATATCGATGTGAAGCCAGGTACACAATCGGGTGCAGTGACTCGAATCAAGAGCGCAGGCATTCCTCACATGGGTGCCGCAGGTCGACGTGGTGATCAGTTAGTTGAGCTAAAGGTGATGACACCTGACAAGCTAAGCGAGCGCCAGACGGAACTTCTTGAAGAACTTGCAGACTCGTTCGGGCTAGAACGGGTCAAAGAAAACTCTGGCACGGATCAAGGTATCTTTGATCGTTTCAAAGACGCTTTCCGCAGCGAAGGTAGCAACTCCTAACAGTTGACCTACGGCCCTACCAATATTTAGCAATCTCAGCCAACAAAAGAGGTAGGACATATGCGCTGGCTTCAGCTCAGCATAAAAGCACCACCCGAGTACGTCGAACCGCTCACCCACCTGTTCAATATTCACGGTGAAGGATCGGCTTCGGTAGAACGACAGGGTGGATTTAATCCCGACGAGGGTGAATCACCAGATCCCACTGCGTGGGTGACGATTCGAGGCTGGTTACCGCTTGATCCGACGACAGCAAGTCGCAAGACAGCTATCGACGTTGGCGTACGACTGATTCGCCACTTGGTCGATCTTCCCGAAGTCGAAGAACTTGAAGTCAGTGACGATGAATGGCGCAATCAAAAATTCGAGCCAATCAGAGTTGGAACGAACCTCGTCATCGTTCCTCGATCTACCGTTTTTCACGCGAAGTCGACCGATGTTGTAATCGAACTCGAACCCGGTCTCGCGTTCGGCACGGGTCATCACCCGACGACTCTCATGTGTCTGGAAGAGATCGAAATGGCAATAAAGCCAGGCGATAGATTCCTCGATGTCGGCTGCGGCTCTGGTGTTCTTTCGATCGCAGCTCTGGCGCTCGGTGCAGGCCACGCAACTGGACTCGACATCGAAGATGACGCCGTTATCTCATCGAATGCCAATCTAGAAGCCGCAGGATTTTCCGATAAATCGACGATTCTCGCTGGATCGATTCCAAACGATCAGGTTCCTAATCGAGGGTTCGACGTAGTTGGTGCGAACATCGCAGCCAACGTGCTTATCGCACTCGCACAGCCGCTAATCGATTCAGTGTCCGACGATGGAGTAATTATCACTTCAGGCGTTCTCGATACTCGGCTTGCTGACGTTGTCGCAGCGTTCGAAGAGGTCGGAGGACAGGTTGAGTCGAGCAGGATGATCGAAGACTGGACTGCGACTCGAATCACCCGCGCTGCAGGATCGAAGTAGCAATGCATAGGTTCTACGTTCCCGACATCGACGCCACTGACCGTTCGATTTCTCTTGACGGGTCGATAGCCCGGCAACTGAAGACGGTTCTAAGGGCAGATACCGGCGAGCACATCAGGCTTTTCGATGGTTCTGGTTCAGAGTGGGAAGTTGAGATCGACCACGTCGGCAAGAACAACGTTTCAACAACTCTCGTGTCGGCCGTTCGACCCGTTGCCGAGCCAGTCAGCAAGGTCACGATGCTGCTCGGGCTAGCTAGACCCGAACGAATCGAGCTTGCCATTCAGAAGTGCACCGAACTCGGTGCCGTTCGATTCGTTCCGGTGATGTCGGAACGAGTACAGGGCGGAAATACGGGTACGCCTTCGGACAAGCGACTCGAACGCTGGCAGCGAATTGCCATCGAAGCGTCAGAGCAGAGCGGTAGAGCCACCGTGCCCATCGTAGAAGCTCCTACTCCCCTTATGGATGCGATACAGCCAATCGTCAGCGAACAGCCTCTGTTGTGCATGTGGGAGGAGCTAGCTGACGAATCAAAGCCGCTCCGACAGGTGCTTCAATCACTCGATACTGAAGCGAAACAGCTTACGGCCCTAATCGGACCTCCAGGCGGGTTCAGTGCCGACGAAGCCACAAGCATTCGTGAAGCCGGCGCGCAGTTGGTCACTTTGGGCAGTCGAGTGCTAAGAAGTGAAACAGCCGCGATAACCGTTATATCGGCAATATTGTACGAACTTGGCGATCTCGGCGGCTAACTAGAACCGCTTAGTAGTGTGCTTCTGGTTGAAGTGATCGTCCCATCAGGTTCCGTATTACTTCGACTGGCGACGTACCTTCGAACAACACAGCATGTGTTGCGTCGGTGATCGGCATGTCGATCTTCAGTTCTTTGGCAAGGCGTACTGCCGCTTGAGTAGTAGGTGCACCTTCGGCAGTTTCACCGAGGTCTTCAAGTATTGCGGGCAGGTCTTTACCCGACGCCAGTCCGATTCCGAGACGATAGTTTCGACTGAGATTCGAGTAGCAGGTAGCGATAAGATCACCCATTCCGCTCTGACCCGCGAACGTTTCTGGTCGAGCCCCCATCGCAATACCGAGTCGAGTTATCTCGTGGAGCCCGCGAGTCACAAAGGCAGCCTTTGCGTTAGCTCCCAGCCCTGCGCCGTCGATGAATGCAGCTCCTATGGCAATAATATTTTTCAGCGCCCCACCCAGTTCGACACCTATGACGTCTTCACTGCGGTACACACGAAAAGATTCGGAACTTAGCGTCGATTGAACTTGCTCGGCAATTCCATCTTCGGGGAACGCAATCGTGGCGGTTGAAGGGTTACCCGCTGCAATTTCTCTTGCAAGATTGGGGCCCGACAGCACACCGATTTGAGAACGCCAGAACCCAGGTAACTCTTCGGAGATCACTTGTGACATGCGCTTTCCGGAGGTGATTTCGATTCCCTTAGTTGCGCAAACAACGTTGGCTCCCGAAGGAATCGCAGAGCGAACTTTTCTAATATTCTCTCGAATGGTTACAGAAGGAACGGCAATGATTACAAGATCTGAAGTGCCGATAGCTTCTTCGAGCGAAGCCGAAATGGTCATCAGTTCAGGAAACTCAACACCCGGTACCGAGCGTTCATTCACTCGCGCTGATGTCAGTTCTTGAGCTCGTGCTTCGGTGCGAGACCACAGAACCGTCTTTTTTCCGTCTCGTGCCAAAAGTATTCCGAGGGTGGTTGCCCACGCCCCCGTGCCTATGATGCCAATTTGTGTCACCCGTGCAGTTTACGGGGTTCGCTGCGCCCGGCGCGGGGTTGCATTGCCGTCCAGCTTGGATTCATCACCCTTTGCGAGTCGATCGACGTTCGATCTGTGGCTCCAAAAGATGAATATTGGGACAGGAATGGCGAACAGCAGATACCAAATATCGTGTTCCACGCCGAGAATTGTGAGTTCAAAAATGCTTAATATAATCAGAAGACCAAGGCTTAGGCCGCTACCAATAATCGAACCAAGGCTCACGTATCGGGTGATCGCAGCGATTCCAACTCCACTAAGAGCAATAACTGCCGCTATTGGGGAAATAATCGCCAGTGCACCGAGGCCAGTTGCGACACCCTTGCCGCCTTTGAACTTAATGTAGGCTGGGAACATGTGCCCAAGAACCGCGGTGGTACCAGCAGCAGCGATTAGCCAAGCATCGCCCTCGACTGCCCATCGCACCAGACCAGCAATGACAAGTCCTTTGCCTACGTCGGCTGCAAGAACAGCTCCGCCTGCGACCGGACCGAGCGTTCGACTTACGTTTGTTGCGCCCGATCCGCCGCTGCCATAGCTACGAATGTCGACGCCGCGAAAAACTCGGCCGGTTATCACGCCGAATGGAATCGCGCCAATAAAGTAGGCGACCACAAGAACAACTATTGCGACTGCGGGATCATTCATCGTCTCGAGTTTGGAATACCAATCTCATTGGAGAACCCATAAATCCAAATCGTTCTCGCAGTTGGTTCTCCAGATACCTGCGGTAGCTGAAGTGTATTAGTTCAGGGTTCCGTGCGGTGAACAAGAACGTAGGAGGAGAGGTCCGGCTTTGGATGCAGCGATAGATCCTCGGGCGTCTGGTTCCGATGCCCGGTAGCGGATTTTCGCCCATTGCATCGAAAATTACCCGGCTAACTTCGGCCCTAGGCATCTGCTTCGAGAACTCTGCGTACACATCCAAAATTGTGGGCAACAGTGTTTCCACTCCCCAGCCTTTCAAAGCTGAAGTAAACACGATCGGTACTTCTGGAATGAACTTGAACCGGTTTCGAACAGCTTCTGCTGACTCTGCCTTATCGAGTCCTAATTCCTCGGCGAGGTCCCATTTATTGACAACCACTACGGCTGCGCGTGAAGCATCGTCGATGTAACCACCGATGTGCTGATCCTGCGCCGTTACAAATTCAGTGGCATCGAGTACAAGAACGGCGACATAGCATCGTTCGATCGCGCCGATAGTTCGAATGGCGCTGTACTTTTCGATCCCAGATTCAACGCTTCCTCTTCGCCGTAGCCCGGCCGTATCGAGGAAGGTGATCCGTGTTCCCTCGTAGTCGAAGAGCGAGTCGACTGTATCGCGAGTCGTTCCGGCAACCGGACTAACGACTGCCCGCTTCTCGCCTGTGAGTGCGTTGAACAATGCGGATTTACCGGCATTAGGTCGGCCAGCGATTGCTACTCGAATTGAGTTTTGACCAATTGGTTCATCTTCAAACGGAGGCAGCTGCTCGAACACCTGCTGCATCAAATCACCAATGCCAGTGTCGTGGTAGGCGCTGATAGGCATAGGTTCACCGAGACCAAGCGAGTAGAAATCGTGGATCATGTCTTCTCGCGCAAGCGTGTCTGCCTTGTTTGCGGCGAGTACGGTCGGTTTTCCAGCACGGCGCACCATATCGGCGGCGTCTTGGTCAGCGTCGGTTACGCCGTCGTTCACATCAACTGTAAAAATGATGGCATCTGCTTGATATATAGCAATCTCGACCTGCGCTTTGATGTCATCCCACATCAAGTCGTTGTGCGGTCGATCTTCAACGCCGGCGGTATCGACAACAAGATATCTATGTCGACCCCATTCTGCGTCGATTGATACTCGATCACGAGTGGTTCCGGGAATATCGCTTACGATCGCGATTCGTCGACCTGCCAAACGGTTGAACAGGGTCGATTTGCCGACGTTAGGTCGGCCAATGATTGCTACTATCGGGAGTGCCATAAGGGGACTAATTTTTCTCTTGCTCTGGATCGAACAAACTATCTCTACATAATTGCACGGGCGAAAAACGCACGTTTGTTCTTCGTAAAGAACTTCGGAACCTGATTCGTTAGGACTGAATAAGCTTTTCCATCAACGCTGCTTGCGCCCACAGGCGGTTTTCTGCCTGGTCGAACGCAACCGATCTTGAGTCGTACAGCAAACCATGCGAAATCTCTTCGCCGGGGTGTGCCGGTAGATCGTGCATGAACTTCACATTTGCTGAAGCTTGGTCTAGCAATGCAGGGTTCACTTGGTAGCCATCGAAATCCACCAAACGTTTGGCTGTTTCGGTTTCCTGCCCCATGCTCGTCCACACGTCGGTGTAAACGATGTCGGCATTGGCGACTGCTTCTTGTGGACTTGTAACCTGCTTCACGCTTCCACCGGCTACTGCACCGTAAGTGTTCGCACCTTCAATATCTTCAGCAGCAACTGCATAGCCGTTTGGTGAAGCGACCGTTAGGCGACCACCAAGACCGGCAACTGCGTATGCAAGACTCACAGCAACGTTGTTTCCATCGCCTATGAACGCCACGTTGGCACCTTTAACGCTACCGAGCTGCTCGGTAATCGTCTGCGTGTCGGCGAGCGCCTGGCACGGATGCTCAGCGTCGGTTAGTGCGTTGATAACCGGTATCGAGGCGTTCTTCGCGAACTCTTCGATAATCGACTGTTCAAATGTACGAATCACCGCAATGTCCGACATGCGAGACATCACCTGAGCAACGTCAGCTACTGGCTCTCGTTTGCCTAGGCCAACCTCTTCGGGTGCGAAGTGAACTGGATTTCCACCGAGCTTCTCTGAACCAACCCAGAACGAAAGCTTCGTACGCAGAGAAGGCTTTTCGAACAGAATCGCCACCGATTTGCCAGCGAGCGCGTTGCTCGTTGCGCCAGCTTTCAGAGCGATTGCGCGATCAAGTATCGGCTGAATTTCTTCAGGCGCGATATCGCTGAGTTTTAGAAAGTGATTGACCATCGTGAGAGTGACCTCGACTCGAATAAGAAATAAAAAGAAGAACGCGGGTATTTGCGGGGTGCTTATGCACCCTTAGTTCGGAGTCGTCGAAACAGACGACAAGTGTCGCTTGTGGATACACCGATAATTAAAGTACGCGTTCTTGTTTTCATGGTCGAGATTCGAGATTCGTTACCCGTCACTAGAAACAATTCGTGTGACGAACTAACAATTCTAACTCTGCATTGCCCGCGAAACTACGCCGATTGGTTTACACAACGATTTTCAGGCTGGCGTGAACTTCAGAAGTGTCTGTCCATCGGGATCATGCTCGAACACCGGTTTTAATGCCATTCCTATCTGAAGTGACTCAGGTTCGGGTGTAACTCCGACAATGTTCGTAGGCACGATCACGTCTTCTTCAAGTTGAACGAGAGCAGTTATGTACGGCACGTCCCCAACAAACCCCATGTGAGGGGCGACGTGAACGATAGCGAACGTGAACAGCTCGGCATTGCCCGACGCTTGCACCCACTCGATTCCGTCTTCTCCGGTTTCAGGATCAGATATCGAGAAGTTTCTTGGATAAAACTGAAATTTGCCAGTTGCCTTCGATCGCTGAAGCCATATTTCTTCGTTCTTGAGACCTTCCCAGTAGTGATCAGACTCTGGCTGCGGTATCGGCTGAGGTTTCGGTGTTGGGTTGGTCATATCTAATCAGTCCCCAATACGACTGTTCCGGTCGACGATAAAAGTCCGCCTGTACCGTGAGCTACCGCCAAATTGCAATCTTCCAACTGTCGCTCGCCCGCCTGTCCTCGCAGTTGTCGTGCTGCCTCAACAACTGTAAATATGCCATACATGCCGGGGTGAGTGTACGAAAGTCCACCACCATTGGTATTCATAGGGAAGTCGCCGCCCGGCGCAGTTCGCTGTGAGGCAACAAAATCAGGTCCTTCTCCCGGCTCACAGAACCCTAGATTTTCCAGGCTTACCAAGGCGGTATAAGTGAACGAGTCGTAGATCATCGCTAAATCGAGATCTGAATGCGAAACGCCTGCCATCTCCAAAGCTTGGGGGCCTGTGTGCCTACCGAACGCGCTTGTGAGATCGGGCATTTGCGAAATACCGGAATGATCATGCCCCTCGCCCGCTCCAAGAATCTTCACACTGCCGTTTTTAGCGTTTCTTGCTCGCTCAGGAGTTGTAATAATGATCGCTGCCCCTGCATCGGTCACTAGGCAGCAATCCAACAGATGGAACGGCCAGGCTACCCACTTCGAGTTGTGGTAATCATCGAACGTGGTCGGCTTGTCGTAGAAATACGCCATCGGGTTCAGATTCGCCCATTTACGAGTCGACACCGCGATCTCGGCCATCGCCTGCCGGGTTCGGTCTTCGCCGTACTGGTGCATGTATCGTCGAGCAGCCATCGCATACGAAACGGGAGGGCCAATAATGCCGTATGGGACCTCGTACTGAGCCATCGGTGTGCCGGGATTTCGTGGAATCGGAGCACGATCCGATCGACCCGACTGCCCGTGCGTAATTAGTGCAACTTCGCAGTACCCAGCTGCAATAGCGGCGAGTGCGTGCGCTACGTGAATCACGAACGATGACCCACCAACCGATGTGCTATCGGTGTAGCGAGGCTGAATGCCCAAATACTCGGCGACATCCAACGTTGACCATCCTGCGGTGAATAGAGCATCGACATCAGATAGCTCTAGCCCTGCATCGTCCAGCGCGTTGATGGCGGCTTCAGAATGATGCGCGAGTGGCGATTTCTCAGGAACCTTCCCAAGCTTGTTCGATTCGCCAACCCCCACGATGTGAGCCTGACCCGATAAGTTTTGAAGTCTTTGAATATTTGGCATATTTTATTAACTTTATTGACCCATCAGCTGCCGATGATCAGGCAACCAACTGGCGGTGGCGAACAGTTACTGAAGTGGAGAATACGGCGTCGGTGTGAGCAACTGGTTCCGAACGTTCTTCACGATCAGACCGTCACGATGCGACTCTTCAGTCACTTTCGCCCATTCAGGGTCATTTCGGAACGCATCCCACGCAGCTGCTCGCTGGTTGGCATCCTCGAACGCCACCATGTAAGTCAGCTCGTGATTGCTCTCGCCAACATCGGTGGTCCAGTAGCCAATGTTTTTGATCCCGTGCTTTTCAAAAAGCTTGGTCGTGTGATTGGCGAATCGAGCATTGATTGCCGGTAGTCGTCCCGGCAGACATTCGTACACGCGTAGTTCGTAGAGCACGGCAATTCCTCTCACCAGATGAAATCGACCCCAAAACGGTGATCGAAAAAATTATGTTCTGGCAAGATTCTGAATAGTTGCGCCCGACTCGTCAACCTATAACGCGGTTCGCAGCCTCGATCATTCTCTGAAGTGTCGGATCTTTAGGCTGGTGGGCCATCGTCGGACCTTCAAGAGAAGATATCGCTATTCGATTGCGGCTAAGAACTTCGAGATCGGTACCAGAAACGAGCTCAAGACCATCGATGTTTACCGCAAGCCTAGAAAGGATTTCGTAACCGCCGTCACTCTGTACTTGAATGAAGCTCTTGAACTCAGAAGGAGCCGGAGCAGCGCCTTCAACTCCTTCGATTGGAGTTTCGCCGAACGTGGGAATGTTCACGTTGAACAATGCGCCTCGCTGAGTTTTCTGACTAAGCAGCTCAGTCGTGATCGCTCCGATCACGCCCTTTACAGTTGGATCATCGAAATCACCATCAACATCCATAGAGAACGCGCAGGCTTTTACGCCATTTGCCGCAGCTTGTATTGCGGCGCCCATCGTGCCAGATATGAAAACGTTGCGACTCGTGTTGAAGCCGGGATTTATACCCGATACGACAACATCGGCACCCCCAACCAAGATGTGCTCTAGTCCTAAAACGACCGAATCGGCGGGAGTACCACTGACTGCGTAGCACTTCACTCCGTCCACTTGGCTCGGTGCTTCATCGATCT
Organism: Chloroflexota bacterium; assembly: GCA_027618835.1. Classification (GTDB taxonomy): domain Bacteria; phylum Chloroflexota; class Dehalococcoidia; order Lucifugimonadales; family Lucifugimonadaceae; genus Lucifugimonas. Next base: position 136,416 of record JAQCHZ010000004.1, on the reverse strand, counting down.
TCACCGATGTTCTGAGAGTCAGCGCCGTGCCAACGCCAGACTGGTTTCCAGCGGGAGCGACGACAGTCACTTCACCGAGATCTTTTACCGCTCGCACCAGCGACCAAATAGCGGGGTTATCGAAGCCATCGTCATTAGTTACAAGAATTTTCATGCGTTAAATCGTAGAGGTAACCAGCAACTTTTGCATGATAGGCAACACGAAGTTTTTATGCTGATGAGTAAACCGACTACAGCTTTAGGCAAGCAGGAAATTGTCGATGAGCCGTGCACTGCCTATTTTCACTGCCAATAGCGCCCGAGCTGAGTGTTCGACTTCATCCAACTCTTCGAAAGTGTCGACATCAGCGATCGAGGCGTAGTCGACTTCTGCCAATGGCTCTCCGGCTAATATCGAATCGAGCATGAAGCGCAGCACTTCGCCTGATCGCTCGCCTGAATCGAACGACAATTTGGCGATCGTTAGTGCCTTGAATAGGATCGTTGCCGCATCTCGTTCTTCAGGAGACAAATAAGCGTTGCGAGTACTAATGGCGAGTCCGTCTTCTTCACGAACTGTCGGGATCGGGATAATTTCTATTCCGAAGCCCAACGATTCGTTCACGTGCTGAATCACTCGAAGTTGCTGAGCATCTTTCTCACCAAATGTCGCTTTGGTCGGCGAGATGATCGAGAAGAGTCGAGCAACTACAGTTGCCACTCCCTTGAAGTGACCGACTCGGTGCGCACCTTCCAATAAGTTTGCAACTGGACCAGGATCGACCGCTGCAAGAAGCTCACCGGGTGGGTATATCTCTTCTTTCGAAGGGACGAACACGAAGTCGGTTCCGTGCTTTTCAAATTCTGCAAGATCGGCTGCCTCGTTCGACGGATAAGTCGAGAGATCTTCGTTATCGGCAAACTGCGTTGGATTCAGAAACAGCGATCCAACCATCGTGTCGCACCGAGGACGGACTGTGTCCATATGCGTCGTGTGTCCACGGTGCACACCGCCGAGAGTAGCAACGAGTCCTACTGAACCAGTCATCCAGCACCGAACTTCACGCATTTCCGCGACAGTACGAATTACACGCATAAACCGAATCCGGTTTCATTGTGAAGCGCTCTCCCTGTGGGAGAGGATTTGGGTGAGGGGTAATTCGAAGTAGAAAGCATCTTTATCAGAGGAAAAATCGGATTCGAGGATTGCAGGCTGTTTCAACGTTCCCCCTCGATCTAACCTTCTCCCCCCGGGAGAATGAATAAGACGGAAGATCAAATCGAATCAGTGGAAATGACCGCTCTAGTCGTTGGTTTTCGATCCCTCGCGGATTCTTGATTCATCTGAGAAGAACGATTGTGCATCGGTCGGGAACGTGCCTTCACGAACATCGTCAGCGTATCGAACGAGCGCATCTTCGATGATAGGAGCTAAGTCGGCGTACTTTCCAGAATGACGTGGCCTAAAATCGGGATCCAGACCAAGCATGTCGTGAAAGACCTGTATCTGACCATCGCAGTGAACACCCGCACCAATTCCAATCGTAGGAATATCGAGAGTTTCGGTGATTTTCTTAGCCAGTTCGACAGGAATCAATTCGAGAACAATCGCGAATGCTCCGGCTTTCTGAAGTGCGATTGCATCTTCGAGAACCTCATTGGCTGTCGATTCCGTCTTGCCCTGTACTCGATAACCACCGAGTTTATTTACATGTTGCGGAGTAAGACCAATATGGCCCATAACCGCTAATCCAGCATCTGCGAGTCGACGAACGATTGGGGCAACTGTTTTGCCACCTTCGAGCTTTACTGCCTGTGCTCCGCCCTCTTGAACGAGGCGTGCGGCATTGCGTAGAGCCGTCTCAGCGTCGATCTGGTAGCTAAGAAAGGGCATGTCAGCAACGATGAGGGCGTTGGTCGTACCGCGAACAACAGCAGCCGACGCGCTGACGATATCGTCAACGGTTACTGGAATCGTTGAGTCGTGACCAAGAACAACATGTCCCATACTGTCGCCAACTAGGATCATAGGAATCCCAGCTGCGTCGACAATGCGAGCTGCCGTGTAGTCGTATGCCGTCACCATTGGGATCGGCTCGCCACGGCGTTTCATCTGCTGAATCTTGTGGGTTGTGATTCGGCGTAAAGCCATTCGTGTACCTCCGCTACTGGTCGACTGCACCTTACTAGCCGCCAAGCCTTAGTTCACTTGCGTTAGGTCATTATTACCCATTTTAGGGGTTTTGTGGGCGTTCTAATTTTGATTTTCGTCAGAAAGTAACGTTTTGATGCTTTCAAACGCCGATTCCGACATTCCGCCCTGCTCTTTAGCGATGTGCAATGACGCCAGCGCCAGTGCGGAATATGCCTTACCGATTTCAGGTGATTTTTCCGAAGTCGCCGCCAGGTGAGTAGCGATTGTTTCGAGATCGCCGCGAACGAACGGACCAGTTATAGCGTCGGGAAGGCCTTTTTCATCTAAGGCGTCGACGGTTGCCCTTAGCAGAGGAATAAGACGCTTCAGTGCGTCGGAGCGTTCGATCCCTAAAAGTTCCCACATTTCGGCTGCTATTCCAGTTAGACCAGCCAGCAGACCGCACGCCATCACCGCCGAAGCGTGATACGCAGCTCTTTGAGAAGATTCGATACGGAATGCGGAACCTCCGAGGTCGGCCGCAAGTATCCGCAGCCAATAGAAAAGCGCTGGGTTTGCTGATTCTGTAGCAAATGAAACGTCTTTCAACCGTTCTGAAGAATCGTTAGTCGGGAATGTTTGGAGCGGATGAAATCCAGCCGTTTCCGCACCCGTTATTCGCGCTTCGTCCAAGACAGCGAGCGGTAAAACCCCGGCGCAGTGAACTACAGCCTGGTGCGATCGCCACTCAACCTCTGAACATATTTCTTCGATGTGAGCGTCGGGACCAGTGATGAACACGATGCTGGCGACGTTTGCTGCAGTTTGAACGTTTTCGACAACGATAGCGTTTGATATTTTATCGCTGAGCCATTTTCGGTGGCTTGATTGCCGACTCGTTACAGCCGCCACATTGTAACCGGCATTCGATAGCGCAATTGCAAGGCTTGATCCGAGTCGCCCTGCCGCAAGTACGGTGATCGGGGATTCTTTGTTCAATTCAGGAAGAGGACTCATTATTTTCCTGTTTTTTTCTGGTGGGCCGATCTAGCGCCGGCTGCCGACATCACTCCACCAAGTGTTTCGGCGGAATCGATTGCGTTCATAATCGCACCTGTAACGGCTTTTAGAGCAGCGGCGTGCAACACATCACCGGGAATGGACTTTGGGTGAGTACCGGTCGAAAGACCAAACATGGTGTCGCCGTCGTTCGCAGTGTGTGATGGACGGATAGCGAGTGCGATTCCGTCTTGCCCGGCGATCGCGAGCCGAGTGGCACCAATCTTGTCGAGAGGGGCATCGGTGACGACAACGCCGATGGTCGTATTACGGAAGAAACCTCGATCTTTAGGCGGAGATTCGATCATCAGTTCTATCGAATCGGCAAAGCCGTCTATGGTCTGAGGACCTGCAACGATTTCACCGGTCATTGGATCTACTACGCCGCCCGGTGAATCCAGACCAAACGCACTACCACCGGTGAGAGTGATTGCGTTCACCCACTGTGCGCTTGCCAGAGCATCCAACAAAGCCGTCTCGCGACTACCCGGAGCTACTCCTCGAACTTCCATACCGGCGTTGGCGGGTTCATCACAAAGTATCACCGTGCAGCCGGTTCCGTTCTCAAGATCGGTGTGGTGTCCAACCGTTATACCGGCGACGTCGGTGATGCTGCCTGAATAGTTCATATTTCTACCGAATACATCTGGCGTGATTGACCACGCAGGTAATAGATAATTATCGTGCTCAGATTATCGAACTGAACAGTCAGGCTAACATAGTGTCCTGATCTCTTTTACGACCTTTAACATTGCCTTAATTTCAGGGTGTACTAAGAGAAAAATCTGGGCGTATACTAAGGCCGAATTTACCTGCGGCGAAATTCGTAACCACCTCCGGACACCGACGTGCCGGAAGGTCAATTTCTAAGTAGGAATAACAAATTCGGCTCGTAACCGATGTGAGGAGTCACGAAGGTGCCCCGTAACTTCAAGGAACTTAAGCCCGCATACGGATTTGACGATGTAGCCATTGCCCCTGGTGACATCACAATTAACCCTGAAATGGCTGACCTGTCGACGAATTTCGGCGGAATCAAGCTAGATATCCCATTTATTGCCTCTGCAATGGACGCTGTGGTTGATCCAAAATTCGCTATCGAAATGACCAAAGCTGGCGGTTTGGCTGTGATGAACATGGACGGGTTACACACCCGCTATGAAGACACCGCACCAATATATGAAGAGATTGCTGCTTCCCCTCGTGAAGAGGCAACGGCAATCATGCAGAGGATCTACTCTGCCCCGCAGAAGCCTGAACTCATTGCGAAGAAGATCGAAGAAGTAAAAAAGGGCGGCGGTATTGCCGCTGTTTCCTTCGTACCGCAGAGTGCCAAGCGAATGGGCCCACTGGCTGTCGAAGCCGGTGCAGACATGATTGTTGTGCAGGGAACTGTTGTTACCGCCCGACACTCATCGAAGAGCCTCAAAGGCCTCGTGTTCTCTGACCTGATCAAAGACCTCGACGTTCCGGTTCTCGTTGGAAACACAGTTTCTTACGAAGTAACCAAGGAACTGATGCAGCAAGGAATCGCTGGCGTTATGGTCGGTGTTGGTCCCGGATCAGTTTGCACAAGCCGCGAAGTTCTAGGCATCGGCATCCCTCAGGTAAGCGCCACTATCGAGTGTGCTGCAGCCCGAGATGATTACTTCAAGGAAACAGGCAAGTACATTCCGATCATCACAGACGGTGGTATCCGAACTGGTGGTGACGTTTGTAAGTCATTCGCCGCCGGTGCAAATGCTGTCATGATCGGCAGCCCGTTCGCCAAGACCGAAGAAGCTCCTGCAAAGGGCTTCCACTGGGGCATGGCAGCTTGGCACGACTCGCTTCCTCGTGGAACACGAATCAACATGGGTACCGAGTACAGCTTGCATCAACTCCTATACGGTCCATCATCACGTACTGACGGGACGTTGAACTTGGTTGGAGCCTTACAGATATGCATGGGTTACGTTGGCGCAGAGAACATTCGAGAGATGAACAAGGCTCGAATGGTCTACGCACCGGCAATCAAGACTGAAGGCAAGATCTACCAACAGGCAGGTCTCGGCTCCTAGCCGGGATTGCCGGGTTGTCTACTAGCCGATAGCTCCACTGCCTATTGTTGGGCAAAGAGGCGATCTTGGCGGCAGTAGGTAATTGGCCAGACAAAACGTGAATATGGCACCAGCACAACCCTGTGCTGGTGTCTTCGTTTAAGAGACAATCATTCGTATGAACTTCAAGCGCCCACGTGGCACCGCCGACATACTTCCTGATGATCAGCCATATTGGTCGCACGTTGACTCAACTGCTCGCAAAGTTGCGAACCAGTTCGGGTATCGCAGAATCGACACTCCAACGTTTGAAGACACAAGCCTCTTCCAACGTGGCGTTGGCGACGAAACGGACATCGTTCAAAAAGAGATGTACTCGTTCGAAGATCACGGTGGAGACGGAATAACACTTCGTCCTGAGGGCACAGCCTCGGTTTGCAGGGCCTACATCGAAAATGGATTGCACAACAGTCCTCAGCCGGTGCGCATGTTCTATATGGCTCCGATGTTCCGATACGAACGGCCACAGGCGGGTCGGTTCCGTCAGCACCACCAGTTCGGCTGCGAAGCAATCGGCGATCAATCACCAAAGGTCGATGCAGAAATAATCGAACTCGGCTGGAAGTACATTGCCGACCTCGGAATAAAGAATGTGACTCTGCGCCTGAACAGCCTTGGCGACCCGGAAGGTCGTACTACATACCTGAGTGATCTCGAAAATTACTTCCGCGGGGTAGCCGAACAGCTTCCTAAGCTTGATCGTGCTCGACTGGATCGGGCGCCTCTACGTGTGCTTGATTCAAAAGCCAAAGAAACTCAGGCTCTTGCCGACGCTGCTCCAAAATCAGTCGACTACATCAAGGGTGAAGCCAAAGAGCACTGGGATGAACTACTGTCTCTGCTCGACAATCTAAAAGAGGTCTACCCAGATTTCTCTTACAAGGTCGATCACCGTCTTGTACGTGGTCTCGATTACTACAACCGCACCGTATTTGAGTACGAACCTCTCGATGCTGGGGGGCAAGGAACTTTGTTGGCTGGCGGTCGATACGATCCGTTGATCGGCATCCTTGGCGGTCAAGAAACTCCTGCAATCGGTTTTGGGTCAGGAATCGAACGAATGATTCTCGAACTCAAGAAGCAAGAAGCAGAAATCGCTCCTTCTGCCGGACCCGACATCGTCGTTGTGACGCTTGGTGACGCAGCTTCTGCCGGAGCTAAGCTCGCTACAGCATTGCGTGCGGCTAACGTTTCAACCGTGCTGGCCCCGAGTCGTTCGATGAAGGCTCAAATGCGGTACGCCAACCAACAGAACGCTTCGAACGTCGTGATCATTGGTGATCGTGAAGTTGAAAACGGCGTGGCATCTGTCAAAAACCTTGTGCAGGGTGGCGACCAGTCGGAGGTAGCGCTAGATGCTGCTTCGATAGCCGAGCATGTGCGGGCAGCTGGCAACCAGTAGCGGTTCGATTCCAATTGCACCACTCACCTTCTGAATCCATATTTGGGTTCACGATTTATTCGTACTAACTGGTAACCTCAAACTATGCAGCAATCTATGGAAGCCCGCCTAAAAGAAATCTCCGAACGACACGGCGAAGTCGAACGCTTGATGTCTCAACCTGAGACTGCTTCAGACCCGAACGCCATTCGGAAATTGGGCCAGGAGTACAGCCAACTCCAACACGTCGTCGAACTATGGAACGATATGACCAGCGCTCAGGCTGATCTCGACGGTGCGCAGGAGATAATTGCAGAAGAGACCGATCCTGAAGTTCTCGAAATGGCGACCACGGAAGCAGACGAGCTAAAAGAAAAGCTCGACAGTCTATTCTCCGATATCAAACTTGAACTTCTTCCAAAAGACGAAACCGAACTCGCCGATGCCGTTGTCGAAGTTCGTGCAGGTGCCGGAGGAGATGAGGCCGGCCTCTTCGCCGCCGAGGTATTCCGCATGTACCAACGCTACGCTGAGAGCCGCAAGTGGAAAATTAAAGTGCTCAGTGAAAACAGCACCGGTGTTGGCGGCATCAAGGAAATTACGTTCGAAATCGAAGGCGAACGTGCCTACCAAAGGCTTCATCTTGAAAGCGGTGTTCATCGAGTTCAGCGAGTTCCTGAAACCGAGTCGCAGGGTCGAATTCACACTTCTACAGCCACAGTCGCAGTGATGCCGAAAGCAGAAGAGCTTGATCTGATCATTGAAGATAATGATTTGAAGATCGACGTGTTCCACTCCGGCGGTGCTGGTGGGCAGAACGTGAACAAAGTGGCAACCGCCATTCGTATTACCCACCTTCCTACCGGACTCGTTGTGCAGTGCCAGAACGAACGATCGCAGCTACAAAACAAATTGCAGGGTATGGAGATTCTTCGTTCGCGACTTTGGGACCAGCAACTTCGGGAACGCAACGCCGAAATTAGTGCGAACCGAAAATCACAAGTCGGTACTGGTGATCGATCTGAAAAGATTCGCACCTACAACTTCCCGCAGTCTCGAATTACCGACCACCGAATTGGCTTCACGAGTCACCAGATGCAGAACGTTATGAGCGGTGAGCTCGACGGCTTCATCGATGCGCTTCTGCAAGAAGAGCAGGCACGAAAGCTCGCAGCTGTAGGCGACTAGGCGGGAATTCATGACCGCCGAAACTGTATCAACGCTTATCCAATCGATCGCACGTCGGCTAGACGCGGTCGGAATCGAAGATGCAGGAATCGACGCTCGTTTGCTGCTACGAAGTGCGTTCGGGTGGACGGCTGCTCAACAACTCGGGCAGCTTCTCGACCCTCCCCCGGCGATCTACCTCGACGATCTCGAATCGATGGTCTTACGGCGAGAAACACGTGAGCCGCTTCAGTACATCACCGGCAGCACCGAGTTTTACCGGCGAAATTTCACCGTGAACGAATCCGTACTGATTCCTCGCCCAGAGACAGAACAGCTTGTGGTCCAGACTCTAGCGTTCGTGCGAGAACGAGGCATAGAGAATCCTCGAATCGCTGACATCTGCACGGGGTCAGGTGCAATCGCCGTGTCACTCGCCCTCGAACTATCTGCGGCCGAAGTGCATGCGACCGATATATCTTCTGCTGCGCTCGGTGTCGCCCAGCAGAACGCCGATGACCTGAATGCAGAGTTAGATATCTACGAAGGCAACCTGTTAGATCCGCTTTCCGGTGCGTTCGACGTAATCGTGTCGAATCCGCCCTACATACTCGCAAGCGTTATGCCTTCGCTTCAGGCTGAGGTGACCAGAGAGCCGAGTTTGGCTCTGGATGGCGGAAATGATGGCTTAGACGTTATACGGCCGCTCTTCGAGGGCATTCTTGCGCGACTAAAGCCAACGAACAGTGCCGCCTACATCGAGATCGATCCACCTATCGAAGACGCTGTTCTGGTGCTGGCACTAGCAACGTTCCCCCGCGCAGGAATATCACTCCTCAGCGATCTTGCGGGGCTTACCCGCTGCGTGTCGATCGAGCACGCGTAGCCCCTCGAACCCGATATCGCCCGTCTACCCTCCGAAGCTGGCGATTCGTGTGCGTCGAGTATCTCATTCCGTCATAATGCCCAGACACCCGAACGAATCAGGTAATTTCATGGCAATTTTTGTACTTCATACCTATGGCATCATCGAACATCCAAACGACCACCCTGTCACGAGCGTTCTTGGCAGCGGATCCAGACGTCCAGGTTGGTCGCGAAAATGTAGAAGGTCTTTTGCGGGGCGCTACAATCCCATTTAATATCGACGGAACTCCATTTAGAGAGACTACCGAGTTTGGGGTTCCTGTTACACGGCATTTTCACGATGCGTCGCAGGAGCGAACTGCACTCGTAACTTTATCGGGCCTGGATTGATCCGGAGTCAGCAGCGGGGTATTCGGTTCACGGGGCACACGGCGGTGCTCTGGAATACAGAAGTGAATGGTTTAGACAGGATCACACTTGGCCAACATCCGTAATGTGGTGGACCAACGATATTGAGTCCATCAATTGGGAAGTAGCGAACGCCAAAATCGCTCAATTGGATGAACATGGTACGTCGCCAGATGCATTATCATTCAAATCTATGTACACCAATTCAGGCGAGAAAATACGTATGGACAATGAGCGGGTGAAAGATATCGGTGATCGTGCCCGCTAATCGACCTCTCGGAATAACGCAGCTCCTCAAACGTAAAAAAAAGCCCTGAACAAATGTCCAGGGCTTTTTGTTGATCGAAATCGATCGGAAAGTTCGAGTGACTTACCTCTTTGTGTACTGAGGTGCCTTTCGGGCCTTCTTAAGACCGTACTTCTTGCTTTCCTTCATTCGAGAATCACGGGTCATAAGACCAGCGTCACGAAGCGGCTTGCGCAGGTTTTCATCCATAACCACGAGTGCTCGTGCGAGGCCGTGTGCGAACGCACCAGCTTGTCCGTGCGAGCCACCACCGTGGGTCTTAGCAACGATAGTCACTTTGTCGGTAAGGCGTGTTGCACCGAGCGGGCTAATTGCCTGTCGAAGCCACGCCCCAACGGTGAATACTTCGTCTATGGGTTTACCGTTTACGGTTGAACCACCTGGAGTGTTGTAAACCCGAACTCGGGCTATGGCTGTCTTTCGACGGCCTGTACCGTAGTAATACTGCTGGCTGGTCAACTATTTCTCTCCCGAGTCGCTAGATGCTTTAGCGGCTGGCTTCTTAGCTGCTGGTTTCTTTGCAGCTGGCTTTTTAGCGGCGGTCGTCTTCTTGGCAGCAGGCTTTTTAGCGGCTGTCTTCTTGGCTGGAGCCTTCTTTGTCGCAGCTTCAGCAGTCTCGGCGACTTCAGTTGCTACCGCAGCGGCTTCGGCCTTTGGTGCAGATGCTTTCTTAGCTGCTGGCTTAGGAGCAGCCTTCACAGCCGCCTCGGCCTTAGCTTCGGCTGCAGCTTCACGCTCTTCACGACGGTCAGATCCGAGAATCTGAGCTTCGTGAGGGTGCTCGGCACCAGCGTAGATCTTCAGACGAGTCATCATCTGGCGACCTAGCTTGTTCTTAGGAAGCATTCCCTTGACAGCCAGTTCGATAATTCGAGTTGGCTGTCGTTCCTGCATTCGAGCATATGGGATCTCTTTGAGAGTTCCAGGGTACTGGCTGTAGCGCTTGTAGATCTTCTGTTCTGCCTTGAGGCCAGTAACTTTGATCTTGGAAGCGTTGAGCACGACGACGAAGTCGCCTGTCAGCATGTGCGGCACGTAGGTGGGCTTGTGCTTGCCCATCAGGTACATTGCCACCTGAGATGCGAGTCGGCCGAGTACCTGTCCATCTGCGTCAACGACTTTCCAGTCGTTCACAATTTCGAAGGCCTTGGGGTTGTATTGCTTTAGCTTGGTAACCATGTTCAGTCGTTCAGTCCGTTATTTTCAACGATCTAGTTTACGCTCAGATCCGCAGAATCAGTGGGAGAAAATGCAGGTAATCCGCACTCTCCTGATCCACCGTATGAAATTTCTTCGAGGCAAAGTCCCTCTGCAGGCATAACGTAAGATGCGGCCCCTCGGCTTTCCGAGACGAGTAACTGTCCGACGAGTTCAGTAGAGGCGTTGCCTCGTCCGACGTCGTAAAGCACTCCCGCAATTCTACGAATCTGCTGGTGCAGGTAGGCATTTGCAGTAATTTTGAATTCGATGTTGTCGCCATTGCGAGTAGCAGTAGCGGATTCCACGTTGCGCCGAGTAGGTGCATCGATAGGAGCGCTTGGGCCAGCAAAGGCAGCGAAGTCATGAGAACCGACCAGAGACTGGCTAGCTATATTCATCACTTCAGCATCGAGAGGTTTCCGCACGTGAGTCACAAAATGACGGTTTAGTGCGGGGGCAGACCGGGCATCATTGAATGTGTACACGTAGGTACGTGCAGACGCGTCACCACGCGGATCGAACCCTTCGGGTCCATCCTCGACAAGTTGTGCACAGCGAATGCGCACGTCTTTTGTCATGTAGTGATTCAATGCTTTCCTGATCTGATCGGGCGACATGTCGGTTTCTTCATTGAAACAACCAACCTGCCCCCTTGCATGTACTCCGGCGTCGGTACGACTAGCGAAGTGCATTCTTATTTTTTTATTGAAGACGCTGTGTAGGGCGTTTTCTAGTTCGCCCTGCACAGTCCTCACATCGGTCTGAACCTGTGAGCCGTAGAACTCTGTTCCGTCGTACTCAATTACCAGTCCAATGCGCATCTTATTTCCTGGCTATTTACTCAACCAGTTCGATCAACGCCATTTCCGCAGCATCACCGGCGCGAAAGCCAAGTCGAGTGATACGGGTGTAGCCGCCGGCTCGTTCTTTATAACGAGGAGCGATGTCGTCGAATACAGACTTCAGAACCGACTTATCGGTGATGAAAGCTGCAGCCTGGCGACGATCGTGAAGGGTGCCCTTCTTGCCCAGCGTGACCATCTTTTCAGCAATAGGACCAATTTCCTTAGCCTTTGCGATAGTCGTCTTGATAGCGCCATGTCGGAGTAGGTCTGTGACCATAATCCGGAACAAAGCCCTACGTAAAGCCGAATTCCGGCCGAGTCTCCGACCCGTTATCTTATGCCTCACTAGATTCTGCTCCTGCGTCGTCGGTAGCTTCAACTGCAGCTTCGGCCTCGGCTTTAGGCTCTTCGCCCTCACCCTCGGTTTCACCTTCAGCTTCGGCATCGTCCGAAGTGTAATTTTCAGGCAGAAGTTCACGCTCGGCGAGCTTGTCGTAAAGCTCATCGAGTGACTTCTGACCGAAGTTTCGAATTTTTAGTAGTTCGCCCTTAGGCATCAAAAGCACTTCGCCTACGCGGTTGATACCAGCGCGTTTCAGGCAATTGAGCGTTCGTGCGGAAAGAGCAAGTGTTTCAACAAGTGTGTTGTAAACATCGGGCGAGATACCCAGACCAGCTGCTGGACTCGCCTCTTCTTCCTGCGCTTTATCGAGTCGTGTGAAGAGGAAGAAGCGCTCCATCAGCAGGTTGCCTACAGACTGCATCGCTTCAAGCGGCATGATCGTGCGGTCTGTCCAGACCTCAACAATCAACTTTTCCAGATCCGAACGCTGACCAATTCGTGTCGGTTCGACAGAGAAGTTAGCTTTGCGTACTGGCGAGTAGATAGCGTCGACCGGGAGTACACCAATCGGTAGGCCTTCGTCCTGCCCGGCAGGTTCGTAGCCAACACCCTGTTCAACGTTGAACTCGACAGAAAGTCGAGCACTCGAGTTGTCCAAGGTGGCGAGGTGATGTTCCGGGTTTACGATCTCAAAATCAGCAGTCGCCATGATGTCACCGGCGCGAACTTCACCCTCACCATCAACTTCTAATCGAAGTCGACCAGGGCGGTCTGAAAGTGAACGCAGGCGAATGCCTTTGACGTTGAGCAGGAATTCAACTATTTCTTCACGCATGTGAGGAATCGTTGAGTACTCGTGAAGAGCCCCATCGATCTTTACCCACGTGATAGCTGTACCTGGCAACGAGTTGAGCAGCGATCGGCGAAGAGGGTTGCCAAGTGTGACACCCCATCCTCGTTCGAGCGGCTCTGCTACGAAGCGACCATAAGCCTCTTCGTTTGCCTGAATTGTTATTGAGAGATCAGGAATCTCTGGCGGGACTGGTGGCAATTCTTCCTTAGAAGTAATGCCGTACATTCGTTCAAGCATCGGCGTGTGTTACTTCCTTGAGTAGAACTCAACTATTTGACGTGTGTCGATCGAAAGTTCGACGTCGCTAGACTTCGGAAGGGTCACGACTTCGCCAACGGCTTTGTCAGAATCGACGTTGAGCCAGCTCGGGATTACCGAATTTGCGCCCATGCCGTTTGAAACGATTTCGAACAATCCAGTCTTTCGAGACTGTTCGCGCCAGCTAATACGGTCGCCCGCCTTTACCTGGTAAGAAGGGATGTTCACCTTCTTGCCGTTCACTTGAATGTGACCGTGTCCGACGATTTGTCGAGACTGCGGTCGCGAATCAGCGAAGCCAAGTCGGTATACAACATTGTCGAGTCGGCTTTCGAGGAGCTGAAGCAGGCGGTCACCTGTCACACCCTCAAGTCGGCTGGCTTTCTTGTAGTAGTTGCTGAACTGACGTTCCAGCACGCCGTAAATAGCGCGTGCTTTTTGCTTTTCTCGCAGCTGATTTCCGTATTCAGAAATACGTCCTCGGCGTTGCTGAGTCGACTTATCTCCAGGTGCGCTCTTTCGTCGCTCCCAAGCACATTTACCTGAAGGCTTGGAGCAGAGCTTCATCCCGAAGCGTCGGCAGTTCTTACATTTAGGTCCGGTATACCTTGCCATTAGTTTCCTGAGTTATCTTTCGATTATTAATCGATCTAATTCGGCGTCAGTGGAACTAGCTGCTATTTGGCAAGGAGCTAGTTCGTGACTATTTAGACTCGGCGCTTCTTCGGCGGACGGCATCCGTTGTGTGGCACTGGAGTGATGTCGCGAATGGACACTACTCGGATGCCAGCAGCCTGAATTGCTCGAATAGCTGCTTCACGACCAGAGCCGGGGCCCTTGACCATGACGTTCACAGTCTTGAGACCGTGTTCCATAGCTGTTCTTGCTGCCGTTTCACCTGCGCGCTGAGCTGCAAATGCGGTGGATTTTCGTGAGCCCTTAAAGCCCATTGCACCAGCACTGCTTTGCGAAATCGTGTTGCCCTGCGGGTCGGTCATTGTGATGAGCGTGTTGTTGAACGTTGCGCTAATGAATGCCTTGCCCTGTGGGACAAACTTCTTTTCGCGTCGTCGTGCTCGCTGTCTAGGCATATTTTTCTTCGTAATCCTCTAGCGTAAATATCTAATTGGTGGCTAGCGCCGTACCAAGTTTCGGTCACGGACTAACCGCGACTACATACCCACTCGTTTACGTCCGGCAACTGTCTGTCGCCGGCCACGTTTGGTTCGAGCGTTGGTCTTAGTTCGCTGTCCACGAACAGGGAGGCCACGACGATGTCGCATACCACGGTATGTTTGAATATCCGTGAGTCGTCGGATGTTCAGCTGAATCTCACGTCGAAGGTCACCTTCGATGAGGAGTCCAGTCCTCTCGACAGCACTTCGTACTCGAGCGAGCTCTTCATCATTGAGATCTCGAACGCGGGTCGATTCAGTTGTGCCTGAATCTTCCATAATCTTTTTAGATATGGTTCGACCGATGCCATAAATGGCAGTCAGTGCTATTTCGAGTCTCTGGTTGTCCGGAATATTTACACCGGCGACGATCGCCATAAGGCTGATATCTCCTGTTGTTCGGCTAGCCCTGTCGCGCTTTGAGGCGCGGGGTCAGTTTATTAATCACGTAGACGCGTCCCTTGCGGCGAACAATTTTGCTGCCGGGATGCTTGGCCTTGACGGATGCTTTGACTTTCATGATTTATTTCTCGTGCGCTGGGGCGCTTTTCCTAGCATTAGCACTTGCGTACTTTGACTCTTACTTGAATCGATATGTAATCCGACCACGGGTTAGGTCATAGGCCGATAGTTCAACCAAGACTTTGTCGCCGGGAAGGATTCGAATGAAGTTCTTACGGATTTTTCCTGAAGCGTGAGCCAGGACATTGTGACCATTTGGAAGTGCGATCTTGAAGAACGCGTTTGGTAGCGCCTCATTTACGAGACCTTCAACTTCGATCGCTTCCTTTTTTGCCAATATATTTTTAGTTCGGTTTTATTCTGGACGTTGTCTATTCAAGTGTCAGAACTACCGGACCATCCTCCGTAATCGCTACCGTGTGCTCAAAATGACACGAAAGTGCGTCATCTTCAGTGACAACGGTCCAACCGTCGTCAAGCATTCTGGTTTTCCAACCACCGGCATTCACCATTGGTTCGATCGCCAGTACCAGACCCGCCCTTAGTTCCAAACCGTGCCCTGCTGGACCAAAGTTTGGGATCTGCGGCGGCTCGTGCAGATCCTTACCAATTCCGTGCCCAACGTACTCACGAACTAGTTCGTAAGACTTCGTAAGCACATGACTTTCGATGGCATTTGATATGTCGCCAACCCTATTACCGGGTCGAGCTGCTCGTATCCCTATTTCAAGTGATTCACGAGTGGTTTCGATTAGGTCATCCTTCTCACTTGTTGAAGGTCCAGCAACCTGCGTGACCGCATGATCGCTGTTGTACCCGTCTACTATCGCTCCACAATCCAGAGTTACCATATCGCCAGCTTGGACGACCCGATCACCCGGAATCCCGTGAACAATCTCTTCATTTATCGATATACACGCCGTCGCCGGGAATCCGTACAATCCCAGAAACCCTGGCTTTGCACCTTCCGATTCGATGGCCCGACGAGCAATGTCGTCAAGTTCACGAGTCGTAATACCCTGCTCTAACGCAGCGAACGCTTTCCGCACAGCAAACGCGACAATTCGCCCGGCCTCGCGCATAATTTCCAGCTCCTGTGCCGTCTTTAAGATGGCACCTGGAGCGGGATTTCCGCTGGCTGCGATTCGGGGCGTCGATTCACCGTTCAAAGAACGATCTCTCCTAGTATATCCCTAAATATGGGATTAGTTCGATTAATTGCCTGTTCCAATGGCTTGAGTTAGTTCCTCAAACACTGAATCAGGCGTTCCGTTTGCAATAATTTCGATCACGTTGCCGCGTGATTTGTAATAGTTCAGCACAGGTGCAGTTAGTTCTTCGTAGATCTTCATACGGTTCTTTACCGCTTCAGGTTTATCGTCATCTCGGACGATCACATCACTCCCGCACTTGTCGCATACGCCTTCCTTAGAAGGAGTATCTGAAATCAAATTGTAGGGTGTCTGGCAAGATTTACACACCGCTCGACTCGAGAGTCGTTTCACCAGCTCGTCTGTATCCACCGACATGTGAACAACCTTGTCGATAGGCAACCCGGCAGCGCTAAATGATTCATCGAGGGATTCTGCCTGAACAAGAGTTCGAGGGAATCCGTCGAGCAGCACGCCTGCAGGATCGCTAACGTATTGCTGGATCATTGCGATGATGTTCGAGTCAGGTACGTAATCGCCCTTGTCCATGAAACCCTTCGCAAGAAGACCAAGTTCACTGCCCGCCGCTATTTCAGCTCGCAGCATGTCACCAGTTGAAAGGTGCTTCATACCAGTCGATTCAGCAAGACGACGTGATTGAGTGCCTTTGCCCGCGCCTGGCGGACCCATTAGTACGATGCGCATATGCGTAGTGACCGCTCTTTAGCGGACGAATCCTTCGTAGTTACGCATCAGCAACTGAGATTCAAGCTGTCGCATCGTATCGAGCGCAACACCAACCATGATCAGCAGGCTTGTGCTCTGCAAAATGGTCGTTGCGTTAGGCAAATTGGTTACCAACTGAGCCAGGTAAGGGAGGATTGCGATAAACCCTAAGAAGAGCGCACCACCCCAAGTGATACGAAGTACCACTCGCATTAGGTAAATCTTGGTTGGTGGTCCAGGACGGATACCCGGCACGAAACCACCATTTTTCTGGAGGTTCTCTGCGAGGTTCTGCTGATTGTGAACGACCAACGTGTAGAAGAACGTGAAGATCACCACGAGCAGGAATACTGCGACCCAGTAAATTGTGCTTGTAGGTCCAAACGAATTCTGGAAGAAGTTAGCGATCGTCGAAACAAATCCGTCGGAGCCGTCGTTGAAGTAACTGGCGACCACCGAAGGCAGGATAAGAATCGAGAACGAGAAAATCAGTGGAATCATTCCGGCCGCGTTAACACGTAACGGAATATTCGTGGCGCCAGATTGTCTGTACATCTGCCCGCCACGGAACACACTACGCCCGTATTGGACAGGAATCTTCCTCTGCGCTTCGGCAAAGTAAACGATCAGATAGACGATGGTTATCGCTATGAATACCAGCATTCCCACTTGGAATATTTGGTCGCGGAGCAGCCAAAGCTGTCCGGCAACTTGCGGCAATGTCGAAACGATACCGGCAAAGATAATCAGCGATATGCCGTTACCAATTCCCTTTTCGGTTACGAGTTCACCCATCCAAACCAGAAGCATCGTTCCGGCTGTCATGGCAAGCAAAATCGTCATCGTGTTCAACGTATCGGCACCAAGACCGATACCACTGATGGCAGCGCCACCAGTTGTGTTGAATCCACTTGCGAACAAGTTCAATTGGCCAAATCCCTGAAGGAATGCCAACGGAACCGTTAGGTAGTGGGTGTACCGGTTGATTGCCTGACGTCCGCCTTCACCTTCCTGAGAAAGATTCTTCAGGGTAGGAATGATCGGAGTCAGAATTTGCAAAATGATCGATGCGGTGATGTATGGATATACACCGAGTGCGGCGATCGACAGGTTCCTAAGAGCTCCTCCTGAGAAGAGGTCCAAAAAGCCTAGAAGCGGGTTAGCTTCAAATGCTGCGGCCAAAGCCTCGCGGTCGACTCCTGGAACAGGAACGTGTGCGAAGAACCTGAAAATGACAAGAATCCCCAATGTAAAGAGGATTCTGAATCGAAGGTCAGGAATTCGCCATGCATCTGCGGCGGCACGGAAGAGTGCCGGAACTGCAGATTCACCAGATTGTTTGGTCTGGGTCATGTTTACTTAGCCGACTTTGCTTTTTTGGCGTGGTCTGCTTTGTCTACTTCAATGATGGTTATGGTTCCGCCGACAGCTTCAATCTTTTCTTTTGCAGATTTGCTGAAAGCGTGAGCCGAAACATTTAGCTTCTTCGTTATGTTGCCATCGCCAAGCACCTTGACCCGAGCGTTCTTCTTTCGAACAACACCGGCTTCAACCAGCTTTGCAATGGTTACGTCAGAACCCGCTGCGAAATCCTCGAGAGTCTCGAGATTCACAGGAGTTGCCTCAACACGGAAGATGTTCGTAAAGCCGCGCATGTGAGGAAGGCGTTTGATCAGCGGTACCTGTCCACCTTCGAACAGGAACGGTACGCTTCCGCGCTGCTTCTGTCCCTTAGAGCCTCGGCCTGAGAACGTTCCGGTTCCGGATCCGTTACCACGACCTACGCGCTTGCGGTTCTTCGTGGAGTTTTTTGATGGTTTGAGCTGGTGTAATCCAGGCATATCTAAATTCTTACTGACTCAGTGAACTAGTGCATCGAGATATCGATACTAGAGTTATTTACTTAGTTTCTTCAACGGAGATGAGGTGGATGACCTTAGCGATCATTCCACGTATCTGAGGACTATCGTTCTTCACGACTTCGTGACGGATGCGTCGTAGACCGAGCGCCTTCAACGTAGCCCGTTGATTAGGCTTCGTACCTATACCGCTTCGAAGTTGTGTGATTCGTAATGTTGCCATGATTAAAAGGTTCCCTGAAATTACGAAGAAGCTTCGTCTTTAGGTGCGCCTGAAGCCTTTACACCCTTGCGTCGCTCAACAGCGGCTACAGGGTCTCGGAGCTGTTCAAGTGCAGCGAGTGTGGCCTTGACGATGTTGATCGTGTTGGATGATCCGAATGTCTTTGAAAGAACGTCCTTCACGCCAACAGCTTCCATCACGGCTCGAACACCACCACCAGCAATCACACCAGTACCAGGGGCAGCGGGCTTCAACAGCACCTTTGCACCTGAGAATTTCGAAGTGATCTCGTGTGGAATGGTCGGACCATTCAGTTCAATCTTCATCATAGCCTTTTTGGCGTATGTGGTTCCCTTGCGAACAGCATCAGGAACCGCACCGGCAGCACCTAGAGCAGCGCCAACGTTACCGTTGCCGTCTCCAACTACAACCATTGCGTTAAATGTTAGGTTTCGGCCACCCTTGGTAATTTTTGAAACCCTGCGAATCTTTACGACACGTTCGACGAGACCTGAGTCTTCATCCTCATGACGAGGTCGACGACCACGGCGTTCTCCACCTGGGCCTCCTGGGCCACGTCCACCGCCGCCGTCAGGGCCTCCTGGTCCACGTCCACCGCCGCCGCCACCAGGACCACCTGGTCCTCGTCCGCCGCCGGGTCCACGTCCACCACCGCCGCCACCAGGACCACGTCCGCCGCCGCCGCTTGGTCCGCGACCACCACCGGCGTTGCCGCCGCGATTATCGTTCTGTGTGGTCATTTAGAAGCTAAGTCCTTCTGAACGGGCTGCATCGGCTAACGCCTTAACCCGACCGTGATATTTGTACCCACCTCGGTCAAATACGACCTTGGTGATTCCAGCTGCGAGTGCCTTTTTGGCAACAGCTGCGCCAACTGCCTTCGCAACGTCTGCCTTAACGTCACCCAGCTTCAGTTCAATCGAACCAGCCGCGGCCAGAGTGTGGCCTAGATCGTCGTCGATTACCTGAGCGTAGATGTGATTGCTGCTTCGGAAAACAGCAAGTCTCGGTCGATCAGCAATACCGCGTACGTTCTTACGAATGCGTCTGTGCCTGACCCACCGTTTTCGAGTGTCAAATTTTCTATTACCCATTGTTACGCACCAGCTCCAGCGGTCTTACCCGCCTTGCGGCGGATGACTTCATCAGAGTATTTAATGCCCTTACCCGTGTATGGGTTTGGCTTTCTTACCTTGCGTATTTGAGCGGCCTGCTCGCCTACGTCTTCTTTGCTCGGGCCAGTGATGTTAATAAAGTTCTGACCATCAGCGGTGAGCGTGTTGGTGCCGATCGGCTCGACTGGAACCGAGTGTGAGTAGCCGACGTTGACTTCCAAAGCTTTGCCATTTTGCTGAACCCGGTAACCAGTACCGATCAGCTCGAGGCGCTTCGAGAAGCCTTCAGCACAACCGATAACCATGTTGTTCAACAGGCTTCGGGTGAGACCGTGAAGTGATCGCTGAGCAGGATCGTCATTAGGACGTGCGACAGTGATAATTCCATCGTTCAATTCGATTTTCATCGTAGCCGGCAGAGTGCGCGTTAGCTCTCCAACCTTGCCTTTAACAGAGACCGTTGTGCCATCGACTGTTACGTCGACGCCACTTGGCACAGTTATTGGTGCTTTTCCTATTCGAGACACTTTAGATCTTCTCTCGTAAATTCTTCAGTTCTGGCATGTAAATGACCAGAGTTGACTTATCGCTGTTCTACCAGATGTAGAAGAGCAGTTCTCCGCCAACACCTTGGCGACGAGCTTGCTGGCCCGTCATAACGCCTTTGGATGTAGACATGAATGCCACACCAAGGCCGCCAAAGTACCGTGGTACTTCGTTTTTGCCTACGTAAACCCTTAGACCAGGTTTACTTACGCGTTTGAGACCCTGAATTACAGGAGTCTTGTCTTCGTAGTAGCGAAGTTGAACGCCGGTTTTTTTTTCGGCTGATTCTACGTCGCTTGCCGCGAAACTTGAGATAAACCCTTCGTCAACCATGAGCTTCAATAATGAAGACTTCATTCGTGAAGTAGGGAGTTCAAGTGATTCATGTCGTACCTGAACCGCGTTACGGATTCGGGTGAGCATATCGGCTATGGGATCTGTTACTGGCACTCTGATCGATTCTCTCGGTAGTTAGTGGCTATTACAGGCTTCCCTTGCGGATTCCAGGCAGTTCGCCCTTCAGCGCAAGTTCGCGGAATGTGATTCGGGATAGGCCAAAGAAACGCATGTAACCGCGTGGTCGACCTGTTACGGCACAACGGTTACGTAATCGAACTGCTGCTGAATTTCGAGGCAGTTTCGCCAGTTCCTGACGCGCTGCAAAACGTTCTTCAGCTGTTCGCTTAATATCGACCGAAATTGTCCGAAGTTCTTTTCGAACTTCAGCGTTTGCATCCACCAGTTTCTGGCGACGCTTTTCTCTTTCGATCATCGACTTCTTAGCCAATACAGATATCTCCAGGTCGTTTAGACGGCCCCAACGGGCTCTTCGACACGCGCAAATGGCATGCCGAGTAGTTCGAGGAGTCGCCGCCCCTCTTCATCGGTAGTCGCGGTAGTGACAAACGTCAACTGTAGTCCGCGCATTCGATCTATCTCATTGTAATCAATCTCAGGGAATGTCGACTGATCGCGCATTCCTAGAGAGTAGTTACCTCGACCATCGAATGAAGTTCGACTGATGCCTCGGAAGTCACGCACACGAGGTAGCGTGATGTTCACAAAGCGATCGTAAAACTGCCACATGCGCTGTCCACGCAATGTCACAGATGATCCGATCACCGAACCTTCTCGAAGTTTGAAGTTAGCAATCGAAACCTTAGCTCGGTTTTCAGTTGGTTTTTGACCGGTGATCTTCTGGAGATCGCCGACCGCAGCACCAACTGCCGAGTTGCTATCGAGAGCTTCACCCAAACCAATGTTCAGCACGATCTTATCGATCTGCGGAACTTGCATAGTATTTTGGTAACCAAATTCACGAGTCAGCACTTCAACCACGTCGTCGCGGTATAACTGCTTCATCCGCGGCACATAAGCTACTACTGCAGGCTTTTTAGCTTTTGCTTTAGGCTTAGCTTCAGCTGCGGCTTTAGTAGCTGCTGGCTTTGTTGCGGCAGGTTTAGAAGCCTTTGCCTCTACTGCCTGTTCTTCGTTGTTACCGTCAGGAGCGTTTGCCACTCTTGACCACCCTAACTTTCGTCCCGTCTTCGAGGACCTTTTGACCAGCACGACCGGCGAGGCCGGTCTCTGGATCGATGAGCATTACATTAGAGAGTGCGACCGTAGCCTCACCCTGGATCATGCCGGTCTGTGTGATTCCTGGATGTGCCTTCACATGGCGAGTAACCATGTTCACGCCTTCAACCATTACTCGATTCTTCTGAGTGAAGACTCGAATCACAGATCCACGCTTCCCTTTATCTTTTCCTGAGATGACAAGTACTTCGTCATCCTTCTTGATTCGTGACTGACTCATTGGTTACAGAACCTCCGGTGCCAGCGATACGATGCGCATGAACTTTTTGTTACGAAGTTCACGTGCTACCGGGCCAAATATTCGAGTTCCGCGAGGGTTCTCATCGTCTCCGATGATTACACAAGCGTTGTCGTCAAAACGAATGTACGAACCGTCTGCTCGTCGTACTTCCTTAGAAGTCCGAACCACTACGGCCTTCACAACTTGGTGCATCTTTACGGTGCCACCGGGCTGTGCATCTTTTACTGTGCAGGTGATCACGTCACCCAAGCTGGCGTAACGACGCGCGCTTCCTCCGACGATGTTAATGCAAAGCACCTCACGTGCGCCAGAGTTGTCGGCGACTTTCAGCCGTGTCTCTCGCTGAATCATCTCTAGTCCTCAGACTCTGCGGTTGTAGCTTTACCCGTAAGCTCAGCTTCACCGATGATGTCGGAAGGCTGGACCTCGGCAACATCCACCTTGTCGAGGATGTTGACCAAGCGCCATCGCTTGGTCTTCGAGATAGGTCTGCTTTCCTCGATCAATACGCGGTCACCTACTGTTGCGGAGTTATCCTCGTCGTGAACGACGAACTTCGTCAACTTGCGGCGTGCCTTCTTATATATACGGTCACGTTGTAACCAAGAAACGCCCACGATGACGCTCTTGTCGTTCTTGTCTTTCAGAACAGTACCGGTTTGCTGTTTGCGCGCCAACCTATTCTCCTTCTGCCGTTACGGCAGCCTGTACGGCTTCCAAGTTTACGGTGATCGAACGTTCTCGAATCACCGTCTTGATACGCGCAATTGCTTTTCGTGTGTTGGCGAGTTCGTTAGTGTTCGTCAACTGCATCGTCGCCTTGCGGAACCTGAGGTTCATCAAAGCGCGCTCCTGATCGCCGAGCTCTTTGACAAGTTCGGTGTCATTCAATTCTCTTACATCGCTAATACGCATCGTTAGTCAGTTCCTGCCTGATGAAGCTCACACTCTGTGAACAGTATCGGGCAACCTTAAAATTCTTCACTCCGTGCAACGATCTTGGTCGGAATACTCAGCTTGTGAGCTGCTCGCCTAAGAGCCTCTCGAGCCAAATCTTCCGGAACGTCGGCCATTTCGTAGAGCATTCGCCCTCGTCGTACAACCGCTACCCAATGATCAACAGCACCCTTACCACCACCCATGCGGGTTTCAGCAGGTCGTGAGCTAACAGGCTTGTCTGGGAACAATCGAACCCAAACCTGACCGCCACGCTTCACGTAACCAGTAATCGCACGTCGGGCAGCTTCAATCTCTCGAGCAGTGACCCAGCCTGGGCCTTCTGCTTTGAGACCGAAATCTCCGAACGCCATAGTTGAACCCTTAGTACGAATGCCGTTCATTCGACCACGGTGCTCTTTTCTAAATTTAGTTCGCTTTGGCTGAAGCATTACTTCTTACCGCCTCCGGCCTGTTCAGGCTTCTTCGGAGAAGACCCGCGTCCGCCACCTGACGAATTCTTACCGTCCTGTTCGCCCTGACCCTGACCTTCTTGGGCTGCACCCATTGAAAGTCGAGCCATCGAGCGAGCACGCAAGTTTTCAGCTGAAGGAATCATGTCGCCTGTGTAAATCCAGACTTTGACTCCGATAACACCGAAAGTAGTTTTTGCTTCGGATACAGCGAAGTCTATCTGCGCACGCAACGTGTGTAGCGGCGTTCGACCTTCCTTCTGCTTATCGGTTCGGGCGATTTCTGCACCGCCGATCCGACCCGAAACAACAACCTTGATTCCCAATGCGCCTGATTGCATCGTGCGCTGTATGGACATCCGAACCGCACGCCGGTAGGCGACACGTCGTTCGAGCTGTTCAGCAATCGACTGACCAACCAAAGTTGCATCGAGTTCAGGCTGACGAATCTCTTGAATATTTAGGCGTGATCGTTTTTCGGTGAGCTTTTCGAGATCTCCTCGAAGTTCATCGACTCGCGTACCGCCTCGTCCGATTATGATTCCGGGGCGAGCAGTATTGATCGTTACGACCAAGTCCTGCGCACCACGTTCAATCTCTACTCGAGAGATCGCACCAGATTCTGCATATTGATCGTTGATCAGTCCGCGAATCTTCTGGTCTTCTTCAGTAAGACGTCGGTAGTCCGAACTCTTACTTGCAAACCAGTGCGCACGCCAATCCTGTACGCCGCCGAGTCGGAACCCGATCGGGTGTGTTTTCTGACCCATATCTAAATCCTTACCTCGTCGACTTCAATAGTGACGTGTGAGGTTGGACGGTCAAATGCACCGACACGACCTCGGGCCTTAGGCCTGAAACGTCGAACCCAAGTTGCTTTGTCAGCGGTGATGCGAACGATCTTCAAGTCATCGCGTGACTGGAGGTCGTTGTTCTCAGCGTTGGCGGTTGCAGCCTTGAGAATTTTCATAATCTCGGCAGCAGCAGGGCTGGTCATGAATCGAAGCATTGGGAATGCATCGACGACCATCTTGCCGCGAATCTGATCCATTACGAGCCGGAGCTTGTAATCAGAAATACCTACGTTTTTTGTTCTTGCTATCGCCATAACTATCCTGTTGTCCTATCGGATCGACCGATGTGACCACGGAAGGTACGAGTCGGTGCAAATTCACCGAGCCTGTGACCAACCATGTTTTCAGTCATGAGGACAGGTATAAATCGACGACCGTCGTGAACGGCGACCGTTAGGCCGATCATTTCAGGCATGATCATCGAGGCACGCGCCCAAGTTCGGATCACTTTACGTGAACCAGCAGTTTGAGCAGCGCCTACCTTTTTCATCAGCTTTGGGTCGACGTATGGACCCTTTTTGATTGACCGTGACATGTTTAGTCTCGACAGCCAGAAACCTTATCGGTCTCTAGCGGTCATACCTCCGCCTCAGAATAAATTTATTGGTCTTCTTGTTTCGGCGCGTACGCTTACCAAGAGCAGGCTGACCCCAAGGAGTCTTAGGACCTGGCATACCAATACCATTTCGGCCTTCACCACCACCATGTGGGTGAGCATCCGGGTTCATTGCTGCACCTCGTACACTTGGACGACGACCGCGGTGACGGTTCCGACCAGCTTTACCCAACTTTTCATTCTTGTGATCCAGGTTAGAAACCTGACCCACAGTTGCCAAGCAATTACTCAGCAATCTTCGCATTTCACCCGATGGAAGTCGGATGAGCGTGTAACCCGATTCGTGCGCCATGACCTGAGCAACCGCCCCGGCGCTCTTAACCATCTGGCCACCCTTACCGGGCGTTACTTCGACGTTGTGAATAAGCGTACCCGTTGGAAGCGTTCCTAGCGGTCGAGAGTTACCTGTAGTTACAGGCACATCTTCACCACTAGCAACGGTGTCACCAACTGTTACTCCGTTAGGAGCAACGATGTATCGCTTGATACCGTCTTCGAACAATACCAGTGCTATCCGAGCCGTTCGGTTTGGATCGTACTCAATAGACATAACTGTTGCCGTACCGGCTTTGTCGCGCTTGAAGTCGACAATCCTGTAACGACGTTTGTGGCCACCACCGCGGTGTCGAACTGTTATTCGACCACGGTTGTTTCGCCCACCAGTCTTTTTGATAATTCCGAGCAACGACTTTTCAGGCTTGCTCCTCGTGATGTCCTTATAGTCGTCAGCTACCGTATCGCGACGACCAGGAGACGTGGGCTTATATTCCTTAAGTCCCATTTTCTATGCTCCCTCGAACAGCTGAATGGTATCGCCGGCCTGCAATAACACTATTGCTTTCTTCCAGTCGGGCTGCTTCGACGGTCGTCGACCGTATCGCTTTACTTTGCCAGGCACAGTCAAAGTGTTGACCTTGATTACCTTGACATCGAATGCCCATTCAACTGCTTTAGCAATGTCGTGCTTACTTGCGCCTGAATCTACTTCAAATACGTAACGACCCATTTCGCCGAGAAGAGTGCTCTTCTCAGTGATGATCGGACGTCGTAATACTTTGGCGAGGGACATTATTCCTTGCCTCCGGCTTCGCCCAAGAGACTATCGATAGCCGCCAGAGCTTCCTGAGTAATGATTAGGTTAGGGGTACTAACTGTATCCAACGGATTCATCAGAGCTGCTGCCTGCACTTCAACGCCTGGAATGTTGTTAACCGACTTGACCACGTTCTGGTCAGTGGAACCGATAACAATAAGCGTCCGACCCTTCAACTCAAAGGCATTGACCATGTCTTTGATCACACTGCTCTTAGGAGTAGTAAGGATCAATGAGTCGAGGATTATCAAGGCCTCGTCTCTGATTTTCTCAGATAGAGCAACCCGAAGTGCCTGACGACGCATCTTCTTAGGAAGGCGCTGTCGGTAGCTTCGTGGGTGCGGCCCGTGAGCTACACCACCACCCTTGAGGAGTGGAGATTTGCGACTGCCTTGACGAGCCTGACCAGTCCCCTTCTGCGGACGAATCTTCCTCGTGGAGCCAGTTACTTGATTCCGTTGCTGAGTGTCTTGAGTTCCGCGACGCCTGTTCGCCTGCTGGGCTATTACGACCTGATGCAGGAGAGCGTCGTTGCTCTCGGCTCGCCATACCTTATCGCTTGCAGCGACAGATCCGACGACTTTGCCTTTGTTGTCTTGTACTTGCAGATCCATTATTTGCCCTGCCTCTCGATTCGAACGATTCCGTTTTTAGCACCAGGAATTGATCCTCGAACTAAAACCACGTTCTTCTCGACATCAGCAGCTACAACCCGAAGGCCTTTTACTGTTTTCGTGTCGACGCCATAATGCCCAGCCATTTTTTGTCCAGGCCATACACGTCCAGGCGATGTACCTGCACCGATTGAACCCGATGAACGGTGTCGGGAGGTTTGACCGTGCGTCTTAGGACCTCCAGCAAAGTTCCACCGGCGTACAACACCGGAGAAACCCTTGCCCTTAGAAGTGCCGATCACCTTGATCGTCTCTCCAATTTCAAATATGTCGGCTTTCAGTTCCTGACCAACTTCGAACTCAGCGAGGTCATCCACGTTAAATTCTTGTAGGTGTGAAAACTTTCCTCCTGACCGAGCTTGGTGCCCGGCTTCTGCCTGATTCAGCTTGCGTGCGGGAAGGAATCCGATTTGTACGGCTTCATAG
The DNA here is from genome assembly GCA_027618835.1 of Chloroflexota bacterium. GTDB lineage: Bacteria > Chloroflexota > Dehalococcoidia > Lucifugimonadales > Lucifugimonadaceae > Lucifugimonas. Next base: position 109,329 of record JAQCHZ010000004.1, on the reverse strand, counting down.
CCGTCACGAGCGTGTGTCTTCACCTGAGTGACGACACACGGTCCGACCTCGACTGCCGTAACTGACTCTGCAGTTCCGTCATCGTGGTAGTAGGTTGTCATTCCGATCTTGCGACCGAGAAGTCCAGCGATAGTCATTTTCGTTTACTTGCTTACCGTTTTACTATTTGGCTCTAGAGCTTGATAGCGATATCGACGCCAGCGGGGACATTGAGTCGTGTTAGCGAATCGATCGTCTTTGAGCTAGGCTCCAAGATGTCGATAAGACGCTTGTGCACACGAAGCTCAAAGTACTCACGGGAGTCCTTGTGTACGTGAGGCCCTCGAATCACAGTGAATCGGCGCTTTGCTGTTGGCAAAGGGACCGGTCCGGCCGTTTGGGCACCTGTTCGCTCGGCAGTTTCCATAATCTGCTGAGCCGAGATGTCCAATACTCGGTGATCGAACGCTTTTAGGACGATTCGTATTTTCTGTCCTGGCATTCTCTAATTTCCTGACACTTTCTCTGCAACGTTCTTCGGTACCGCCGAGTAGTGATCCAACTCCATAGAGAAGCTGGCACGACCGGTAGTTAGCGAACGAACATGCGTGGCGTACTGGAAGGTTTCCGCTAGCGGGATAAACGCATGGATTACCTGCGTAAGCCCACGGACTTCCATGTTCTGAACCTGAGAACGCCTGGAGTTCAAGTCTCCAAGTACATCACCAAGGTATTCAGATGGAGTAATAACTTCGATCTTCATAATCGGCTCAAGAAGAGCAGGTTTGCCCTTTGCCATTGCGGACTTGAATGCCATAGAGGCAGCCACTTTGAAAGCCATTTCAGAAGAGTCAACGTCGTGGTGAGAACCGTCTACCAATACAGCCTTCATATCGACTACTGGATATCCAGCTATCACGCCTGCACGGGCAGCTTCACGGAAGCCTTGTTCGATTGGCCTGAAGTACTCACGAGGTAGAGTCGAACCAGTAATTTCAGATTCAAACAACAACCCTGTACCCGGTTCAAGGGGCTCAAGTCGAAGTGTGCAGTCACCGTACTGTCCGTGACCACCAGTCTGCTTGACCAATTTACCCTGGGCTGTTGCAGCCACGGTAACGGTCTCACGGTAGGCAACTCGAGGAGCGCCAACCGTGGCATCTACGTTGAATTCTCGACGCATTCGTTCAACGATTACGTCGAGGTGAAGTTCACCCATTCCAGCAAGTATGACCTGACCACTCTCTTCATCGCTTGAAACGACAAGGGTAGGGTCTTCATCGGCAAGTCGAACCAACGCGGTCGACATCTTTTCTTGGTCGGTTCGAGTTTTAGGCTCAACCGCAACAGAAAGAACTGGTTCTGGGAACGAAATTTGCTCTAGCGAAATCTGTGCATCCTGTGCGCAGAGAGTCTGACCGGTGACCGTGTCCTTAAGACCGATCGCTGCAACGATTTCACCAGGCCCAGCGAACTTCTTCTCTTCACGAGAGTCAGCATGCATGACCATAAGTCGGCCAATTCGCTCTTTGGAACGAGTGCTCGAGTTATAGATGTTGACGCCCGACTCAAGAATTCCAGAGTAGACCCGAAGGTATACCAGCCGACCAACGTGGGGGTCAGTTACAACCTTGAACGCCAAGGCAGACATAGGATCGTCGACGGAAGGCTGTCGTGTGAGCTCAATTGAATCGTCGTTAGGGTCAACACCCTTGATTGCATCCACGTCGAGCGGAGAAGGAAGGTAGTTGATTACAGCGTCGAGCAGCGGATGTATACCACGGTGCTTTAGTGCTGAACCTACACATACCGGGAAGATCTTGAGAGCGATTGTTGCCCTGCGGAGTGCAGCCTTGAGCTCGTCATTTGAGATTTCCGCTTCTTCGAGGAACTTCTCCATGAGAACATCATCAGTTTCAGCAACCTTTTCAATGAGGTGCTGACGTGCTGCTCCGGCTGCTTCGGCGTACTCAGCAGGAATATCGATGAGCGTGTGCTCTGTAGCCTCCGCCTCTTCGTAGTAGTAAGCCTTCTGACCAACAAGGTCGACCAGACCAACGAATCCTGATTCAGCGCCCATCGGAATTTGGATCGGAACGGCGTTTGCGCCGAGTCGCTCATGGACTGTCTTCACTGCGTAATTGAAATCTGCTCCGAGCCGATCCATCTTGTTGACGAAGATCATGCGAGGAACTTTGTATGTATCGGCCTGGCGCCAAACAGTTTCAGACTGAGGCTGCACACCCGAAACAGATTCGAGCACAACTACACCGCCGTCGAGCACACGGAGCGAACGCTCTACTTCAGCTGTGAAGTCAACGTGACCCGGGGTGTCGATAATGTTGACCTGATGGCCATCCCACTGGGCGTTGGTAGCAGCTGAACCGATCGTGATTCCACGTTCGCGTTCAAGCGACATGAAGTCCATAACCGTCGTGCCGTCATCGATGTTACCGATCTTGTAAGTCTCACCAGTGAAGAAGAGCACGCGCTCTGTCACAGTGGTCTTACCAGCATCGATGTGGGCGATGAAGCCTATATTTCGAACCTTTTTCAGGTCGATTTTTTTTGCAGATGTAGTTGTCATCTCTGAAGTTGCCATCCGTTCCGTCCCCGTGAGAGTTTCATCGGAGCGGCTTTGCGGCTGATTAAATTGTGCCGGGTCCTACCAGCGGTAATGTACGAACGCCCTGTTGGCTTCGGCCATTCTGTGTAGGTCTTCACGCTTCCTTACGGCGGTTCCACCACCTCGGGAAGCCTCAAGTAGTTCTGTATATAGCCGTTCAGCTATAGGACTACCCGAACGCTGTCGCGCAGCTGTGATCAGCCATCGCTGCGCTAGTGCACCCCGACGTTCGGGTCGCACTTCAACCGGCACCTGGTAAGTAGCACCACCAACACGGCGAGGTTTCACTTCCAGTGCAGGCATTGCGTTGCGTACTGCCTGGTCAAAAACTTCCAGGGCAGGCCTGTCGGTTTCTTTTTCAAGTTTCTCAAGGGCTCCGTACATTGCCCGCTGAGCAACCGATTTCTTTCCACCAATCATTAAACGATTGATGAATCGGGTGAGCTCCACACTCCCGTAAAGGGGGTCCGGAGCTATTTGCCTGCGCTGAGCGCGCCGCCTGCGTGCCATGTATTTACCTTCGTATTTCTCGTTATTCGAGTTTGTTCAAATAATGTCCCTGACAAACTAAGCCGCCTACCGTTTTACCAGACAGGCGGTCGTTTTTGTCAGAGATTTTTAGTATCTAGCTCTTTGACGTGCCGTACTTACTACGACCTTGCATTCGACCTTCAACACCCGATGTGTCGAGCGTTCCACGAACAATGTGGTAACGCACACCCGGCAGGTCAGGAACCTTGCCGCCCCTAATAAGGACAACTGAGTGTTCCTGCAGGTTGTGACCTTCGCCCGGGATGTAAGCAGTTACTTCCATCCCGTTGCTCAACCGGACTCGAGCTACCTTACGAAGAGCCGAGTTAGGCTTCTTCGGTGTAACAGTTCGAACCTGAAGGCAAACACCGCGCTTTTGCGGGCTTCCCTTTTTCATGTTTATCGGCTGACTCGAGAATGAGTTAAATACGACTCGCAATGCAGGAGTCATAGACTTACGCCGCTTCTGCTTACGTGGGTTCCGCACTAATTGATTAATCGTGGGCAAATTATCGTCCAGAAAAAAGGTCACAAGAAGGTGAGCCCAACCGATATTGATCAGGCCACGAAGAGTAAGTATACGAACGGCTACCCGGGCAAGTCAACGAGAATTAACGCCTTTTAACGAATAATGGCAAGATAGCGCGCCATTCGTATTCAAAGGTTGTGAAAATCACCACAAACGAATACTCTTGATTGCTTCGCCATCGCAGGCTGTGACGTCAAATATAACAATGACACGCGCGTGCGCAAGCTAAAACAGCGCAGAGCCTCAACGGGCATGCTAGTGAAACCGGGTGCAATTTAGTGAGTTCCATCGCCCTTCTCGGGTTTGCTGATTCAGAGTCTGAACGCCTTGCGGCAGGACTCGGTGCGCTCGATCCCTCGCTAAAACTCGTGAAGTTCACGGCTGATACGAGCAAAGATGAGCTGGCATCCAGTGTTGAAGGCGCCCTTGTGTGGGGTGCAGGCACCGGTCTAGCGGGCCCTGCAGGCATCGTTCATGCCGCAGCTGATGCCGGTGTTCCGGTGGTTGCCGTACTTCAGGTGGTTGGTTTTGAGGGCATTAATGCCGCACGCGAAGAAATCGAAGTCTGCTTTCTTCCATGCACTTCCGAAGAGATTTTGCTTCGTCTGAGTATCGCAATGTCGAAAACCGCGCCGACTGAAGTAGCCAACATGATTATTCATGGCGATTTGGTTATCGATTGCGACCGATACGAAGTCGTTCTCAAGGGTCGCAAGGTCGACTTAACATACAAGGAATACGAATTGCTGAAATATCTGGCTTCGAACCCAGGCCGGGTGTTCAGTCGAGAATCGTTGCTGCGAAGCGTTTGGGAGTACGACTACTTCGGCGGAACCCGCACAGTCGATGTCCATATCAGAAGACTACGCAGCAAGATCGATGATATGTCGAATCACTTCATCGAAACACAGTGGAACGTTGGATATCGCTTCCGACCACCGGGGAGAGCCAGCTAGTTTTCAGGCTGGGTTAGAAATCAACGTAAAATTCTTCCTCACTGCAAATGTTTCAAATTGAAACAAATAGTTAAAACAAATAGTTAACAGAACGCGCGTGTATCGTGCGCTTACGGGAGCAATATAAGTACTCCGAGTTTTTAGTAGATCAATTAGGAATGCCATTAGATTCCTTCCAACGCACATGACTGAATTGACAAGACAGCGACATTTTTCAATACTCAATCTTCGGTCAAATTTAAAACAACCGGAATTTGGAACGGTTCTTACCGCTTCCAAAATGCTTTAGCCACTTCATGACACAGACACCCGAAAACAGCCCGAAGAAACCCGATCAAGAGGCGGTCAAGTACGTCTTGATGTCGGCGCGCGAGCACGGCGTAAAGTTCATTCGTCTGTGGTTCACCGATATTTTGGGAACGCTCAAGGGCTTCGCAATAACAATCGATGAACTCGAAGGCGTGATGCAAAACGGCGCTAGCTTCGATGGTGCTTCTATCGAAGGATTAACTCGAGCCGACGAGTCGGACATGGTAGCCATGCCCGACCCATCAACGTTCCAAGTGTTACCTTGGCGACCGAGCATCGACGCCGTTGCTCGGATGTTCTGTGATATCGAAACACCCCTCGGAGAGCCATCGGTTGCCGACGGAAGGCAAGTTCTCCGCCGCAACCTTGTCAGGGCAGCAGACATGGGATTCACCTTTTATGTAGCGCCAGAGATCGAGTATTACTACGACACTGGCGAGCCAGACGAACCTGCCCGAAACGATCGCAGCGGTTACTTTGACCAGACTTCTGTCGATGGTCCCGGCGCAGATCTACGCCGGGACACTGTTCTGACCCTTGAAAAAATGGGCATCCCCGTGAAGCACAGCCATCACGAAGTTGGAGTTGGGCAGCACGAGATTGATCTTCGTCACACGAACGCTTTGACGATGGCCGATTCGATTATTACTTTCAAGGTGATTGTAAAAGAACTTGCTGCTCCCGCCGGTGCTCTTGCCACATTCATGCCTCGACCATTTGGCGATCGCCACGGATCGGGAATGCACACACACATGTCGCTGTTCAATGGCGACGAAAATGCGTTCTTTAGTGCTGATGACGAAATGAACCTGTCTGAGACGGGTCGACACTTCATCGCCGGACTCATGCGTCATGCTGCCGACATCTGCGTTGTAACCAACCAGTGGGTCAATTCCTACAAGCGTCTTCTACCAGGTCTGGAAGCGCCGATTTTTGCTTCGTGGACCTCTGGAAACTTTGGCGATCTCATTCGTATCCCAAGTTACCGACCGGGTCGTGAGGAGAGCATTCGCCTGGAATACCGCGCTCCCGATGCAGCGGCTAACCCTTATTTACTATTCTCGGTTCTGCTTGCTGCAGGCCTTGATGGCATCGAAAACAAACTGCCACTACCTGAGCCACTCGACAACGACATTTTCCAAATGTCGGATTCTGAGCTGAACGAACGCGGTGTGGTACGCCTGCCTCGAACGCTTGATGAAGCGATTCGTCTTGCGGAGAAGAGCGAGTTGCTCGAAAAAGCACTGGGCTCGACCGTAACGTCGAACTTCCTCGCTAACAAGCGGCTCGAATGGCAGGAGTTCAGCAATACAGTTACCGATTACGAACTGGAGAGATACCGACACCTGTAAGCCAGCTGTCTATCTCAATACCATTTGATCTTCGTACTAGGAGAAACATGACCGAAGTCCGTAATAATTTTGAATCGCATCTGGGTGAAGCACAGCCAGATTTCAAGCTGCCAGATTTTTCTGACATTGCTGAAAATGGACTGTACGTTCCAGAACTGGAACGAGACGCCTGTGGTGTCGGCATGGTTGCCAACATTACTGGAGTGCAGTCTCACGGGATTATCGATCAGGCACTCGAAGTGCTGGTTAATCTCGGCCATCGAGGAGCTGCCGGTGCCGACCCTTTAACGGGTGACGGCGCAGGTATCACGATCCAAATGCCCGACGCGTTCATGCGCGAAGTTGCGGCGCAAGAAGGTTTTGAACTCCCTGCCGCACGTCGATTCGGTGTAGCGATGTGCTTCCTGCCGGTAGATGACGAACTGAATGCAGCAGCACGTGCATCACTCGAATCATCCGCTACCGGGAACGGCATGGCGATTCTTGGTTGGCGAGAAGTTCCAACCGACCCCAGCGTTATCGGTATTACATCACGCGCAATCATGCCGAAGATTGCTCAGTTATTTGTATCTGCACCCGAGGGTGTTGAGGGCGACGACCTCGAACGAGTTCTATATCTCGCTCGAAAGACGACAGAGAAGAACTTCGTCGATGGCGAATCCGATCCAAAGACAAAGCAGACTCTCCGTCGAGAGTTCTACGTCAGCTCATGGTCGTCTCGCACACTGATCTACAAAGGCATGCTGCTCGTCGACCAGCTTGGCAAGTTCTACCTTGACCTTGCCAACGAAAGCATGGTCAGTGCGTTCGGTCTGGTTCACTCGCGTTTCTCAACCAACACTCTTGGTTCATGGAAACTTGCTCACCCTTACCGAATGCTTGCTCACAACGGTGAGATCAACACTGTTCGTGGTAACCGAAACTGGATGCAGGCTCGTGAGCGCAGCATCAAGTCGCCTTTGTTTGGCGACAACATCGACCAGCTCACACCCATATGTGAATCTGATGACCCGTCCGATACCGCTTCACTCGACAACGTGTTCGAACTGCTGCGAATGACCGGTCGATCTGTTGAGCACACTGCTGCAATGATGATGCCTGCCGCATGGCACGGCCACGAATCGATGCCGCAGAACGTTAAGGATTTCTACGAATTCCACGGCAACGTTATGGAGCCTTGGGACGGTCCGGCAATGATCGTGTTCACCGATGGTGACGCGGTTGGCGCAGTGCTCGACCGAAATGGTCTCCGCCCTTTCCGTTACTGGGTAACTAAAGACGATCTCTTGGTGATGGCTTCGGAAACCGGTGTGTTGAACATCGACCCTGACCGCATCAAGTACCGCTCGCGTCTCGAGCCGGGACGTATGTTCCTGATCGACTTCGACGAGCAGCGAATCGTTGAGCCTGATGAGGTTGCACAACGCATCGCCTCTGAGAATCCTTACGGTGAGTGGCTCGAAGAAAATCGAGCGACCATTGAAACTCTTCCCGATGCAGAAAATGTTCCCGAGCCAGATGTCGACACTCTCGTTAGCCGTCAGATGGCTTTCGGCTACTCACGTGAAGACCTTCATATGCTCGTTCGCCCAATGGCGATAACAGGTCACCAGCCTCAGGGATCGATGGGTAACGACTCGCCGTTGGCAGTCCTTTCCGACAAGCCTCAAAACATGTTCGCTTACTTCAAGCAGGCGTTCGCACAGGTTTCCAACCCACCGCTCGATGCTATTCGCGAAAAGCTAATTACTCAGCGCGCTGTGCCTGCTGGACGACGTCCAAACATCTTCGAAACAACTGCTGCGCACTGTCGCATGCTTCGTATCGATCACCCGGTTCTAAGGAACTCTGAACTAGCAAAGATCAAGGCTTCGACCGTTCCCGGTGTGAAAGCGAAGACGATCTCGACTCTCTTCCCTGTTTCAGGTGGAGCAGAGGCGCTCGATGCTGCACTCGTTAGAATCCGTGAAGAAGCAACTCAGGCAATCGAAGACGGTTACACACTGTTGATCCTGTCTGACCGCAGCGTCGATAGCGAAAATTCTTACGTACCGTCGCTTCTCGCAACAGGTGCGGTACATCATCACTTGATCCGAGAGCGCAACCGTGCACAGGCCGACATCATTGTTGAGTCTGGTGAGCCGCGGGAAGTACATCACTTCGCAACACTCTTCGGCTACGGCGCTTCAGCGATCAACCCGTATTTGGCGTTCGAAACCATCGTCGGTCTTCGACTGCGCCCAACTGCTGAAGAAAAGATTCCATCGCAGGACATAGCAGAAGAAAACTTCCGAGAAGCTATTGAAGAAGGCGTTGTGAAGACGATGGCCAAGATGGGTATTTCTACCCTTCAGGGCTACATCGGTGCACAGGTATTCGAGGCACTAGGCCTATCGAAGGAACTTGTCGCTGAGTACTTCACTTCGACCGTTTCACGCATCAGCGGAATAGGCACAAGCGAAATCGCTCTCGACATACTCGCCAACCACTCTCTGGCCTACTCGCCGGACAACATTCCGTCGAACCTCAAGCTCGATCTCGGTGGTCTCTACCTTTGGCGATCAACCGGCGAACGCCACATGTGGAATCCCGACACGATCTCTCTCTTGCAAGACGCCGTAACGCGTAACGATTCCGATACGTTCAGGCAATTCGAGTCGGCGTCTAACGACGAAGGCAACGAACACATCACGATCAGAAACATGCTGGAACCTATCTTCGGAGATGAGATCCCTCTCGACGAAGTGGAACCAGCTTCGGTAATTGCCGAGCGTTTCGCAACCGGAGCAATTTCACTTGGCTCGATCAGTCGAGAGGCTCACGAAACTCTTGCCATTGCAACCAACCGTATCGGTGCTCGTTCGAACACTGGTGAAGGTGGTGAAGACCCGGAGCGTTTCGTACTGGACGACAACGGCGACGACCGTTCAAGTGCAGTGAAGCAGGTTGCTTCAGGTCGATTCGGTGTAACAACGAACTACCTGACAAACGCCAAGGATCTTCAGATCAAGATGGCCCAGGGAGCGAAGCCTGGTGAAGGTGGAGAAATTCCGGGTCGGAAGATTTCGGATTACATCGCCTATATAAGGAAGACAACCCCCGGAGTGGAGCTAATATCACCTCCACCGCACCATGACATTTACTCGATTGAGGATCTGGCCCAGCTGATCCACGACCTCAAGAGCGTTAATCCCAGCGCCCGAGTCCACGTGAAACTCGTTTCGGTGGCTGGTGTTGGGATCATTGCTGCCGGTGTAGCTAAAGGTAAGGGCGACGTTGTTCTTATCTCAGGCGATTCCGGTGGTACTGGCGCATCTCCTCTAAGCTCGATTCGCCACGCGGGATTGCCTTGGGAACTTGGTCTTGCTGAAACTCAGCAGGTTCTGGTTGCTAACGGTCTTCGTGATCGAATCGTTGTTCAGACTGACGGCCAGATGAAGACGTCCCTCGACGTTCTAGTCGCTGCCCTATTGGGCGCCGAAGAATGGGGCATTGCAACAGGAGCTCTCATTTCGATGGGTTGCATAATGTTGCGCAAGTGCCACCTCAACACCTGTTCAGTTGGTGTTGCGACTCAGGATCCAGAGCTTCGCAAGAAGTTCTCTGGCACTCCAGACGCCGTTGTGAACTACTTCATGTTCCTCGCCGAAGGCCTGCGCGAACTAATGGCGAAACTCGGCTTCCGAACGGTCAACGAAATGATTGGTCGAGTCGACAAACTAAAGGCTCGCACTGACATCGACCATTGGAAGGCGAAGACACTCGATCTTTCACCAATTCTGATGAAGCCTGAGGTTCTACCACAGGATCACCCGTACCAGCAGATTTTGCAGGATCACGGTCTGGACGAAGCACTCGATAACGAACTTATCGAACTCGCTCGACCAGCGATCGACTACGGAAACGAAGTTTCGGCAACTCTCCCTGTCTCCAACATCAACCGAACGGTTGGCGCTACTTTGAGTGGTGTCATCGCAAAGAAGACTGGTGAAGCAGGATTGCCTGATGGTTCTATCAAGTTCACGTTCCAGGGTTCTGCAGGTCAGAGCTTTGGCGCATGGCTTGTGAAGGGCGTCACGTTCAAGATCGAAGGCGATTCGAATGACTACTTCGGTAAGGGACTATCTGGCGGACGATTAATTATCACTCCACCGGCGAACAGTTCCTACGAAGCCAAAGACAACATCATCATCGGTAACGTTGCGCTTTACGGCTCGACTGGTGGTGAGGCATATGTAAACGGACTCGCCGGAGAGCGATTCGCTGTCCGAAACTCGGCAGCTACTGCCGTTGTTGAAGGCATTGGCGATCACGGTTGTGAGTACATGACTGGTGGTCGAGTTGCCATTCTCGGACCTGCTGGCCGTAACTTCGGTGCAGGTATGAGTGGTGGTGTGGCGTACATGATCGACGAAGACGGGTCGTTCAGTACTCACTTCAACGACGCTATCGCTGATCTGATTGACGTTGTACCGGGTTCAGACGACGACGCTGAACTTAAAGAGATGATCGAAAACCACGTCACGTATACCGGCAGTAAGCTCGGAGCAGAACTGCTCTCCGACTGGTCGACCTCGATAACGAAATTCAAGAAAGTATTCCCACGAGACTATGCACGAGTTCTCCGTGGCCGCGCAGCCTCGTCTGAAACAACTGACGCAATGGAAGGGGTTGGTAGCCGTGGGTAAAGTAACTGGATTCATGGAAGCCGCCCGTCGCACTCCGTCACGACGTGACCCAAAAGAACGTACTGGCGACTGGCAAGAGGTCTATCTGAAATGGGACGAGTCAGACGCACGCAAACAGGCAAGCCGCTGTATGGATTGTGGCGTGCCGTTCTGTAACAGTGGTTGCCCTCTAGGAAACTTGATTCCTGATTTCAACGACTTGGTATATCACGGCAATTGGGAAGAAGCGATTGAGCGTCTGCACGCTACGAACAACTTCCCTGAATTCACCGGTCGCATCTGCCCTGCTCCATGTGAGGCATCATGCACACTCTCCGTGAACTCCGACCCAGTGACCATCGAGATGATCGAAAAGCAGATCGTTGAACGTGGTTGGAACGAAGGTTGGATCAAACCTGAACCTGCCGCCAACAAAACCGGAAAGAAAGTTGCCGTTGTCGGATCGGGACCAGCAGGTCTTGCCGCGGCACAGCAACTTGCACGTGCCGGTCACACTGTCACTGTCTACGAGCGCAACGAGTACATCGGTGGTCTTTTGGCTCTTGGCATTCCTGAGTTCAAACTCGAAAAAGAAGTCATTGACCGTCGGGTGAACCAGCTTCGAGGCGAAGGCGTGAAGTTCCGTGTCAGCACCGACGTAGGTGTCGACATAACGCACGACGACCTTCTCGAAAAGTTCGACGCTATTTGCCTTTCCGGTGGTTCCACTGTCCCAAGAGATCTTCCGGTCGAAGGTCGAGAACTCAAAGGCGTTCATTACGCCATGGAGCTTCTTACCCAGCAGAACCGAAAGATCAAGGGACAAGAATTTTCACCTGAAGAAACTATCAACGTACGCGACAAGAACGTCGTAATCATCGGTGGTGGTGACACTGGTGCCGACTGTCTTGGCACATCGCACCGACAAGGTGCGGCAAACATCATCCAAATGGAGATCATGCCTCGTCCATCCGAGACTCGAATCGAAGAAAACCCGTGGCCACAATGGCCGACCATCTTCCGCACATCAAGTGCGCACGAAGAAGGTGGAGACCGTGATTACAACGTTCTGACGAAGCGATTCGTCGGCGATGATGACGGAAATCTGAAACGACTTGAGTGCGCTCGGGTCGAGTGGGTCAAAGACGAAGAGACCGGTCGCTTCAACATGAACGAAATCGCTGGTAGCGAGTTCAATATCGAAGCAGAGGCTGTGTTCCTCGCGATGGGCTTCCTCCACCCGCAACACGATGGTCTACTCGACGCACTTGGCGTTGATTACGATGCTCGTGGCAATGTTGCGGCGAACGGTAAATTGCAAACAAACCTTGAAAAAGTATTTGCTTGCGGAGACATGCAGCGAGGTCAATCGCTGGTAGTTCACGCTATCGCCAGCGGACGTCGGGCTGCTCGTCAGATCGACATATTCCTTACTGGTGCATCGAGATTGCCTACCGTGAGCGGCTATGCGCGACCTCCGATCATGGCGCTATCTGGTAGCAACGACTATCAACGCAGTAGAATCGAATCGTTATGACTTCCGATAACGGCAGTTCGGGTTCGAACGGAACTCTTCGAGTTGCGGCCGCCCAGATTAATACGACCGTCGGCGATATCGACGGGAATGCGATGCTGATCGAAAAGTGGATCGGCCTCGCTCAGGATCAAGGCGCCGATTTAGTCGCCTTCCCTGAACTTGCGATCACGGGTTACCCACCTGAAGACCTTGTGCTCTACGACAACTTCATTGCTGCCAATAAAGCCGCGCTGAATCGAATTGCAGCGTCAGTTGGCGACATAGTTGCGATGGTCGGATTCGTTGACTCAGAAGAGACTCCGACTGGTACGAAGCTCTTCAACGCGGCGGCAGTGCTTCACAATCGTAAAGTCGTAACGACCTATCGAAAAATTCACCTCCCCAACTACGGTGTGTTCGATGAGCGCCGCTACTTCACCCCCGGATCTGAATGTCCGGTTCTTTCGATTAATGGCATCAAGGTCGGCTTCAATATTTGTGAAGACATCTGGAAGAAAGTCGGTCCTTCAGAAGTCCAGTGTGCGAACGGTGCTCAGATAATCATCAACCTGAACTCGTCGCCTTATGAATCTGGCAAACAGGGCGACAGAGTCGACATCGTTACCGATCTCTCGCGACGAAATCGTGTGTACACGCTGTACACAAACCAGGTCGGTGGTCAGGACGAGCTAGTGTTTGACGGCGGCAGCATGCTCGCAGGGCCCGACGGTGGACTTCTCGGAACCTCGCCTCGGTTCAAGGAATCGTTGCTGGTTGCAGATATCAATGCTGCCTCAATTGAGAGTTCCCGTCTTCAGCATCAGGCGTTCGCTATATCTCAAGAGGAACTTGACGCGATTGGGCAGCCTTCTGCGATAGACATAACGATTGGCTCCTCAACGAATCGACCCAAGCTACAAGACCTTTCGATACACCGACTAAAGCGACATGACGCTGTGTACCGAGCACTTGTTCTCGGCACTCGTGATTATCTAAAAAAGACTGGTTTCAAAAAGGTTGCGATTGCAGTTTCCGGTGGAATCGACTCAGCAATCGTTACTGCCATAGCGGTAGATGCAATAGGCGCAGAGAACGTCGTCGGGGTAGCGCTGCCATCTAGATATTCATCACCGGGCAGCATCACCGACGCAGAGGATCTTTGCTCTCGTCTTGGTGTCGAACTCTGGAAGATTCCTATCGAACCTGGACACTCAGCATTTGAAGTGATGCTTAGCGAAGTATTCCAAGGCACAGAGCCGGGGTTATCGGAAGAGAACACGCAGTCTCGAGTACGCGGCAACCTGATGATGTCGATCGCCAACAAGTTTGGATGGCTGATTCTCACCACCGGAAATAAGTCTGAAATGGCAACCGGATATGCGACTCTTTATGGCGATATGGCAGGAGCCTACGCTGTGATCAAAGACGTTTCGAAGACTCTTGTCTACGAACTTTGCGAACACCGGAATAAACAAGGGCCAGGATCGCCTATTCCTGTTGCGATCATCGAAAAACCGCCCAGCGCCGAACTTCGTCCTGACCAGCTCGATGAAGATTCGCTTCCGCCCTACGATCAACTCGACCGGGTGATCCACATGTATATCGAAGAACGAATGTCGCCCGATCTGATTATTCAAAACGAGCAGACTCTCGGTAAAGACGGCGCAAGCGAAGCTGTCATTCGCAGAATCATTCGCTTGATCGACATCAACGAATACAAAAGACGTCAGTCACCTCCTGGCCCGAAAATTACTGGATTGGCATTCGGTAAAGATCGACGCCTGCCCATTGCGTCTGGTTGGCAAAAATAGGTACCTGACCAACCTTGGAAAGGCTATTTTCGTTCTCGATACACCGAATCCTCTGATCGGATTCATTTCGACCCACAAAGTTACTTCACATTCACCTCGTAAGCTTAACGTCAACTAATTTCTACATCCCATCTGGCGATCTGGGCGGCCTTACGGCCCGAGGTGATTCAACGCTAACCGTTTGGTTAGGCGGAGCATAAAAATAATCATGAACACGTTGAACAATCTCAAAAAACTGTTTGCTGGTGGACTCATCTCCCTCACATTGGTGGCAGCTGTCGCCTGCTCGAGTTCAGTTGAACCTGCAGAAAATTTAATTGCTGCAATAGAGGCAAGCACCCAACAGGTATCCAACGGCGCATCGAGCACGGTGATTCCGACATCGACAGAATCTACCGGTTCTGCCACTGAAGTATCCTCAACCGAATCAGCCAACTCCTCTACCGAGCCGATTCAGGCAGCATTCGACAGTGGCCCAGACGACACTTCGATCGGCGATGCGATTCCTGAAGTTTCGGAACCGGCACCCGAAGTAGTTCAACTGACCCCTGCTGAAATTGTCACTGCGCAGGAAGATCACCTAGCAAATCTCTATGAAGACACTGTTCAGTCAGTCGTTTTCATCGTTACTACCAGCGTTCAGGGAGTCGGTTCAGGTTCAGGATTCGTGTGGGATGAAGATGGTCATATCGTCACCAACTATCACGTGATTCAAGGTGCAAATCTTGTAACCGTCAAATTCTTCAACGGGCGTGAATATCGAGCAGACGTTGTGGCGTTCGATCCCGCTGCCGACTTAGCAGTAATCAAGCTCATTGACGTCGATTCCGAGTATGATTTGATCCCCATAAAGATCGGTACATCATCCGATCTTCGCCCCGGTGAAACTGCTATTGCCCTAGGCAACCCCTTCGGCGAAGAATTCACGATGACGACTGGAATTGTCAGTGCAGTTACCAGGACGCTCGAAAGTGGCTTCTCGCGCTACAGCATTCCAGCAGTAATTCAAACTGATGCTTCGATAAACCCAGGGAACTCCGGTGGACCACTGCTCGACAAAGACGGTGCAGTGATCGGAGTCAACACACAGATCATAAGCGAAACTCGTCAAAGCTCCGGGGTTGGATTCGCAGTGCCTGTCGACCTCGTAAGCCGGGTAATTCCATCTCTAATAGAGTTCGGTGAACACACGTACGCATTCATGGGAATCACTGGCAGCGAAGTTAATCTAGTGCTCCGAGAAAATGCCGGGCTAGATGGCGACGTAGTAGGTGCATACGTAAACAGCGTGACTACAAACGGACCAGCTGACTCAGCAGGTATTAGAGGCGATTCGACTGCTGCACAATTCAATACGCCGCCGACCTACGACGGCGATGTGATCGTATCGATCAATTCCATTCGCATGGATTCAATGGACAATTTGATCGGCTATCTGGCACTCAATACCGCTCCTGGCGATGACATCGTAGTAGGAGTCCTCAGAGACGGCGTTGAGATCGCGATCCCTCTAACTCTAGGCGCCCGTCCTAACGTTTCATAGCCGCAGTTCAATTTTTATACAGTGTTTGTACTGGAAATTAATTCGTTAATCGATAGACTTAACTAGTCGAGTATTCGGTATGACCAGCTTGTACTGGTTTCTGATTGAATGCTGCATCGCTTCGAACTCGATAATATTTGAGTCTTTTTTCCTTCATTTTGAGGTTATGTGTTAGCGAATGTTCGTCACTTTTCTCTAAATTTTCACCATTCAGGGTTATTATTAGAAGGCCAATAGTGACACGAATGCTAAATTTCAGCTAACGTGCCGGTCGCATGTACGGAGATTATGTCTTACAGCCGGTATCCAGCTATCGGAAGTCACAAACTATGAATATTGCAGAATTAGAAGCTCTCAAAGCTGTCGCAGAGACAGGAAGCTTCACAAGAGCAGCAGTCCGGCTTGGTATGAGCCAACCTGGTCTAAGTCGACAAATCCAGCGTCTTGAACGAGAGTTGGGTACTCGCCTACTTGAACGTCGTGGCGCAGGGGCACTACTTACCGATGCCGGTCGAGAGTCGATCCAGTTCGCTATTCGAACAATTTCGGATTTCGATGCACTGGTCTCGCGATTTGGGCCCGACCCATCAGCGCTAACCGGAGTAATTCGAATCGTTGCAAGCTCGACGCCAGCCGAATATCTCGTTCCTGCGCTCGTCTCCGAATTTACTCAGGCTCACACCGGTATTTCTGTCGAAGTACTCGTCGCTGACTCGGCACAGGTAGTTCGAACACTTGGCGACCGTCAGGCAGATTTGGGTCTTTCTGGAATGCCATCGTCTCCAGTCGGATATTCGACGATCGCCATGGCAAAGGACGAAGTCGTACTCGCTGTATCTTCCAACCACAAATTCGCTGACCAGCGATCGATCACCATCGACAAACTTCGAGATGAGAACATCATCGAACGAGAAGGTGGATCAGGTACTTGGCAAACTGTCGTGCAGTCGCTTTCGAAAGCTGGAATTGAGCTTCCTGAGCACAAGGCTTCTATGATCCTTGGCAGCACTCAGGCAGTTGTAGCAGCAGTCGAACAGAACCTCGGCGTTGGATTCGTATCCAACAACGCTGTTCTCAACCACGGAAACAAAGTTGCCGCTGTACGGATCGACGGTCTATCGCTTGAACGTGATCTCAGCCTCGTTTACGAAACGGGACGCGTACGCGGACGTCACACGCAGGCGTTTATCGACTTCGCTAAGACGAAGTCTTCCTAGTCCGTATTTCCCGACACCAACA
Source organism: Chloroflexota bacterium (assembly GCA_027618835.1). Lineage (GTDB taxonomy): Bacteria > Chloroflexota > Dehalococcoidia > Lucifugimonadales > Lucifugimonadaceae > Lucifugimonas. The sequence goes on along the minus strand of JAQCHZ010000004.1, from coordinate 92,271 downwards.
CGTCTCTATGGGATCACGTTATCGTTGTGCCATAGAGATGTTGAAGTTTCAGAACACTTGTGCTAATCTGCCTTACATTGCGGTCGTATTGCACTGCATGTCCGGCCATTAGGTAGCGCAGAAAGAAGAGCGACGTTGGCTGTTAAGAAAGCAACAAAAACCGTCTCAATTAACGGATCAGGCGGCGACAGAGAAAAAACTCTCGAGCTAGCGCTTGCCCAGATCGAAAAAGCATTCGGCCGTGGTGCAGTTATGCGCATGGGCGAATCTGCTGCATCCGACGGCATCAAGACTATATCTACAGGATCGATCGCTCTCGATCTCGCACTCGGTGTCGGTGGGCTTCCTCGTGGTCGAATCATTGAGATCTTCGGTGCCGAATCGGCCGGTAAGACAACTCTTGCGATGGCAGCAGTAGCTGAAGCTCAAGCTGCCGGCGGACAAGCCGCTTTCATCGACGTAGAACACGCCATGGATCCAGCGTACGCACGCTTGATTGGTGTCGATGTCGACAAACTCCTCATTTCACAGCCAGACTCCGCTGAGCAGGCTCTAGAGATCACCGAATACCTGATTCGCAGTGGTGCTCTCGATATCATCGTCATCGACAGTGTCGCTGCTCTTGTCCCTTTAGCTGAGCTTGAAGGCAATATGGGTGACATGCAGATTGGTCTGCAAGCACGAATAATGTCGCAGGCTCTTCGTAAACTCACTGGAATGATTCACAAGACAGATACTGTCTGTATTTTCATCAACCAGCTTCGTGAAAAAGTTGGTGTTGTCTTCGGCAGCCCCGAGGTAACTCCTGGTGGTCGTGCGCTCAAGTTCTATAGTTCGGTTCGTATCGACCTACGCCGGGTTGAAGCCGTCAAGGTTGGCCAAGACATCGTGGGTAACCGCGTTAGGGCACGTGTCGTGAAGAACAAAGTTGCTCCGCCTTTTCGCAAAGCTGAGATAGAGATTATGTTCAACGAAGGAATCAGCAAAGAAGGTAGTTTGCTCGATCTCGGCGACGAAAAGGGTGTCATTACTAAGAGCGGATCGTTCTACTCGTATGGTGATACACGTCTTGGTCAGGGTCGAGAAGCTTCCCGCAAGTTCCTGAAGGACAATATTGACATCCGAGATGAGATCGAACTTAAGATTCGCCGCAGTGAAGCCGGTATTCCGCTGGACGGCGAATCCGCCGAGGCTCCAGTGGCTGACTAGGCAGTGTTAGCGGTTACTCTCAGAGTCGATAGATCAATTCAGGCGTAACTGGCAATTTTCTGCCAGTTGCGTTTTGGTGGTCATTGCCCGCTAAACTTGATGAAGAGCGGTTTGCTGTCTTGTTGACGGTGCCGCTCATGGAATCAAGTGACCACTTCAATTGTAATAATCGTAATCGGTCTGCTTGGCAGCGCATTTATTAGCGCTACTGAGGCAGCCGTATTAGGCGCGAGCCGATACCGAATTGAGCATCGCGGTGAAGAGGGCGACAAGCGGGCGCAATTGGTTGTCAAAATCTACCAGCAGTATGAAAAGTTCTTCGGAACGATTTTGCTTGTTGGAAACCTGTTCAACATCATGGTCGCAACCGTTGGAACAACGTTGGCTATCTCGACCATTGGAGACAATGGGCAAGCAACGCTGCTCTCGACCGTCGTAGCCACTGGGATCGCAACAATAGCGATCGTAATCGTTGGTGAGCTGACTCCAAAGACGCTAGCAATTCTTGCGCCCGAAAAATGGTCGCTCATTACAGCACGAATCGTCCTAATCTTGATGACGATCACATGGCCTGTTGTGTTCGCATTCACTCTTGTACCACGCGGCATCATCCGACTGCTCGGCGGCAAGGATTCCCTCTCAAGCCCAATCGTCACTTCTGGTGAACTACGAACACTTATCGACCTCGGCGAAGCCGAAGGCACGGTCGAAGAGAACACCGGTGAAATGCTCGAAAACATCTTCCGTTTCGGAGAGATGGAAGTTCGAGACGTAATGACACCTCGACCTGAAATCATTTGGATTCGAGCTGATGCAACGTATCGGAATTTCATGAATATGTACCAAGTTTCGCCGCACACAAGATTCCCAGTTTTCGATACAGACCATGATGACGTAGTTGGTATTTTCTCGGTCAAGGACGTGTTGGCATCGCTATCGGAAGGATCGCTTGATCCGGATTTCTCGGTAATCAATTTACTTAGGCAGGCAAACTTTGTTCCGGAAACCAAGCGGCTCGATGACCTGTTTGATGAGATGCAGGAATCAGGACACAAAATTTCACTTGTTGTGGACGAATTCGGTGGCATCGCAGGATTAATCACCTTGTCACGATTAGTTGAACAGATAGTTGGACGAACCGGTGAAGAAGGTAACAAGCCCGACCGTAGATTCGTCAAGGTCAACGAAAACATGTTCGTCCTCGACGGCGGTCTGGAGATCGGCGAAGCTAACGACGAGCTTGGATTAGAAATTCCCGAGGGTGATTACGAAACCATCGCCGGTTTCTTCCTTGAGCAGGCTCAAAAGCTTCCTGATCCCGGCACCCGTGTTCGCTTCGGCAACCTGCGCATGCAAATTGGCGAGATGGACGGTTCGAAAATCAACAGCATTCAAGTACGACGGGTGACTGAGGTCGCCGAAGTCGTTCAGTAGACGGAACCCAATGTCTACGAACTCGAAATTTATCGACCTCCTCGCCAATGGACTTGACCGTACCGGTGTTCAACCCGGATCAAAATTGGTCGTAGCGTTCTCAGGTGGTCCCGATTCCAGTGCTTTGCTTGCTGGTCTAACTGAACTTTCTGATCAACGTAGACTGACATTGGTCGCAGCGCACGTAAATCACCAGATTCGGACGGATTCGTCAGACGCTAATCAGGTATCTGCTCAGCTAATTGCGAAAAATCTGAACGTTGAGTTTGTCGCCACATCAGTAGATGTTCCACAGTTCGCTGCAGAGCAAAAAATCTCGATCGAATCGGCGGCCAGAATTTCTCGCTATCTAGCACTGGTAGATGTAGCGAACTCACATGGCGCACTTAGAGTCGTCACCGGTCATACGCTTGACGATCAAGCAGAAACCGTATTGCAGCACGCCGCCCGAGGCGCTGGATTACGGGGTGTTTCAGGAATGCGGTTCAACTCTGTCCTCAAAATTCCAAATTCCGATATTGAACTAAATGTTCTGCGCCCGATGCTCGATACACCTCGGACGGAATGCATCGAATACTGCCAACGGCTTGGCATCAATCCCGTAATCGACGAGTCGAACGCGAGCCTCGACTACACCCGCAATAAGCTCCGACTCGACGTGCTGCCTCAGCTAAACGCCGCCATCCCTAAAGCGTCGCAATCTTTGGCTCGGCTCGCCAAAAACTCAACCGACGATTTGAACATCATCGAATGGGTTGTCGAACAGAATCTTGCGAACTCACGAATCGACAAACGTCGCTACTCTCGCAAGGATCTTGCCAATCTTCCAAATAGCCTCGTCGGAAGAATGTTGATGCGGGCGTACGAACTTCAAGTCGGCCATGCTCTGAATCTTGAACGGACCCATGTTTCGAAGATGATCAGCTTGCTATCAGGAAAGAGCGGTACATCGATCGGGCTGCCGAACACGACTGAGTTTTACGTCGATAAGAATGAGTTCGGTTTCCGTTCTGATGATCACGACGACTGCCCGTACCCAAGTTCGATTGAGCTTCAGAAGCTAAATGCTCCCGGTGCTACTGAACTTGACTCAGGTGTAACGCTGCGAGCCGAACTGATAGACCGGCCGTTAATTCTCGATCACAAAAACCAGTATGTGACTTACGCGACTCCCGATCTGCTCGCAAGCGATCTCAACTTGCGCAACCGAATCAATGGAGATCGTTTTCAACCTCTCGGGATGAATTCGCACGTCAAACTGCAAGATTTCTTCGTCGGTTTGGCGGTACCTGAACGCTGGAGAAACCGGGTTCCTATCATCGATTCTGCGAAAGGCATTGTATGGATCGCCGGTTACCGACTTGCTGATTGGGCGAAGGTGTTGCCTGAGCATCAGACAGTGGCGAGATTCGAACTCACTGGCTCAAAAGAGCGCTAGCGACAAGAGTCAGCCGCTGAGTTACTGAACCAACAAGCTAGAAGCATTCTGCTCAAAGCCTAAAAAACCTGCGATAGTCGAGGATTTACCGAAAGACCAGGGATCCGACCACGCTTGGCGATTGCTTTGCCGTCGATCTCTTTGATGTCGGCAGTGAACGAAATCGGACTCGCAGCAGCGATGTAATACCCGACTGCGAACACGCTAACAGGCGCACCAGCATCGACAAACTCTCGAATTCGTTCAGGTGTAATTCCGCCACTGACGAAAATATCGACGTGGCTGTGTCCAGCTTGATCAAGCCTAGCTCGAATTTCGTGAACTAACTCGGGAGTTACTCCACCTCGCTCTTTTGGCGTGTCGAGCCTGATTCCACGAAGTCGCTCTCTTAGCGCCTTAGCAACGTCGAGAGCCTCTTCAGCTTCGTCCTTGAACGTGTCGACGAGAGCCACACGAGGGACCTCAGGAGGCATGTGCTTGTCGAAGGCAAGAATAGATCGCACCGTGTCGCCCATAAGCAGCACGAGCGAGTGCGGCATAGTTCCCGACGGTGTTAGGCCATGAAGTTGCTGTCCCACGACTGACGAGCTTGATGCGCACTTCCCGACAACGGCCGAGTAGTCCATTACGCCAACCACCTCAGGGTGAACGTGCCTAGCGCCGTAAGCGATCACCGGAATGCCGTCACCAGCGTCGACGCACTCGGATGCGGCGGTTGCCCAACCCGTGCAAGATGCGAGCGTGCCAAGAATGGCGGTTTCAAATAGTCCAAACGATGCGTAAGGGGCTCTGATTCGTAGAGCGACTTCGCCACCGGCTACGGTCACGCCTTCATCCAGCGCCCATACTTCTCGCCCAGTTTCAGGCAGTACCCGACCAAGAAGAGTCTTTACTTCTGTGATGCCACAGAACACTCCGTCACGTTCCGCTGTGAATTCAACCACAACTTCTGGGTTGACGCCTTCGTTACGAAGGATGGTCAACGCTCTGTGTAGTTCGTTGTCGGCTGTGTACCCGGTTAGTACCGAGCGGCCAATTTCAAAACCGTCGGGAGTATTCATATTTTGCTGTTCTTTGTGCGCAGGGCGTTCATGTAGCTACACGAGTATCCAACTCTAGCGACCACGCAATTCAACGGTCAAGATGCAGATGGCGGAACTGGGCGACCTTTAAACCTCAACCGTAGTAGGCCTTTTACGTCTTCCCACGCTGTCGAAACGATTTTCACTCGAGTGTCTGGGTCGTCTTCCCAGTGCACCGGTATCTCTTTTATGTCATAGCCAGCCTTACCGGCAAGTAACAGAAGTTCGGTATCAAGGAACCACGCATTGTCTTTGACGAGAGGTAATACGTTCTCGGCCGTGCGTCGCGAAATCGCTTTGAACCCGCACTGGGCATCTTTCCACTTTGTGAGAGGAAAGAAGAGATGAATCACAAAATTGTAGCCACGCGAAGTGATTTCACGCTTCAAAGTTCTATCGACGACTTCAGAGCCTTTGGTTAGTCGTGACCCGATCGCGACTTCGTAACCATCGTCCGCAATGGCAGCAACCATTGGAGGCAGCGCCTTTAGATCGGTTGAGAGATCGACGTCCATATACAGCCTGATATCGGCGTCACTTTCGCCCCATGCCTTCTTTAAAGCCCGGCCTCGGCCCCGCTGTTCTAGCCGTGACAGCGATATATGCGAATGCGTTTCGGAAAGTGCGCTGGCAATATCAGTCGTCCGATCGGTCGATCCGTTGTCGGCGACAATAATTCGCCAGTCTCGCTCTGGATAGTCAGCAGTAAACGCCAAAAGCTTTTCAATGCAGACAGGTAGAGCCACTTCCTCATTGAGGACTGGAATGACTATGTCTACTGTTGTTGCCATAGAGAGTCGCCTACGTAGAGCGTGATACGAGCGTTCGAAGAAAGACTTCCTGCGCCCATATTAGAGCCAATTTAGTGATAGAAATGACGTGTACCGGTGAACAGCATTACCAGACCAAGTCGGTCGGCTGCTTCGATAACTTCTTGATCCTTCACCGATCCGCCCGGCTGTACAACCGCAACGGCGCCCGCCTCGGCAGCACCTTCGATACCGTCTGGAAACGAGAAGAAAGCGTCGCTTGCCATTACGCAGCCTGCCGCTTCATCTCCAGCGGCTCGTGCTGCAAGATAAACGCTGATCGCCCTGTTCGGCTGACCCGCACCCATCCCTTGCAGCATCGAGTTCTTGGCGAAAACGATCGCGTTCGAGTGAACCAACTGGCAAGCCTTCCAAGCAAACGCCATGTCGTATAGCTGCTGTTCAGTAGGCTGTTTCTTTGTAACAACTGTCCATGACGATGGATCGTCAACGATATTGTCAGGCTGCTGAACGAGCGCTCCACCAGTAACGTTTCGGACGTTCAATAACGGTATTTCTGAAAGCTTAACTTCGAGGACACGAGTGCGCTTACGCTTACTTAATATTTCCAGAGCATCAGGTTCATAACCCGGCGCTACGATGTTGTCGTAGAGGACACTCTTCATTGCCTTCGCTGTCTCAGCGGTGACAACCGTGTTGAATCCTACGATTCCACCAAAAGCCGAGATCGTGTCACCTGCGTATGCCTTGCGGTACGCCTCTGTCTGGTTATCGTCGGTGGCGAGTCCGCACGGGTTGGCGTGCTTGACGACCGATACGCAGTGCTGACCGAGAGCCTGGAACGAATTTGCTGAAACCCACGCAGCATCGGCGTCGAAGTAGTTGAGGTACGACATGTCGATGCCGTGCAACTTCTTTGCATTGACGATCCCGCCGGTTTCGCCGGGAGTTACATAGATCCCACCCGCCTGGTGCGGATTCTCACCGTATCGAGGAATGGCGACCCGGTTCCAACCGAACGTGAGTTCCTGAGGGAACAGCTTGGTTTTATCTTCACCGGCAGAATCTGGCTCACGCAAGTACGCCGAGATCAACGTGTCGTAGCTAGCTACGTGTTGGAATGCTTTTGCAGCTAGTCGACGTCGTTCGTCGATCGAAACTTCCCCATTAGCCAGCATTTCGCCAATTGTTCCGTAGTCGGAAGGGTCGACGATGATTACTACGTCTGGAAAATTCTTAGCAGCGGCTCGAGTCATCGCTGGACCACCGATGTCGATGTTCTCCAGCGCGTCGTCGAGAGTCACATCGGGGTTGGCTATGGTCTGCTGGAACGGATAGAGGTTGTTCACAACGACATCGATACCCTCGATGCCGTGTTCTTTCATTTCCACGACGTGAGCAGGGTTATTGCGTTTACCGAGCAGTCCGCCATGAATTCGAGGATGAAGGGTTTTTACTCGGCCATCTAGAATCTCTGGTGCGCCGGTTACAGATGCAACTTCAGTGATATCAAGACCGGCCTGTTTCAGATCGTTCGCTGTGCCACCGGTGCTCAGGAGTTCAAAACCAGCGTCGACCAACACCTTGGCGAAGTCGACGAGTCCGGTTCGGTCGAATGCAGAAAGTAGCGCTCTCAAATTATTCTCGTTTCTCTTCGTTCTTTATGTTCTGGTCATGTTCGGTCTTGATCTGACGGGTGTTCTACCGCTCTAAAAGCCTCGGCTAAAGACCGATAAGCTTCGTGCGCTCTTCACCCGGTGCACGCTTCACAACTTCACCCACCCGGAATGCTCCCGGCACGCTGCTGAGCACATCATCAGCAAGACCCGGCTCTACGATGATTGTCATACCAACGCCCATGTTGAAGACTTTGAACATTTCCTGATCTTCAACTTTGCCGGTTTCCTGAATAAATCTGAACAACGGCGGCACATCCCAAGTTGAGATATCGACGTCAGCACCAAGATCATCGGCGAGTGCTCGCGGGATGTTCTTGTAGAAGCTTCCGCCGGTGATGTGACCTAGTCCCTTGATCTTATCCAGAACAGGGCTGAGTGCATCCAGGTAGCTCAAGTGCGGGCGCAAAAGCATCTCACCGAGTGTGTGTGAAGTCTCTGGAACGTTCTCTGTGAGCACGGACGGGTTTTGGTCGGTTTCGAATACTGATCTAACCAGTGAATAGCCGTTCGTGTGAAGACCATCGGAAGCCAATGCCAGAATCACGTCACCTTCACTGGTGTTTTCAGGCTTCAGCAGTGCATCTTTTCGAACGGTACCAACGATGAATCCGGCAAGATCGTAATCGTTGCCATGGTAGATGTCAGGCATCATGGCTGTTTCGCCACCGAGCAATGCGCAACCGGCGGCTGCACACGCCTTTGCAAGACCAGAAACGATCTGTGCAATTTTGTCTGGATCGAATCGGCTAAGACCGATGTAGTCGAGGAAGAACAGCGGTCGTGCACCAGCGGGAAGAATATCATTGATGCAGTGGTTCACGATGCTGGCACCGATCGTATCGTGAGCACCTAGAGCGTCAGCTATTCTCAATTTAGTCCCGACGCCATCGGTGCTTGCCACCAGTAACGTATCGCCAGCAGGGTCGGGATCTATCACTCCACCAAATCCGCCAGGACCGGCGATGACAGAGGCACCCAAAGTCGTTGCTGCGATGTCTTTGATGGTGCTCTTTACCGAGGCCGCCGCATCTAGGTCTACACCTGCATCAGCGTAGGTCTTGCCTGCTCGGCGATCAGTCATGATTTCGGCTCCCGTGAACGAATTTGTCTGTCACAAATCAGACGCGTAATAATCAGCCGATAAGTATACGTTCAGGAGGGGTATTAAAGAGCCTCTAAATGCACCAACTGGCACTAAGAGAATTACCGCCAATTAGTCGGCGGTTACAGCTTCGAATCCCATTTTGTTCATTTCAAGCTGAACTGGGATTGGATAGTTGCCGGTGAAGCAGCCCGTGCAATAGGAGTTTTTGGGTGCTCGTACCGCCCGAAGAAGACCGTCGACCGATAAGTAAGCGAGCGAGTCTGCATCGATGTACTTAGTGATCTCTTCGATCGTCATGTTGGCTGCGATCAGCTCGCCTAGAGTAGCCATGTCTACGCCGAAGTGGCAGGTCGATTTTATCGGCGGAGAGGCAACGCGAACGTGCACTTCAGCAGCGCCCGCGTGACGCAACATCTTGATAACGCGCGTGATGGTCGTGCTTCGGACGATCGAGTCGTCGACGACCAATAATCGCTTGCCTTCGACAACGCCACGCATAGCGTTGAACTTGGTCTGTACGCCCTGCGCCCGCGCCTTTTGGTCGGGTTCGATAAATGTGCGACCAACGTATCGGTTACGAATGATTGCTTCTGCGTACGGAATCTTCGCAGCGGCGGCGAGACCGACTGCGTGCGGAGTTGATGAGTCAGGAATCCCCACCACGATATCGGCATCTACGGGATGCTCTCGGTAGACTTCCGCACCAAGGCGTTGTCGCGTTTCGTATGCGAGTTCACCGTTGAGAATGCTGTCTGGTCGTGCAAAATAAATCTGCTCGAACACACACATTGCGTGCGTCAAACGTGCACCAGACCATATTTTCGACTCGATACCGTTTTCGTCGATTACGAGGGTTTCGCCGTTTTCGAGTTCGCGAACAAACTCGGCTCCAAGGTTGTCGAGAGCGGCAGTTTCTGAAGCTACAACCCAACCGCCGTTCAAAGTGCCGAGACACAATGGGCGGATTCCAAGCGGATCACGAACAGCGATCAGCTTGTCTTTAGTCATGATTGCTAGCGAATAGGCACCTTTGAGGCGACGCATTGCATAAGCGGAAACTTCGAACCAGTTGTTACCGGGGGCTTTGGCAAATAATTCGGCAATAACTTCAGTATCGGAAGTCTTCTCAAACGTCGAGCCGAACTCCTCGGCCATTTCGACCCGGAGTACGGCAGCGTTTATTACGTTTCCGTTGTGCCCGACTGCGATCTGACCTCGTTGCCCATCAGCAATCAACGGCTGTGCGTTGTATTCCTTGCTGCCACCCATGGTCGAGTATCGGGTGTGACCGATTCCCAAGTGACCAGGCAAACCAGCGAGTGTTTCTTCTCGGAATACCTGAGAAACGAGGCCCATCTTTGCTTTGAGATGGATCTTATCGCCCTGAGATGTGGCAATTCCGGCGCTTTCCTGACCGCGGTGCTGTAGAGCAAATAGCCCAAAGAATGCGATCCGAGCTACGCTTTCGCCGGGTACGTAAGCACCAACGATGCCGCACTCTTCATGCGGCTTGTCGTCGGATTCGGGGATGATCTGGCCTAGGGTATCTATCACTGATATAAATGCTCGAGATCGGTCCGTTCAGTTCATTGGACGCAAAGTTACGTCGCAAGTATAGAGTTCGCCAAATAGCTCAGTAACTCGAAGGCGAATGAAGAACTAATTTTAACGTGCTCAACGGGGCCGGTCAACGCAAATATAGGCGAACCATGTATTCCCCACAAAGATAGACTCTAAGGTTCGAGATGTAGTAGAAACTCTTTGTTTCCCTTGTCGCCCAGTATGCCTGAGTTCGTAAGATTTCGAACACGTATCTGCGAATCGCCGGCCCATTTCACAAATCGACCGATCACAGCGGCATGGATCATCGGATCGGTGATGACGCCGCCTCTAGGAACCTCGGTTTTTTTCGCTTCAAATTGCGGTTTAAGAAGAACCACCGCCTGCCCACCGGCTTTGAGTTGATCGAACGCCGTCGGCAGTACCGATTCCAACGACGTAAACGACACGTCGGCTACGACCAAATCAACCTGCTCGGGAAGTCCATTGCCATCAACCAAATTCGTTCGTTCCATGCTCACGACTCGTTCATCGCTCAGTAGCTTCTGATGAAGCTGACCGCGGCCAGTATCGACGGCGTAGACCTTCGTGGCTCCCAATTGCAGCAAACAGTCGGTAAAACCACCGGTCGATGCTCCAACGTCTAAGCACGTCAGACCACTTGCCTCTACATCAAACACTCGAAATGCTCGGGAAAGTTTCTCACCTCCGCGTGAAACGAATCGTTTATCGGGAACGACCGAAATGTCGATATCAGTCCGAACTTGCATCCCGGGGGTGGGCGAACGACGTTCATTAGGCACTAAGACTTTTCCTGCCATAACCAATGCAGTCGCATCATTAATGTCGGGGGCAAGCCCTCGCTCAAGAATTAACCTGTCGAGTCGTATTTTCGGGTTGGCTGGCATCTTTTTAGGTAATTCTCGTCCGCGTCTCAATTGACCTAGATTTCCTGTAGCACCTATCATCGCTTATATGGCAGCAGAACAGGAAGTTATTAAGAGGGTAGCGAGCATTCCAAGTTTGAAGGCAATCATCAAGGAATCGCGGCCTAAGCAGATGGTCAAGAACGGCCTCGTTCTTGTTCCGCTCTTCTTCACTATCAATATTTGGTACAGCAGCGACGATATTGCTGGCATGGCAGCCATCGTAGGAAGGGCTTTCACGGCCCTGGGAATTTTCGTACTTCTCTCAGCTGCGATTTACTTCATCAACGATTCGATCGATGTCGAACGAGACCGTGTTCACCCGCTCAAGAAGTTCAGGCCAATCGCAGCGGGAAGAATCAGTATTCCATGGGCAATTGTTATTGCCATAACCATGATCGTCGCAGCACTGGCAATTGCCACGCTTATTTCTCTGCCCATGGTGATTTCTGCTGCGGCGTATTTAGCAACGAACATTGCTTATAGCTGGTGGCTGAAGAACATCGTTTTGCTCGACGTTATGGCAGTGGCGTCCGGATTCGTTATACGTGCGGTTGCAGGGTCAATTGCTATAGATCACGCAATCATCGGTCAATCCGGTTCTTCAACTGAACTTGATCTGACCATTTCGCCGTGGCTATACGTGGTCACCGCTCTTGGCGCACTATTTCTTACTCTCGCAAAACGTCGCAACGAGCTTTCTATCACAGGCGATAATGCTGAAGCACAACGTTGGATTCTTAGCGAATACACGGTGCCGCTACTCGACAATCTGATCAATGTCGTCGCCACGGCAACTCTTATTTCTTACACGCTTTATACGTTCAGCACCGGTGTGACCGAAGCCAACGTGCCGAGTAACCATTCAATGATGCTCACGATTCCGTTCGTGGCTTATGGCGTATTGCGCTATCTGTACCTGATTCACATCAAAGGCGTCGGTGAGGCACCAGAAGAAATTCTTATCAAAGATAAGCCGCTTATGATAAACATCTTCCTATGGCTAATAACCGGTTCTTCAGTACTTATGTGGACCCGCCTCATCAACTAGATCGACCTGCCGGAGCGATTGCGTACGCTCGCTCGTTCTTTAAGCAGTTCATGTTGGCAATATTTGTCTACCAAGCGGCATCAGAAGCGACACAAACCTTGGGCAGTACGTAAACTGCCCCCATTCACGATTTCAAACATCATCCGAGCTATCTAGCTGGGGACGAAAGTACGGTCATGTCAGAATTCGCAGGTCGCACTGAGTTTTGGAACATCGGCTATCCATTCACAGGAGCGTTGGTCTACCTCATCGCCCCAATAGCGCTAGCATCGATCGTATACGCACTCCGACGCCGCTGGAAGATGTGGCACACCGCAGGTGCCGATGTCGACCTTGGCTCGACGTCCGACCGCTGGAAAGCGTTCCTTGCTCTACTTACAGTTGGACTCTTCGCCCACAAGCAGTTCGTGCGGAAACGCAGCCTCTATCCGGGAATCATGCACTTCTCGATATTTTGGGGATTCTCGATTCTGCTTATCGCAACAACGATTGCCGCTTTTGAATTCAACGCCGAGAAATATCTCGACTGGACATGGCCGACAGCCCACGCCCGCGTGCCGCTCGGTTTCGTATGGGATGTCTTCGGAGGCGGACTCGCCACTGTCGGATTATCAATGGCAGCATGGCGGCGTTATGTGATTCGCCCCGGTCGCTTAAACACAGCACTCGACGACGGAATCGTTATCACATTCTTGTTTGGACTCCTCATCAGCGGCTTCCTTATCGAAGGGCTGCGAATTGGTGCGACTGAACTAAACCCGTCGTCTAGCTACTACGACACGTCAGTCGCTGTCTGGTCGCCAATTGGTTGGGTCTTCGCCAAAGCATTGCTGGGCATGGGCTTTAGTTCGTCATCTCTCGAATCGACCCACGCCGCAACGTGGTGGGTTCATGCGGGAATATTCGTATCGGCAATTATTTACGCCTCGGCAAGATTCAGTAAATTCACTCATATGATCGTTAGTCCGATGAACTGGTACTACCGATCGCTCCGACCCCGTGGTGCACTAAAGCCGATGGGCGATTTCGAAACACTCGAAACGTTCGGTGCGAAAGACATTCCCGACCTTCAGTGGACACAAGCCCTGAGCTTCGACGCCTGTACCAATTGCGGCCGATGTCAGGACGCCTGTCCTGCATGGGCGTCGGGCAAGCCGTTATCACCGCGAAAACTAATCCAAGGCATGCGCGGGTATATGGAAGAGCGAGCTCCTGTGTTATTGGGTACGCCCGAAGGTGAAACCGCTCCCGAGCCTGCGACATCGATGGTGCACGACGCTATTGGAGACGACGTTCTCTGGAGCTGCCTAACTTGCGCGGCGTGTCTCGACGCCTGCCCGGTAGAGATCAACCCGATCGATGCAATCGTAGATATGCGTCGATACCTCACTCTTGAAGAAGCGAGCACTCCCGACACTGCACAGTCGGCATTGCAATCGATCGAGCAGCGTGGTCACCCTTGGCGTGGCACGACTCTCACACGTACTTCGTGGATGGACGGCTTAGATATTTCGACTCTAGCCGAAAAACCAGATTCGGATGTGCTGTTCTGGGTCGGATGTTCAGGTGCGCTCGTTCAACGAGGAGTCGAGACGACGCGCTCGATGGCTTCTGTATTGCGGAAGGCTGGAGTCGATTTTGCCGTGCTTGGGGACGAAGAAACTTGCACCGGCGATCCTGCACGTCGATTAGGCAACGAATATTTGTTCCAAATTCAGGCCGAAACGAATATTGGCACGTTCAAACAATACGATGTGAAGAAGATCATCACTACCTGCCCGCACTGCTTCAACACGATGAAGAACGAATACCCACAGCTTGGCGGAAACTACGACGTGATTCACTACACGGCGTTCGTCGGAGAACTGCTCAAAGATGGCAAGCTAAAGCCGACAGAAGCTGGCATCGGGAAGATCGGCACGGTCACTTATCATGATTCCTGCTATCTCGGACGTCACAACGGAGAATTCGGTGCGCCTCGGGAGATCTTGAGTTCTATCCCTGGCTTGGACTTCGTCGAGATGGATCGTAATCAGGAGCAAGCGTTCTGCTGCGGTGCTGGCGGTGGTCGGATGTGGATGGAGGAGGAAGGTGAACGTGTGAATCACATGCGAACCGATCAGTTCCTCGAAACCGGCGCCGATACGGTGGCGGTGTCGTGTCCGTTCTGTATCCAGATGTTCGACGAAGGCATTGGCGCCAAAGGCGAGGCAGACGGCAAGAAGGCTGTCGATCTCATCAGCATTTTGGATCAATCAACCGAGTAATCGCTTCTAATCTGTAGGCAATGGTACAACTTAGATTCGCGCTCGCGTGCGGCAACTGCTAGCATCCTTCTAATAAGATGCCACGTCGTTCAAAAGCTGCTCCAAAACAGCACCCAACAAGTACCTCTGCCTTCGGGACGAACGGAAGATTCAGCCATGATTCTTCCAAATACTATGCTCGTGCGCTTCAGCCCGCCGACAGGGAAAGTCTGGATAAGAACCCCGAACCTGAACAGTCAGTGCCGGCCGAATTCCTCGACTCGTTCATTGCTCACTCAAGCGAGAAAATGTCCGAACTTCCCGACCGTTCGGTTCACCTCATGGTCACCTCACCTCCTTACAACGTTGGCAAGGACTACGACGACGATCTGACGCACGAGCAATACATGCAACTGATCGGTAACGTCTTGGAAGAGACGTTCCGCGTGTTGGTCGATGGTGGACGTGCTTTGGTCAATGTCGCAAATCTCGGACGCAAGCCGTACATACCGCTTCACGCCTACATCATCGAACAGGCCGCACACGTCGGGTTCCATATGCGTGGAGAAGTGATCTGGAATAAATCGGCTGGTGCTGGATCTTCGACCGCATGGGGCAGTTGGATGTCGGCGTCTAACCCTACCCTTCGTGACACCCACGAATACATATTGGTGTTCCAAAAGCCTCCATTTGGTCGCAAAGCGATCGAAAAGCGAGAATCAACAATTACGAGGGATGAATTTCTCGAATTTACGAAGAGCGTTTGGGAATTCGCCCCGCAATCAGCGAAGCAAGTCGGACACCCTGCACCGTTCCCTGAAGAACTTCCTCGAAGAGCGATTCAGCTATACACATTTACGAATGAAGTAGTGCTCGATCCATTTATGGGAACTGGCTCCACGGCGCTCGCAGCGGTAAAGAACGGTCGTCATTTTGTTGGGTATGACGTATCGTCTGAATACGTCGAACTCGCCAATCAGCGACTTGATGCTCACGCTTCAAACACAAAATTCAAGCCGCCTGTTGCAAAAAAGACCGCCAAGGCACCTGGCAAGAAAAAATGACTCGCACACTGACCGAACTTTCCAGCGAAGAGCGTGAATCCGTGGTTTCCACGGTTCACAAAGAGGCTGAAGCTTCGGGTTGGTCGCAACTGAGCAACTCTCGCAAGTCGGCACTCTATTACGCTTGGGAATCGCAGTTCGATCTTTCGCACGCCACGCTCAAAGACGGAATCATGAAGGGCTTCGACGCCGCTCAGGGAATTCCGAAAAAGGCCGAGGCCGAAATTCAGGAAGAAGTCACACGAATATTCCGACTCGCCGGTATCAATGCGATCGAGCAGGCTGCAATGTGGACTGGCAAGGAGCGTGCTGATCTTCTGGTTGGCTACAGCTCCAAGTTCCCAACCCACGTTATCGAAATCGAACGTGCCGACTCGTGGTCGGAGGGTCTTCGGCAGGCTCTTTGGTATCAGGCGGCAATCTTTCAGGCAGAGCATCGCCACGTACTTCCCGTTCTTATTCTTTTCGGCAACACCTCGGCAGATCGCTTCGAGCAGATTTTAGCGACGTGCGATCACAATCACGTGACACTTAGCACGCACCGTCTTGAGTTAGATGGCGAACTGGAAAGCGAGTATTCGCTTGGTACGCTGCTCAACGGCTCGATGCTGGAATAGTCGGTAATAACGTCTTTTCACCAAATGTTTCTCGCGTCGATTTTCAATCCAGTGAATCTAACTTTCCGTAGTACCAAGCACGCGAAACAATAATCACGCCCAAACAGAGATTTAAATTACTCGAATTTTTCAACCAGTACTCGGCATTCATAACGATTCCGGGAATCATTGTTCTGATGATTGCGTTGCTGCCGATCAAAGGCAAACTCAAGCAAATTTCTATCTACTCAATCGCGGCAATTGCCGCTTTGAGTGCCGTGATCTTCCTTCGACCCGGTGACAGTACTGTTGCAACCGAAGCGGAAGCGCAGATCGTAATCACTTCGGGAAGTCCGGTGTTCGTCTAGTTCTTTTCAAACTCGTGTACTGCGTGCTTAGCTTCGCAGGCGATCGTCAAAAGTCTTGAGGGTGAACTAGATGACGACGTGCAAATTCTCAAGCTCAACGTCCAGGATTCGCTTGCGTCGCAGTTGATACGAGACTACCGCGCGTACTTGACTCCGACATTTGTGGTCATCGGGCGAGATGGAGAAGTGGTGTGGCGTCAATCTGGCGGATTATTGGACAAAGGAGCGGCATTCGAAGCGCTTGAAGCGGCCTAGTCGCTAGGTTCGCCCTATCCGAGTCGAGCTTGGATTTGCTCGCGAGAAGGGCAACCGCTGAGGCCAGTCGACTCGATGGCTATCGCTGAAGCAGTAGCGGCGTATAGGCCGGCCTGCGCAATCGGTTGACCCTCGCTAATCGCTATTGCGAATGCGGTCGCCCATATGTCGCCAGCCCCGGTGAAATCGACCGGATTCGAATACACCACAGGTACCTCGATCCACGATCCTTCGTACCAGATTCGAGAGCCTTTTTCACCTCTGGTTACGCAGACGATGTCGCCGAGATCGAAAAGCTGCTGTTCAGGCAGGCTCTCTATTTCAGATTCCGAAACGACAATGATGTCCCACTTCTTCCCTCGAAACGGAGGAAGCATATCGGTGTGTGAAATAGCTCCATCGTGTCCCCATCGGCGCAGCCAGCCTGACGGAAGCAAACACGATAGCTTTGGATTGAACCAGTTCACGCAATCGGTAGGGAGCTCATGCAGTAACGGCCCTACGAAGAGAATATCTGGGTCGGTCCAACCTTCAGGAATCGAAGACTGAGGGATTCGATTCCCTGACGCCATCAATACTTGCGTTCGATCTCCAGAATCGTAGTAGTTGGCAAACGTAGCGGTGTGCTCGCTTTCGACGACCTGGACATCAATGCCTTTCAGGATCAGGTCGACCGGGTAGTCGTCCCCGACAGAGCTAATCACACCCGTCGAAATATCGTGCTTATGGGAGGTCAGTGCGGCGTACGCAGCCGCCCCGCCCGGTATGTGGCTGGTCGGCGTTCCGCTATCGACGATGTTGACGTCGAACGTGAGGTGACCAATCGCTATAAATGATGGGGTTGAGGGCATAACGAACTGAGGTTACTTTCTGTTGCGAGCGACGAATGTATCAGAGCGGAACGACGAAGTTGAAGATACCACTTGAATCGAAATCGTCGCAGCGTTGAAGCAACTTGGATTTCCAAAGCTGGGACAAATAAATACGCCTGAAGCCACATCACTGCGATTCAGGCGTATTTATTCGATTTCTCAGAAAACGTGGCTAAGCCACTAGTCAGTCGGGAAGATTACTACCCGACGCTGATTGCCTTCGCCTTCAGATTCGGTACGAACTTCTGAATGACCTGCGAGAGCCATGTGAACGATTCGACGTTCTGCTGGCGACATCGGCTCGAGACTGTCGTCACGACCGCTTGATGCGACTCGCCCGGCAGTTCGACGTGCTAGTCGACGTAACATCTGCACACGACGCTCTCGGTAGTCTTCGATGTCGATAACAACGTAGGCTTTTCGACCGAGCTGTCGGTTGGTGACCATTCGAATCAGGAACTGAAGTGCCTGAAGCGTTTCTCCACGTCGACCGATCAGCAATCCGGCATCCTGGCCTTCGATTTCGAAAGTCATCGAACCTTCTTCATCGTCCTCACGAATGTAAGTTTCGGCTACGACACCCATTGCTCCGAGGAAGTAGTCGATAAGTTCAGATACGAGCTGTTCAGCTTCTTCGTCTTTTTCACGAATAATCGGCTGAGAATCTTCGTTATTTTGTGGCCGTTGTTCGCGCTCTGGACGATCTAATCGTTCCTCTCGCTGTGGGCGATCGTCTTGATCATCTCGCTCAGGGCGTGCATGGGCTTCGGGACGTTCGTCACGTTCGTTTGAAGGTGAACGTTCTGCATCCCGACCACCGCGAGCGCCTCTGCGACCTCGACGTCCGTTTGAAGGCTTCTCTTCATCGGTTGCTTCTCTTGCCGGTGCTTCAGATGAAGATGCAACAGCTTCTGGCTGCTGCTCTTCGTCGCCGTCTCGGTTACTGCGACCACGTCCGCGTCCGCGATTACGATTTCGACTCCGACCACGATTTCGTGGCGTTTCCTCTTCGAAATCTGCTGATGCTGCTCTTGGGGCAGACTCGGCAGATTCTTCCGGTGAATCGGCTACTGCCTCTTCGTCGAAGTCATCACTAAAGGACGAGCGACCATCACTGAGAAGTGAAATTTCAATCTCAGCGGGTTCACCACCAAAGCCGAGAATTCCCGACCTTCCGGTGCTAACTATCTTTATTTCGACGTCTTCGAGTTCGGCGTCCAGATCGGCGAGAGCGATTTCTGTCGCTTCGTCGACCGTCTTGCCCGCGTACTTCCGTGCTCTGATCATCGTCGTCTGACTCCTCAGGATCTGGTTTCGGTGCGCTACCGGCAGTAGCTTCTGCAGCTACCTGAGCAGCTCGTTCTGCTCTACTGGCGTCGGTACCGAGGAAAGATCGTCCGAATAGTTCAATTGGTTGCTTGCCACCGACGAAGTACTGAATAGCTACTCCGATGGCGTTTGAGAACAGGATGTAAACAGCCAGTCCAGCTGGGAACTGCCACGTGAATGCACCGAACATAATCGGCATCATCCAGAGCATCATCTGGTTGGTCTGTTTCTGGCGTGGGTCGGTAGATGGGTTCGTGGTCATCTTCTGTTGAAGGAACATAGAAGCACCTACCAAAACTGGCAGTGCGTAGTTCCAAGGCAACGCCGCAGCAGAAACGAGATCCACAAGCGATAGACCCAGGAAATGACTATCGAATGGAACTGAGGCTATTGCCGGGTTCCAGCCGTAGAACAGATCCGAGAGATTAGCCATGCCTTCTGGTGTAGATGGCATAGTACGCAGAATTGCCTTGTAGAAACCGATCCAGATTGGCATCTGGATAATCATCGGGCCAAGACAACCAACGGGGCTTACGCCTGCGTCCTTGTATAAGCCCATCGTTTCCGAAGACATCTTGCGACGATCGTCGCCCTTTTTGCCTTTGTATTTGTCTTGAATCACCTTAAGTTTTGGCTGAATCAACTGCATTTTCTTCATCTGCCGGGTCTGCCGCACGGTCAGTGGGATCATTGCCAGACGGATGAGAACTGTAAATACGATGATGCTGAGTCCGAAGTTCGAAAACAACACCTGATACAACAACGCAAGGATGTTGATCATCGGGCGCATGATTACTTCTTGCCAGAGCAGGCCAAAAATTTCCATTAGATGGCCTCCCCTTTAGAAGTAGCGCGATTTTGGAGAACGATTAGTCGCATCGTCCACCACCCTTCAAATCGACGCACCCTCTTTGGGTCGTATCGTCGACTGAGAACCACTTGAGATGACCGTTCAGCGCGTGAACGTAGAGATTGTCGTTGTAGATGAGAGGAGTCGACTTGACGGGTTCGTCGGTGATGAACACTCCAAGCTCTCGACCATCGATGACTGAAATAACCCAAACGTTATTCTCGCCCGATGGCACGGCAAGTGCACGTTCGCGGGTGTCACCACGCTTGCGGTCGAACAGAGTTGGTGAGGATACGATCTGACCTTCTATCACCGACGACCAGTTCTCGGAGCCTGTCATTTCATCGAGTGCGAAGATCGATCCGTCCAGCGCAGATACGTAAACAACTCCGTCTTCAATGACAGGAGCCGCCCATACCCATGCTCCGGCATCGAATTTCCATTCGCCGGTGGTTACCTGGCCTTTGTCCACGTTAGGTAGCATCATTGACGTTGTACGAGAGGTGGTATCGAGCTTGTAAACGTTGCTCGCTAGATCACCAAAATACAGGTTGCGGTTCTTTACCAGTATGGGTCCTGCGATGGCACCTTCAGCCCGGTATGTCCAACTGATGCGTTCAGAAGGATTAGTAGCGTCGTCGGAGTCTGAAATATCGATTGCGTAGAGAGTCCCGGCCATCGTCGCGATGTAAGCAGTGGATCCTTCTACAGCAACTCCACTGAACGAGTTAGCGTCTAGAGGTATGCGCCATTTGGTGATTGAAGAGGTGTCGGCCGCAGAGTCGAGTGCGTAGAAGTAGCCTTCAGCGCCGTCTTCTTCGTCACCGATTGCGGTTGTTCCTACAAATATAGTGTCTTCAGAAACTCCGATACTACCAACGAGCTTAGTCTTCAACTCCAAGCCGTTTTGGCCCCATATGGGTGACCCATCGGCTAGATTCAGACCGAATATCTCTCCGTCACACTTGTCGCCTTTGCACGTATATCCGACGTTGTAGATGTTTTCGCCGATAACAACAGAATTGCTGTACATCGCACCAAGGCCATCGTCATCACCACGGGGGTAACGCCAGCTGTTGTCGACATTTCCAGATCCAGGGTCGAATCGAACGAGCCGGCCGTCACCGTTACCAATGAATAGCTGGTCGTCCTGCTCAACAGGGCCCGACCATCCACCTTCAGGCGTGAGGTCGTCCACACAGGAAACTGCTGCAATCATCACGAGGAAGAGAGCGAGCACGAGATGCAGTCTTTTTCGACTGCCAGAGAGATTTTGTTTCGACATGGATCCGACGTCAGTGTTGCGAATCGTGCCTGTTATTGACGGTGGCGTTTTGAGCCTCCGGGAGTAGTAGGCAGGTGTGGTTTAGCGTTTACCGCTTTGCCATGGCCAGCCCAGATTGTTGTCGTTATTTAGATAATTGCTTTTCCGGGACGGGATCGTAACCCCGCGATCGACCGGGATGACACCGACCGATCCTTCCTAGTGCGAGCCATGATCCGCGAATCGAACCATGAGTATTGATCGCATTCGCTGCGAACTCAGAACATGTTGGGTCATATCGGCACTGGCCTGGCCAGTACGGCGAGATCGCCAACTTGTAGAACCTAATGAACATGAGAAGGGCGATTCGCATTACACGACCGTCCTTGCCTGAATTGACGCACCCTCGGTAATCCTGACACCAACTCGTTCGATCGTTTTTTTGATCGCTCGGTCTAGCTCGGTGAACGGAACATCTGAGGATCCGGGTTTCGCAGTTACTACTACGTCCCATCCCTTAGATACGTTCATATTGGTGAACGTGCTTCGGATACGTCGCTTTACGAGATTTCTCGTTACAGCGTTACCAACCTTCTTGCTAACTGCCAATCCGACTCGCAAATAAGGCAGATCGTTCGGCTTGGCGACGACGTTCGTGAATTCATTCGATGAACGACGCCCCCGCGCAAAAACGGCGCGGAATTCCGCTGACCGTCTAATTCGCTGGTTGGTGGGTAGTGACAAAGGACTTGGCTGACTAAACGGTGAGCCGCATCCTGCCCTTGCCTCGGCGTCGTGCAAGAACAGCACGTCCGCCCTTAGTGCTCATACGTGATCGGAATCCGTGGACTCGCTGGCGTCGTCGTGATTTTGGTTGGTAGGTACGCTTTGGCATATTAGTGGTGGGAAGCTTTCAGGATCTCTTTTCAGTGATCCTAATCGCGATGTTGGCCGATTTGTTACAGGTGGATAAAGATTGATTTTAAGTTCGAGACCCTAGAGGTGTCAAACGAAATTACAACGAATTATTTGCGGTCTCAAATATTGGAGGACTATTATTAAAGGATTGTTCTCCTGAAATCCAGCAGTGGGGAAACAGGTTAAACCTGCTCTCACAGAAATAGGCAAAACATGGTAACGACGTCTGAAGCACCGGAAACTACACAGGAAGAGCAAGCGATTTTATCGCTGAATGAAGCGTTTCAGACATATGTCCGCCAGATGCCAAAAGACACGAAGAAGGCCGCACAGCCTGAAATCGCAAAATTTGTCCGCTGGATTGGCCCGGCCCGTTTGATCGACACGATCATCCCATCTGAAATCGGTGAATACAACGAGATTTTCGGTGCTAAGACCGCAACTCGTGACGCTACTGAACGACTCAGTGCAGTGAAGCTTTTCCTCACTTTCCTTAAGAAAAAGGATCACATTGAGGTCAACCTTGCGCAGCACCTTCGCCTTCGAAAGTCACGAACAGCAGCTTCAAAAGCCGTTTCGATGGTCAACTCGACACGAAGTGTCAGCCTGACCCAAAGCGGTTACAACGAAATGACGAAGCAGCTCAGATCGTTGAATCAAGAGCGAGTTCGAATCGTTGAAGACATTCAGCGAGCTGCTGCCGACGGTGACGCACGTGAAAATGCACCTCTAGAAGCCGCCCGCGAAGCTCAGGGAATGACTGTGGGTAAAATCCGAGAGTTAGAAGCCACCCTGAAAGTGGCTGTCATCATCGATGCGAAGTCTCAAGACAGCGGCCGTGTTCATATCGGTTCCAAAGTCGAACTCACCGAGACCACATCGAACAAGACGGTGAAGTACCAGCTTGTCGAGCCGAACGAAGCGAACCCACTTGCAAGCAAGATTTCGATCGTCTCACCAGTCGGTTCAGCCATTCTTGGTCATAAGCTGGGCGCAGAGGTGAAAGTAAAAACCCCTCGCGGTCAGCAGGTTTACAAGATCAGCAACATTTCGTAAACGGGGAATCGCATCAGGCGATTTCTTAATCAACATAAGCTCACCGACTCGTGTTCCTGTGTGCTAATGTAGTCGCCTTACCCGCGCTCTCTATGTTCATCCTTGCGCCCAAGGCCTAGAAAGACGTATCTCTGTTGCTCGAGACCTTTAACCACTGGCTGATTTTCAACGTTGCTCTAGTACTACTCCTCGTTTTAGACTTTCTGGTTCTCAGTCGGAGAAGCCATGAAGTAGGAATGAAGGAAGCTGCGTGGCTAACTCTATTCTGGACTCTCGTGGCAGGTGTCGTCGGAGTCTGGGTGTATACGGCAGGCAACAGCCAGCAGGGACTCGAATACGTCACTGGGTACGTGGCTGAACGTGCGCTTAGTATCGATAACCTGTTCGTATTTATCGTCATATTTGGTTATTTCAACCTACCGAAGAACTTTCAGGCTAAAGGTCTTCTATGGGGAATCATCGGAGCGCTACTCGCTCGAGCCGTGTTTATCGGAATCGGCGTTGCGGTCATTACTGCGTTCTCTTGGTTCCTGTTTATTCTCGGTGCATTCCTCATCTACACCGCCTACAAGTTGGCTTTCGCTGGCGAGCAGGAAGTAGACCCGAGCAAGAACATCACCGTAAGGTTGTTCCGCAAATTCATGCCGGTAAGCACTGAATACGATGGGACTAAATTCTTCACGAAGATAAACGGCGTTCGAGCGGTTACTCCGTTCCTACTCGTAGTTCTGGTGCTTGGAACCACTGACATTGTATTTGCGATCGATTCGATTCCAACGGTATTCGGTATCACCGATGATCCTTTCATCGTGTGGACATCGAATGCGATGGCAGTTCTGGGCATGCGTCCTCTGTTCTTCCTGCTCGTTGGGATGGTCAAACTATTCCGATTCCTTCAGTACGGACTCGCAGCCATCTTAGGATTCGTTGGTCTGAAGATGATTGTTGAAGAGGCGCTCCACGATTTCCACGTATTCGGCGAAATTGGCGACATCTACCTCTCGCTCGGAATCATTGTCGGAATTCTTGCTGGTAGCGTTCTCCTCTCGCTGGTCCTTCCCAACAACGAAGAAGAAGAAAGGGCTCACGCCGCGGTTGGTGGCTCCGGTTCTGACGACGCGTAGTGGTTGCAACTCAGAACCGCAAGCCAAACACGGCCACTCGCGATCTCGAAGCTGATCTGAAGTCTGCGGTTTCTGGCGAGGTTCGTTTCGACGACCTGTCGAAACAAATGTACTCGACCGATGCATCGATTTATCGAATGGAGCCTATCGGCGTCGTACTCCCGAGGGATGCTGACGATGTGCAGGCGGTGCTCGAAATCGCAGGCAAGAACGGTGTTTCGGTACTCCCTAGGGGCGGCGGAACGGGCCTTTCGGGACAAACGGTCAATCACAGCGTAGTACTCGATTTTTCGAAGTACATGTTCCATGTGCAGGAAATCAACAAAGAAGAACAGTGGGTTCGAACACAACCTGGTGTCACTATCGATGATCTCAACCGTCAACTGAAATCATCAGGGCTCTTCTTCACGTCCGACCCAAGCACGTCTTCCCGAGCCAACATCGGTGGAGCCATGGGTAATAACTCTTGCGGCGCTCACTCGATCGTCTACGGCAAGACTGTTGACCAAGTTATCGCCCAGAACGTTGTGCTATCCGATGGCACTAAGGCTGTGCTCGAACAGCTTTCTTCGGGCGTGCTCGACGCCAAGTTGAAGTCGGGCTCACTCGAAGGCGAAATCTACCGACAGCTCAGTACGATCGCCACCAACGCGGCGGCGGCAGTTGAAGCCCGATTCCCGAAGATTCTTCGACGTGTCGGCGGCTACAATCTCGATCTGATCCAGAACAATGAAGCTTTGAACCTGGCGAAGCTCACGGTCGGTTCCGAAGGCACACTCGTTGCCGTGACCGAGGCGAAACTGAATCTTGAACCGATTCCAAAGTTCAAAGGCCTCTCAGTTCTTCACTTCACCGATATCTCATCAGCGATGGAAGCTACCATTGCGACGCTAGAGCAAAACCCAGCTGCTGTAGAGCACATGGGCGAGATGATTATTTCTCAGGCGCGAAAATCGCTCGGATTCGCACGAAATCTCACTTTCCTCGAAGGCGACCCGACCGACATTCTTGTGGTGGAGATGACCGGCGATTCGGAAGCTGAAGTCAAATCGAAACTCGATAAACTCGACGAGCGCATGAAGACTGGCGGACGACCTTACGCCACCACTCGACTCATGACCGCTGCCCAGCAGGGTCAGGTTTGGGCGATGCGTCAGGCGGGTCTCGGACTGATGATGAATATTCCTGGCGATGCCAAGCCTCTTCCATTTGTAGAAGACACTGCGGTCTCCCCCGAGAAGTTGCCCGAGTATGTAAAACGCTTCGACGAAATCGTTCGTTCAAACGGTACTCAGGCGGGCTATTACGGTCACGCTTCTGTCGGCTGCCTTCATGTTCGCCCAGTCGTGAATCTCAAGAACAAAGAAGGCATGGAACAAATGGCTCGTATCGCCGACGAGGTTTCCGATCTGGTGCTCGAATTCGGTGGATCGCTCAGTGGTGAACACGGCGACGGTATCGTACGTGGTGCTTTTGCTGACAAGATGTTCGGAACTGAGTTAGTTCAGCACTTCCGTGACGTGAAGAAGGCATTCGACCCTAAACGGGTGATGAATCCCAACAAGATCTTCGATACTCCCGCTCTAACCGACAATCTGCGTTACGGCGACACGTACAAACCTGTCGCTCCACCAGTGCGGCTTGACTGGTCGACCGAGGGCGGCTTCATAGCGGCGGTAGAGAAATGCAATGGCGTTGGCGCCTGCCGCAAGGTGAACGCCGGCGCCATGTGCCCTTCCTACATGGCTACTCGGGAAGAAAAGCACACAACTCGCGGTCGTGCCAACTCACTGCGAGCCGCTCTGACAGGCGCACTCCCGACTGATAATTTCGCTTCAAAAGACCTTATGGAAGTTCTCGATCTATGCGTTGGGTGTAAGTCTTGCAAATCCGAGTGCCCGTCGAATGTCGACATGGCGAAGATCAAGTACGAATATCTCTATCAGTATTACAAGACGAACAGGGCTCCCCTGCGCACCAAGCTTGTCGCCGATATTCACAAGATGAACTCGTTATCGGCTCCCTTGGCGCCGATAACCAACGCCATTAATCGCTCGGCGCCGGTCAAATTCCTTCTCGAAAAGGCAGTCGGTTTCGACCGAAACCGACCTATGCCGAAGGTTGTGCGAAACACGTTCCAAAAGTGGTTCGCTGGCCGAAATTCTCAAGCGCCAAGCCCACGCGGGAAGATAGTTCTTTTCCACGACACGTTTATGAACTTCAATCACCCGACTATCGGAATTTCCGCAACTCGGGTTCTCGAAGCACTCGGATACGAAGTCGTGGTACTCAAAGATCGTAAGTGTTGCGGTCGACCGATGATTTCTAAGGGAATGCTCGATCAAGCTGGCGAAAACGCTCGCCACAACGTCGATCTACTTCACCCATACGTGGCTGAAGGCGTGAAAATCGTCGGCTGCGAGGCAAGTTGCATATCAGCGATCACTGACGATTGGCCCGACCTGCTTGGCGGCGACGTCAAAGCGAAAGAGGTCGCTGCTTCGGTAGTTACGATCGAGGAACTCGTGGTTGAGACTTCAGGCGACGATCGTCAGCAGATCAAGTGGTCAGATGCCAAGAAAGAAGTGAAATTCTTCGGTCATTGCCACCAGCGTGCGCTCACTGGCACCTCAAGTTCGGTCGCAGCGTTGAACATGCCACCTGGTTTCGAGGCGACCGAGATTTCAGCTGGTTGCTGTGGAATGGCAGGCTCGTTCGGATACGAGAAAAACCACATGGAGGTCTCGATAGCCATGGGAGAGGATCGACTATTCCCAGCGATTCGAGAAGCAAACGCTAACGCCGAGATCGCCACGAACGGTATTTCGTGCCGTGAGCAGATCGGATTCAATACACCGCGGGAATCACGCCACGTAGTCGAAATTCTCGCAGAAGCACTTTTCGACTAAAAAACCCAGCGACACGTTTCGTTTAGATCGCCTCTAGAGCGTATCCGCCTATCGCCGCGATGATGACCACCGACCACGGTGGTAGTTTCCATATTGCGAGTAAACCGAACAGCACCATCAACAGCCCGAAGTTCTCGGGCGTGACCACCCTACCCGTCCAGATCGGGTTGTAGAAAGCCGCTAGCAGCAATCCGACCAACTGCGGCGTTTATTCCAACAACCACGCCTCTCACACGATGACTACCAGCCAGTCGGGTCCAGAACGGTAGCACTCCCCAAACAGGCAAGAACGACGGTAAAAATATAGCGGCTAGCGCAACCAATCCTGAAACCCACTTCTCACCAAATATCTTGCCCTCGTTCATCGATGCGCCAAGATACGACGAGAATGTGAACAACGGACCGGGCACTGCTTGAGTAGCGCCGTATCCGGCTACAAACTGGTCGTTGCCTATGTAGCCTGCATCGACCGCTTCAGATTGGAGCAGAGGGAGTACAACGTGTCCGCCGCCGAACACGGGTGATCCAGATCGAAGAAGTTTTCAAAAACATTAATATCTTCTCGACCTCTTGAAGAAGCCTTGCTTTGGCTTTCGGAAGACGGGCTAGATCCTCTGAACAGCGCAAATCCTGCCAGCCCGCCTACGACGATCACGGCGATCTGCCACATGGCTCCCGGCATGAGCAGCATGAACACTGCCGCCAGTTTGCCCAACGTCGTTCGGCGTCGATCTGTCCACAGCGATCCCGCCATGCTCCAAACTGCTAACGCTACTACGGCAACCACGGCGAGTTTCAGGCCGTGCAACCACTCTGAATTGGCTACGTCTTCGACCTCGAAAACCCGTAGGCGAAAGCGATCAGAATTAGGGCGGACGGCAGTGTGAATCCGGCCCAAGCCATAACGCCGCCGAGTCGACCCGCTCGCAGCGTCCCGATCGCAATTCCCAGCTGACTACTGGCGGGATCTGGCAGCATCTATCACAACGCCACGAAATCTGTGAATGATTTATCGTCGAGCCAGCCGCGTTTCTCGACGTACTCTTGGCGAAAATATCCGATGTGGGCGACGGGACCTCCGAACGAGGTCACACCGAGTCTAAGTGCGATTAGAAAGACGTTTATCAGATTCTTCATATAACCAGCCCAGATCCTCAGGTTCAAGTAGCGACTCAAACTCACGTAGGTGGCATCGTACCCATTCCCGGAAGCGAGTCCAACGCTACTATGCGGTACACTTCCGCAATCTGACAAACGGGTGCGCAATTCGACCGACCCAACGAACATCAGGATTCGGTCGAGCAAGTACGGAGTAAACCAGTGGCAACTAAAAATGGACTATCACCAAAGCCAACCGAACCGCTATTCGGATCGGCAGAAAACGCTCGGATGACCGGTACAGGTCCGGCGATATGGCTTGCTGGCGACCCTGAAGATCTTCCTGAATGGCTCAATGCCGGAGCCGCTGGAATCGTTACAAACACAGTCGTGCTGAACGACATGGTGAAGAAGTACGGACAAATCACGGAAGTAACCCAAAGATACCTCGACATCACAGATAAGCCAGTTGTGATCGAAATCGATGGGCACTCGACTCAAGAGCTGCTCGACGTTGGTGAAGTGTTCACCAAAATGTCCGATCAGATCATTCTAAAAATCCCAGCTACAACCTACGCACTTGGTGCGTTTTCAGAACTTAAGAAGGCCGGTGTTCCGACTTTCTGCACAACGGTTTTTACGTTGAATCAGGCGGCTGCAGTTGCTCAGGCGGGTGTGACCCACGTGCTGCCATTCTGCGAGCCTTTCAATGATGTTGGTGGCGACCCAACAAAATTAATTCGTGACTGCCGTGAGATGTTCGATGGCTGGGCGGATAGGCCGTTCATCACAGCTGCACTTGTGCGTTCAATCGAGACCGCAGATGCAGCTCTTCGTGATGGTGTCGACGGAATCATCGTATTCTGGCCTGTGTTCCGAGACATGATGAAGAATCACTTGACCGACGAATGGAACAATACGTTCTTGGACCAGTGGAACTCGATGAACGAAGCGGGTCTGCTGAAAGACCTTCCTGTTCAATCGCACTAGAAACCTGTTTTCTGGGCGAATAGATATCTGGATTAAACACAAAAAGGGCATCCTCTCGCCGGGTGAGAGAATGCCCTTTTTGTTTGGAAGGACTTCGGACCGCCCCGTCAGCGAAAATACTGAGGGGTTTATAGCGTTTAAGCTCCCGGGGCGGGCCAATGGCCATCGCACCCCATGTTGTCCGGCCAGGACGAACAAGGGCACTGCATATACACGCTGATGAGAAATGAACTTCGTCAGTTCAGGTTCATCACCGCACTTAGTCCGGGAGGGACTGAACGTTGAATTGTTAGATGTGATCCAACCTGTGGTGTCATCTCAATCACGAATCTTGTACTTTTGACCACAAGTGCGTCTGAAGCTGTTAGCCCCGCTACTCCACCACCATTGGCTGAACTTCCGTCCATGTACGCTATCGAGTTGAGAGAATCAGCTGATATGCCAGTGATGCGATCCATCAACCAGACTGTGACTTCTGCTTTTTCGCCGTCTTCTAGCAACAGATCACCGTTATTACTGCCGATAAACACGGCAGACCACGGCACGTCACTAAGACGTTGATTTTCATCAGCGTAGGACACGATTGAAGCTGCATCTGCTCCAATGACGATGTCGGGATCGGTCCCAGAATCATCGGCACTATACGGCGGTGTCAGATCGACGGCTTCACCAGCGACCGAATTTTGCGCGATAAAGACGATTTTATGTAACGCCTGAGTGCTTCCAAAGTACCGGGAAAACGCAAAGGCTGAACCAGCTTGGCGCAAGCGAGTCCTGGTTTCTTTCAGGCCAGCGTGGATCGTCTGCTTGTTGGCTTCCGAAGAGAAGACGCCAGCGGAAAGAATCGTGAATGCGAACACCGAAGCCACAACCACGAAAGCAATTAGAACGATCGCTGTTTCAAAACCCGTGATGCCTTTTTGGCTACGGGATCCTTTCAGGATCATATTAGCTACCCCTTACTATTACCACTCGACCTATGCGAATACAATGAGAACCCCCTCGTTGTTATTTATAGATCGCCCACTCGTTTTTATTTGAGCGTTGGCCGGGCGGATAAGTTCCACTATGTCGTTACACAACCATGCCAACATCGTGGAAACTACCTACTGGTATCCGGTAAACGCGGTAATTAGCAACACCTATCAGACACCCGTAAAGACGAAGTACGTAATGGGCACCTGTGTCCATACTCAGTGCATGTCTGGCATTTCAATCAAGAACTGACGATGGAGACAGGCTCATCATCACTGAAAGCGCGAGCAACGACGCGTAAATAACTGGTTGAACAAAAAACGATGGCTCTACAGGTATGCCCCCATGTGAAAAGTTCGAGTGGGGTAAGTACAAGCGACCATCAGAAGTTCGAGGTTCGCTTAGCCGCGAAGGATCTCGTTCAAACGATCGGTGATGATCTTCTCTTCGCCGTCTTGAACATTGACCATGACGATGCTGATCTCTTGCTTACTGCCACCACCACCGACGAATATGCCGGGATCGCCAGCTTCGAGCAGCGCCTTAATCTCATCGACTGACGGCCCAGAGAAGTCGTCATCGAAGTAGAGCACGGGTTGTGGCCCTTGCCGTTTCGCTGGATCGTCTTCGATCTCAATTCGCAATCCAGGTATACCGACTAGACGTTCAGAAACGAATTCGGCTTTCGATTGCCAGCCGTCCCATTCAGCGCCTTCGTCTGAATCGGTGAACAGCTGCAAAGCAGTTACTAGACCAATAATGTTTTCTTTAGAAACCTTCATAGGTCGGCCGATAGCGGCAACAGATGAATCGAGATTCAGCGAATTCATCACGACAGCTTCCATGAGATCTGCCTTACCGGCGAGCACGCCGGAAGACTGAGGCCCGCCAATTCCCTTGCCACCGCTAAACGCGACCATGTCGGCACCCATCTTGTGGAATTTCGAGAGATTTGAACGAGGTGGTACTTCGGCAGCTGCATCGACGATCACCGGTACACCATGTTCGTGTGCTATCCGAATCGTCTCTTCAAGTCCAATACCTTGCGGCAGGAAAGGTGCGACAACATACGCAATGCATGCGGTGTTCTCGTTAATAGCTTCTTCAAGATCGACTGTTGTTGCCGAGTCCGCAGAGCCATATTCAACCAACGTCGCTCCAGCGGTTACGAACGCCTTGTCGTAGCGATTACGGTGGCCTTTGAACAATATGACCTCGTTCTTCATGCCCGTCGTATCGGGCAGTTGTTCAGCGTTCTGTTCGCTCTTACCAGTCATGCAAGCAGCGACCATCAAAACCTGGGCTGCCGAGCATCCTGCAGTAACCAATCCCCGTTCAGCACCGCATGATCGAGCAACGATTTCTCCGGCGGCGAGGTTTAGCTTTTTCACGTCGACAAACGAGCTAGCCGCATCATCCATAGCCTGCAACACTTCAGGACGCATGATCGATCCGCCGAGAGCGGTCACCCAGCTCTGAGCGTTGATGATTGGAGCAATGCCGAGTTTCTTATACACCTCGGGCCAAACACGACCAGTCATACGGATTCTCCAATTCGTTATCTAAGAACGCCAAAAGCGACGCGGACAAGTTAGTGCTTGCCGAACGCGGCGGAATTCTACAGACATTTTTTAGAGTTTGTGGCGGGAGCTAGAGCCTACGCTCCGAGAATATCGATCGCGCGTTCACGGAGTTGACCACAGCCCGCGTTGATATCAATGCCCTTTTCCATTCGAACGGTCGATGGAATTCCGTACTGCTTTAGACCGCCTTGGAAGTCCTTCGCAGCCGTCATATCGGTGCGTTCGAACGGTCCTTCTTTGGTCGGATTCACAGGAATCAGATTCACGTGGCAGTGCAGACCGTTGAGGAGACGCCCTAATTTCTGAGCCTGCTCCACTGAATCGTTCTGTTCTTTCAGCAGCACGTACTCGAAGAAAATCCGTCGCCCAGTTGCATCGGCGTATTTGTGGCACGCACGCATCAACTCTTCAACCGGGTAGCGTTTGTTGACTGGCATAGTCTGCGAGCGAGTCGCATTGTCTGGCGCGTGAAGTGAAATAGCCAGGTTGATCTGAAGTTCTTCTTCTGCCAACTGAAGAATCTGTGGAACTAAACCAACGGTAGACACCGTGATATGCCGGGCGCCAATGTTCAGCCCCTGGCCATCATTGAGCACTCTAATCGCACCTACGACGTTCCTGTAGTTGGCAAGAGGTTCGCCCATGCCCATGAACACCACGTTCGTAACGCCTTGAATATCGCCCTTGCTTCGCTTGCCATCAGCCATCTGAGCTTCGTCTTCGGCACGAGCAACTTTCTGCATCTCGATAACCTGAGCGACAATTTCGCCTACGGTGAGATTACGGCGGAAACCCTGCTGACCAGTTGCGCAGAAAGTGCAACCGAGTGCGCACCCAGCCTGAGTCGATATGCAGGCAGTCTTGCGATTACGACGGTGGCCGTCGGTTTCATATCGCATAAGAACGGTTTCGATCAACTCACCATCGTGCAGCTTGTACAACGCCTTACTGGTCGTTTTGTCGGCCGAAGTAAGGAACATTGCCTGCTCAAGAGCTGAGAACGTGTAACTTTCTTTCAGCTTTTCTCTGAAAGGTTTGCTCAAAGTCGACATCTCGTCGAAACTACCCACAGTTTCGTGGTAGATCGAACGCCAAACCTGATCGGCGCGGAACTTCTTCTCACCCATTTCGATCAGAGTAGAGGTTAGGCGGTCACGTGAGAGATCGAGAATGGATGGGAGCGTAGCTGAGGGAATTGAAGCCTTTTCAGCCGTAGGCTCGGACGAAGGGGACTGAGGAGTTGTCATCGGGAAGATATATCTAAAGGGGGGTAAACGTTAAGTTTAGCAACGGACGGCGTGAATGGGTGCATGACATCTGAACCGACGTTGCCTAAACTCGGATCGTGGCATCCGTGGAACCAAATTCGGATGGCGACCGTCGCAGTTACGATAGATGGTCGACCGAAAATTGCGGTCGACCAGCTATCATTCTGTTAACGTTGCGCCACTAACATTCAAACTCACTAAATGAACGTATTTTGATCAGGCTCATTCGTGGAGTGACCAATGACCCTCAATGACACCGACCTCCTTTCTCAGGCAGGATCGATCGAAAATATCCTCAGATTCGATGATATTGAACCTGTCCTCGAATCGAACGACCTATCAGTTGCGTACGGCGGGCAAACTGCCGTTAGTGGGGTGTCGCTTCAGGTACCGAAGAACAGCGTCGTGTCACTCATAGGCCCTTCCGGCTGTGGCAAAAGCACGTTGTTACGCTGCTTCAATCGCATGAACGATTTGATTCCGAGCGCGTCGGTCAAAGGCACCGTCAACTTCGACGGCCAAAACATCTACGGCCCCGAAGTAGACGCTACCGAAATTCGGTTCCGTATCGGAATGGTGTTCCAACGCCCTAATCCGTTCCCAAAGAGCATTTACGAAAACGTGGCGTTCGGCCCACGAATCAACGGCATGACCGATGATCTCGACGAATTAGTCGAAACTTCGCTCCGTCGAGCGGCTGTATGGGATGAAGTGAAAGACCGGCTCAACGACAGCGGGCTAAGCGTCTCTGGTGGTCAGCAACAGCGGATTTGTATTGCAAGAGCACTCGCGGTAAACCCTGAGATCGTTCTCATGGACGAACCAGCGTCAGCACTAGACCCAATTTCAACACAGGCTATCGAGCAGTTGATTAAAGAACTTTCCAGCGAAGTCACCATCGTTATCGTCACCCACAACATGCAGCAGGCGACTCGTATTTCCGACTACGCCGCGGTGATGATGGCAGGGGAAGAGCGGGTGGGACGCTTGATCGAATACGGTACCAACCAGCAGGTGTTTGGTAACCCGAAAGACAAACGAACTGAAGCGTACGTAACGGGCCGAATCGGATAGCCGCAGCATTCCGTCATCACTGACTTCCAAGGTATACAGTAGCGATCATGAACGAACAGCAGAACAGTATTTTATCCAAAGGCCGGCAGGAGTTCGACAGAGAACTTGGCAGACTTGAAGCCGAGCTTATTTTGATGAGTGGACTCGTCGAAAAAGCGATTTTCGATGCGCTTCAAGCTCTAAAAAACCGTGACATCGACAGGTCGCAGAAGGTCATCAATGAAGACGACCACATCGACCAGACTGAACTTGAGATCGAACGATACTGTATCGAACTGATCCGAAGACAGTCGCCCGTGGCTGGTGACCTGCGACGAATCGTCGCAAGCCTACAGATCGCTGGCGAACTTGAGCGAATTGGCGACTACGCAGAAGGCATCGCCAAAATCAGCATCACCATGGGCGGGCAACCTCCGCTCAAGGAATTAATCGACATCCCACGCATGGGTGACATGGCTGTCAGCATGCTCAAACGGTCGCTTGAGGCGTTCATTAGCCGGGATGCAGAATTTGTTCGAACCATCACTGTAGAACTCGAATCAGAAGATGACGAAGTCGATGATCTCTACACCAAGGTTCAAGGCGACTTGATGGAACTCGTTAAGAGTGATCCTGATAACGCAGAGCGCGCTACATACCTGATGTGGGTCGCTCACAACGTTGAACGAGTTGCCGATCGGGCTATGAACATCTCAGAACGCGCGCTCTTCCAGGCAACTGGCGAGTTGGTTAGCGGAACCACGATGATCGACACAAACGTCGACTAATCGTCCCGTAACCTTCCTCGCGTTTCACCCTCTGGCTATCCAAATAATGCAGCGCCTGCGATCGACACAAACGAAGTGTCATCTTCATCCGCTTGGCACTGCTGATAACCATTCCAAGTACCAATCGTCGTATCTGCAGCCCACAAGGTCATGTAGATCGGTGCGAGTCCGCAGATCCTATTGCGATCTTTGTTGTTCTTGACTGCTTCGAAGAATCTACTTCGGCTGCCATTCACTATCGCCTCCAACAGCACTTCATCTTCTGCTTTTACTCGACGTCGATCCTCAGAATCTTTGGGCATGAGTTCCGTGTCGCCAAAGGCCGGACCAACATGTGCAAGATCGGCTGCGGCAATAAACATGGTTCGACGTTCATCTGCCACCGATTGAAGTAGTCGCACTACTCGACCGATCTCTGGATGGCCGTCGATATTTGACACACCATCTTCCAGTAATTCATCGAATGAACCGCAAAGAATTGGCAGCATTTTTGCGTTTGAATTGCCTACAGCCCGATGGAGCCAGACCGTCGCAAGTTCGATCGAATGTTCGTTTGCATGATTGAACTCATCGGCGAACGGATGATCGTCGATCGTGTTGTCAGTAGACAGAATTCTCGCTATTTCATCAACCAACTCAGTGTCAGTTTCCAACATACCGAGAGGAGATCGATAATCCTGATTGGTGAGGGTTAGGCGAGGGCCTTCACCGTTGTGATCGGTACCAAATACAACGAACAACTCGACGTCTTGAAGTTGATCTCGCACCTGCTCCCAGATCATTCCGTAACTATCGCCACCGCGTTCAAAATCGATATGAGGCGACACTATTGCCTTGAGTTTGACATCAAAATCAGCTGGTAAATCATCATCTGCCATCGCATCGTCGTTCATGTACGGAAATGCGAAGCCGTCGAGGTACCCTCTTAGGTCGTCTGTATCCGATGGATAAGCTAGGTCAGCCAGGGCAGGTGTTCGTTCTGGCGCGCTCCTGAAATCGTCGCGAAGTTGTTTGATTTCAACCGAATACTTGCCGTTCGACAGCAACAACATGTCGTCGAGTCGACCCATTAGTTCATCGAGGGTTTCTCGTGGAACCTCGGGTGCACCACCGCTAATCGCAGCTTTGGTGATCTCGTTCAGGGTGTTCGTACCGTCGACACCTTGAAGATATAAACCCAGCGGAACAGGAACCATCAGCGACTGGCCGCTGAGGCGGCGAAGGTCCTTTAACAAGAAGTAATCGCTCCCCTCGTGGGTGACGCGACTTACATCTATGGGTCTTAGTTTTGGGCGATCAGGAAGATTTGAATCTGATGTCATTCAGGCAGTTTATCTCGAGATTGCCGAGCGAAAAACTCGAATCGGAGTTAACCAAGTAATCGAATTAGTTAGCTCCGAAACTGTCAGAGCTTCCGATCAACAGCTTAGGAAACGGTGTTCGCTCACGAAAAAGTGAACGCTCTGCAAGCTCGCTAAGCGAAATGATCGGTCCATCGTCTTCTTCAGTCACAGGTACTGGAGCTGCGCCACCCCGCTGAACGATTCGATGAACCGTACGGGTACTAATGTCGAATCGCTCCGAAATTTCAGCTACCGACACACGTTCTTTCCGTAGTCGGAAGATTTCGTCATCACGAGTTCGACGGCTCTCGCTCTGCAACCAGCCCGGATCGTCGTACTTACACAGCGCCAAAGGGCAATCTAAGCAGCTTGCCGCGGCATCACAGCCATCGTCTTTGTATCGCGTGTTTTCTGGCAAGGTGTCGGACCGAACTGGAGCCAGAATATCTGTGTAACCAAAGTTCAATGGGTTTGAAGGACCAACCGTCATGACCATAAAAGAAGTCTCCGAATTGACCGAAAATGAAACGGTCAGAAATAATTAGCTGAAATGAACTCAGACAGCCGCCGAAGCGGACCAATTCAACTGACGTGACAAATGGATACCGCCGGATCGAACCGACAGGTTTCTAGTTCGTTCTCTCTTGAATACCGAGCCTGCGTAATCAGACCCAGGACTATTCGGGATGCCGAACATCAGCGTGGTTATCCCAATCGAAGCAACTCGCGGACTCACCCGCTGGTCGTACCAAGAAGAACTGATCTTGTGCGCTGAAACGAGCTCGATAAGCGTGTCGGGCGCTGGGCTTCGATCCATCACTGGCATATCGACACTGACAAACAGATGCCTTGCGTTACCTACACGAATCGATCGAGGACCATCTGGGCGCCAGTCTTCACTCGCTCCAGAACTCTGAAAGCCCTTCACAAGAGCGAGCATTGCCGGATACGTGTCGTCCTGAAATGAAGGTGAAACTGTGGCGGAAACAGAACCTTCGTTACGGTTCATGAACAGCAACAGCATCCGAAGTCGAGTCGAAAATTCCTGAACGTTCTCACCCTTGACGAGATCAACAGTGATGATCTTCGACTCGGCACTTTCGCTGCGATCAGTTACGCTCTGAACGATCTGTGCCAGTGCGACATTGAGATCGTCACTCGCGGCAACAGTCTTCGAACCAGTTGAAATAGAAACTGGTGAAACAGCGCCGCGCCGATTCGAATCCGCAACATGCAAAACATTTTCTGGTGAAATTACCGCCGTAGCTGTTGGACTCATCTTGACCTCTTCAGACTTACTTTTGATCGCTATATCAGAACGACCGTTCTATTATCGAACATTTGTTCTAATTAAGTCAAGTGGCATGGCGACACGTTAGCGCTCGTCCTGGAATACGGCCCAGAATCAGTAAATCAAATTGACGATCTGGGAGCGGTTCGAATCGAAATTATCTGGACCTCACGACGCGAAGTGCATCATTCAACAACACCAGTCCGTATACTTCCGCTATCGTATCCCCCCCCCGCTATATTAGGAGAATGAGACCGATGCACGAGCGCCCTATGGAAGATGTCGCACGAAGGATCACGCAAATCGCCCACTTGACCGGCGAGTTCCGATTGCGCTCTGGAATCATCAGTGACCATTATTTTGATAAGTACCTGTTCGAATCTGATCCTCGTCTATTAGCCGATATATGTGAATTACTTGAACCGCTTGTGCCTGATACGGCTGAGGTACTAGTGGGAATGGAATTGGGCGGAGTTCCAATCGCTACGATTCTTTCTCAGAGGACAGGACTCCCTTTAGCTCTGGCCCGTAAAGAAGCTAAGACGTACGGAACCGCCAAACAGATTGAAGGGGCGGACGTCCAAAACATGAACGTCTTGATTGTGGAAGACATCGTTACGTCCGGCGGGGCAGTCGCCGATTCAATCGATGCGTTACGTGGCTTAGGAGCGAATGTCGCCCATGCGCTCTGCGTGATCAATCGCGGAGATGGCGATCCAGCGCTGTTCGTGGAGCGGAACGTGGCACTAGAAGCACTATTCACTGAGGCCACGTTAGCAGCCGGATAAGATCGAACATCGTTTTCGAATCTCAGACAACCCGTTTGGGCAGCTTTGCTGGATGCACCTAGCAACGATCACGGCTCGCCTCGGCTATCGATCCGCAATATAGGAACACAACACCTTCACATGAACGCAGAAATCGTCTCCATTGGCTCGGAACTGCTGCTCGGCCAGATCGTCGACACGAACGCATCTTGGATTGCGCAGAGGTTGGCCGAAAGCGGTGTGAACCTGTTCTACAAAACGACCGTCGGAGACAACCTAGACCGCATGGTCGACATTCTCGATCAAGCACTCGATCGATCTGACGTTGTAATCACAGGCGGCGGCATCGGCCCTACTCAGGACGATCTCACTCGAGAAGCAATCGCCAAAGTAACAGGTCGTGAGGTAGTTACAGATCCCGAGTCGCTTGAAGAACTTCGAGAGCGGTTCCAGAAACGTGGGTTCATCCTTACAAAGAACAATGAACGTCAAGCCCAAATACCGAGCGGCGCTATCGTGGTGAAGAATCCGAATGGCACCGCCCCCGCTTTCATCGTCGAAACCGAACGAGGCGTAACGATCAGCCTTCCCGGTGTTCCATTCGAGATGAAATGGCTCGTTGAGAACGAGGTGATTCCTTACCTCCGCGAGAAATACGGTCTTACTCAGATGATCCACTACCGAGTGCTGAAAGTCGCTGACATTGGAGAAAGCGCGGTCGATGATCGTATCGGTCACCTAATTGCTGATTCAAAGAATCCGACAGTCGGAGTGCTCGCTCATCCTGGCCAGGTCGACGTGCGAATTGCAGCTCTCGCCGAGAATATCGACGAAGCAAATGCACTAATCGATAAAGTCGACATCGAAGTGCGCAAACTGCTGGGCGACAACATATTTGCTGTAGATGACGCAACGATCGAATCTGTAGTTGGCGAGCTTCTCACCAGCAAGAACGCTACTGTTGCGACCTGTGAAGATCTCAGTGGCGGGTCGGTCGCATCTGCTATCCAAAAAGCAGCAGATACTGCGTTTTTGCAGAGTTATATCGTAAATTCGAACGAAGCCTTGGAAAAGATTGCCCGATGTGGCGGTGAAACGCCTCCGTTTGCCGACGGTGCCGAGCGAGCGACGGCTCTTGCCAGGTCAATAAGAAAAACAACTGGAGCCACCTATGGAATCGCGGTTCACGGGACCGAAGAAGGCGACCAGCGAACGGAAAATCTAGGCAGAGGCGAAACCTACATCGTAGTGTCAGGCCCCGATGGCGAACGAACCCGGCACGTCCGTTCCGCCGGCCGAGGCGGACCCGACAGGCAACGTGCAGCAATGGGGGCGCTGAGCTTATTCAGGCGTGAATTAGTCGGTTTACCTGAGTAATTTCTCAGGATCCACTCGCCTCACTCACAGCGAACTGTAAGCAAACATAGGTAAAAAGGACCTAGTTAGAGAAATACAGCGGTAACGATTCGGATTTAAACTAAAAGTAGTTGTGGCACAGCACCGTGTTTTTACCCGCCTGTTTTATTCCCTTTTTGGGATGGAGAGCTCCGAGATGCTTCGCCAAAAGTTGGTGATATTCTTAGCGATAGCCGCATTAATGGCTGTCGCAATCGCATGTACCAGCAGTTCTGAACCAACAGTTACCCCAGTTCCGTCGACGGCGACCCCTGTTCCGACGGCAACGCCTGCGCCTGTCGCTCCAATAGAGATCGACCCAATCGCCGACCCTTTCGGATTCCTTAGTGCATTGCCAGCCGATGAAGCTGCATGTGCTGCCGATGCTGTTGGCGGGCGAGATCGTGTGATCTCAATGTTGGAATCGAGCCTCGGAGACCAACGACTAACTGTCGCTGAAGCCGGCGCACTCGATAACTGCATGAGTGAATATACCGTCAACGCCATATTCATCGGTCAACTATCTCGGGAAGCCGGGACGTTGAGCAACGACACTATCGTCTGTATCGGTGAGCAAATCAGTGGAATGTCAGCCGCTGGACTCTTCCTCGAAGAGCCAGCAGCGGACGTCATCATTAGCTCTCTCAAGGGCGTCTTCTGTCTCGCTAGCGACGAACGAGCTCGCATTTCGGCGAGCGAGGCTGCTTATGGATTCGGCGAATTAGGTGGAATCGATGCACTCGAGTGTGTTGTGAATGGCGTTGGACCTACCGGCCTCACCGATCTAGTCGATGTCTTCTCGGGTGATAAATACGATTTCGCTGCTCTGGGCGATCTCTTCCCGCTGATGATCGAATGTGGAGCGGTAGACGATTCAGAGTTCGAAGAGCTTGGTGTGCCTGCCGATCAAAGCGGTTGTGTACTCGGTGAACTTGGTGAAGACGGTCTGGCACTACTCGACCCGACAGCGGGAGAACCTGACCTTTCGGACTTGGGTGCGCTACTCGGGACACTTTCGAACTGCGGAATCGAACTTGATGATCTGATGGGAGCATCGGAATTAACGACCGACCTAGGAGATTTGATTGACCCTGTGATCATTCCAACAATTCAACTCGAATTGCCTGAAGACCTCGCAGACGTCGAGCTTCCGTTCACGGAAGAGCAGATCATTTGCCTCTCGACGGAACTAGGTGAAGACCAAATCGCCAACTTACTTGCAGGTGTAGCACCCGATCTCAGCCTATTCGCAGCACTCTCGAAGTGCGAAGTCGACCTGAGCGTACTGCTCGGGGGCTAAGCAAGATCACACTTGTCGTGGTGCGGATTAATTCGGGTAAGCCGAAAAGATTCGTGCCACGATGATGGGCATTGATGCCACCAGCAAGATCGCTATCACCAATCGCATCGTGATCGAGCTCACTCTTCCCGTTTGCTTTGCGCCGATAAAGCTTCCGATCATGCCGGTGATTCCCATTACAGCGAGCACGGATACATCAAAATTCATATTCACGGCATGCCCCAGGAATCCAAATATTCCGGCGAGAACGCTAATGGCGTTGTTTGTGCCTACTGCGTAACGAGGCCCCATGCGGAGCACGTTGATCAAAACTGGAATTCGCAAAAACGCTAGGACAAGCCCGGATGTTCCGGCGGCAATGCCGATAAGCAAACCGATCACGCCGTACAAAGTCTGAGACCGAAACTTCAGCGAAATGCCGTGCGATGTGGCATCTATGGAATTTATGGTGCCATCATCTACTGCTCTACGTGCGACGCGGCGGGCGGTGCGCCACTGCCAAAATGTTGTGGCCGCAGAAATCGCCTGAAGAACACGGATACCTGTGAGCAAAACCCACACTCGAACGCTATCTGCAAACAATCCACCTAACAACGATCCGATAATTGTCGGCAGCCCGATTAACCAGCACTACACGACCGATAACTCGGCCTTCACGCCAGTGCGGCCACGATGCGGCGGTGCCACTGAGTATTGATACTCCAAGATTCGTTCCCGCCGCTACAAACGGATTGAATCCCATAAGCAACAATACGGGATACCGAATCGCACCCAGCGCAAGCCCGACCATCCCCGCGAAGATCCCCAGTGCGAAGGTGGAAATGCCAAGAATAATCAGCTGACCGAGCGATGCATCCAGCGGAAACAGATCAATCATCTAGAAATGCAAGCACCTTGTCGGCGAACGACAGAATTATTGTTTAGACGAGTGGAAAACAACCAAGTGTAGCCACGAATCAGGTTCGTATTCGATACCCAAATCGTCTCTTTAAGGCTTGTACTCTCTGATGAATCCAAATGTTTAATAACGCGCCTCCACGGCTTGCCGATGCTAAACTTGCCGACTATTCAGACCCCTCTTGTGCGAACACGTTAAACCGCTGAGCAATTCACGCCCGGCAGAGGAACAGACAACGATGAAAAGCAGAGCCGCAATTCATGTCGGACACGGCAAGGAACTTGTAGTCGACGAGATCAACATTCCCGACCCCAAGCCCGATCAAGTCGTGGTGAAGCTCTATTCAAGCGGTGTCTGTCACTCGCAGTTACACCAAATGAACAATCCAGAAGGCCCAACTCCTGCCCTGCT
Source organism: Chloroflexota bacterium (assembly GCA_027618835.1). Lineage (GTDB taxonomy): Bacteria > Chloroflexota > Dehalococcoidia > Lucifugimonadales > Lucifugimonadaceae > Lucifugimonas. The sequence continues at coordinate 50,006 of JAQCHZ010000004.1, read as the reverse complement.
CGGGCACGAAGGTTTCGGAGTTGTGACTCAAATCGGTTCTGATATTACTCACCTCAAAGAGGGTGATGCAGCGATAGTGACGTGGGTTCCGCGCGATCCGATTCAAGGTCGTTGGAAAGCTCCTTCTGCCGGAGTCACGTGGAACGAAGAGCCACTTGAAGGCGCTACTTACACGTGGGGTGAAGATGCGATCGTCTGGGGCGGCTACGCGGTCAAAGTAGCTGATGACGCTCCCAGAGATCTTTCCTCGATCGTCGGTTGCGCAATTCTCACTGGAGCCGGAGCCGTTACCCACACGGCGAAAGTTCGACCCGAAGAATCGGTAACCGTATTCGGCGTTGGGGGAGTCGGTCTGTCGGCGATTCAAATGGCAGCAGTGCTTCAGGCGTACCCGATCATCGCTGTTGATATCGATGATGAAAAGCTCGAATTTGCAAAGCAGTTCGGTGCAACCCATACAGTGAATTCGGCGAAGGTCGACCCTGTAGCCACAATTATCGAAATGACCAACGGCGGTGTCGACTACGCGTTTGACGCAATAGGCCTAAAAATAACTAATGAGCAGATTTTGCCTGTAACGAAAAGCGGCGGTTCAGGTGCCGACAACATTGGTGGAATGGCGGTTCTAATCGGCATGCCTGGGCCCGAAATGACTGTTTGGCCGGGACACTTTATGTTCCACCAGCGACAGTACCGTGGTTCGCTCGGTGCAACTTACCCTGACAAAGATTTCGACATGTACTTGCGACTCTACAAAGAAGGCAAGTTCCCGCTCGATAAAATGGTGACCAAGCGGTACAGCCTCGACCAGATCAACGAAGCGTGCGACGACCTACAAAGCGGCAAAATACTTGGTCGCGCAATCCTTGAATTCTAAGAGAACCCTATAAAAATTGCAGTACAAAAAACTTGGCGATACCGGCGTAGACGTTTCACTCCTGAGCTACGGAACCGGTGGGCCATCGAAGTTCGGACAGGCAACGGGCGTGGATGATGCCGGGCGGGCGAGATTAGTGAGTCGTGCGCTTGAACTCGGTGTAAATCTTTTCGACACGGCAGAAGCCTATGGCGAATCGGAAGCGATGCTAGGTCGTGCCATCAAAGGCCATGCACGCGACTCGTTTCTGATCGCGACTAAGTGGTCGTATCGGCTGGAAGATGGCATCGTTACCGACCCCGATGTGATCGTAAACTCGCTTGAGCAAAGCCTCGATCGTATGCAGACGGACTACGTCGATATTTTCCAGATTCACGGTATGCTTCCTCATCAGTACGATGAACTTGCTGAAGGCTACATCGAAGTGATGCAGAAGCTCCAAAAGCAAGGTAAGACTCGTTTTTTAGGTGTCACTCAAATGCTGACCATGGACACGAAGAACGAAGCGATGTCCACGGCCATGGATCGTCATCCCGATGTTTGGGATTCGGTGATGTTCAAGTACGGCATCATGAATCAATGGCCGGCTAAACGTTCGTTCCCGTTGGCTAAATCGTCAAAGACCGGAATTCTGAACATGGCGCCGGTTCGCCTCACTCTCACTCGACCAGAAAAGCTGAATGAACGCATGACCGAGTGGGGTGACAACGATGGTGAGAACGCCCTGAATTGGCTCTCAGGCGGTGATTCGTCGGAGCTGATTCGCAAGGGATACCAGTTCGCCGCCCAACCACCCGAAGTAACAACGGTCATATCCGGGACATCAAGCATCGCCCACCTTGAATCGAACATTGCGGCTCTTGATGGCACGCTCACCGATGAAGAGTTCGCAAAGCTGAAATCTGGCTATGGCGACTCTGCCTCGCCCGACTAAATTGTCTGCTTGAATCAACTCTCATGAGTTGTGTGAATACACACCCGTTGTGCATCTATTCACACAACCTTCACGCATGCGGAGCCCCCTGTTACCTTGGTGAATCTCATACCAAATTTGGATACTAAAGTAGTTCAAAGGGCTGGCGAGTGACTCCACTCGCACTTTATGAGGTACGTAGTGTTTGGAAAAATCTGGTTCCGGTTGATGACTCTGCGGAATCTCGAACGATCCTCCGCTGGGCTGTTGGGCTCGCCAAGGCGACCAAGTCTGACCTGACTCTCGTTACGGTTATCGACCCGGAAAATATTCAAATCATTGAGGCGGCGCCTCACAGTCTAGTCGGCGCTACCGCTCCTGACGGAATAATTAGCAAGATATCCGCTAAGGTCAAAGCCGATCTTGAAGCCGAAGTCGCAAGGTCTTCGAGCAACAGGAATCGGAATCGACGTCCGAGTGGTCACAGGCTCCCCAGCTGAGGCGATCGTCGCCGAGGCCAACACCATTGGTGCCGACCTCATAGCGATGTCGACCCGGCGTGAATCTGCGCTTGCACGTGGAATCCTCGGTAGCGTCACCGACAGAGTGTTGCACTCGACTTCGATTCCGCTGCTTGTTCTTAAACCAGAAGACACGAGCGATGAAAGCGTTGGTTCTGGATTCGTGCAACACATCGTTGTTCCGCTCGACGGTTCGGTACTTTCTGAAGAGGCGATCGCTCCAGCAACAGCTCTTGCGCAGGCAACTGGTGCTGACTTGGTTTTCACTGAAATAGTGGAAAGTTCCGATTTACGGCATGGACATGGCCGGTGTCGGTTATGGCGCTGCAGTCTACGCCGAAGATCTAGACACTAAGATTCTTGAAGAAAGCTCCGCAAAGTACCTGCAACAGTTCGTCGATAACGCTGAAGCAGGACTCAAAGCACAGGCGAAGGTTCGTGTGGGCAACCCGTCGATCCAGATCGTCAACGAAGCCGCCAAAACTGAAGGAAGCATCATTCTGATGGCGACTCACGGTTCAGGTGGACTGAAGCGTTGGGTTTTCGGTAGTGTGACCGACAAGACGATCCGAGCTGCGCATCGCCCGGTATTGGTAATCCCGCCTTCAGCGGATTAGTCAGTTCAAGTTCATCCTCCCCCTTGAGTAAGGGGGAGGATGTTCGCGTTAACCGGGCATGGCGAACTAATCATCGTCAATATCATCACCAGAACGGATTCTAGCCCCACCGCTCTACTCGAACGTTGCAATAAGCCCGCGGAGGAGGTTCTTACGCTCTATCTCAGAAAGATTCCTCTTGCCAGGAATAAGCGTGTAGTAGGTGGGAGGCATTTCGCCTTCCATGACCGATTCTGAAACCTCGTCTATCTCGTCGTAATCCCACGACCATTCAGAAAAATTGAGATCCTCCCGACCCTCTTAGACATGGTCCAAAGTCCACCATGAAACAGGTGCCATTCGGGAATACCACGGCCAATGAGTCTCGTTCGAATGACAGTCAAAGCAAGCACGAACCGCCAAATCTCTGGTGACCGATGTGTCCCACTCAGGTTCTGAAATCACTGGGGGATTGCTGGCTGTACGTCCATACGGAATTGCCTGAATAGCAATTAACACTAATAACAAAGCAGCTATGCCATATTTTAAGCAGCGAATAACCATTCGAGAATTCTCCAGTCAGCCCAATAATTTCAACCTTAGACAGCTGTGAATCCCTGCTCTACGTCAGCTTGTAGAACAGGTGCGGCACCGAACCCAAACGAAACCTAAATACCCATCTCGGTGTCGATTTCGTCTTGAAACGCCGAAGCCTTGCCCTCGGCGACATCCTCGACGGTTACCGGTAACCCGCTCATACCCGACTCCATCAAAGCATACGCCAGTGCCAGAGCGTCCATACCTTCTTTGGGGCCAACCTCAGGCTGACCACCTGATTCGGCAGCCTGAACCATATCGAGATATTCGTACGCAAGAATTTTCGAATCTATCTCACGGAAATTCATGTCGTACGAACTGGTCCGACGCGCGCCGTTCCACAAAATCGAAGTCGTATCATCGAGCTCAAAATCAGGAACCAATTCAAGCAATGCATCGCCGGTGATCTCTCTTCCATCGTTTCGAACGATGCGAGGAGATTCGCCCGATCGACTTCGAGGTCGATACATCGTTCCGTTACTTCCAGAAATCGTCGAAACTCCCAGTGACTGACCATGCGACGTGTCGGTCATTAGCAACTGACCAATCGCTCCCGACTTGAAGCGAATCACTCCAAAGGCAGTATCGACAGCAGTTTGCTCGACGATATCTCCGGTCGAGTAGCCGACTTCTTTTCGATGGTTGTACATTTCGGCGAGCACCGGAGCGACCTCGCTCATCGGTCGAAGTGTTCGCTGTGGTTCATTTATCGCAGTCTCAGCGAAAACGGAATTCGCACCGCCCATTAGATATAGCAACATATCGGCGTTGTGCACACCAGCATCAAGCGGTGCGCCACCTGCCTGCTCTTTCTTGGCACGCCAAACCGTGCTGTGCATCACCGCGCCATCGGAGCTGTTCACTCCGATATCAAGTGCGAAATATGGCGTACCAATCGCGCCTGAATCGATCAAAGCTTTGGTGAGTCGATTCATAGGGTCGCGTCGGTAGTTCTCAGCAACGGCGACGACCTTGCCTGTCGACTCCGATGCTTCCCGCATCTGCCGACAAGCCTTCAGCGTTAGCCCCATCGGCTTTTCCGTGATGACATGCAGCCCGGCATTCATCGCCTTAATGGCGAATCGATGGTGCATCGGCGTGCTTGTGACAATCGCCACTCCGTCGAGATCTGCCTTGGCAATCATTTCGTCGAAGTCGGTATAGATATCGGGAGTAGCGCCGGTCGCTTCACCGATTTCACCGGCAACAGTAGCCGCAACGTCATGGTGCACATCGCACACAGCTGCCATCTCAACAGTGTCGAAATGTTTGCGAAGTTCTATGTATCCGTGGGCGTGTCGACGACCCATTCCACCACAGCCAACCAGTGCAATCTTGAACGTCATATTTATAGCTTCTCTTGAAAGTTTCTTGTTAGGTGAAGATACGAGCTACGGCAGCATATCGACCAGCGGCTGGATGTTTTTGGGCTCGCCTTTGAAATCTATTCCAAGATCATGAACTATCTCGACAATCTTGTCGTTGAAAGGAGTCGGCACCCCAAGCTTCTTGCCCATGTCCGACACGAGCCCATTTAGATAGTCGATTTCGTTGCGTCGGCCCTTTCGAACATCCTGACCAAACGATGGCACACCACCGGCTCCGCCTCTTTTGCCTGCCTCGATAAATGCGGCCTCGACCTCTTCAATATTCCGTCCCTCGGCAGCATCGACAATCGATTCAGCAGGAAGTTCGAGAACTGAAAACAGATTGATACCTTGAGCAAAAGCGACTCGTGCAACTTCTGCGCCCAACTGAATTCCAATTCGTAGAGGCTCAAGCTCCGAGCGCACTTCGGTTGTGCCGTATCCGCTCACACCCGACAGCGCGTTTGCCATGCAATTGACCATGAGTTTCGACCAGCGAGCCCCCCACAGGTCATCGGTAAATTCGGCGTCTGCGACCGCACTCATAACTTCAACAAGCTCTCTAGCCCTGGGAGTGTCAGATCCATCATGCTCAGCAATTTTGAAACCAAGCGGGTAGTTATCCGTCCGGATCCCGCGCCCTGGCTCCCACGCAGCAGCGCCGATCGTGATGATGCAGCCGAGTGAGCGTTCGACTCCGGCGATGGCCGCCATTCGTTCGTCATTTATTCCGTTTTGAAAATCAACGAACACGCCGTGGTCGGGATCGACGTACCGGAGCATGAGTGTAGTCGCCCACTCCGTGTCGTACGACTTCACAGCGATGAACGCTGCGTCGAACGGCACAGTCTCGTGCTGTAGCTCGTGAATGTGAATCGCCTTCGGGTGCGTAAGGTACTCGTCTTCTTGAGTCTCGACAATCAAGCCGTCGGCTTTGATCTTCTCGACATGCTCCCACCACTGATCGATCAGCGTGATGTCATGCCCCGCCTTCGACAGTAGCCCCCCAACAACGCTTCCGATTCCGCCTGCACCCATGATCCCAATACGCATTCGAGTTCTACTCCAAATCAATTACGGCGTTAAAACAAAATCGCCATCAAACATAAATATCTGGAGGCGAAGTGTATGCGTTCAAAGGACGTTTTTGTGGAATAACTTGAAGCCATTCTCATTGACTGCTTAGTATGGCGATTGCTCTTGCCCGAATCATCACCACCATCCACATCGACACCATCCTGGTCAGCATTGCTCATAACCTTGGCAAGTGGGCCAGTTTTAGACGAACTAAACAACACAAGTCACCACCTCTAGTTTGGTAGTCAGATACTCGATTCCGCCGATTTTTCGGCGCTTGATAGGGCCAGATGAAACGACAGTGCAACCTGCGTACGTATCGAGCACCAGTTTCATCGATTCAGCACCACTCGAATCAAGATAGCCGTGCAGCGAAAGCTCGGTTTCGTCCACGTCCCATCCGCTCGCAACCAACGGCAAGCTAAAGCTGAACGACGCATCGGTGTAGTTAGCACCTTTGAACCGAACTGTCACCGCCGGAAACTCGCTGAACTGATCCACCATATGATCGTCAACGGTCGGCCCCGTGATCGTGGCGAGAGCAGCAACAATCGCATCTCGTGCCGTTGCAAGCTCCATCAGACGCCCACACCGATCGTAAGTTTACGTACGCCGGCAAGTAACTGCTCAACTTCCACATCGAATCCGGCCAAACCCGGTCGCCCCAGCAAATCCTGCCGAAGTAGCGTCTTTGCTCTTCCAGTACCGTGCTGCAAGAAATGTTGTTGTGCCAACCCTTACAGCTACAGCACTTCACTCTGCCGACAATCCACCGGTGTTCGACCCCGTAAATTCAACGTGCTGGACCGCAGGGATTCCCGAAACGTTTCGCAAACGCCCCGAGGCGATCCGAAGCTTGCATCCGACTCACTCGGTAGCAGCGATCGGGCCAGATGCTAAAGAATTAACCAGCGACCACACCTTTTCGGTTTCACCTTGCGATGAAAAATCACCGTTCGGAAAGCTGGCCCAACTTGAGAACGGATACGTGTTATTGGTCGGTGTCGGCTATGACTCAGTAACCACATTCCACCACGTTGAAGAACTAGCAGCAGCCGACTACCACATGCAAAAAGGTTTCACGAAGGCAACTCTGTTAATCGACGGCGAAAACATCGAACGTCATTACATGCTTCATCAATGTGGCACACCCAGTGACTTCAGCATCATGCAACCACTATTTATCGAGCGCGGCGTTCAGAAAATGATGCGAATCGTTGATTCGGAAGTTCGGTTGCTCCACGCGCCAAGCATCAGGCAAATAACCCTTGAATGTTTGCGATCTGATTCGCTGATACTTTGCAACGATTGAGAATTCGCCCAAGCGTCTATTTACCGCCATTCGCTTTCCACTGCCTGAACCGTTCCTTGGTCTCTGCTGAAATCGGGTAGTACGTTCCTGGTGGAACCTGTTCTTCGTCGATGAGCCCAATCACGAACTCCTCGGCTTCTTCCTGCTCCTCGATCCAATTGATCACTTCCTCGGCGCGATCTGCCGGCACCACAACCACACCGTCGTCGTCTCCGACAATCACATCGCCCGGCATAACCAGTACGCCACCAACGTTTATTGGTTGACCTTCTTCGAACGATTCCAAAAACGGTAAATTACCCGCTGGCGATCGATTCTTGGCGAACACCGCTAAGTCGTATTCATCCGAAATCATCTGTAAATCGCGAATAGCGCCGTCGGTCACAATCCCCTGCGCCTTGTTGTGCCACAGTTGGCGTGTCTTCATGTTGCCGAGAATGCACGAATACTCATCGAACGTGTGAGCTTCGGCTACGAGAACGTCATTCGGCCCGCACTTGCCCATCGCTAGGTACTCAGGCGATCCGCCTCCCTTGCGAGTCTGCTTCAACAAGTCAGGTCGTGCAGGAACGAACCGCAACGTCTGCGCCCGTCCAACCAACGTCTTGCCCGGCGTGTAAGCCTTCACACCCCGCATCAGGCACAGCTGATAATTCGCCGAAGCAAACCACTCCTGCCCATCAGGAGGAGCCAACCGCCACACAGCGCTATACACAGTAGCGGAAGTCACCTTCCGAAAGCGATCAAGTATTTCGTCTGATACGTGCGTTGGCATTTGAACCTTCTGATAGTGAGATGTTATTTCAACGATGCAGGATAAATGGATGCACAAAGAACAGCACCACGAACTTAGCCGGATATGCCCAGGCAACGTTCAGTGAATATTCCGGCTGTTCAATGCTATGGAAATGTCGTCGCATTTCCTTATGAGTTCACCGAACGACTCAGGCATTGTGTTGAACATCCGATCCTCGAACATTTTCTGGTAGTCATCCCTAAGAGACTTGAGACTGTCGCCTTCAGGCACTATGAGCGTGTTTCCTACGACAACAAGTTCGTAGTCAACCGGGTTTTAAAGGTAGAAAAATTTCTTGTTAACAGCTACTAAATTCGCCGCTTCAATATCGTCCCTGCAGGCTTCCCAGTAACCTGAATCATAAATCTTCGCCAGATCATGCCAATGTCTAGCATAACGTCACCAATCCTTGTGTCCCCTTTGATGCAAGCCACGTGAGCGAGCGTCAACTTCTCCCAAAACGTGCGCTGGATATTCATCACAACAACCGTTGCTGTCGGCAATGTGATCTCACCTAACCCTGCAACCATACTGACATCGCTAACTATTTCGGCTTGGTGATTAGGCTTACCGGACGAAGCACCCCCTAATTCGATTTTCACAAGAGTCTCAATATACGGCAGCAAGCCCGAAGCACGGGTTGGTGCTGTAACTGACAGTGCCGTGTAATCGACATAGACGATCGCTTTGTCGATGTCGGTGTAAATCTCAACCTAGGGTGGTAGATTCGACCTGAGATGAGGAACTATTTCTTTCTGGAACTGAATCGGAGGACGACGGAGTTTCTCATTTGCTTGCAATACCAGATCATACTTTACGCGCCTGTTCAACGAAAAAAATGACTCACACAACTGATTTCTCCTCATCCCGCACAAACTGCTTGCTGATCGCAGTTGTCATCCAAGTAGGAGCTGAACTACTTGATGCTTTCAACTGCTTCCTTTCAACTTCAGATAATTTCGGCCAAAGTTGAATTAACGTCTCTTCCGAATATTGTTCGCCCAGAGAAAGCACAGCTCGTATTACTGCACCTGCGATCCCTTCTCTTACCTGCCATCGAGGGGCGTGTCGTAATTCGATTTCTCGTCGACCAATCTTTACCGAACGGCTGGGTCCAGAAGTCAGGAAAAGCTCGCGCATTGGGATCTGGGTGCTGAGACCGAGTGCGTTCGCTGCCACCGCTCCGCTTGAAACGATCGACTCTCCCGTGCGCTGGCTTATTGATTCAACTATTTTGTTTGAAGATGGCCAACGAACCCCAAACCTCGATTTCACCGGTCTGGTGTACATACCACGACCCACGCGCAACAACTCTCCTCGCCTAGCGAGTCGGGATAACACCTGGTCTACATTCGCACGTGTTCCGAGATGAAGGAATTCCTTCGGTGAAATAATTCCACCTTCAGGCAAGCTTTTAGCATGCTTGAGTATTCCCGCTGCGAATTCACCGAGTTTACGGGGTCGTTTTACCGGTAGATTTGTCATTTAATCACACTACAATAAGTTCATTAGTAAGTGTCATAAAGATTGTTTAGTTTCTGACATTTACTAATATAAAACTGGTTTTTATTGAAGTAGACAATAAGCATACAAAAAGTAGACAAAACAACTTTGGTTTTAAAAGTGTTCCAAGGGGTCATTAACGGCAAGAAAATCAATCGTGAAAATTACTAACAATTGCTTCAAAAGCGAGGGTTGAAACACAAATAATTCAGGCGTAAAACGCAAAGAAACAAAACCAATTGGGTGCTACGATTCGCCGGTTATAAATCTCTTAGCAAGCCACCCCCGAAAGCCCGACATGCCCCAACACATCGCTGCCAACGACCCTCACCTCACATGGTCCGGCGCTATATCGACCGAAGTATCCAACGAGTGGGTCATGCCATGGCGGATTAATCACCAACAGCGAGAGCTGTACGACAGTGAGCTTGCCCTTCGCGCAGCAATGGCTGCCGGCGTCCGTGTGACGTTCCATAGCGACACGACAGCTATCGAAGGCACATGCAATTTGTTCGAAGAACGAGGTCAAATCGACCTAGTGGTCGACGACAAATTGGTGGCGTCGGTCAACCTTGCAAACCAGTCATCGTTCCGATTCGAAAATCTCTCGGCTGGAAACAAGAACATCGAACTATGGCTTCCACAGTTTGGCGAAACTCGACTCAGCGGACTTGGGATCGACGTTGAAGCAAAAATATCTGCGCCCTCTGAATCAAGCGCAAAAAAGTGGATCACCTACGGCAGTTCGATCAGCCAATGCAGCGCCGCCGATTCACCAACAAAAACCTGGCCTGCAATAGTCGCACGTACCCGTGGATACGATCTGACATGTCTCGGATTCGGTGGGCAATGCCACCTTGATCCAATGATCGCTCGGGTGATCCGAGATAGCGAAGCCGATCTCATATCGATGTGCCTCGGCATAAATATCTACGGCTCGGGATCGCTCAACCAGAGAACGTTCTACCCAGGCATATTGGGCTTCGTTCAAATCGTACGAGAAAAGCACCCAACAACGCCGATAGTCCTTATTTCACCAATCTACTCGCCGGGAAGAGAGACCGAACTCAACGACGTTGGTTTCTCGCTAAGGCACATGCGAGACGAAGTGAAACTGGCGTACGAAACGCTAAAAGCGCACGGCGACGAGAACATCAGATACGTGAACGGCCTCGACGTCTTCGGCTCCGACAAGGCCCATCTACTACCAGACGACCTCCACCCCAACAACGAAGGCTACGGAATCATGGTCGACAACCTATTGGGACTGCTGCCGAAGATTTAGCAACAGAGAGTCAGCTGGCATAAGAATCATTCGCTGAAATCTCCACCACCACCTAATCTTCGTGCGGATGATCAATGTTTTTGATGCTGCGCCAAATGCGCCACTGCTTCATCACGTCGCATTTGTACAAATTCAGGTACTTCCCTGCGCATCACCACAGTATCGCCGCCCATCTTCGTGGCAATGCCGTAGTTGAAAGCACCACGCACATACACAATCGATTCGAGCACTTTGACCTCAACAACGACCGACTTAATACTCGCCTTGATCGACCTGAAAAACTCTCGTTGGTGAGCGACGATCACATCTCGTCCAGTCACAGCAAGGCGGTCAGGCAGCATCAAAATCGAATCATCAGCGAACAGGTCCTCGATCTCATCGACATCGGAAGCGTTTATCGCCGCTGAATATCGCACTTCAAGTTCTAAAACTTCCGTTCGATCGTCCGCCATGACGTCCCTTTTAATTAAATGTGACTGGTGCAGCGCATTCATATTTGAATGCTGGTGACTTCCATACTTGATATGTATCAAGTCAAAGCACAGATCGTGATCGTGATTTCTGCCAATTCGAATGCCCGTTTTTACACAGCCTGCCCGACGAACCAATCACAAAAACAGCAGACTAATCTCCGGCTGAAGCACTACCGTCAGCTGGTATCGACGGCGGCTCTTCGCCTGCAGCATCGCCAAGCAGCGTTCGCCTAAACGTGCGGTCCATCTGCGAGTGGATCTTCATCGCCAGCGTGGCCGTCGAGGCAACGCTTAACGCCATAACAAGTGCCGAAACAGGCGACGTCAAATCGTCTACGGGCATCATTTGCAGCAACTGCGTCACAAGCCATACTCCCGTGATCATCATGAAAATACTCACAGCGCCCACGCTAATGGCATCAGCTGCATTAAGCCGTTTCGTCATGTGGAATAGAATAAACGCCCGTCGCGCAAAAATAGTGCCCAGATCCGACAATAAGCGCCAAATTACGATGGCGGCTGGCACTGCGAGCGTAACGACGGCAGCGATCACGGCGGCACCAACGAGGTCTTCAGATATACCAATATCGCCCGCCAAACTCGTTCCAGCGTTCGATATCAACACACCAGCGACTATTACCAACCCAATGATTCCGAAACTCACCGCGGCCGATCGCACGCCTCGAACGAATTTATGGGGTGCAGGTTTTGCGGGAGCCATCGAGCGACGAGCAGTCGCTATCGCCGATGAAAATGCTGTAGCCCCTATCTTCACTCTGGAAGTCATCAACCTGCCAACCAGCGATCCGATCACGCGGTGTGAGCTGAATATCAACGGATACAAAAACGACGACATCACCGTGCTGATCGTGACGACCGGATATAGCTGCGATCCGACCGCGGCATGCTCACTGCCAGATCGAGCGATAGCCAATGAAAATTCACCAAGCTGCGGCATCGCTGTACCCACTCGCAATGAAGTTTCGCCATCGTGACCCGTCATGAAGGTTCCGACTGTTGCAGCCAATATCTTTCCGATCAGCAACACTCCTGTGACTATCAGTGAGGTGCCGAATAATTCGGGCACATCACCCATGTTCACCAACATGCCAATCGAAACGAAAAATAATGCTGCGAATACGTCTCGTACAGGCGAAATGAGTCGAGCGATTTGATCCCGATGTCGAGTATCGCCAAGTACGGTCCCAATCAAAAAAGCGCCTGCTCCTGCCGATAAACCCATCTCGCGCGCCAGAAGCCCCACACCGAAGCACATTCCTAAACTACCGATCAACAATGTTTCACGAGACTTCAGATAATCCAACAAATCCATCAATCGAGGAGCAAGTAGGGTGCCGAATACCAGAGCTCCAACTGCAAACACGGTCATCTTAATTACGATCGGCCAGACTTGGACAGCCCCGCCTGATTCTTGATTTGCGTAGCCCGAGAAAACTGCAAGAAGCACTACGGCCACGAAGTCTTCAACTACTAAAATACCGACGATCAACTGCCCACGCAGTGACATCAACTGCCCGTTTTCTCTGAGCATCTGAACCAAAACTGCCGAACTCGAAAATGCCAGTGCTGCACCGAGATAAACCGAAGTTGCGGGCGTCCATCCAAGCGCTCTACCGAGGTAATAGCCAAGCGAAATCATCGCAGCGATCTCGACAGCGCCTATAAGAACAACTCGGAATCCGATTTTCCGGATTCGCTCCCAGCCGAACTCCACGCCAATGGCAAAGAGCAACACCACAAGTCCGACCTCGGCGACCAGAGATACGGTCTCGGTATCAGATACAAATCGCCCCTGGAGGGCAAACGGACCAACGAGCATGCCCGCGAGGAGATAGCCGAGTATCGGTGGCTGCCGAATCAAACGGAAAAGTATCAAGGCCGCTGCTGCTGCGACCATGATGAGCGCGAAATCTCTTACAAAGTCTCCTGAATGCACATCTTCATAATAGGAAAAACACCCCACAAACTTCGACAATCTGGGCAGCGGGATTTCAGGAGTCTTGCAAACTCAACACACTCTGACCTGGCCCTCGACGATTCGAAAGCCGGGTCACTCCGCCATTCACACAAGCACAATCCCGATCTACCCACCCTTCGCCGCCGCTCCCCAATCTGCCGCCTCTAGACCGTGCCTGGCCCTCACCTCGTTTGGCGTCATCACTCCCGCATTCACCAAACTTACCTCACGAGCGACCAACGAATCCTCAGACTCGTTCAATGCATCAATCTCAGAAGTATCGAACCTGAATCGATACTCGCTGGAAGCAAATCCCAATGCCGGCACCAAGATCCGATTCAAGCAATCTTCGATCAGCTTTAGTTCCGGCAAAATCGTATTTCGCCATAGAAACCGCTCGAACGTACCAACGTTCGACAATGTGGCATTCTCAAGCTCACCTAAAAACACCGTCGGCACCCCGAACGCCCGTGAAACCTCTTCTACCGACCACTCAAGTGCTTTCGAAAACTCCATATCGCGTTGCGTCATCCCAAGCCGCTTTGCATCCATACCCCGACCAAGAAGAATCGGACGATGTGACCTCGATGATCCTTTGAACCGTGTATTCCACCGAGAATAAAACGCAGATACTTCTTCATCCGTCGGTGTCTCGTCCGACGTAATTCCCAGATCGCCGGGAGTAGCCGAATTGGCGAAGAAATTTCGATTAAATCGTTGCGCTTCAAACCCCATGTCAACTGACAGTCGAGCCGGAGCAACCGACGACAATCCAGCAAACTCCTCGATCGGGTTGTACTGCTTTACCCTGATCATCTCTTCAGGTAAATAAGCGACTCGATCTCCGGCATGTTCGTACACAAATCCACGAACATATTTCTTCACATCAGGGATCACCCGCATGCGGTCAGGGCGAAGCGGTCATAGCTCGCTCACCACCCCAGAATCGTCCTTCTCAATACCAATAAATGCGCTACCCCAAAGCGACAGATTCGACTCGACTGCTCGCACCACCTCTGCACGACTCCATGATCCGTTTGGTCGATCAATAAGTTGCTGAAGTGGGTGATTTACGTCCACGTGCTGCCAGGTGCGAACACCGTGCGATTCAATCGCTTTCTCTACGAGAAGTTCAGGACAATCAACCGCATCCGCACGGGTCCTAACCGCCGCGTAAATCGAAGCAGAGGTTGCGTAGTAATCACCGTATTTCTTCGACGCCCACTCGCCACCAATGCCGTCGACCGCATCAAGGCGATCAACTGTCACCCGCGTAGCCCTGTTTGCCTTTTCACTCGACCGAAATCTGTCGCTAACAACACGACCAATTCCCGACTTAATACCAGCAATGCCATCTAGTCCGAATTTCATCCAGAGTCCTTAATCACATGGTTCTTCTAAGTCTGTATCTCCACTTTCTGGACCTACCCAGAATCTAAATCCACGATCTGCCGATTTGGCGAATGCAAGCATCACCGCATCAGCAAGATCTGGACTGTGTTCGCCTGAACGCAACTCATCCTTACCTTCAATACGCATCTGACCGCTACTTGTGAACGAGTACTTGACTGACGCCAACTGCGATATCAAATCTGAATCGTCAGGTATCGCAATTCGTCCACCCATGAACCGTTCTCTCAGACCGTCGTATAATTCGGCCATGAGATTCGCAAACTGCTCCGGCTTAGAAGCACGACGGGCAACGTTTATACCTTCAACTTTAGGAATCTCAAGCTCGTGAAGTCGATCAACAACACCAGCACCTATTCCGATCTCATCGATCCTGATCGCACTTGGTGAATGCTCACGAGCAATCCGAGCCACTCTCCCGGCAGTCCCCATCGTGTCCTGCCGACCAAACGACTCGAGCCAAACTATCTTGTTACCTCTGCGAACACATATCGCCGTTTTGTCGCTCTCAACCCGAGCAACGTCCACCCCGACCTCAATGAAATCATCTGTAGACACGGCTAATCGATCCTCGCTAGCCGCCGACTCCACAAGCTTCAATGAAATCAACGTATCTTCCGACTCGCTCGGAAACTCGCCCATGACCCTCACTTGATAGAGGTAGCTTTCGGTACCACAGTTTTGTTCGGCATCGGCAACCCATTTCGGAGTGACCAAAGATGGCATCACCACCTCGTTTTTGACGAGGTTCGGCGTATCGAAAGCCGATATGTGAATCGTCTTCCACAGGCCCCTACGCTTGTGACTCGCTTCGTAAAACGTCCCTTTTAGAGAAGTCGGATTACCCAAAAGCAACACCTTCGCACCTGCCGAAGTCATCGACCCCTCAATCGCTTCGAAAATCCCTTCTCGAACTCCAGAAGCCTCGTCGACCACAAACAGAATGTGCCCTTCATGAAAGCCCTGGAAACGCTCAGGAGTATCGGTCGACAGTCCCTCAGCGTAGTGTTTATCGCCAAGTTCTAGCGACGTCCGTAAAAGCGTTCCACCAACCGCTGCAGCATTCTCATGATGAGCACAGCGTATCTCTCTCCAAAGAATGTTTCGAACTTGATGAGCCGTCGGAGCCGTCGTTATGACAATCGCATTGTGGTGGCACATAAGCCACCACAACACCACGTGTGCCGCTATGTATGTCTTGCCCGATCCGTTGCATGAACGCACTGCAACCCGCACGTTGTCGCGAATCGCCTCCAGAATTTCAATCTGCTTCGACCACGGACTAGCTCCTAGTGTTGCGCTTGTGAACCGAACAGGATCGTTCGCCCAAATCGCTCTAACGGAATCTAGATAGTGAGGTGTTTCGACCTCGCCCGATACCGGTATCGAATTCTGAGAAGAGTCACGTTTCACTAATCGCGTGGACTAAAAATGTGACCACATGTACGGCATCGATAGCACGTGTTCGCTTGTGCGTCGGCTTTTTCAAGTCGAACTGGTGCATCATTCTCGCATCTTGGGCAACTCGCCCCGTCATCACCTACGCCCGCAGCTACATCGAACCCGCTGCCGTTGATTTCAGGTGTAACAACCCTTGCCTGCACTTCCATTGGTACTTCTTTCTCTATTTATCAGAACATATGTTCTAATAAACTAGCCGCGTACAAGCCAGCAGTCAAGCGGAAGTTGTCACGAAATCTGTCGATCTCCGTTATCAGCCCAAAATCGACGATCACCCACCCAAAGCGAAACAGAACCAAACGATCCTCCCTCACAGAGTGGGAGCGAGTTAGAGGGTGGGAGATTGCAACGCGGAACCGAGTCATCCGATGACGAGCGCGACTAACGCCGCGACAAACGCAAATTAAAAAGGCGGCAATGCCAGAGTGCGTCGGGGGCTGGTCAGACTGCGCTCCGTGTTGCATTGCCGCCCTGAACAAAGCTTCTCACCGATCATATAACGCACATGTGAAGGGATGCACAATGGCATGAAGAAGTTGTGAAACATGTTCAACTATCAACATTCACCAAACGTTTTACGCGACAAATAGCGGGCTAACTGCAAAACAAAATTATCACCCAAAATTGCCCGATTTACGCCAATTTCTCCTTCTCTATCGTTATGATTCGACACATCACTTTTCTCGAAATATCCAGCTAGTAGATCAATCAATGAAAATTTTAGTAACAGGCTCCTCAGGATTAATCGGATCAATGCTAGTCAACGCCCTAGCAGATACTTTCGAGATTTCAGCTTTAGACGCACGAAAATCAGAGCACGCCCCTGACGTCCCGACTCTTATCGCCGACGGTTCGGATTATGACTCTATGTCGAAAGCCTTTGCCGGCATCGACGCGGTAGTACACCTCGCAGCCAACGCCCCAGTCGAAACGCCTTGGCCCGATGTTCTGAAGAACAACATTTCAGCTACCCACAACGTGTACGAAGCCGCTCGACAAAATGGGGTTAAAAGGGTCATATTCGCCAGTTCAAACCACGCTGTTGGTAATTTCGAAATGGACGAGCCGTACAGCAAAATCCGGGTTGGCGATTACGAAGGACTTACACCCGGTGGTTTCAAGATGATCGATCACACTGTGCCAGTCCGACCCGACTCCGACTACGGAGTGAGCAAGGTGTTTGGGGAGGCAACAGGTCGGTACTACCACGAGCATTTCGGACTCGAGGTTGCCTGCCTACGAATCGGAACCGTGAACCCACAAAACAGCCCCAAAGGCCCCCAGGCTCGACCCGAAGGTTCAGTTCGCACGCTGGCGACATGGCTGAGCCACCGGGATCTCACCCAACTGGTAACGCAGTGCATTACCCAACCACTGGGGTTTGAGATTTTTTACGGAGTTTCCGACAACACTTGGCGCTTCTGGGATACCGATCATGCTAAGAAAACAGTCGGATACGCACCGCTAGACAACGGCGAAGACTACCGATAGAACGGCCGACATACCGGACTGAAAAGGACTAGAGCTTAGAAACCGCTCTAGTCCTGATTGTCGGAGCTCGGCTCTTTGTCCCGACCATCAATAATCGGACCATCCGTGTTTACCCGCTGATCTGATCGATTCTCGCCCTTGCCGTCGATTCGTGGACCGTCGGTATTCACGCGACGTCGCTCGTCACGTCCTCCACCGCTGTCACGACTAGGACCTCGAGAATATCCGCCGCGATCATCACGCCTTGGACCACCGGAATAACCACCGCGGTCGTCACGGCTTGGGCCACTTGAGTAGCCACCACGATCATCACGACGTGGGCCGCGGGAATCGCCGCCTCGGTCATCACGGCTTGGGCCACTTGAGTAGCCACCACGATCATCACGACGTGGGCCGCGGGAATCGCCGCCTCGGTCATCACGGCTTGGGCCGCGGGAATCGCCGCCGCGGGTGTCAATACTCCGCTCGTCTAGATCATCGCGCCTTGGTGATCTAAATTTTCGTCCACGATCGTC
This sequence comes from Chloroflexota bacterium, assembly GCA_027618835.1. Taxonomy (GTDB): domain Bacteria; phylum Chloroflexota; class Dehalococcoidia; order Lucifugimonadales; family Lucifugimonadaceae; genus Lucifugimonas. Next base: position 31,834 of record JAQCHZ010000004.1, on the reverse strand, counting down.
GGTCCTGTCACCACGCCATTCATTGCCGCGCTCACCCCGTGAGTCGTCTCTTCGATCATCACGACCTGAACCGCGTTGTTGGTCACCATCTCCACTGAGATCTCTTGGTTTTCCAGGTCGACCACCGTCATTTGGGATCTCACTTCGGTAACGTCCGGTCGGTGACCGGCGGTTGCCGAAGTTTGAATTCGCCGACTCGCCTCGATCGACAATTCGACTTCTCGAAGTCGTAGTGCGGTGGTCTGAACGCTCTTCGCTGTCGTCATCATCACTTGGCGCTTGACGTCGTGTCTGAGCCAACTCTTCGAGTCGCTCAAGACCAACTTCTGTACCCATCGTTCGGCCAATACCCGTGTAACGAGCCGCACCCTGGTTCACCAGCTGAGCCATTTTCGCCCGTGCAGTCGCCGGATCAATGTTCCGGAACCAACGAGCGATCATGAGATAGCACAACTCCAACGGAGTCAGGCTCTCCTCGGTTCCAACCAAAACGTAAAGCACGCGGTCGCCCGCGCTCTTCAACTCTCTAAAAGCAGGCGCAGACGGAATCATTCCCGTCAGATCCCAAGCTTCAAGAATCCATTCTTTTTCCTCGTCCGACAAGCGGTTCCAAGCGCGCAGGCGCTTCGCCTCAAGGTCGAGCGATTGACCTGGCTGATGGGGGACTGACTTTAAATCTATATTGTGAACAATTTCGGGCATCGTTCAATGATGAACGCGAACCGCACCCACAACAAGCACAAATTGTTAAGAAGAAACAACACACCACCCAACCAATCCACAACCACCCATCAGCCCCCTTTCAGACGGAAGGGCTAGGGTAGGAGACTGCGCCGCAGAGCCGAGTCATCCGATGACGAGCGCGATTGGCGAGACTGCGACCCGCGACCAAGTCGTTCGACGACGAGCGCGACCAACTCACTCGCGACTAACACCCCGCCAACTGCTACTATTTCGACCGTGACCACTTCAAAAACCCAGTACGCCCTCGCCGCCGACATTGGCGGAACAAACATTCGAGCCGCCCTCATCGACTCTGAAGGTCGAATGACCGGCCGTGGATCGATCAACACAGATCCCGAAAGAGGAATCGAGGATGCCAGTGACCGTCTGGCGAAGCTCCTCAAAGCCGCGCTCGCTACTGCGCCAAAGGGAACCGAAATCGTAGGCGTCGGTGTTTCGACAGCAGGGCCAATTCGCCCCGCCACCGGAACCTATAATCACCCACCGAACTTACCCGGATGGCACGACAAAACTATGAAGCCTCAGCTTGCCGACTCGATGTCACTACCCGTTTGGGTTGGTCACGATGCAACGCTGGCCGCCCTCGCTGAAACTCGATTCGGCGATCACGTCGGAGCAGAAAATCTCATTTACGTAACCATCAGCACCGGAGTAGGTGGCGGGATCATCGCCAACAGCGAAATGGTCACCGGATCATCTGGAGGAGCTGGCGAAGTAGGTCACCTCTCAGTTCGTACCGGCGCATATAAATGTAACGTCGGCTGCGACGGCTGTTTCGAGGGCAACGCCTCAGGACCCGCCATCGCCCGAACCGCCCGAGATCGTTGGACCGGAAAAGGCGCACTTGCTGATCTAGCAGGTGGCGATCCTAATAACATCACTTCCAGAATGGTCTTCGATGCCGCCGACGATGGCGATCTGATCGCGAAAGAAGTGGTCGATCTAACTATAGAAAACGTCGCTATCGGACTCGGCTCGCTGCTCAACGTCTTCAATCCAGAAGCCTTGGTTATCGGCGGAGGTGTGGTTCAAGGACTACAGCGACATTGGGACCGGTTACAACAATCAGTAATCGACCACTCACTACCCGGCTACGGCGGAACAATCCCGCTCACAGCAACCCGCCTAGGCGACGACGTCAGCCTCCTGGGCGCAGCCCAATTGGCATTCCGCCAAGCCAGAAGGCAATAGCCCTCGCTGACCCGAAGCCAAGTTACGTCTTACAAGCGCGATCAACGCCGCAGATCTCCCCTTCCGGATGGAAGGGCTAGGGTAGGAGAATACGACGCGGAACCGAGGCATCCGATGACGAGCGCGACTAAAACAGCCTAGAAATTCTCTTCGTGATCCCACGGATCTTCTGGCGGCAAATCTATATCGAACGGATCGCCACGATCCAGACCCAGCTCCTCCGCCTCATCCGTAACACCCGTGCCGAAATCATCAACCTTGCTCGGATCAGGCGCATTCGCCCAACCTTCAATCTCAGCAGGCTCGTAGCCTTCCGTATCGATTCCCGGCAGCGTATCGGTCGCCCCGAACATAGAACGAGCCATCTCCTGCGTCACAACCTCATCGAGGTCTTCCTCATCCTTCATCGTCTGCAAAGCCTGTTGAACGAGCTCCACAACACGCGGCTCGGTACTTACCAACAACTGCTGAAGCTGTTCCCTCGCCGTATCGCCACCAATGCGTTCAACCGCTGAAATAGCAGCCAACTGAACAGTCAAATCCTCATCATCAAGCGCACCCTGAAGCGCACGTAAATGAGACTCATCTCCAAGTTCGCCCATCGCCATCGTCGCCTCATACCGAATCGAAGCAACATCGTGTTCCACATCAGGAATCACATGATCGATCCACTTCGGATCAGACGTGCGACCCATAGCGAAAAGACTGCTTTGTCGAGAGCTAATATCTCCCAATGACCACGCCGCTTCGATATGCGCATCAAGTCGATCGTCAGTGAAAACCGACACCGCCTCCAACGCCTTCAACTTCACATCCTGAACTTCCCGTTCATCATCCAAGACGCTATACAAGCTCTCTATCAACGAATCCTTGTACCTAGGTCCAAGCCTACCGGTCTCAGCCAATGCTGAAAGGTATGCCAGCGGAACTGCCGCACCTACACGCACCTCAACCGCCGGATCATTTTTCAACATGTCCACGAGCGGACGAATCAATGCTCGATCATCACTCTCTTCGAGTCCCTTTAATGAAGCAACTCGAACGGCGGAATCCAGGTGTTTTAACCCTTGCTTGTAGATAACTTCGAACTCAACGTCCGGCTGCTCTTCGCACAGAGCAACCATTCGCTCCACGATGTCGAGTACACGCTCGGGAGTCCATTCAAGCCACAGCTCGCCAAACTCTTCACCTTCGTGGTTTGTTAGGCGTGAAAGCGCAGGCAACGACGCGTAGTTAATCGGCGCATCGTCATCTTCGGGCAGTTTATTTAGAAATTCGTCGAGACCCATGAGATTATTGGCCTTACTCGTCTTTCGCAGCCACTTCGACACCGAGGCACTGAAGCGCTGGCGATCGCATCGATCCAAATACCCAGTCCGAAGTATCGCCCACCTGTTCGACCTGAGAAAGTACTTTGTAGACGTTTCCTGAAATCATCGTGTCCTTCACCCGACCCACAATTTCTCCGTTTTCAACCTTGAAGCCCAATGAAACGTTCGCCCGGAAGTCGCCGCCAAGCTCGTTACCCTGGCCAGCACCAAGAAGTTCCTCAACAATAAGTCCCTCTTTCATGCCGGAAATCATGTCCTCAAAGTTAGTGTCGCCTGCTGCGATATCTATAACCGACGAACTTGGAGAAGGCGTGCTCGCCAAACTACGTCCAGCTGCACCTGTAGAAGTCATTCCAAGTTGACCCGCCGTTTGCAGATCCAACAACGGACCACCAGCCACACCATTCTCGATCAGTCCGAGCTTACGGCTCGCAATTCCCTCGTCGTCAAAAGGACGGCTACCACTTGCGCCATTGATTAGCGGATTGTCGTAGATCGAAATTCGCTCATCCACGATCTTCTCGCCCCAACGATCGCCCAGCGGCGACGAGCCATTGGCAACGTTCTTGCCACTGAAGCCCGACAACAACGGATGAAGCAGTGTCGCTCCAACTCCGCGAGGAGTGAAAATAACCGGCATATCGCCAGTATTCGACGTTGCAACAGCGGTCTCCTTCGACCACCTCAACGACCGACGAACGGTCTGCAGCAATCGATCAAGCTCAACCTCACCAAACAGATGACTCGACCCGTACCCAGCCCAAACGTTCAGCATGTCGGTACCGCGTATCAGTTGAGCGCCCAATGAGCAGTAGTAGCTCGTCTGCTCGTACGTCTCGTCAATTCCAGCCGAGTTCATGATCCGACCACGCCCGGTCGACCACCCAATTCGGGCGTCGCACAACAAATCAGGCCATTCGTCCATTAACTTCGCAATCAAGCCCTCGCCAGTGTCGATCATCGACTGTTGCGAAACCTGAGGAACAGCCAGATCGACAATGTCGACGCTCGGGTACTCAGAAGGTGAAGGAAAGCTAAATGAAGCCTCAGACCCGAATGGTGCGAGAGTCGCCGCTCTGTCAACCAGCTCGCTCTCACGAGCAGCGTCGGTAGTCGAAGTAAAGCCGATTCGGCCTTTGTCGATCACCCGCAACGCAACACCTGAAGTGTCACGGCGCATAATTTCTTTCAGCTTGCCCGACTCAAATGAAACCGGATGGCTCTCCATTTCGACTCGGTAGACCTCGGCCTCATCGAACTTGTCTGCTGCTGCATTTAATAGCGATTCGCTCAAATGATTTTCTCTTGGGATAAGTAATTAAATATTGTCGACGAAAACGCACTTATGCCCCTGAAATGAGGCATTTTTGAATTCGGATATGAGGGCTACCGTTCGAAACGGGAAGAGGAGATTGTCCGCCTTTGCCACAACCGCCGCCCTGGTTCATGTCGAGATCGTTCCCAATCCCATCAAGATTCTCTAGAGTTTCGAACAGGTTGCCAGTGAGCATCACCGGACGAACCGCCTCTTGAATCTCGCCGTTACGAATCATGTACGCCTCGCCCGACGAGAAGGTAAACATCTCGTGCTGCGTCATTCCACCGTACCAATTACGCACATAAACACCATCATCAACGCCCTCAAGCAAGTCAGCTAATGTCGCCTCACCGGGCTCGATGATCGTGTTCGTCATTCGAACGATTGGAGGAAAGTTGTAACCAATGGCACGAGCATTGCCTGTCGGCTGCTCTCCCATTTTTGCTGCAGTCTCTCGAGAATGCAGCCGACCGACCAATTCTCCATCTCGAACAAGCGCTGTACGAGTCGCTGGCGTGCCCTCATCATCGTACTTAAAACTGCCACGTAGTGCGGGGATCGATGCGCCATCAGTGAAGTTCAGGTGCTTACCACCGAACTTCCGCCCCATGTACATAATTTCTTTGAGCTTCTCGTTCTCGTAAACGTTGTCACCCTCGGAAAGATGACCAAACGCCTCGTGAACAAACACTCCAGCAAGAACGGGATCGAGAACGACTGTTCGCTCTCCACCTTCAAGTGACTTCGCATCCAAAAGTGCAACGGCCCGCTTCGCAGCGTCAATCACCTTATTGTCGAGTCCACGAATCAATCCGTAATCGCCCTGCGATCCAAGACTGAATCCCGCCTGTTGCACATCTCCACCGCTACGAGCCTGCGCGGAAATTCTCGATATGACATGAATCTGTTGCTGCTCAATGTACGATCCATCCGAGCTACCAAAGAAAGTCTTGCGAGACGTGTCGCCGTAGATGATATCGGCGCTGTTAATGCCATCGACCGACCACACCAAATCGTTGTAGTGGTCCATCTGACGTTTCTTCTCATCCAGAGAAATTTCAGTCGGATCCTCAACGATGTACGCCGGAACTACATCGACGTGCGGCTCAACCTCGCCAAGCTCGGTCTTCGATCCGCCGACAGCCTTCGACTGCGCAACTGCGTCGGCAACCTTCTTACTCAGCTCGTCCAAACTATTGAAGCTGGTAAAACCCCAACCACCTTTAGTAACAGCTCGAACATTCCCGCCAAGACCACTCGTTTGGGCGATAGTGTCGAGCGATTTACCTCGATACGTCAGACGCGAGTTATCCGTCTCTTCGATTCGGATTTCACAGTAATCGGCACAATGGCCGTTCAGGGCATTCTCAATAATGTCGCGGTATTTCACGAATTCGCCGAGCCTCTTCAAGTAGTGGGTATTCGAACTACAAACGTCAAACGCAGCTGCGTCGTCAAGGGAATCAGGTTTCAGAACGACAATACTAGCAATCGAACCATCAAAGTCGTACCTCCTCACGGCGTTCGCAATTACATTCCCGCCCGTTCACAGAGATAATCGTTAGCGATGTCGAGCAAATCACGTCAACATGACGAATATCAGTCAGCCGTTTCGAAGCTATTGTCGCTCGCCGACTTCGAGAGAAAGTCTCGCGCCAACGACCCACCCGACTTCCATCTCAAACGCATCGAGCGCCTGCTTTCGTATTTGGGTAATCCGCATCATGGACAAAAATACGTCCACGTCGCTGGAAGCAAAGGCAAAGGCAGCACTTCGGCGATGATAGCGTGGGCACTCGCCGCCAACGGCTATAAAACCGGACTATTTACTTCACCCTCGATTCACCGAATCACAGAGCGAATCCGTGTGAACGGCGATCCGATCTCTGAATCCGACTTTACCGACCTCGTAAACGACCTATGGCACGCCGTAGAAAAAGTTACAGCCGATGGCGATATCGGAGTCGTTTCGGTATTTGAACTAGAAACAGCAATGGCATTTTGCCACTTCGCCAATTCGAGCGCAGACATCAGTGTGATCGAAGTCGGACTCGGCGGGCGCCTTGATTCCACCAACATCATCACTCCCCTAGTTTCGGTGATCACACCAATCAGTCTCGATCACGTGGCGATACTCGGCGACACCATCGAACTGATTGCCGGAGAGAAGGCCGGAATCATCAAACAAGGCGTACCAGTAGTAACAGCCCCTCAGCACCCCGACGCCTTGAGAGTTATCAGCGCCAAAGCCTTCGACCAACGATCGAAACTGATCGAATCGAACTCCGCTGTCACGATCACCAATGAAGAAAATCTCGGCCTTGAAGGCATAAAACTTGAGATCAAAACTCGTAGCTCGACATTCACTCTGCATCTGAAACTTCTAGGGGCTCACCAAGTCGACAACGCCAGCACCGCCATTGCCGTCATCTCCGAACTCGAATCTACGGGCATCGAAATAGATCCCGAAAAAACCAGTATAGGAATCGAAAACGTTCAGTGGCCAGCCCGAAACCAGCTTGTGACTACCGCTCCCACTCCAATTTTTGTAGACGGTGCTCACAACGTCGATTCAGCACGCGCAGTACGAAAATCCGTAGAGGTGCTATTTACGCACAGTAAAAAAATAATCGTCATTCTCGGCACTGTCCGCGGACATGATCCGACGGCAGTTGCCCTAGAATTACAACGCCTCAATCCGATTTTCATCACCACCGAGTCGAGACACCCTAAATCTCTGAACAATTTAGAACTATCGAAATTGTTGGGTGAATGTAAAATTGCTGTGCACAAATCCACATCAAACACGCCAGATGCGTTGAGGGCGGCAAAACATCTTGCAAACGAGAACGACCTAATTCTCGGAACCGGATCACTGTTTGTCGCTGCGGAAATAGTTGAGATCGAACACAATATTGAACCTGAACTCTATCCCGACATCAAACTACCTCCGAAACCTTAGAAACAAAGTTCTGACACGAATATATGACCAGCAACAGCAAAACAAGAGTGGTAGTTACCGGTATGGGCGCAGTAACGTGCCTAGGTAACTCAGTCGAACAGTTTTGGACCGGCATCAAAAACGGTCAATCTGGAATTCGTGAAATCAGCCTCGTAAGCCCAGATGGCTTCCCGTGTAAAGTTTCGGGAGAGATTCAGGACTTCGACCCCACCGAACACATGGATCGCAAGGAAGCCCGCCGTATGGCTCGCTTCTCTCAGTTCGCAGTTGTTGCCGCCGATCAAGCAGTCGAAGACTCCGGATTAGATTTCGAAAAAGAAGACCTCGATCGCATCGGCGTTCTGATCGGTAGTGGTTCCGGTGGACTCCCAGAAACCGACCAGCAAGCCGAGATCCGCGTAAAGCGCGGTGTCGGTCGCATGAGTCCCTACTACATACCGATGATGCTAGTGAACATGGCAGCAGCGAACATTTCGCACCGATTTAATCTAACCGGCTACACAAACACATGTGTCACTGCTTGCGCAGCGAGCACACAAGCAATCGGCGAAGCAACCGAGGTCATCCGCCGCGGTGATGCAGACGTTATCGTCACCGGAGGCACAGAAGCTGGAATTTGTGAAATAGGGATGGGTGGATTCAGCACCATGCGAGCTCTTTCAACTTGGTCCGGCGACCCTTCCCAAGCAAGCCGACCATTCGACAAAGGGCGCGACGGATTCGCTCCCTCGGAAGGTAGCGGAATCCTCATCCTCGAAAGCTTAGAACACGCAAAGGCACGTGGCGCAACAATCCACGCAGAAATCGGAGGCTGGGGCGTATCGTCCGATGCCTACCACCTCGTGCAGCCTCACCCTGAAGGATCTGGCGCCGCCAAAGCGATGAACCGAGCACTAACTAACGCCGGAGTCACGATCATCGATATCGACTACATCAACGCTCACGGCACATCGACTCCGATCAACGACGCATCCGAAACCAAAGCGATAAAAGCTGTATTCGGCGAACTCGCTTACAACGTTCCCATCAGCTCGACCAAGTCCATGGTTGGTCACTCGCTCGGCGCTTCAGGAGCACTAGAAGCCATCGCCTGCATCAGCAGCATCAAAGACGGCGTTCTTCACCCGACGATCAACCAAGATGAGCCCGACCCTGACTGCGATCTCGACTACATTCCAAATGTAGCCCGAGAACAAGAGGTCAATGTGACCATCTCGAATAGCTTCGGATTCGGCGGCCAAAACGCCTGCCTAGTAATCAAGAAGTTCGCGTAAAACCGATAGATCGTCGAACGTTGCTGTTCTGAAACAGAATCACGCACTGTAAAAAGCCACGTTCAGACTTATTGCCGAACGGCTCTCAGCCCCAGCAAATCGCGGCCGTCCCGGCTAAACCGGAAATACGATCACCTTGGCATCACCACGAGTGTGAACCGTCACTCGGCTACCAACGTCGACACTGTCCTCAGCGCGTCGACGAACCCTGAGCAACGTCCCCGAATCCAGTCGAATACTATACTCAGTAAACTCACCCTCGAACTCCGTCATCTCGACGGTCGAAGTCCGTTGATCTTCTTCTCCAGCTAAAACGATCTCCAGCTCCGACGCCCGCATCAACGCTAAAGCCTGCTGCCCATCCGCCATACGAATATCGGTCGTCACCCGAGTCGGGAACACACCCGCTTCGGTCACTACAACTCCACCACGGAAAACACCAGGAATCAGCTCGCACGGCCCGATCAATTTCGCCACCGCAGCCGAAGCAGGATTTTTATAGACCTCTTCCGGAGTTCCGATCTGCTCGATGCTGTTCTCACCCATCACCGCAACACGATCCGATGTCGCTAGAGCCTCTTCACGATCGTGCGTAACCAACAACGTAGTCGCCCCACTCTCTCGCACAATCCTCTTAATATCTCGACGCAGCGCAGCGCGCAGCTGCCGGTCAAGGTTGCTGAACGGTTCGTCCAAAAGCAAAGCGACCGGATCAGGAGCCAACGCCCTCGCTATCGCGACTCGCTGCTGCTGACCACCTGAAAGTTCATGCACGTATCGAGACTCATACCCGCTCATCCCAACCATCTTCAAAACAGGTGCAATTCGTACTCGACGCTCTTCCGCAGGAAGCCCCTTAAGTCCGAATTCAACGTTCTTAGCAACAGTCAAATGTGGGAACAGCGCGTAGTCCTGAAAAACCAACCCGATCCGACGTTGATCTGGTGGCACATGAACGAACGATGAACCAACCAACTGACCACCGACACGAACATATCCAGATGAAACCCGTTCGAATCCAGCGACGACTCTCAGAGCGGTTGTCTTACCAGCGCCGCTACGACCCAAAATGCTCACAAATTCGCCAGGCTTCACAAGCAGGTTGAATTCGCTTATCGCAGGAGCATCAGATCCCGGATAGCTACATTCGACGCCCTGTAGCTCAATCACACCGGCCTCGGTTGAAGGAACACCTGCCGCCTCTGAACCAGCGACGCCCATCGTCACTCCCGGCTGCACCGAAATATCGATCTTCTGTCTACGCCAAGGCATTTTCATTGAGCTACCTCAGCTGTTTCTGCCGGTGATTGTCTATCGGATTCAGCCACTCGATCTGATTCATCGGCTCCATCACTGTGTCCCCGTAACGTCAAATATGCCGTCGGCACCCCAGCAACCAAAACCAGCAACAAAGCAGCAGCAGCGGTCTTAGCGAAAAACGCCTCAGATGCTGCCGACCATATAGAAGAAGAAAGTGTGCGATATCCGATAGGAGAAAGAATCAGAGTCGCCGGAAGCTCTTTCATTGTAAGAAGGAACACCATCGCTCCACCAGCCAATGCGCCCGGCATGACCAACGGTACAGTGACCGAGAAGATCACTCTCCATTGAGATCGCCCTAAACTCTGGGCAGCTTCTTCAACGCGTGGATTCACTTGTAGTAACGAACTCCGCAAAGCACCAACACTCGCCGGCAAAAACAGTACGACAAAGGCAAATATCAACATCCAAATCGACTGGTACAAAGGTCGTGCCACGTTGATCCCAAAGAACACCAACGACAGCGCAACCACTACACCAGGCAATCCAAATCCAATATAAATCGCCCGTTCAAAGAATCGACTTAGCCGGCTCTGGAATCGAACCGCAAGTATTGCAATTGGCAACGCTGCCAGCACAGTCGTAACCGCAGCCAAAAGAGAGATATACAACGAATTTCTGGCTGGAATGAGCAATGGCAACAGCTGCTGATCGTTCAACAAACCTCGAACGAGCCAGTGAATCAACACGGCTACCGGAATGAGCAACCCGATCAAAACCGGAATGCCAACAATAGCCGCCCCGGCCCATCGCCAGCGACCAATATCAATTCGTCGAGAAACCCGAACAGCCCCCACGGTGCTCCGGTGATAAGCCCCACGTCCACGAGTAAATCCTTCGCCGAGTAGCAAAAGAACTGCGATTGCGACAAGAATCGATGAAAGAACAGCTGCAAGAGTGCGATCGATGGACGATTGATACTGAATCATGATCGTCGAAGTAAACGTCTGATATCTCAGAAGCGCCACACCACCGAAATCGCTCAATGTGTACAAAGCGACCAACAGCGATCCACCAGCGATCGCAGGTCGCAACATTGGCAACGTCACAGCCCTGAACGTGTGAACCGGACCGTATCCCATTGCCCGAGCAGCCTCTTCCAGAGCAGGATCCATTCTGCGTAACGCGCCGCGAACGGTCAAAAGCACGTATGGATACGTCATTAGTACAAGAACGAGAGTCGCTCCACCCAGACCGTAAATATCAGGTAAGCGCTCAACACCTAGTCCCGAAAGCCAGCCCTGCAACACACCCTTCGGCGAGTACATCTCTATGACAGTTGTTGCCATCACGAAACTCGGCATCACTAAGGGCAGTACAGCAGCCACCGAAAGCACCCTACGAAGAGGAATGTTCGATTTCACCGTCAACCACGCAATTGGAACAGCGACAGCGACAGAAATAATCGTTACGAGTGCAATCAGTAAAAACGTTCGACCAAACACGGCAGCAGTACTCGGGCGCCACACAATGTCGATCCAGTCCGAGCCAGCGTTGATCGATCTTGCGACCAAATACACAACGGGAATTAACGCCGCAGTTGCGACAATAGCCGCCGACACTAAAAGAAACGCAGGCGGCCGTTTCCCGTCGGTGGATTTCCATCCAGTAGAAATAACGTCAGAAATAGTCACGCAGACACCACCAGGATTTCAAAAGGTGATGTCTGCGAAACGAACTCCAACGTGTGTGCACTACACAATCGGATCAACATATTGGGAGCAGATCGAACCTACCCCAGCCCATCCTTACGGTAGAGCGCCTACCTCCCGCAGTAGATCCTGTGTTCCAGCAAGATCAATCAGGTCGCCCAGATCAATCGAAGGCTTCGTAATGTCTTCAAGCGCAGGAAGCAGGTTGTTTGGCTTAGCGTTCTCGTTAAGCGGGAATTCATATGTCTGTGAGGCGAAGTACTGCTGACCAGTAGCGCTAAGCAAGAACTTGATGAACTGCTTTGCCAACTCCTTATTGTCAGATTCAGCGAGCATTCCAATGCCAGCTACCAGAATTACTGATCCCGGATCAGCCGCTCGTGTGTAGTAATTTCGAGCCGCAAACGACTCGCCCTGTTCGGCAATGAAGCGGTGAAGATAATAGTGGTTCACGAAACCAACTTCGATCTCACCTGCGCCAGCCGCGGCAACAATAGGAGTGTTCTTCTCGTAAATCTTAGGTTCGTTCGCAACGATACCCTCGAGCCAAGCCTTAGTTCGGTCCTCACCCCACTCCTGTCGCATAGCGGTAATCATGGCGTGAAGTGATCCATTGGTAGGAGCCCAACCAATCCGACCTTTCCACTCTGGCTTTGCAAAATCTTCAATTGAATCTGGAAGATCAGCCTCGGTAAGCATGTCGGTGTTGTACACAATCACACGTGCACGTCCTGATGTACCAACCCACTTATTTTCGGGATCTTGAGCCCAAGCTGGAACAGAACTCAGAATATCTTCCGGTAATACCGAGAGAAGCGAATCTATAGCACCCAAGCCACCCGGATCCTGAGCGAAAAACACGTCTGCAGGAGTATTGACACCTTCTTCAAGAAGCGTTGCAGCGAGCGGACCAGTTGAACCGTAGTTCACCAGTACCTCCTCACCCGTGATCTCTTCGAAATCTGCGATCAGCGGAGCAATCAACGATTCGCTACGCCCTGAGTAAACAACGAGAGGTTCGGATTTTGTAGAATCGCCGCCTCCATCATCGGTCGAGCACGAAATAGCGGCAACCGTCAAAATTGAAAACAGCGCGAAACTAGCGACCACGCGCCATAATCTGGCTACGCTCTTATCCATTCCGAAAGTCCTTTAAGTAGTGTCGATTTAGGATACATGAGCCCGCTTTAACGGTTAACCGGTACGTCCTAAATCATTCGTATATCGAAATCCTTACCTAAACAATACACAATTATTTTGACCACGCAAATACCATATGTGAAAAAGTTGTGAGGAATATATTCATACTTATCCACTCGTAATTTAACTGGGTAAATTTGATCGTTTGCGCACACGAATTATAATATTCGTAGATACATGTCAATGACTTAACATATTTGCTAAGACGCCGACATGACACTGGACGATCTGATCGAAATCTTCACCAAACGCGTCCTGCATAAATAAGGCACGGGTAACAAACTAACAACTACAATCTGACATACGAACAGACATACAGCTCATTGCTGCTACAGAGTGGTCGCTGTGTATCTTTTTGCACGAACGCTCGCGCACCCTATTCACATATGCACATGTCCGGTAGAAACATGAAAATCACTCAGCACGGCCGCTCCGCAATTGCGTTATTGCTCGTGTTAGTCGCGCTTCTCACTATCGCATGTGAAGATTTTTATTCCGACTCAGCCCCAACGCCAGATATCGCACAACCAACACCGGCGAATGTCCAAGAAGGCGAACCGGAAGCGATCAACGAATTTACCGCTCGAGAAGCAATGGCCACTAGTCTTCAGATCGATGCGTCTGCCCCAAGAAAAATCTTATTTGAACACGAAACCTGGTCCGACCTAAATCCCGGCTGCTACCCAGCTCCTGATTCGTTAACCGGCGCCTACATAATTCCCGGATACAAGCTTCTCATGCAGCATGAAGGCGTGTTCTACGAATACAACGCCGATCAAGGTGATGGCACTGGCGCACTTTGTGAATCAACCTTCCAACTCGTTCCAGCAGAACCCGCGTATACGACGGTCACCACCTCCGAGTCGGCAACGACTGACTACGAAGCTGTACACATCATTCGCTCTGAAGAAGATGTCGCTGAATTCAATTCAACACATTCAACTACTGCACAAATTGGGGTCGACGAAATCGATTTCCCTGAAGAAGTTCTCGTTGGCGGTTGGATAAATGCCAGCCCTAGCCCTCAGCTGACCCGAGCGTACAAATCTGAACAAGACGGCCTCGTCATCATAGAGGTTGTGATTCCTGAAGAATTTGAAGTTGAAGCGGGTGAAAATCCGAGACAGATATGGGCCTTAGTCGACGCAATCTAGCACGACTCAACCTATGAATTCCTCGTAGTTAGATAAGCCCAACAACGCTCAAATGTCGAACCATCCAATCATGAAAGAATCTAATTGAAAAGCCCGCTACGAACTGCGCTAATTCTCACTGCAGCAATCACCTTGATCGCAATTGCCGTATCTTGCTCATCGAACGGCTCCGATGACGATCCGACTGCAACAACCCCGGCTTTGGCAACGGCACGCCCAACTATCACACCAGTTCCGACTGCAACCAACACTCCTGGGCCAACCGCAACTCCTGAATTAACGGCGACCCCTAGCCCGACACCGACTCCGACTTCTACACCGAATCCGCCTGATTCTCACGTCAACGAAATGGGACGCCTATTCGCCGAAAAGGGCATCGACTTCTCGACCCTGTTCGTCCAAACAGCCGGCGCAGCCAAGTGGCCATCAGCCGCTCTAGGTTGCCCGGAACCAGGGACATTCTATGACACAAGTGAAGCCCCATACAGCGGCTTCTACTACATCATCAGCAATGGATCTGCGACCTGGGAATACCACGCCAATGCAGACGACTCGGTAGTCGTTCGGTGCGATGAACGAACGCCTTCGAATGCTCCACTAGTAAATATTACCGAGCAAGCCAACCTCGCCGATTCCACCAATCTCACTCTCATGCGAAGAGATTTCTCCACCGGAAATTTTGAAGTGAATAGAGAGATGACTGCAGACGACATGGAACGTGTCATCGCTCTCTTCAATCAGGATTCCGGAATCTCGTACGTAGCTCCGTGTACGACGATATTCAGACTCGATTTCGTCACCAGCAACGGAACGCGAGAAATCGAGTTCATCTGCGAAGAAAATTACAAAGCGTTCGATATCTACTGGAACGAGCTCCACGGAACCGCCCCAATACTCGGCTATATCATCGGCTCATACCTCACAGGCAATCCAATTCCTCAACTTCCAACCGAAACCCCGTAGGAAGCCCAGTAAACGAGGGCACAACCCTGATGACCGACGAACTAGCGAATAGGCGACTTAAGGCAGGCAAGTTACCTGCCGACCTACTCGCCAATTTTCTGAGCGATCTCGCACCGACAGACCCAAGAGTCTTGCTCGGTCCTGGAGTTGGAGAAGACGCCGCGTTCGTTTCCTTCGGCAGCAAAACTCTCATCGCCAAATCCGACCCCATCACGTTCGCCTCCGATCGCATCGGCTGGTACGCAATTCAAGTCAACGCCAACGACATCGCAGCGTCTGGTGGCACTCCGAAATGGTTCCTCGGAACACTATTTCTACCTGAAAACGAACCAGCTTCTACAGCCAGAGACATATTCGCCCAACTCCAAGAAGCAGCAACTGAACTAGGAATTATGCTGATAGGCGGACACACCGAAATTACGATCGGGCTACCTCGACCAATAATCGCAGGAACCATGCTGGGAGAAGCTGCGCCGTCCGAAACAGTAAAAACATCTGCCGCCAACTTCGGCGACGACGTAATTATCACTTCGGGTATAGCGATCGAAGGGACGGCAATAATCGCCCGAGAAAGCAGATCGGCACTTCTCTCGGCTGGACTAACAAAGCAACAGATCTCCAAAGCGGCGGAATTCCTCGACTCTCCCGGAATATCGATCGTAAAAGCTGCCAGCATAGCCACATCAACCGGCCATGTCACAGCTATGCACGATCCAACAGAAGGTGGTCTGGCCGGAGCATTAGACGAAATGGCACGAGCCTCTAAAAAAGGAATCGCCATCGACGCCGATCAGATACTCATATACCCCGAAACAAAAGCAATATGCACCGCTCGCGATCTCGATCCATGGGGACTAATCGCTTCTGGTGCTCTAATCGTCACTTGCGACCCAAGCGGCTCCCAAGAAATCGTCGACTCGCTTGAGAACAACGGCATACCCGCAAACATCATTGGGAAGATCACAAGCTCAGAAAACGGACTAACTCGAACTTCAAATGGAATCACCGAACCTCTTCCAGTTTTCGAACGAGATGAAATAGCCCGGCTCTATTCAATCTAACCCCGCATTTCGCAAATGTTCCTTTCTCACCCTTAATTTCATCAAACAATTAGAATGAAAAAACAAACACGCGTAAGCGTGCTGGTGAGAACCAATTAAATTGCCAATCTACAGGCAAACCTGCGATTTATGACAACCACTCAACAAATCGGATCCGCCAAGGATCTAATGCACTCGGTTCACAAGTACCTACCAGCAGATCGCGCCTCCGCTGTAGAGCACTCACTTGAGTACGCCATCAACGCTCACGACGGGCAAGTACGCGACTCCGGCGAACCGTTCGTAGTTCATCCAATCGCAACCGCCCTTCGACTCGCCGATATGCGACTCGATGCCACTACGATTCAAGCCGCACTGCTCCACGATGTAATAGAAGATTGCGGCATCAGCTTCGAACAACTCGAAGCTGAATTCAGCACTGAAGTCGCAAAACTCGTCGATGGCGTTACCAAGCTTAAACGCCTCGATTTGATCTCCGAATCTGGTGCGATGATGAATCAGATCGCAACTCCAGAACCGACCCGTGCGGCATCGTTACGCAAGATGCTAGTGGCGATGGCTGAAGACGTACGAGTCGTTCTCATAAAACTCTCCGACCGCTTGCACAACATGCAAACGCTCGGACATCTTCCAGTACCGAAACAACAGCGAATCGCACGAGAAACGCTCGACATCTACTCGCCTCTAGCCCACCGCCTGGGCATGTACGACATCAAATGGCAGCTCGAAGACCAAGCCTTCCGCTACCTGATGCCCCGACAGTACAAATCAATCTCCCGACTCGTAAGCCGTAAACGTGCTGAGCGAGAGATTTACACCGAAGCAGCCGTAAAGGCAATCAAAGGCCCGCTCGACAAAGCCGGCATCCCATGCCGAGTCGATGGACGAGTCAAGCACCTCTACAGCACCTACAACAAGCTCCAACGCTACGAACGTGTGGGCCGTAAGTTCGACGAAATCTACGATCTGATCGCAATTAGAGTCATCACCGACGATCTGGGTTCTTGCTATGCAGCGCTCGGCGTCGTCCACTCGAAATGGCGACCGGTGCCCGGTCAGTTCGACGACTACATCGCCAGCCCTAAAGAAAACATGTACCAATCGCTGCACACATCAGTGCGTGGCCCAGGCAACTTCCCAATTGAAGTGCAAATTCGTACTCAAGAGATGCACGAAATCGCCGAAGAAGGTGTCGCCTCTCACTGGATGTACAAAGAAGGCGAAGACGGCGCACCGAAGGTCGACAACTTTGATACGAAGATGTCGTGGCTTCGACAACTTCTCGACTGGCAGCGTGAGGTTTCTGGCGACGATGAATACCTCGCTACGGTTAAAACCGACATTCTGCAAGACCAAGTATTCGTCTACACACCCAAGGGCGACGTCAAAGACCTTCCAGCAGGCGCAACGCCTATCGACTTCGCTTACCGCATTCACACCGACCTCGGGCACAACACAGTTGGTGCCGTCGTAAACGGCAAGCTGATAGCTCTAAACACAACTCTAAACAACGGCGATGTCGTAGAAATACGCAAAGCCAGAATCCCTCGTGGTCCAAGCCTTGATTGGCTGAACCTCGACCTCGGATATCTCATCACTGGTAGTGCCCAGACCAAGGTCAAGCAATGGTTCCGCAAACAGGAACGACAAAGCAACGTGCGTCGAGGCAAGGATCTACTCAAGAAGGAACTGCGCCGACTCGGTCTCAAATACAACGAGAAAGAGATCGCCGTCAGCCTAGACTACGATGATTTCGACGATCTATCCGAAGCACTCGGAACCGGTCAAATTTCAGTTGGTCGAGTCGTCGAAACACTTAGCCCGACACCCGACGAAGTGTTCAACCCAGGAGTTTCTTCAGGTAAACCTCCTACCGATCAAACCAAGGGCCTTTTCGTTATGGGTGAGCCAGGTCTCCTCACTAGAATCGCCCATTGCTGCAACCCTGTCCATGGCGACGAGATCACCGGATACTTAACTCGCGGCAGAGGCGTGACAGTACACCGACAAGGCTGTTCTATCCTCCGCGACCGAGAAGACACTGATCGTCACTTGCCCGTCGCATGGGGCCATTACGAGACGACCTACGCCTCTCGTTTGCAGATAAAAGCATTCGATCGCGTTGGACTGATCCGAGACATCACAAATGTCGTTTCATCTGAAAACGTAAATATTCACTCACTCACATCAGACGAAGACGACAAAACTAATGCCTGTACAGTGTCACTTACGGTGTACACTACTGGGGTTGAGCAATTAAGTCGGCTCTTCTCCCGCGTGGAAACGATCCCAGGTGTAGACAACGTCCTACGGGTCAGCAAAGCGCCGAGTCTGTAGCAATACAAACTCAAAATCGCATAAAATCGTTTACCCAGCATTCAGAACAGTTACCAAGGAACATCAATGCCCGCCGCTAAAACTTTGCGCGCCCAGACCCGCAAAGCCGATCGTAATCGATCGACTCGATCATTCACTCGCAGCCGTGTACGAGCTGTTGCAGAAGTTCTCGAAACCGGTTCAAAGACCGACGAGTCAGATGCAACACTAACCAGTGCAATCTCTGCGCTGGACAAAGCAGTTACCAAAGGTGTCATGCACCGAAACGCTGCCGCTCGTAAGAAGTCTCGACTCACCAAGCAGTACAACAAGCTTTCTAGCTAACTTGGGATAGACCTTTTGACTCAGGGTCCGCAAAACTCCCCAGAGCACGAGCATGACCATGCGGCCGATACCCATCGGCCTGGTCCACCGTCACAAGCCGACGACACCCAGTTCAACTGGCGAATCCATCATCCTTTCGAAGGCGTGGAAAATCGAGTCGCGGTCGAAGTCGCCCCTTGGAAAGGACTAATCCCTAGATGGCGATTCGTCATGCCCGGCGATTTCAAAGGTTCTTACAAATGGGGCATAGGCCCTGTCGGTTCAGGTGAAATCGACGAAGACGTAAAACGACCCGCAAAAGACGGCCCGGTTCAGATGGTTAATGGACCTCTCGTTGTATGGTTCGGCGGCCATGAGTCACTTTCGACCAAACAATCCGCATATCTCGTCTTCGAAGGCGAACCACCGCACTATGTTGCGTTTGGGCATGCTGACACTGTTGGTGGGCCTCCAGGCAATCTCGAAGGCATCTCGTTCGGCGACGATCACCCGGCTCACCCAAACGCTCACATCGATCCGTCACACAGTCACTCGCAACCATCAGCTCCGCCACCGCCTGCCGGATTCGACCCGCATGCCGGACATGATCACGCAGGGCACGACCACGATCACAGCCGCAATGGGCATGATCACTCGCCTGAAGATCACTCAGGGCACCAGCACTAAAACTCGCTCGTTGTTGGTTGGACTCGCTCTTTTAGTCATATTCGTTTCGACCGCGTGCGGATTTGAATCATCGAACGTTGGAGCCGTTCCGACTGTCGATCTAATTCCGTTCCAAACTCCCACCCCCGAAATCATCTACGTAACGGTTGTAGTGACGGCGACCACAGAGCTAGCCACGCAGCCTACGCCAACCATCAAGTGCGACTTCACCCGTGAACGCCACCTCGGCTGATTCAGCGCCTTCACCAACTCCAAGCACTCCAAGTCCAGTTTCGGCCCCAGTGCCAACGCTCTCACCAGGATCTCCAACACCCACAGCACTCGCCCTGCCAATCGCGACGCCCACGGCAGTCATCCTTCTCTCGCCGACCATTCAAACGATCTCGCCAACACCAACTACGACTAATCCCACGTCTTCGACGATTTCACCTTCTCCGCAGTCCACAGCAACACCGACCGCCACAAGCGTGCCAGTCCCAACCGTGACAAGTACGCCTGCAGCCACTGCGACGACGGTGCCGACGTCAATCCCTGTTCTAATAGTAGGATTCGACACGTTCGGAGACGACCGTAACTGCGGTGATTTCACCGATTGGCAAACTGCGCAATCATTCTTCGTCGCGGCAGGTGGGCCAACCGACGCCCCACACCAACTCGATGGCGACAACGACGGCACCGCCTGCGAATCCCTCACCGGTGCGCCGTAATCAACGCCGTGTTCACCTTGCCCGACGTCTTGATTGTTATCCGTCATCAATTCCCCAACACAGCCAACTGCAATAAGAAAACATCTCGAGCCATTACGAACTTATGATCGCAATTTGTGACACATTCAATTGACACGGAACAGTGTCGACTGATAATTTTCAGAACATTAGTGCGTAAATGTACGCACTGATGAGTCGCCGGCCAGACCAACCAGCTCAGGAAAATAACAGATGAAAAAGCTCTCCGAAAAACAGTTATTGATACTGTCGTTTATCGAGGAGTTCATCGACGAACACGACTACCCGCCCTCTATTCGAGACATTCAAACCGGGTGCGACATCACGTCGACGTCGGTCGTGTCTTACAACCTCGATAGACTTCAAGAACACGGCTACTTGAACCGCCATTCCGAAGTCTCACGGGGCCTAAGTCTGTCGAACCAGCGAGACGCCGCACCTGAGCCAATTTCTATCGACACTGTAGCCGTACCGCTGCTTGGAACTATCGCCGCTGGCTCGCCGTTCCCGATGCCAGAGAACGACACCTGGTCCGATCTCTCTGGCTCTGAACTCATCGATCTCCCCCAGGCAATCACCGGCACTGGCGATGGCGTATACGCCTTGAAGGTGAGAGGCGAATCAATGATCGACGCTCTTATCTCAGATGGCGATCTAGTCATCATGGAACAAGCGTCATCCGTACGAAACGGCCAGATGGCAGCAGTGCGCATCAAGTCAGACAACACGACTACGTTAAAGCATTACTACTCAGAAGGCCCAAGAACTCGCCTAGAGCCAGCCAACTCGCAAATGGAGGCAATGACGTTCCGATCAGAAGACATCGAAGTTCTAAGCCGAGTGATAGCCGTCTGGCGATACATGGGCTAATCGCAACGGTCAGCTCCACAGAACTGCCAAATCTGAGGTCGGCACCGAACAAAACCTCACGCCTCAGATATGCGCCTACTGACTCTCGGCGTATACTTGAACATGAACCCTCGGTTCAATTTAACAAGTCCCGAACAAACTAGGGACAACTCGGAGCTTTATCTGTGCTGCAGAACTTTGGCATCTGGCAAATCGCCCTCATACTCGTAATCGTCTTGCTTCTCTTCGGAGTGGGCAAACTGCCGCAAGTAGGCAAGGGCATGGGACAGGCCATAAACGAGTTCAAATCCGCCATCGACGTCAAGGGCAAGAAGTCCGATTCCGACACTGGCGATAAAGACGACGACAACGACGACGCTAAATCTAGCTAGTCAGTTCCAGGTCAACCGACCAACCAATTCCGCACGAACCAGTCAAGACGCCACCAACGTCCTAGTTAGTCGCGTCCGCGCTCTGCCAGCTTTACCAGCAGCAGACCAATCCCAAATAGCCCCATTACAGGAGCTGCCACGATCACCTGTGAAATCGGATCGGTAGGCGTAACAGCAGCGCCGAAAACAAACGCGAGCAAGATCATCCAACGGATCTTGCTCATTACCCATTTCGATTTGATCAATCCGATTTTCGCCAGTAGATACATTACGATCGGCAACTCGAATATCGTGCCCAGCCAGAAAACTATACCAACCGTCATCGACACGACAGATGCCGCCGTAATCGTAGGCACAGCCAAGCTGCCCTGGAACTCCAACATGAACTCGAACAATCGAGGTATAAGAATCAGATAAGCAAACGTCGCCCCGATAGCGAACGAAACCAGCGCACCGGGAATCAGGAAATAAACGTACTTCCGTTCGCCCGATTTCAAACCAGGCTGGAAGAACCGTGACATCTCTAACAAGAAATAAGGCAGTGCAGCAGTCAGCCCAACCATCACCGCCAACTTGGCAGCAGCAACCCACGCTTCGGTAAGCGTTAGTTGAACAATGTCGCCGCCTGCAGCCTCGATCAGCTCACGGGCATTTGCAGTGAACTGGTTGAATATCCAACGAAAATTCACGACAGCGATCGAAATGAAAATCACCGAGACGATCGCTACCCGAAACAGCCGACGCTTCAGTTCGTTCAGGTGCGAGAGAACCGACATGGCGTTGTCGTTCACGACTTCACCTCACCCGAATCACGACTCAACGAATCAGATGCCGTAGTCGAACTCTCATCCCCATCAAGCACCTCAGGCGGACCAGCCTTCTTTCCGACAGTTGAATCACCGCCGTCACTGCCTCCCGAAATATCCAGATCAGGAATGGCGTTACGTACTTTGGAATCGACCTCAATAGGCGGTCGACTGAACTTCCAGTCACGCGGAATCGACTTGTCGACCACTTCATTGGCCTTACGAAATTCATCAGACACCTGATCCAGCTTCAAATCATCTTCGAGTGATTTCACACTCCCTTTGATGTCATCAATCCCGACCTGCTCTTTTAGATCATCAAGATCAATAGCCTCGGTAATCAGCGACTGCAGTGCATCACGCTGCCGCTTGAGGTCTGAATAAATCTTCCGGCCATCACGAATGCCTTCGAGCAAACGCTTAGGACCAAGCACGAACAGAGCTATCGCCCCAATGAGCAATACCTCTAGTCCACCAAGTCCCATGAAGCCCACTACAACGACTCCGTATCGCCAGAATTACCAGACACAGCATGACCCGCGCATACGAGCGATGCGCCAATCTCAAAACCAGATTCTTCTAACAAATCACTCGTTGCACACATAGGTAGCCCAACAACATTCAAATAACACTCATCGTAACTCGCAACCGGAGCGAAAGAAGAATCCTGAATCCCATAACCGCCTGCTTTGTCCAGAGGCCGTCCAGTTGAAACGTACTCAGAAATTTCACTGTCTTCTAGATTACGAAAAACAACCGACGTGCTCACGAACTTAGTGTGAGATTCTCCTACAGGATTTACGACAGCAACTCCGGTAATCACCTGGTGCCGACGTCCATTCAATCGGTTCAGCATGTCGTTGGCTTGCTCTGGAGATTCAGGCTTTCCGAACACTTCGTTCTCGAAAACGACGATCGTATCCGCACCAAGCACAAACTCACCGAAGTTCGATACTGCTACATCGGAAGCCTTCGCCAGCGCCAGTTGCTGCACAGCAGAAACAAGATCAGGCGCATTGGCCAAAATAGCGTACTCATCAACAGAAGCTGGCTGAATAGCTAAAGTAATCCCGGCATCAGACAAAATTTCCGCACGCCGTGGCGAACCGCTCGCAAGCACCAATTTTGTGCCAGATGAACGCAGCATCGCAGCTAATCCTGAGTCCCTTGAAACGACAGCACGCTGATCGTCTCAACGTGTCGAGTCTGCGGGAACATGTCGACCGGTCGAACGGTATCGAGCTTGTACATCCCGCCTTCGCATAGCAGATCGAGATCCCGAGCCATCGCCGCGGGCTCGCAGGAAATCATCAATACTTTCTTAGGCTGCAGCTTCTTAACCGATTCCAAAACGTCCGGGTGACACCCAACTCGAGGCGGATCAAGCAGAAGCACATCAACTGATTCTTCGTCCTGCCAATCGGCCATCACGTGTTCAGTCTTGCCCTCGATGAATTCGACGTTCGTAGCTCCGTTCAAATTTAAATTGGCATCCTCGATCGCTGATGCCGACTCTTCGATTCCGATAACTCGCTTCACATATGGCGACATCAACACAGCAAACACTCCAACACCACAGTAGGCATCGACCATCACTTCGTCGCCGCCAAGTTCAAGCAGCTCACGTACTTCATCGACAGCACGCGACAGTTGACCCGTATTCACCTGGAAGAACGAAGAAGCCGCCACCGTGAATCGTGAACCTCGCACCTCTTCTTCGTAATGCTGTACTCCGGTCAGGAGATCCAATCCCGGAATCTCCATCTTCGGCTGAACGAGCATCGAGTCGGTATTCACCCCGACCCGGATCGACATCTGCGTATGACCTTCCATCTTGTCCTGAACAAGAGCGATCGTGTCGTTCACCTTCTCGTCCATAAGCAAACACTCTTCAATGCGCACGAACTGCCGAGTCACTGCGTTCTTGTACCCGACCTCACCAGCATCCTCGTACTTGCCAATCGTAAATCGACCATGATTGCGGTATTTGAGTCGCTTCTCACTCTCAACCGTCAAATCGACATCGACGCCAGAGAGATTCTCGTACTTGGCGATCTCACGTTGCACCCGCTCGCGTTTCAGTTGAAGCTGATGACCGTACGAAACGTGCTGCCACTGACACCCGCTACAAGCCAGAAAATACTTACACTCCGGCTCGATTCGCTCGTCAGCAGGCTCAAGCACTTGCGCAACAATCGCCGCTATTCGCTCTGGAAATTTCTTCTGAACCTCGGCAATTACTACTTCGCCTGGAAGTCCACCCGACACGATAACCGGTGCACCATCGATCTCAGCGACGGTATCACCAGCATCGTTAATCGCACCCAGCGTGATCTCGAATTTGTCCCCCGGGTTCAAATCGATATGAGCGGTCAAATCTGGACCGTTATAGCGCTGTCGCCGCTTACGCTTTGCCATTACGAAATTCGTGCCTCAAACGTGAATCACTAGACTCACAAAACCAATATCTGGTCGATTAAAAAAATACCCTGTCTGTTATTCTGAACTAGTTCAGGCCACGATGCGCCTAACTCGGCGCGAATCACGGCCACCAAATGGTCAATTCTTCATAATCGAATCGAAAACAAATCATTGGTTTCAAAGTCAGAAAACCCAGGATCGCCATCAGTCGAGAGACGGCTCCCCGACTGGTTCAAAGTAAAAGCCCCAGGCAGCGAAAATTTCCTTGAAATTCGCAAGAAGATCAAAGGCGCAAGCCTGAACACGGTCTGCGAAGAAGCAGCATGCCCAAACATCGGCGAATGCTGGGAGCGCGGCACGGCCACGTTCATGATCCTCGGAGACACCTGCACTCGGGCGTGCTCATATTGCAACGTGAAAACTGGCTGGCCCGGAACCGTCGACCAAGCTGAACCGATCCGTGTTGCCTCAACCGTGAAGCAAATGGAACTCAACTACACAGTAATTACATCGGTCGATCGCGACGACCTGCCTGACTACGGCTCAGGAATATTCGCGGAAACGATCAAGCAGGTTCGACGAACCACTCCCGATTGCAAAATCGAAGTATTGATCCCTGACTTCGAAGGCGAACTAAAGTCACTCGAACGAGTCATCAACGCCGGGCCTCACGTTCTGAACCACAACATCGAAACCACTCGACGAGTATTCAAAAAGGTCCGACCCCGCGGGAACTACGATCTTTCTCTCGAACTGCTGAAACGGGTCAAAGAGATCAACCCGTTCATGCCCTCGAAATCTGGAATGATGGTCGGCCTCGGCGAAACGAAGCCAGAAATCCTTCAAACGATGAACGACCTACGCGAAGTAAACACCGACCTACTTACAATCGGCCAGTATCTCCGACCTTCCAAGCGGCATCACCCGATCATCCGCTTCTACCGACCTGAAGAGTTCAAATGGCTCGAAGAGGAAGGTCTAAAAATGGGATTCAAGCACGTAGCAGCAGGACCACTCGTCCGCAGCTCGTACCATGCCGACGATCAGCACAACGCCGCAATCGACAAGATCCTCGATTCCGCAAACGCCAAAAGCTAACCAGTGTCGACCCTCTACGTTGTCGCAACGCCAATCGGAAACCTCTCCGATATTTCACAACGCGCCATCGAAATACTCTCGACCGTGCTGACCGTCGCCGCCGAAGACACACGCGTCTCCCGGAAACTTCTAAACCACATCGGCGTTTCGCCCCGACTCGAAAGTCTCCACGAACACACCTCACCTGAGCGACTTCAAGCACTCGTCGAAAAACTTGAACTCGGCGACATGGCGGTTGTATCCGATGCCGGAACGCCTGGAATCAGCGATCCCGGATCGGCTCTAGTCGCCGCCGCGGTTGAAGCCGGACATGATGTCATCCCGATCCCCGGCCCATCGGCAATTGTCAGCGCATTATCCATCACCGGCTGGTCGTTCGATCGATTTCTCTTTCTAGGATTCCTTCCACGTAAAAAGAATGAGCAGCTGGCAACACTTGAAAACGCCTCTCAAGAGCCCGGACCTGTAGTCGCGTACGAGTCGCCACATCGAATAAAAGCGACTCTCGAAAACATCAACGACACGTTCGCAGATCGACAATTGGTCATCTGTCGAGAGCTCACCAAGTTCTACGAAGAAACTTTCCGTGGAACAGCCGCCGAAGCAATCGCCCATTTCAACACGCAACCGAAAGGCGAGTTCGTCGTTGTCATTCAAGGTGCCGGCAAATCAGCCAACACTGAACTTTCCGACGATGATATTTCAGAAGTCCTCGGAAACCTGAAAGAAAACGGCCTCAGTGGACGAACCCTAGTCGAACGCGCCGCCGAGATAACCCGTGCACCCAAAAATCGCATCTACCAACTCTCGCTTAATAAAGATTCAAAGTAAGCGAAATGGTCGAATTCCATCACAACTTAATGATCACGAATTCATGATGACTCCAACACGACCGACGCTATAATAAATCTCATAATGAAACCATCGTCGGCAGGCGAAATCGACCCGCCGTCTCAGTTAGCCCAGTAAAAAACCGGAAATTCACTTGCCTCGTAAAATTCTTGTCGCCGTCGCATGGCCGTACGTAAACGGCGAACCGCACCTCGGCCACATCGCAGGCATGAACGTCCCAGCCGACATCTTTGCTCGATACCACCGAATCATCGGCAATGAAGTCGCAATGGTCTCCGGCTCCGACATGCACGGCACTCCGACCGCCCTCAAAGCAGCCGAAGAAGGCGTCGAACCAGAAGTAATAGCAACTCGTTACCACGACATCTGGAGCAAAGCCCTCACCGACATGTCGTTCTCCTACGATCTGTACACACACACGCACACCGATCGTCATATTGAAGTCGCTCAAGAGTTATTTACCAAGCTTCTGGAAAATGGTCACTTAGTTGAAGCAACCCAATCAATGCCGTTCTCGGAAACCGAACAGCGTTTCCTATCCGATCGATTCGTAGAAGGCACTTGCCCGCACTGCGGACACGAATCGGCACGTGGCGATCAATGCGATAACTGCGACCGAACGCTCGACCCTATCGATCTGATCAACATCCGAAGCAAGCGCGATGGCTCAACTCCGGTCTTCAAAGACACCACCCACTACATGCTAAAACTTGGAAATTTTCAAGAAAAGCTAGAAGAATGGGTCACGGGGCAAGACGATTGGCGAGCCAACGTTCGCAATCAAACACTCGGAATGCTTCGCGAAGGACTCCACGACCGAGCCATCACTCGTGACATAAATTGGGGAGTACCAGTTCCTCTTGAAGGCTGGGAATCGAAGCGCATCTACGTGTGGTTCGAAGCCGTAATTGGCTACCTATCAGCCACACGAGCGTGGGCCGAGCAAAACGGAACTCCAGACGAATGGAAAAAATACTGGGTTGAACCTGAAGGCGAGTCGTACTACTTCCAGGGCAAAGACAACGTCTCGTTCCACACCATCATGCTGCCATCGATTCTTATGGGCAGCGGCGATCTCAACCTGCCAACCGATGTGGTCGCAAACGAATATCTAAACATCGGCGGAGCCGACTTCTCGAAGAGCACAGGCAACGCCATTTGGGTGACTGACTTCCTTTCACGATACGAAGCCGATCCGCTTCGCTACTACCTATCGTCGATCATGCCGGAAACATCCGATTCCGATTTCACTTGGGAAGGATTCCACGCAGCAAACAACAACGAACTTGTTGCTACATTCGGAAACTTCGTAAATCGAGTGCTCACGATCACGACTAAAAACTTCGACAACGCAGCACCAACTCCCGGCGAACTCGACGATGACGACAAAGCAGCGTTAGCTGCCTGCGACACTGCTCTGGAAGAAGTCTCGAAAGCAATCGATGGTCGCCGATTCCGTGACGGCCTGCGCGCTGCAATGAGACTAGCGCGACACGGCAACCAGTACGTCGATACGAAAGAACCTTGGAAAGTCGTCAAGGTAAATAAAGAAGCTGCCGGAACCGCTCTATGGGTCGGACTGAACGTAATATCGACCCTTCGTACAGTGTTCTACCCCTACCTGCCAACGTCAGCCGACAAGATACACAGTATGCTGTTCCAGAGCGGCGACACATTGGCAGACGGCTGGAATCGACGAGAAATCGTTCCAGGCGCTCCCATCGAAAAGCCAGAACGGCTGTTCACTAAGCTCGATGATTCGATAATCGAAGAAGAAAACGCCCGACTAGCCGGCGAATAGTCGAGCAAGATCAGAAACAATTTCGAGAACACTTATGGTTGAAGCAATTACGCAAGAAAGCATCTACGATCCGGTCGCCGACGATCTACAGGCCGTTATTGCTGAAATTGCGACTATCGCCGATCGAGCACCCGAATACTCTCCCGAGCAAGCCGATGATCTAGACGCACAACTCGGTCACGTTCTCGCCACGCCAGGCAAACGTGTTCGCCCAGCGTTAACCCTTCTCGCTTCGCGCTTATTTGGCGAAGGACGCGGCAAAATGCCAGTCAAAATGGCAACAGCCGTCGAGTTGTTACATATCGCAACTCTCGTCCATGACGATACCGTCGACCACGCTGACACCCGACGTGGACACCAAACAGCCAGCAAGCTCTGGGGTCGAAACGTGGCCGTGCTGATAGGCGATTTCGTCTTCGCCACTTCTGCCATGTACGTGTGCGACACCAACAATGTCCGACTCGTCCGACGATTTGCAGAAACAATTACTGAGCTAGCCCGTGGCGAGCTGAACGAAATCTATACAGCGTGGAGGCCCGGGGTGCCTCTCAATGACTACAACCAGCGAATCTACGACAAGACAGCCTCTCTGTTCTGCACAGCTGCCGAGAGCGGAGCTGTACTTGGCGGTGGCGACGATGCATCCGTAAAAAACGTTCGCGACTACGGCTACAACATCGGCATGGCATACCAGGTCTACGACGATTTACTGGACTACAGCGCAACAAGCGAGCAACTTGGCAAGCCAGCCGGACACGATCTCAGAGAGGGCATTCTCACCCTCCCAGCGATCATCGCTGCCGAGAACGGCGCATCAGAAGAAATTCTGGCACTGTTCAACGCCCCGGAAGAAGCACGACTCGATCTACTTCCGGCAGCCGTAGAAGCGATCAAGAAAACTGGCGCTCTAGAGAAAACCCGCAAGGTCGCCAACGACTACATCGAATCTGCAGTCAATAATCTTGATGGTATTTCAGCGTCGGAATCGCTCGATTCGCTACTCGCACTCGCTGAATACGTTCAGTCACGCAACTACTAGGCAACCATGCCTTCCCCGTCGCAAAAACGGTCGTCTAAACGCTCAGCGTCTCCCGAGAAGCGAATACCGGCCGTAGCCCCAGCACTCGTCAAAGAACGTCTAAATTCAATCTACGGCCCAATCGAATGGCGACCGAGAATGATCGCAATTGACGAGCTGATCTTTACCGTACTCACACAGAACACCTCGGATCTAAACGCCGAACGTGCCTACGACTCACTCCGCAAAGTCTTGCCGACATGGGCCGAGGTAATCGAAGCCGAAACTTCGCAAGTCGCTGAAGCAATCAAACGCGGCGGTCTATCTAATCAGAAGTCAGTTCGCATCCAGAAGATTCTTGTCGAAATCCTGAAACGATTAGGCCACTTTGAACTAGAATTTCTCTCAGACAGGCCGCTCGAAGAGGCTCGGGAATGGTTCACATCACTACCGGGCGTGGGACCCAAAACCGCCGCCGTCGTAATGTCGTTTTCGCTCAGAATGCCAGCGTTCCCGGTCGATACCCACATCCACCGAGTATCGAAGCGGCTAGGTCTCATCGAAGAAAAAACCAGTGCCGACCAAGCGCATCCAATCATGGAAGAACTCATCTCTGAAGACGACCGCTACGACATGCACGTTCTCTTGATCACCCACGGACGACAAATCTGCAAAGCTCGCATCGCCCAATGCCCCCGCTGCCCGCTAGCCAAAGAATGCCCAGCTAGCACCCTCTAGCCAATATCAACCGCGACCAACGCAGCGGCTATCCCCTTCCAGACGGAAGGGCTAGGGTAGGAGACAGCGACTCGGAGCCGAGTCATCCGATGACGAACGCGACTAACGAGAACTGTGACTCGTAACTGAGTCGTTCGACGACGATGGAACCTAACGCACTGAGCTTAGCGACCAAGTCGCCCGCCGACGCCCGGAGCGAACGCAACTGCATGTGACCAATGGTCCTCCCACGGATCGGGGGAGTTAGAGGGGGAGATTGCGACGCGGAGCCGAGTCATACGATGGCGAGCGCGACCAAACAAGACCGCGGTCAATGCCACAGCTACTTAAAAATTCCCCCAACCAAAACCCACAATTGGCAGCCTCCACAAATCGCCGTTTAACAAACTCTGCGGTATGCTGATATTTAGTGTTAAAAATGACTGTCGCTGAGAAGCCGTTCATTCACAACGCACGGCCCCGTCGTCCAGCGGTTAGGACGCAGCCCTTTCAAGGCTGAGACCGGAGTTCGATTCTCCGCGGGGCTACCATCTCGTAAACAAAATGACCCTGCTAAATGCAGGGTCATTTTGTTTAATTCAGCCTAACCCTTAGGCCAAGGCACCTTCATCATCTCCTCACCCCAAATGAGCTCACCATTCCACGCCTGTTTCGCCTCTATTTCACGTGGACCTTTCATCTCGGCAGTAGTGAGACGTGCGCCGATGTGGACCATCACAAGCTGTTTTACTCTGGCTTCCGCGGCGGTCTCAGCGGCGCCTAGAACCGATGACGAGGCATCGGCGCATGCGGATTGCCGTCCATGCGATCGTGCGTCTCCCAGCACATCATCATCAATACATCAGCACCACGCGCCAAATCGGTCACGGTGTCACACGGGGCGGTATCACCCGTCAATACGACCGATCCGTCGGGCGTATCAATTCTGTAAGCAAGCGAATCGAGATACGGCTGAACGTGATCGGCGGGGTCAGCAGTGACTTCCCAATTTGAACCGTCCTTGATTAGACCCGGCCCCATGTTGTGAGGATCGACGTCGGGCTTCTTTCGAGGAAGCTCACCATCCCGATCTTGGAACGTGATTTGTGAAGCTGGATGATGAATCCGGGCCTTCCAATCATGAGCAAACAGACCGGTGTCTTCATCGAGAATCCCGTTCGTGAACTCCTCAGTGAGCTTTGGACCATAGACGTTCAACGTCTTGTCTCTCGGAATCATCTGATCCCAGCGAGTGAGTATGAAGGTAGGAAAATCGGCATCATGATCGAAATGGTGATGCGTGAAGAATACGTCGTCAATCTCGGTGGTCTTGATGCCTGCTCTCGCCAGCTTCCAAGTAGTAGCCGGTCCACAATCGAACAACAGCTTTTCGTCACCGACCTGCACTACATACGACGACCCGAATCTATCAGGAAGTGGTGTGGGACTCCCACAACCGATAATCGTAACTTCGGGTGTCAACGGCTTCTTTGCGCCCATGCTGTCTCCACTAATTTTTCTGGGGTTCGTCACCAGATTGGTTCAGGTGGCAGGTTACAGCAAGCAAGTAGATCAGGTTCGGTAGTTTGTTATTGCGGGCATAGTGATCAAAAATGTGTGCTTTACTTGGGCTTAAAGTAGAAGTACCAGGCCAAGTA
>JAQCHZ010000018.1 GCA_027618835.1 Chloroflexota bacterium | reverse complement strand
ATGGTGGGGTTCAGGGTGCTGAGTATCGGGTATTCTGCACATTCAATCTCAAGATGCAATTCGTCCCGAGGTTCCGATGGCATATCACCCACTTTCATACTGGCTCTCAGATACCAACGATACCGGCAGGCTATAGCGGTCAATACTGCTATTTGGTAGCAATACGGCTTCCTACAAATTCGCACTTGGTGGCGCATTGCTGGAAGTAGCCACGGCAGGCTCGGAGAGCATCAGGGTTCAGGACTTGGCAGTCCCCTTCGCCAAACGCATCTGCGACCATTTGAAGATCGAAGATCGGCAAGCTACCAACCCTTCAAGTAACTTCCTTGCGGCATGTAGGCAGTACAACTCTGGAGAGATCGATCTCGACACTTTAGTTAGCTCAACCATCTCGAAGGGCTTCAGGTACGTCTTCGATGCCTTCCATCAGGTTGCTGGTGAAGATGTACCGCAAAGGTTCTTCATATTGGAAGGCTCTGGGGGCAACAGAGTGATTCACCCGACGGAACAGCTACTTGGTATCAACAGGTCGACTTCTGCGGTTCTAGAAGGCGAAGTAGAGGCTCGGTGGCGACTGGTCGAGACAGCGTGGTCTATCGGCGTGTCTGCGCAGCTATTAGACGTTCAGATGAACGGTGCGACTGAGGAACTTATCGTCAGTCGTGATCTCGATACTCGTAAGTCCATCGGCAATGCCAAATGGGCTTTTAGCGGCTACCAAGACGGTAAGTGTTTCTACTGCAGTGTAGAACTCGACACTATCGACTTAGTGATGACGCAAACCCATGTTGACCATGTAATTCCGCATTCACTCGGTAAGTTCATGACAACTGACGTAGATCACGTCTGGAATCTCGTTAATGCCTGTGCTGACTGCAATTTGTCAAAATCGAACAACATGCCTGAATACGCGGTAGTTGAGCGTGTCTACAAACGGAACGAGTACTACATCCAAAGTAACCATCCGCTAAAGGATGCCATCATTCGGGCAACTGGAAAGACTGCTGCCGAACGAGTGAGGACAATCCGGAGGGCGTTCGATGATGCAGGCAAGCTGATGCCCACTAGCTGGAATCCTCGATAAGGGGGAGACCCACGCCTGCGTGTGCGTGAGGGTGTAGACCGCCGATAGACCCCCACCCTTGTTAAAGAGGGATGTGGCGAAGTTCGCGCAGGAACATTCTCATGTGTGAAAAAAGCTGGGGCATGATATAAACCTCATGATATGGCTAAATCGTTAACTATCCGCTGAGATTTGGCTGTATCAATAGACTCTGATCATTTGAAACAACTTATGTTGTTTCGTGTGGATATTGAGTTCTCATGGAAGGATTATTCGAATGTTGGAAAAACTACTTGGGCCCAGTCAAGCAGGGTTGGAAAAACTATTTGGAGTCAGTAAGGCAGGATCATCAATCCGCATAGAACTACTGGCAGGGCTGGCTACTTTCCTGACGATGGCTTACATAACCATTGTCAACCCTCTAACACTTGCTACAGAGGGAACTGGCATGGAGTTCGGTGCTGTCTTCACTGCAACGATAATCGCTGCAGTGGTAGGGACGCTCATAATGGGATTGTGGGCTAACTGGCCGGTCGCACTAGCCCCAGGCATGGGATTGAATGCCTATTTCACTTATACGGTCATACTTAATGATGGCTACAGCTACCAGCAAGCTTTGACTGCAGTATTCGTAGCTGGTGTTGTGTTCATGATCCTTTCCGTGAGCCCTGCACGAAAATACATCATCAACTCGATCCCGAAAAGCATGAAACTGGGTATCGGTGCAGGTATCGGACTATTCCTTGCGATCATCGGCCTTCAGAATGCGGGGATTATTGTCGATAATCCAGCAACTTTAGTCGGACTTGGTGACGTCGCCTCGTGGCCTGTATTACTTGCAGGTCTCGGGTTCATCATCATGGCAGTACTCAGTAATCGCAAAATCCCTGGAGCCATCGTTATTGGAATTCTCGTGATAGCGATAATCGCTTGGATTATCGGCGAGGCTGAACTACATGGAGTAGCGGGATCGGTACCTAGTCCTTCGCATGCCTTCCAGTTGGACTTCTCGGTAATTGCGACGGCTGGCTTCATCGGAGTAGCTTTCGCATTTTTGTTTGTTGACTTCCTTGATACCGCCGGAACATTGACATCAATTGCAAACCTTACTGGGCGGGTTCGTGAAGACGGTGAGGTTGAGGATATCGACCGTACATTGTTGGCCGATTCAACCGCTACAGTTGTAGGCGCTTTAGCGGGTACCTCAAATACTACTTCCTATATTGAGAGTGGAGCTGGTATTAAAGAAGGTGGTAGAACAGGTCTGACGGCCGTCACCGTTGCGGTACTCTTCGGAGCATGTTTGTTCTTTGCACCGCTGGCCCAGTCGGTTCCAGCATTTGCTACGGCGCCAGCGTTAATTTTTATTGCCACGTACTTCTTACGTAACATAAAGGATATCGACTGGAACGACATCTCAGAGTACGCCCCGGCTGCCCTTGCAGCGATCATCATGCCTTTGACATATTCGATTGCTAACGGAATCGCTATCGGATTTGTCAGCTACGTGCTGATCAAAGCTCTCAGTGGTAAAGGGCGTTCGCTAAATTACGCATCCATTGGTATGGCAGTGGTGTCGGTGCTGTACTTTGTGGTGGAGGAAATCCGCTAGAATCCTGTCAGATGCAGCATCGCCTGCATAAGATGTTTGAGATTTGAACGCAAACGGCCGGCTAGCGCATTTTATTTCGTTAGCCGGCCTAAACTTCTCGGTAGCGTAAACATATTTGAAGTATCGTTAAATTTCTGAGTTCCAAATGTGTTATATGACTTGTCTGAAAATGAATCCTTCAATTCTTCGATGCTCTGCCACTTCGGTTAGCACCTGTCGCATGCTAAAAGCTATGGGTATGTGAGTGGGATCATCTAACGTGCCTACGATGCATCTGCTTTGGGCGTTCGAAGAGGTGCAAGCAGCGATTCGAAAAGTTGCCAAATCGATTGATGATTTGTACTCGGAGAACCAAACTGTCAACCTAGTACCAGTTCTTACAGGAGCAATGCCATTTTGCTCAGGTTTAGCAATGGAACTGGAACGATTGACGCCAGGTAAGTGGTTCATCGCCCCAGTTTTTGTCTCGACTTACCTAGATGATGGACTGATAAGAGATCCGATGGTCGAATTCCCTAGCAAATTCAATGAGTCCATTGAACCGCATTCTCCAGTGGTAATTATTGATGATCTTCTGGATACTGGCACGACAATGGGACATTTACTACAGGAGTTCAAGCGGGCTGGTTTCGCTGAGGTGACAGTGTGCGTGCTAGTTGATAAACCCTCTGCTCGTAACAATGATGTATCACCCGATTTTTGCGCACTAGTCTCTGACTCAGATGCGTGGCTTGTCGGTTACGGTATGGATACACAAAAGCGTTACCGAGCTCTTGATGGCATATACACTCTCAACCCGCCCCCCTCGCAACCAGATCAGAAGCAACTTGATTTTCAAATCGACTAATATGTAGTTCTCTGATCCTCAGGAGACCACTGAGATATCGAAGGTCATTTGCAACGGGGCTACCGTGTCTAAAATTGTTGGGCCCACGCACAAGGCCGCGATCGCTACCTCCAAAGACCAGCTTAATGCCGATCGCGCAGCCTTTCGGTCTATGGAGGGAGTGCAAAGCGCTAAGACCACTTACGAATCTCCCTCAGATCTTCAGATACGATGTCTATAAGCACGTAATAAAGCAATCAACAAGTAAAAAGTCTGTGCAGATTTTGCAAGTAGGAGACTCAAAATGTTAGGCGAAAAATTAGGATCAATGCAGCTCACCACGAGAAACAAAGTTTTGCCAGCTAATGGTGCTTTGCCGAGTTTCGAAACGACATGTGAAGGATCTGGCACACTTGCGGGTGCAGATGTAAACGGTGTAACAACTTTCACGGCGGACATGAGAGCAGATGGAACTCTTTACGGAGAATGTCCTAACCAGGGAGTAATTATGGCTGCAGATGGGGTAGCAACTTTCACAGCGACCGGTATCGGGACTTTCACAGAAGATGGTGGAACCAGTTTTAAAGGGATGGCGTACTGTCAAACTTCCGCTCCATCACTCTCAAGCCTGAACGGAACCGCAGTAGTTTATGACTGGGTAGTCGACCCTGAAGGCAACGCTTCATGGGACCTGTGGGAATGGAAATAAATTCATCGCTGTTAGTGTGATGAGTCCGATACCGTCTGATCACACTCGAACTTTGAGAAAATAACGTAAGTGGGACAGATGAATTCATCCAACTGACCCACTGTTTTCACAAACTTAAATCACGAGTATCACAGCTAGAAAAGCCCTTGCAGAAATGCAGGGGCTTTTCTGTTAGTAACCACAACCAGACCAGCATCATAAATCGGAATTATGAGTAATTTGTGTCAGTCATAGTGTGCGAGTGGCTGGGTGGTTATTGCAGTTTGGAAGGGTGGGGATGCTGAAGTTTCGGTGATCTCAGTATCGAGACAATAATTTCAATTGATCGTCAAGAGATAATTCAAGAAAATCGTCGAACTTTTCGTAGAACTCGGACGAACTCATGCCAAAGGTGTGAATGAATGCACCTTCCCATGTTTTTTCCTCGACAACTGGGTGAAATTCAGTAAGCAATATATCTTGACTGAATTCGCTCAATAGAAATATGACGGCCCATGCTCCAGCTGAGTAACCCATCGACTGAATACATTGCGAGCTGTATTCGATATTTGCCATAGCCGGGCATTTATTTCGGCTCGCTTGTACTTCAGACATTTTCTGGGACATACGTTTTTCTAAGCTTTGCCATTCCCATTCGCCGTCACCCCAAGCTGACAACTCTCCACTGGCTCGAAGCTGCGCATGGGTAATTTCTGCCATTGCCACTGCAGATCCTTCCCCAAACCAGACTGGGCCCAGCAGGCTATCCCTTGTTCGTTCACCAGGAACGTACTTTTGGCCGTTACCTCTACTGGTTGTCTGAATAAATGAATGTTGGAGAGAATGCCAGTATTCGTGTAAAACGGTTACTTGCTCATCCTCAACGGGTACACCTAATTGTCCAACAAACCCTAAAGGCAACGATGAGGTCATTCTGTGAAAACCCCATTCAGCTCCGCCGTTGTGGCCGGCATTTCCTGAGGGGCGACGAGACAATAAAGCCCTTGCGCCAATCTTGCGGTAGAAATCAAAACTATGGTCTTTGTTCTCCAACACATCTTCTTCACATTCTTTTCTGTCCATGTCTCCGCTTGTGACTCGGCGATTACAAAAATCATTTGCTAGATCAACGGTCGCTTGAGGATCTGTTCCTACAACCCAATATTCAAGACGACCTGATGATCCCCAAACCTTGGTTGCAGCTTAAAGTGTTTCATTCACTCCTGTTTCAGCACCCTTCGAAACGTCAGACGCAACAAATACTTCAAATACCTCTCCTGCTTCAACACCGAAACGATCTCCTTCACCACATCCAACAGTGAAGATGGTGACCAGGAAGAATATTTGAAAACATTCACGCCTAAAAGACAATTTCACAATAATTTACTCAAACTCTCTTAAATCTGTTAATTCCCCAAATTATGTCGGCTTATGGAAATACTGACAACACATACCGACGATAGACCTAATCACCGCTAGTAGATAATGGGGGACTATGATCACGAGTTGGTTGAAGACTTAGAGTAAGTCAGAGAGGCTATGGCGAAGTTCGCATAGAAAGAAAATGAAACTTAAAAATGCTGCGATATTCATGATCAGAGGGATTTTGGCTGGTGGGTTGTTTGGCGGTCTTTCCGCCTTGGTTTCATCGCATGACGTCGCTAGTGGCGTAATCGGTGGTTCAGTTGCTGGAGCACTACTGTTAACTTGGGTTGGGCTTGGTGGAAACATAGCGGAATTGAGAAATAAACGAAATTGAACCATCTACCTCCGCGGCTTCCACAACGACATCCATGAACGTACTGCAGATGGTAGGGAGGTAAGCGTGTTTCGTGACGCGAGCGCTTCCAACAAGGAACGCATGGACGCTGCTACGTGGCTTGCAGACCAAGGCTTTGGTAAGACGACAGTGAATGTAGCTGCACAGGCTCCGGGCTTCGGTGATTTCACCATCGTCATTGGTGACCATGACGCAATGGGTAACCCGATAAACGATCTGCCTAGAGATTGAGCCTGTTTGTTGTAAATGTGTTGTAACGGACGCTCTGAAACAGCCTGAGGCAGTGTGGGGCAGGTTTCAACGGCTTCGAGTACAAATCAAACTGGGCGAATGGTGCGTCTAGTACGGTCTGGGGCAGAGATAATAGAATTGCAAAGGAGAGTGTCGCGAGTTCGAACCTCGTATTCCGCTCCATCGAACAGTTAAATGCCTGTTCAAGCTTCACCCACTCCCGCTTGTCCAGCAACTTCAGCTGATCCCTGAGCGAGCGAGCGTGCTCTCGGAGCATGTTTGTGTACTGCTTCGGGTCTGCCATGTGTTGCGCCCAGCTTTCCAGAGAGAAGCGAGGGACTGAGACTTTCTTAACGGGACGTTTCGACCAAGGATTCATCCAAAGAATGTCGCTGGTTCAGGCGTGGAAGCTCATACGGGTGTCACAGTCGGTCGACGATAGACCTTCTGCGACAAGTGCAGAAACCGCGGAATACACTTCAGCGATTTCTGTAGCGCTGCTGACTACCGTCGCTATCTGGTTCAAAACGGAAAGCTCGTGCGGAGAAAATACTATTTCGTCAGTAGTAAGGTTTTCGCCCGGCAATTCACGAACGATCTGTAAACCGACAAGGACTTAATTGTGAGCTAAATGACTCGACATTTGCAAAGTGTAACGGGGTGTATCTCTACTATTTCTCATCGTATCTAAGCTTTCACTACCCGAATGGCTCGACCTTCCACAGGGTCACCATCAATTACCGAATTCCGCAAAGGTGCACTAAAGCCTTCCGCAGAAATCGTTATCACATCACCCGGCTCGAACTTCCAGTCACGAGTGCTATAGCTCAATTGGCTTGTGCCAAAAAAGTGAACGTGCGCATCGCCAGGAACACGATGCAACGGGTATTTGAAGTGGTGATCCTCACAGTTCGCAAGCGTGTGAGACATGTACTCTTCACCCGAGTAAAGCGGACCGCTTTCGTAGATCATCTCGCCATCACGTTCAACCGTACATTCCAGTTCTAGCTCATCAAACGCAAAATCGGTTATCAGTTCCGGACCTAGCGAACACGAACGCAGTTTTGAAGGAGCCAAATATAGATAGTTAATCCGCTCAGTCTCGTGATCCGCCCACTCGTTGCCCAACGCAAACCCAACTCGATTAGGCACACCATTCTTGTCGATGAAATAACATCCGCCCAGCTCAGGCTCCTCTCCGCCATCGAGAGCAAACGCCGGAATTTCGAGTCCCTCACCCGGCCCACGCACAATCGTGCCATTCCCTTTGTAAAACCACTCCGGAGATGTACCGCGCTCACCCGGCTCAGGCTTACCGCCATCGATACCCATCTGGAACATCTTCGCCGAATCAGTCGCTGGCTCTTCGGTCGGCGCAGCGTCACCCGAATGCATCTGATCGCGTGACTTCATGCTTCCCGTATGGGTAAGTCCCGTTCCAGAAACTATTACGCGGTGATCGTCAGGATGATCGAACGGAGCAATCAAATAAGTTGAATCACCGCCAACTTTAGCCGCAAGCAAATCCGCGTAGTTCAAACGATCCGATCCCTCGGAAGCCGCTCCACCAAGAGTTTCATCGAAGGATTTACCAGCAGCCTGCGACGCTTCAAAAACATCGAAAACTGAACTTAGCGAAGAACTCGACGAAGTCACATCAACAACATCATCACCATCGACAAAACCTACTCGACGCCCCACACCCGGAATAACAAACTGAACTACACGCATACTGCTCTCTTATCTAGATTTCTGAACACATTCACTTCAAACCGAACTTGTAACGCAGATAGTACGCCCCGTGATCGTATTGGTCATTCAAGATATTCGGTTATCCTTCGCATTCCAATCAAAAATCACCAAAAGTCCACCGAGTTCAGCGCCCTGCAATGACCAACATGTCTAACGAAACCGCCTTCACCATC
This sequence comes from Chloroflexota bacterium, assembly GCA_027618835.1. Lineage (GTDB taxonomy): Bacteria > Chloroflexota > Dehalococcoidia > Lucifugimonadales > Lucifugimonadaceae > Lucifugimonas. The sequence continues at coordinate 47,809 of JAQCHZ010000018.1, read as the reverse complement.
GATACCTCATCGATCAAATTTGGCCCCGGGATTACAAGCGAAGCCGGCTACGAACTCTCGCGATTAGGCGCAACTCGGGTTCTGGTCGTAACCGATCCGCAATTAGCGAACAGCCCGGCAGTACAAACTGCAATCGACTCACTGAAGAAAGCCAACATCGATTACGCAGTATTCGATCAAGTCAGCGTCGAGCCGACCGACTCCTCGCTAAAACAAGCCATCAAATTCGCTCTAGAAGGCAAATTCAACGGATTCCTGCCCGTGGGCGGCGGCTCGAGCATCGACACTGCGAAAGGGGCGAATCTCTACTCCACCTACCCCGCAGAATTCCTCGAATACGTGAACGCGCCAATCGGAAAAGGCACTCCAGTACCGGGCGATCTAAAACCACTGGTAGCAGTCCCAACCACTGCCGGAACGGGAAGCGAAACCACCGGCGTAGCGATTTTCGACTACGAAGAACTCGGTGCGAAAACCGGCATCGCACATCGATCTTTACGACCCGACGTCGGCCTGGTCGATCCTGAAAATACCCGATCTCTCCCCAAAATGGTCGCAGCATGCAGCGGCTTCGACGTTCTATGCCACGGCATAGAGTCCTACACCGCTCTCCCATTTTCCCAGCGCGAAGCTCCATATAGTCCAGCGCTTCGACCCGCCTATCAGGGATCAAATCCTATTAGCGATGTCTGGGCACTAGCAGCACTCGAAATGGTCGGAAAAAACATCCTCCCAGCAGTGCTCGATTCCGAAGATATGGACGCCCGAACTAACATGGCGATGGCCGCAACCTTCGCAGGTGTCGGCTTCGGAAACGCCGGAGTGCATCTCCCTCACGGCATGTCGTACCCGGTTTCAGGACTCGTGAAAAACTACCGACCCGAGGGCTACCCAGAAGGAAAAGCAATAGTTCCACACGGAATGGCAGTAATCCTTAACGCCCCTGCCGTATTCCGCTACACCGCTTCATCCAACCCCGAACGCCACATGCGCGCCGCACAACTCCTCGGAGCCGATGTAACCGGAGCAGGACCCGAAGACGCCGGCGATCTCATAGCCGAACGCCTCATCTACATCCTGAAGCAAATCGGAGTCCCCAACGGGCTCGGCGGTGTCGGCTACACCGGCGATGATGTCCCAGCGCTAGTAGAAGGCACGCTCCCCCAACACCGAGTAACAAAACTAGCCCCACGCCCAACAGGGGCTGAAGAACTAACCAAACTCTTCACCGACTCAATGCAACTCTGGTAGACAGCTGGAAGCAACCGTCCACTCTCCCAGGAGAAGACTTTCACAAAATCCTAGCCAGCTAACTCTTAGGCGGCCTCGGTGCGTCAGGATCGTCCAAAAAGTAATGAATAACATCCGGTGAAGTCACCGCGTACCTAATCGAACTCTCACTACCAACCGTTCGAATCGAATGAGCCCTACCCGCCTCGACAAATACAAGATCACCGCGCCTAGCGACAAACGCACCGTCGTTTCCAACTTGCCATTCGATCTCACCCTTAGCGACGAACCACCATTCATCCATATCCGGGTGCCAGTGCGGCCTGTTAGCTGAGCCCGGCAAAGTGTGAATGATGTTCACCCTATTGCGCTGATCAAGCACAACCTCTTCGCCCCAGTTCTCTTCCAGACCGTGGCGTTCGATCATCCACTCCAACCGAGTGTGAATCATATTTGGCGGCTGCCAATCGCCAGGAATCGGCAAAGTTCTCGGGTGAGGCAACCCCTTCAAATCGTGATTGGAATCGTTCATACCAACGACCATACGCACGCACTGATCGCCCTTCCACGGCTTAATGTCATGGCGATATCCACACGGAGCAATCACGATGTCACCGAAACTCGCAACAACCTGCTCGTACTCACCGATGTCGTAAGCAACCTCACCCTTCATGACAATCCACCACTCATGAAAATCAGCGTGCAAATGAGGATCCGAAGGCGCACCAGCTGGCGACGAAATAGCAGCGGCCCGATTTCGTCCATCGAGAATAGTCTTCACCGATTTCGTCAAACCTGTGTAATCGCCATCCTGCTTCAGCTTTGCGAGCACCTCGGGAGGTTGACCGATCTCGTCCATCAGCTCGGAATAATCGATATGCGTTTGGTTAGTCTGAATCATTTTTACCCCGTGGGTCATATTTGGTCGGCATAAGTAGTTGGGATTCGAGGTGCGACTGTACACGCTGAGCACACGAAGGTCATCAACCCAACGCCAGCAAACACCAAGCAACAAGCAACACAGAATCGTTCGGAGCCTGATCGCATCAAACACTGTGATATAGCCCGACAAACCTGAATTCGCATGCCCTTATTGACGTGTCGAACCCACTCCCCAATACGATCTGAGGAATATCAATGTCAGACTCCGTAATGGATCCCAAAGTAATCTCTGATTTCTACCCGCCATCCCTCTACTCGTCGATCAACTTTGTCAAAAACGTCCCTGCCAACCCATGGGGCAACGACACCCCTCTGCTCTGATTGGGATGTGAAAGCTGTCGTAAACCACATCGTCTACGAAAACGCATGGATGACCGCTCCCTTCAGCGGCCGAACAATCGCTGAAGTCGGCAACGAATTCGAAGGTGACCTTGTCGGCGACGACCCCACTGCCGTTTACATCCGGACAGCCAACGAATGAACCCCACGCCATGTCGCGAACATGCCAGATCTCATCAGGCCCCGTGAGCGGAGCCGACTACACAAAAGAACTGTTCCTCGACACGCTCATTCACTGCTCGGACATCGCCATCGGATCGAAGCAAGATACGACGCTCGATTCTTATCTCGTCGAACAATGCATGCCACTCGGTCAGGCAATTGCCTATGACGACAACTACGGCGCTGCATTCAAAGCCCAACCTCCGGGGGTGACAGCGTCAACCCGCAATCTCACCGATTACGAGTATGCAAAGTGATATTCAGTACGCCAAAAATAGTATGCTGTTGGGTACTTTCTATAAATTCGTTTTTCGGGCTCTGAATCGAAACAAAATACGGTCGCCAAGACATTGGAACGTCCTACCCAAAGGTAAAAAAGTAGATGAGCGACTTCTCTTTCATTCAGCTAGCCGACCCTCAGTTCGGATTGTTCGCTGGAGCAAGCGGAAAAACCAATGCGGAAATCGCAGCTTTCGCCGAGCGCGGACTTATGCTTCGCAAAGTTAAGAAATTCACTGGTTTTGCGCCGGAAACCGCCCTGTTCACTCGCGCCATCGAACGCGCCAACTGGCTGAAACCAGCGTTCGTTGTGGTGTGCGGTGACATGGTCAACGATCCCGACGATCAAGATCAGGTCACAGAAGTTAAACGAATCGGAGCACTCCTAGATGATTCAATAGCCCTTCACTGGGTGCCTGGGAACCATGATGTAACTGTTGATCATTACACTCCTGAACAGAAATACATCGATCAATACAGGAAAAACTTCGGCCCCGACTACTACGCCTTTTCACACGAGGGCATTCGATTTATCGTCATCAACTCATCAGTATTCACATCTCCCAAAACGATGGATGAACAAGCTAAAGAGCAACTCGATTTTGTCGAGGCTGAGGCGATAATCGCAGGGCACCAAAGCGCCAATCGAATCGTTCTCTTCAGCCACCACCCGCTGTTCGTCGAATCGGTCAACGAAGCCGACAATCCCTGGTCGATCAAAAAGAAGTACCGCAAACCATTAGTTGAAATCGCGGCTGATCACGGAATAAAAGCTAACTTTGCTGGCCACTGGCACCGAAATAACTACGCCACCGACAGTGGCATCGAAGTCGTAACATCAGGCCCCGTCGGCTACCCACTAGGTAACGACCCATCGGGCTTCAGAGTAGTCAACGTAACGAATACAAATATTGAACACAAGTACTACTCACTTGAAGAAAATAATTAGCAAGTAAGCTTCCACAGAAACGAATCTTAGCCCTTTCGTGTTCGACGAACCTTTCGCCTAACCGATTCAGAATCCGTTAATTCTGCCCCATTCGCATCACCCTAGGTGGTGATATTTTGCGCACGGATGAGATCAAACCAATTGAAATAGCGAGGAATATCGCACCGATCACACCAATCAGCACTCCAACCGATTGCCAGTCCACATCAAGCAAAACAGGCGGTACGACTAGCACCCCTTCGCCAGATGTGACGAGGAATGGAATGATCGTTGCGCCCATACGCATGCCGAGCAATCCACCAACCAATACCGCTGGTACAAGCACCATCAATAATTCCAGCGTAACCAAACCAAGCACCTGCTTGGTCGTCAGCCCTAGAGTTCTCACGACAGCATACTCAGTCATACGCGAAGCAAACGTTACTTGCGAGTAGACCAAGAAGCCGACAGCGCTCGCAGCCAGAACAGTCGTAAACGCAATCGCCAACAATGCCTTCCAACCGGCTGATATCAGCGGATCAACCGCAGCATCACGGAGCAACTGATCCTGAGCGATCAACGATGGAGGCAAAGTCATACGCCCCCGCATGGCGTTAGCTACCTCCAAAGGCACCGCATCGCCAGTCTCGATCCACACTTCGTTCGCCTGCTCAGCATTACGCATCTTGTTGGCATTCAGCGCCATCCACGTCGATCGAATGTCGCCCACTAAGAAAGTCGAAAATTCCGGATCAAGCGTTGGGAAGTAATCAGTAACTCCAGCAAGACGAACCGGGACCAAACTACCCTGCACATCCACGTTGATCCGTTCGCCAACGTAGTAACCACCACGATCCATGAACCCGGTACTAGCAATCACCGGAATTGGGGCACTTTCCGATCCCACATTCACGCCGCTCAGCTGTGTAACGACTACGGGGTTCCAAGTCATCACTGCGATGCCCTGATCAATCGGGGCTGGCTTCTCATCACCCTCACTGTCCGAAACATCAGCGTATACAAATAACGGCTCGATACGCGCTCCATACTGGTTGAGACCAGCTTCAACGGTCATCCAAGACGAGTCTGAATTAAAATCTTCAATCACTCGTATATCACCGCTCTCAAGAACGATCGAAAGCTCATCAATCTCAACCGCACCGGCATCTAAGAACGGTGGATCTGTTCGACTAAATCTCCCTCGGTCAACATTTGGTAATCCCACCCCAATAAACTCAATATGGAGCGGTGGAATGGGATTAATACCATCGAAATCAATTTCTTCTAAAGAGCCAGAAAGAGTGCACCATTTTGGAGATAACGTCTCTTTCACCACCTCACATCTACCAAAGCTTAAATATCGGTTTACTACATCGATATCAGAACCCAAGATGGCGGCAAATATTTCCTCATCATCAGCGGAGGTTACGATTTGAAATTCTTGTTGTAACGACACAGATTCCAAAGAATCATCTGCGATTGTATTAGCCCCATCACCTACTGCAGTCTGGTCATTACTAGATGTGACTTCTGCACCTTCGACAGATTGCACAAGTTCAGCACAAGCATTAATCGAAGACGATGAATCCTTCCCCTGACACAACAGAACCATGTTTCCAACCACGATGTAGTCAAAATATTTGGGATTTTCACAATCAGGCGGGGAACGGCGTCCCCTTGCCCTGCATTGACGTCGTTCCCCGATGCCTTCCTGCCATCGCTGCAGCTCTTCCGCTACCGTATCTTCTCCTGTGACCTCATCAGCGAAATCTACTCCAGTATCGCTAGCTTCGGCGTGCGTAGGATAGAGACGCACTTCATACTCGAGCCTACTGTAAGGATCTGGACCATAAAAGCCATGGAATGCCTCCGTGGCACCATCAAGATTCAATACTGAATAAGCTTTATTAAGCTTAAAACCAACATCTAATAGGCTTTGAAGTGTGAAAATTGTAGGTACTGGATCTATCTTCAGGAAATCAGAGTTTACGCTGGTGTCTGTCTGTAAGGTTGGGAGTGTGAAATCAGAGTTTTCTTGATCAAACCATTCAGGTCGAACAAAACCTTCTGACGCAAAATCAATCGGCCTGTAACCGGTTTTATTCATTGCGTTTACATCAGCCCCCCGCTCAATCAGGAACTCGGCCATTTCTCTGTTCCCCATATAAACGGCCCAATGCAATGGGGTGCCTGCATCTTCATCGTTTGCATTTAGGTCCACATAGGCGCCATTGTCGATAAGAATTTCAGCGATTTCTTTATTGTCTGTGAGGACTGCTAAATGAAGAGGTGATGCACCATATCCAGGACCTAAACTGTCTAGAAAAGTCTTATTTATATCTTTGACTGAGATTATTTGTGCAGCGGATCGTGGTAATAGCGACCCTAGATTCAATGTGAATAATCTCCCGGTAGAATCGCTTAGCCGTGCTGAAACACGGGAGTCCGCACGCCGTACAGTTGGGCGAACTTTCAGGCTGATCCAACGTGCGTCAGGTGGAATAGAAATGCCTGAGCTCGAGTCTAAAAGTAGATCCATCTGGTCGTTCAAAGATATCGAGGAAAAATCATCCCTAAACCATGCGATATCAGCCATCGAATGAGGATCAACTCCTAAATAAGTAAAAGTACTGCCTATGTCAGCCGTCAGATCGACTCCAACCGTCCTAAACGCCGGAGCAGCTGAAACGACTCCCGGCGTTCCAGTGATTCGTCTAAAGGTATCTCCAGCTTGAACTCGATTGGTGTACGAAACGCCGTTCACCCGCAGATCTGACCCCGACTGATACCTCGCTCGATCCGAGGCACTCTCGTCGAGAGTGCCCGCGAAGCTCGACGCAAACACACCCAAACCGGCAGTCAAAATCATCAACAACGACAATCGAGAATAGTGCCGAGGGTTACGAGCCATCTGCCAAAGCACGAGCGTTACAGCTGGCGAAATCAACGAAGAAATCTTCGGCAATGAAGTCAGCCACGCAATAATTTCCACCATCAGCGGGAAAAAGCGAAGGGATACAAATCCACCAAACGCGAGAACAAGGGCAGGCATTGCGACATTTATCTTGTCGACCGAAGCCGCACCGACTCCCGGCACATCAACAAACGAACCCTCGCTAGTCAGTTGCGAAGCCAACACAAGTAACAACCCAAAAAGCGCCACATCGAGGTAGTACTTCTGCATCGCGCCCTGCGACGTAGGCCGAGTGGATTCTCGTACACTCGAAACGACCGTTTTCTTGGCCGCCATCGATGCTGGAATGACCATTGCAAGGAAGCCTGCAACACCTGTGATAATCGATACCACGTAAGCGCTCTGCCCAAGGCTCACCGGAAGCGTATTGCCCCCGTTAAGCGCACTGAACAACGGAATTACTCCAAGCCATTTAACGAGTAACGCAGCCAGTGGCGGCGCAAGCAATATCGCCAACAACGCCACAATAGCGCCTTCGATAACGAAAGCCCCAATCACCTGTTTTGCAGTCGCCGCCCGAGTACGTAACCTAGCGATATCGTCTCGCTGAGTCTCGACCATCAAGATCGACATCGTGCCAACAAAATAAAGGACAACAGCTGCAATAACGGAGAACACAACCGTCATAGGCAACCGACTAAAGAACGTCTGCTGCTGATTACGCAATAGTACTTCCTGAAGAGGAATATCCTGCGAGTAGCTACCGATCTGCGGCTGAAGTTGCGCCTTGATTTCGTCGAACCCAAGCAGCAGCTTCTTCGCACCCGATGCATTCACCAGACCCGAATCGACTTTATACCGCCAGAAATATTTCACCGTCATCCCCGGCAAATACGGTGCTACTACCGATTCGAAAACACCCGTCGCCGGTACAAACTGAAGGAAGTTAAGATCGTCGTCATCGAACCCATATTGCCGATCAATGTCTGCCCAAAATACGGCCGTAGTATCAGCACGAGCATATGTGCCAGAAACCCGAACGGCTACCGAATCGTTCACATCGTCCCAGAATGGCGCAACCTCAACCACATCGCCAATCGCAAGCCCGAAACCTTCTGCAGCATCTTCATTCAGCGCAACTTCAATCATCAACTGCCCGGCAACACCCTCACCAGTTTCTTGAGATGGCCAAGAGCCCGACGTGAGAACCGAGTTGGATTGCATGCTAGGTGCGTTCATAAGCACTGCACGCCACGAACCGTCTAAATCTACTGGAGCGTCAATGAGCAAAGTTGGCGATCCGTAAGTCAGCGTCGCGTCTGTGATAATCGACGACGACACCTCTCGCACAGTCCGATCAACCATGCCAAGAATGTCGCCATTCGTCAGCGCATCAACATTTGTCTCTCTGCCTGAAATGACTATGTCGTGATTAGATCCACCATCGGCTGAAATCTCGCGCTCAAGAGCGATATCGCCAAGCGAATCGAAATAAATCACGCTGGCAGCAATCGTCACTACTGCCGCCACAACGCCAACAGAAACAACCGTCAACATTGGCCAATGCGAACGCGTTCGACGTCCTACAAATTCAAGGAATGCTCGGGGTCCCATATCAGCCACTCTTCCCTGAAATTCGAACCATATTTGCAACATTTATTCGACGAACTGCTATCGAATCTGAAATGACCATCAGCACCGAAACAACAGCCAGAGCGGCAATCAAGCCGACCACGTAATTCCAGTTAGTCGAGAAAACAATCGGCGGCAGTGAATTCACATTCGAATCTGTCTGAGAAGCGGTGTCGACAGCAACGCGCGCCATAATAAATCCAGTGCCGACACCAGCAGCAATCCCAACAATCAAAATCACCAGTTGCTCAACAACGCTAATCACTACCAGCCCACGTTTTCGCACACCCATCGATCTCAGAACAGCTAAATTGAAACGATCCCCAGCGGGTCGCATAGGGGCAAACGTAAGGTAGCCGAGAACAGCCAATACGACTGCAAGAGCCGCCGTCACGATCGAGGTACCTTTCCAACCAGCTACCGCCAGCGGAGTCACAACTGAAGATCGCTGAATCGCTTCCCGCTCAACAACGCTATGAAGCCCCCCAACGGTAGAAGAAATAGCATCGATGGTCGCGGCACTGGGTGCATCGTCGATTCCGATGAACATCTCTGCCGCAACACCCGCCGAGTTCGCACTGCTCAAAGCCAAATGCGACCACAGCTGTGAAACATCAACCACTCCAAACCCACCCTTGTCAGGGCTAAGAGTCGGGAACAAATCGCTCACACCAACGATCTCAACAGGGATTGAACGCCCGAACACATGAACAACTGTCGTGTCGCCCACAACCACATTATTAGTTTCAAGCGCCGTCTGGCTGAACAAGATCGGCACTGTCGCCGATATCGATCGAACCACACCTCGAACGCCTAAGTCAGTACCGATTCCAAGATCGATCTGCAACCCGCTATCGGAACGCTGCTCGCCATCGATGCTACGTACATACGTAAACGATTGAGTTTCCGTATCGAACCCTTCCGGCGATGCCAATGGATTCCATAAGTCGATATAGCTATCGAAATCCTCAATCACAATCAAATTCGAATCACCAGCGACCTCATACATCAAATCGTCGATCTGAACATTCGTCTTTGTGCCAATCTCATCAGGCGTCAATTCAAAGAATGTAAGTCCCGCTACTTCAACCGGACGCGCTGCAACCGTGGGAATCAGCCCCATACGAATCTGCCAATCATGGGTTGTGATCGGCCCAAGATCGATATTGTGCGACAAACCCTTTGCATCAATCAGCCTCACGCTCGCCCGAATACGACGTTCAATAACACTAGCCCGCATTCGATACCCGATTCGGACAGCAGCTTCAGGAATGACCAAAGGCTCAAGCTCGGCGTCAGATCCCAACTTACTAATCAGATCAACGATATTCGATTCTGCGTAATCGCCTCTAAACACGCCAATTTCAGCGAACTTAGCTGGCTCAATGGCAAGGAACTCAAACGTATCGCCCTGCCCGCCAATACGAATATTTCCTGTTGTTCGAAGTCCGCTCGACACATCTTCAACACCACCGACGCTACGCACCTGATCGAGCACCACACTCCGGGTTCCGCTATTCAAATCAACCGGGAATAATCGAAGATCAGCCCCAACCTCGTAGCCCGATTGATCGACAGAACCCTGCTGCAAAGTCGCAGCAACAGTAGCCGAAAGCATCGCAGTTCCAGCCGCCATCCCGACAATCGCCGCTGGCCACGCATATGTAAGTGGAACTCGGGCGAACAACGCCGACGTTAGATGAGCCCAAGCAGGACCCCGTCTAGTTAATGCACCGGAAATAATGCGGGCAACCGGCGGCAAAACCCTCATCGAAAGCATCACCGCAACGCCCAAGAAGATCGCCGGAGCGAACACCAGCAACGGGTTCACTGTAACGATCTGCTCGCCACCTTCTTTAGCAGTTGCCACTGACGATTCAGTCGACAGATCCCAAAGAACAACTCCACCGAAAATAAAGAATAAAAAGTCGAGATATTGGCGCTGGAAGAAAGGCTTACCTTCCACCCTGCGGCTCGATATATGCTCCGATCCAATAGCGCGACCGCCGCCCTTCCAAACGATCCACTGCATGTAAGCGACAACAATGCCCGCGCCAATCAAAGCCCACGCAAACGCCTGCCAAGTCAGATACACAGGCATGCTCGATCCGAGAGTGATCGATTCGTATTCAGGAATCAGCCCAATCAGGTTGATAGCCGCAAACGCTACAAACGGCGCTAGCAACGCAGGTAATGCAACTAGCAATAGCGACTCGAAAAAGAAAACAACCGCCACCTGCCGCCTACCCGACCCACGAGCCCACATCAGCGCCGTATCCACACGCCGTCCGGCAGTCAGCGTACCCGCCGCCATAATCGAATAGTATCCAGCAGCCAGCAGAAGAACCCCACCCATCATCAACGTTGGAATTCGAGCAAAAGCTATCTTCTGACCAAGCGATTTAAGCGGATTTTCGAGTGCCGAAATGGCCTTCGACTCAGGCAACCCACGTCGAAGTTCGTGACTCACAGATTCGACCTGTGCGGCCGTAAACGCCGGACTTTGCCGTTCGAGTAAGTCAGCGTCCAACTGAACTAGCCAACGATTAGTGCCGATCGATGCCGCCCCACCAGTAACAGATCTAAACAGTCCGTCTCTGGTAAAGAACAGCGGCAACATATATCGAGCTGTCGGAACAGGTCGCCCAGGCTCGGTAACTTGCTCGCCCAAACCCAACCAGAACTCCGCATCAAGGTCTCTGGCCTGGAACAATCCAACGATGTTCGCTACCAAATACGGCGGATCCGCAGGACTCACCGTGAGCCATATCTCGCTCCCGACTCCAACTCCTAGAAGCTCGGCGCGCTCTACCGGAACAACGACCTCGGCGACTAGATGAGTCTCACCCTGAACTACCGTCGATTGAGGTGCTCGTCCTTCGACGATGTCTACCTCATCTAGAAAGCCGTCAAAACGGTGAAGCATTGCGATGTCGGCGTTCGGGCCACCAAAAATCGAATCGGCGCCTGAGCCCCATAAATGTGGACGAGTGTGCGACTCTTGCCCAATCTCGACAATAAGATCGCCAAGTTCGCCCAGCGCCGAGTCCACTCGCTCAGTCGCCGACGAAACAGAAAGATCAGTAAGAGGAAGTTCTTCAACCACAATCTGCATGTTTCGGTTTGAAGCTGAAAGTGTAACGAGTGTCGATCGCAGTCCAAGTGATTCGATTGAACTCAGATACATCGGCGCGCCCGCCAAGATAGCCGTCATCACCATCACGCCCAAAACGAGGGCAAACATCTGGTAAAAATCAGACCGCAATCTGCGGCGAAAAATCAGCAACCTAGCATCACACCTTTCGACTGTGTTTGGCGATCACCAAATAGCTTGCAATAACATTGCTAGGGAACTATCAACAAATCAACAGCGACACTCAAAATTAGGCGCCAAAAATGACGTTCCTGAATTCTATGCGATTTAAATGACTGTCGAGTCGCTATTTCACCAATAGTTGGTTCCTCGTGTTCAAGCGAACTAAGACTCCCAGTCAATTTCTCGTCAACATCGAGCGCTGCACTCCAAATAGAACCCGGAGGAAGACGGTTCAGACAGTTTTGAATTAGCCGTCCCACCAGCCGGTCAGCAAGTCGAGGTAACGATCATCACTGTTGGCAAAGGCTATTGCCCCGTCATCGCGTTCCGTGTCGATGCCGATAACTTCCACGAAAAAGTTGAAAACGGAACTATCTCTGATCTTGAAGTGGCTCCAGTAGAGCTCGCTCCGGGTGCGAAGCTCCAACAGCACCGCTATTCAGTTGGGCGTGATGATAGGCGGTATGTTAGCCGTCCTCGTTGTTGTGGCTTCATTAATCGCAATCCGTCGTCAATGGCGCAGGGCGTAAGCAATTACCCGGCTACACCCAGCTCACCTTCGAGGGATTTTCTTGGCTGACTCTCGCATAAAATAGTGTGCATGACTTTCACGATCCTTGGCCGAGACCATGAAACTGGGGAGCTCGGAATCGCCGTAGCGACCTACTCGCTCGCTGTCGGCGCAACCTGTCCGAGAATCCTTCCTGGTATCGCAGTGGCCACGGCTCAGGCATCGACTATTCCGGCGATCGCTGAAGAAATAATGGAGCTACTCGAAGACGGAAACGATCCGCTTGAGGCCTTCATCAGAGCACTGGCTAACGATGAGCACCCCGAGTTTCGTCAGGTCGCCGTGATGCTTCCTCATGGCGACACACTTGTTCATTCTGGAATCAATATCAAACCGATCAGCGGACACCTCAATGGCGACAACTGCACCGCGGTCGGAAATTTTTTTACCAACCACGAGGTCCTCTCAGCTATGGTCGCCGGCTTCCAAATTCCAACCACAGAAAATAAAGCTGATCGAATACTCGCCAATCGACTTCTCTCCGCACTCCATTCTGGTAAGCAGGCGGGCGGGCGGTCTGGAATAGATGGGCTTCATCTCAACGAACGCTCAGTCTGCCTGATCGTGGGAACACCCGGCGACAAATTTCCTATAGACATCCGTATCGATGCCTCCGAAGACGCCATTCCCGATCTCCGCTCAACCTACGAAAATTACTCGCCAATGCACCAGTTTCACCTGCACAGCGCCGAAAACCCCACCAACCTACCTTCGCAAGACGACTGGGTAAAATCGCTTGATTCGTAGCTAATTCCGACAACAAATTGTCATCCTGAATTCACCTGTACTGAGCCACATCAAACGTATTTTAAAGATCAATCGGTCGTTTTCCATCTCGACCTATTCAGCGTCCATTCAATCACCTGTACTCTTACGCTCTAAACCAAACTCATCGGAGAATAACTTGGTCCTCAACGCCATCAAAGCCCGCCGTACAACTCGTGATTTCACTGAAGATCCCGTCTCCAACTCCGCCCTCGAGTTAATGATCGAAGCCGCAACATGGGCTCCCAATCACCGAACTACCGAGCCGTGGCGATTCATAGTGCTTAGCAAAGATGGCGAGATGCGCAAAAAGGTCGCCAAAATCGTTCACGACTGGACCTACGAGAACATCAAAAACCCAAACCCCGAACGCCGCGAATCAAGTGCGAGAGAAGTCCAGCAAGAAATTCTCGACGCTCCTGCCTTCATGTACGTCTACTCCGTAGAAGGCCGTGACGACGAAATGACCCGCGAGAACTACTCAGCAACCTCCTGCGCTGTTCAAAACCTTATGCTCACCGCCGAATCGCTCGGAATCGGAGTCGGCTGGAGCACCGGAAAACCCTGCCTCGCACCGATCGACACAGCCATCGGTGCCGAACCCGACTGGGACATCGTCGGTGCACTCTACATCGGCTACCCAGCAGACTCCGACGAAAACAAATCCGCCCGCAAACGCACCCCAGCCAACGAAGTCACCATCTGGAGCTAGTTACCCGATACCCGTTGAATAGGGACGATTACTAGCAAAGCTCATCCAGTGACATGTCAACCGCCAGTGCCACTAGCCTCCCCATTCCGTTCACAACTTCGACACGGGTCGTAACGTCTGCTAATCGATGCCCGGCAGCTCGCAGCTTTACCAAGCAATCGGTGGCAAAATTACAATCCCAACTCCGAACCTCCAAGATCGATTACCGAGAACGTAAACCGCATGCCCTTCAACGTGGCACTTGTAGCCCCTGAAATACCACAGAACACCGGCAACATAATCAGGCTGTGCGCCAATACCGGAGCGAATCTTCATCTTGTCGAACCACTAGGATTCGAGCTCACCGAACACGCCCTCCGCAGAGCCGCTCTCGACTACAATCACCTCACAATCGTTACCGTCCACAAGTCGTTCGAGGCACTACTCGACTCAATCGATCCAACCCGAATGTTCGCCACCACATCAAACGCCACGACCACGTACAACTCGGTCGAATTCCAAGACGGAGACACGGTTGTTTTCGGATCTGAAAGCCGTGGATTGTCAGAAACAGTCACCGAAAAATTCGAATCCGACAAGCGACTGAAAATACCGATGATGCCCGCAAATCGAAGTTTAAACCTCTCGAACGCAGTCGCCATCGTGCTCTACGAAATGTGGCAACAACTCGATTTCTCAGGCGCTGTCCCAAAAACAGCCGAATCCCCCGAGTATTTTTCCTAATACCTACGGCATCACCCAGATGATCGCCCACGTGCCGCACGCTCGCACCCGAACTGTCATCCTGAATTCATTTTCAGGATCTATCGCCCACCTAGAATCAATCCCAACCCCACGTCCATCAAACAAAAAAAGACCCCTCGTCAAATCGACAAGAGGTATTTGTAAAATTACTTCGTTACCAAGTTTGGAACCAACGATCCGCCCCGCAGAGTGGGGAGTTAGAGGGGAAGACTGCCACGGGTGACCAACGCCGCAGCTATCCCCTTTCAGAAGGAAGGGCTGGGTAGGAGAACTGCAGCTAGTGACTGAGTCGCCCGACGACGATGGAACCTAACGCCAACGCGGAGCCGAGTCATCTGATGACGACCGCGACTAACGCCCAGCGCCGTTCATATCCATCACAACCTTGATAACTCCACCGGAGTGATCGGAGTACATATCGTACGCCTTCTGAACGTCTTCAAAGGCCATATTGTGACTCTTCAGCAGACCTGGGTCAGCCCAACCACGCTCCTTGAGCGCAATCATCTCTCGAATGTCCTTAGTCGGCTGCGAAGTGGCAGCAACCTGCGTAGGAATAATCGTTGCAGCCTTGAACATGAACTCCTGATGTGGAAACTCAGCAATCTTCCCAGTAGAACCCGTCAAACTAAAGCTAATGAACGTTCCCCAGCGCTTCACAATCTTCAAACACTGACCGAAGCCATCAGGATCACCAGTAGCATCGACCACAATATCGATACCCTCGCCGCCGGTCAGGTCTTCAATCGCTTCGTACATATTGTCTTTTGAAGGATCGACCGTATTCGTCGCACCGATCTCCAACGCCTTCTCACGACGAGCATCAACAGGATCGATACCGATAACCTGCTGCGCACCCATCTTCTCAGTGAGCATTGAGAACGATAAACCGATTCCTCCCTGTCCCAGAACTGCGATGCGTTTACCAGCAACGTTGCCCATCTGCTTCACAGAATAGAGAACCGTTCCAGTGTGCTGACACATCACCCACTCATCGAGCCCACCCCAATCGGGAACTGGAAGCACACGGTCGGGAGTCTGTACGAGGTACTCAGAAAGACCACCCATACCCCGTGTCGGCAAAACGATGGCTCGTTGACCTTCTTTGAGAGCATCAGTCTTCGATTCGACTATCGTTCCTGCAATCTCGTGGCAAGGCACTCCCGGAGCGAGTGGATAGTCCTCTTCAGGAGTTCCACCGTGGTATATCCCGTGTATGTCGCTACCACAAACCGAAGTGGCTTCAATTCGGATTTTCACTTCACCATCTACTGGAGTCGGTTCGTCCAGTTCGACAAAATCAAACGTTTGTGGAGCAACGAGTCGTGCGGCTTTCAATTTAAGGCAACATCTTTCGAAAAATGATCAAAATAAAACAAAGTTTTTTACGAGACGCAGGGAACTTTACACCCACCCAACTCCGCAAACAATCGCCAATTGGCGAATCGCTATTCCTCAGCAATCACAGAGCAGTAGGGAACCATGACTCACAGCTACCGAATCGCTCAAGACGTCGCATCTCGTACCCCGTTCACCAAACGATATTCAGATGCTGCAACAAACAATCAGCTCGAAATCACGATTCAGCCGAAGAAACCTCTAGTCAGCAACCCGACTAACTGTCACCGCACTCGAAAAGCCCCGAATGCTCACATCGCCTATCGATTTGGTTTGCAGCGATTCGTTCTCCAACTCGTTCCGGCAATCCTCAGACATAAGAATCTCACCCGACTCTGTAAGATCGCACAATCTCGAACCCAAATTCACCACCGACCCAAACAAATCGCCATGCTCTTCAAACGGCTCCCCAGAAGTCATCCCAATCCGAATACTCAAACGCTCATCAGTCTCATCCACAGCAATGGCAGGAATTCCGTAACGAATCTGAATCGTAGCCCGCACCGCCTGATCCGCAACATCAAACGACGCCATCACACCATCACAAGTGTGCTTCACTTCTCTCACGCCAAATCGAGTCAGTGCATCACGAACAACCGTGTTGTGCTCACGTAAAAGCTTGAACGCCCGTTCGTCGCCCAATCGACTCATCATAGACGTCACCCAACCAAATCCGTAAACATGATCGTCTTCATCGCACGATCAACTCAGTGGTTTACGCAATTCAGGATATTTGAACCAAATCATCACCAGCAAAACCACGCCCATAGAGGCGAAAACCCGAACCGCAAATTCAAGTCCAATCGCATCGGCAGTAAAGCCCAGTGCCAAACTCCCTAGCGGGAACAGCCCCATCATTAGCACCTGGAATCCCATGATTCTGCCCCTGAAGTTAGCAGGGGCAGCTAGCAATACCAGCATCGTATGAGTAATACCAAAAACCATACTTATGAGCCCCAACCCCGCTATAGCAACGAAGCCAACTTCTACCGTCTGCGTGTAAGAAAATCCAATACTTCCAATCGACTGCAACAACGCTGAGCTAAGCAATAGCACGCCCGGGTTTCGCAATTGTTTACCACGAAGCGCTATGTAACCCGCCGTAATCAGCGCACCCAGGCCCTGTGCCGACATCAACAACCCAAACTGAGTCGGACCCGCACCGTAAACATCCCGAGCGAACGCAGGAGTCATCGATTCAAAAGCGTAACCAAAGAAGTTGTTCACACCGACCACCAGCAATCCAGCGAAAATCGCCGGATGAGAACGTGTGAACACGAAACCCTCAGCGATCAAACGGAACGGACTGGGTCGCCCGCCCGCCGGCCCAGGACGGAACATCACCGGTAGTCCTCGAAGCCACCAGTAGTTCAGAAAGAATACCGAACCCATTACCATGTACGCCCAAGCCGGATCAATCAAATCTGCAATGAAGCCACCGACGTTCGATCCAACAAACCACGCCACGTTCAGCGCAACCATGTCCAACGCCAATGCCGAACCCAAGGCAGCAGGCCCAACAATGCCCGACATATACGAACGGCGAGACGGAATCTCAGCCATCATCAAAATGCCCATCAGGGTCGTATACGCATAGATCACAGCAAGCGAATCAAAGCCACTGGCGATAGCCAATCCGAACCCGAGCGACACTATCCCCATCCCGAGCTGCGTTCGCCGGAACATCGCAATGCGCGAATATCGATCCAGCAAAGCCCCTATAAATGGTCCAAATATCAGAAACGGAATAAACCGGAAAAATATGAGTAACCCAACTGCGGAAGAATTATTAGTCTGCTGAACTACAAGCCACGCGACAATCGTGAAATCGATGAATCGAACGAGATGAGCGGTTACGCTAACGCCTAGTACACGTCGGAAAACCGGATGCTGTAAAGGACGAGGGCCACGTCGAATACGCCGTGTCTGGGTGGGGTGATTCCCCTGCAATTGTTTTATCTCGCAGAAGCGTTGAAACCGCCTCCGCTAATCCCAAGTTTCTCAGGCCCTAAAGAAGCGACGACTCATTCCAGCCTCACTCATTCGAACGCGTAAGAAAGTAATCTCGTAATTCAATCACCTACAACGCTGTAACAGCAATACATTTAATCATCAGGTTTACCACCATAAATCGAACAAACCTAGCGACTTTTACTGAAAAATTACTGATACATTTTTTCTCGAAATAACGCCACCCAACCCGGAGCCAAATCGACGATGAGAATCCTGATCGGCGGATGTCAGCAAGAGATATCCACATTCAACCCAGTCCCATGTGAATACGAATTCTTCGATTACCTGCGTGGTGACGAGATCAGGGCAACACACGACGGCAACGATTCTCAAATTGGTGGCGCACTAGCCGAACTGAAGTCAGCGTTCGGAGACGATCTCGAAGTCGTTTACACCTACGACGCCGAAGGCACCGCAGCCGGGCCACTCCGCCACAGCGCCTTCATGCGAATCGCCAAAGAATTCCTTGAGCCTCTAAAAGAACACGCCGGTAAGATCGACGGCGTCTACTTCTCGATGCACGGCGCAATGGGAACAACTGAACTGCTCGACCCGGAAGGCTATCTCCTAGAAGAAGCCAGAAAAATTCTGGGAGAAGATGTCCCAATCGTTATCACGATGGACCTCCACGGCATCCTCACCGCCAAGATGCTCGAAAATATCAATGGCCTCGCATCGTTCCACACCTACCCGCACGTCGATTTCGCCGACACCGGCAAGCGCGCCGCCCAGATGCTCACACGAATTCTGAAAGATGGCGTCAAGCCAGTCGCAGCTCGTGTTCGAATCCCTGCCATCGTTCGAGGTAACGAACTAATCACCGCGAAAGGCGCTTTCGGAGCACAGATCCGCTACGCCAAAAAACTGCACGAAAACCCAAAAATCCTCTCCGCAGGATTCTTCATCGGCAACCCATTCACCGATGTTCCAGAACTAAGCAGTCAGGCATACGTCTTCACCGACGGAGACCAGGCTCTCGCTGAAGAACATGCGCTGCAAATGGCAAACGACTTCTGGCCAAATCGCGCGATCATGCAAGGACAATTCATCTCGCTTGAAGAATCGGTAGCCAAGGGAGCGACGATGACAGGTCCAATCGCCTTCACCGACGCCGCCGATGCGCCAAGCTCAGGCTCGTCTGGCGACAGCAACGCAATCATTTCCGAAATGGTCAATGCCAACTATCCGCACAGCATCCTCGCACCAATCGCCGACCCCGCAGCGGCCGCCAAAGCACACGAACTTGGCGTAGGCGCAACGTTCACAATGGGCATCGGAGGAGCGCACGACCCACAGTTCACTCCACTCAAGCTCGACTGGACAGTTGAGTCGCTTACCGACGGCACGTACAAGTGCGAAACATGGAAGTACGAACCAACAATTGGGCCAACCGCCGTCCTAAAATCAGGCAATCTTACGCTCGTTGTGACCACTGAAACGGTCATGCTCGTCGACCGGGGTCTTTTCTTCAAAGCTGGACTCGATCCAAAGAACTTCCACTCGACAATTGTGAAGTCGCCTCACTGCGAACCAGCGTTCTTCGATGATTGGGTAGAAGCCAACTTCAACGTCGACGCACCCGGAGCTACATCAGCAAACCTGAAAACCCTCGGTCACACGGTCTGCGCCCGACCCATCTATCCGCTAGAGCTAGACGCCGAGTTCACACCAAAAACTGAAGTGTTCTCTAGGCAGTAAAAAAACTCGAATTGCCATCGACAGACCGGGCACATCAGCCTGGTCTGTCGAGAGCTCGCTGCTCAACAAGTATCAAACGTGCTCCACTACGGCACCAATACCAACTGCACATGCTCTTCGGGCTTCATCAGCCGCTCCATAGATACCTGCATTTCGTCCCAGCCGATAAAGCTCTCGTCAGTCACCATCGATTTCTCCGATAGCTGTCCGCGTTCCATCAAACTCAAAACAGTGCGCCAGTCGATCGGCAACGACCCGTACGCAGCCTTCATCTCAACCTCTCGCCCAATCCAATCGACAGTCCGAAGCTCAACATCTTCCCAAGCCATCGAAACGACCAACAACTGCCCTTCACGACGAATCATCTCCATACCCTGTTGGAACGTAGGACGAGCCGCCGCCGCATCGAACGCCACCGGCACCCCAGGACCACCCGAAAGCTCCAAAACACGCTCAACAACGTCCTCTTCCATAGGATTCAAAACGAGATCAGCACCAAGCACTCGCGCCGACTCCGCTCTAGCCGATGCCGGTTCCGAAACATAAACTGCCGCCGCACCTGCCGCCTTCAAAACCTGCATGACCAACAACCCGATCGGCCCCGCACCCATAACCACTGCCTGATCGCCAATTTTGAATGCGGAAGTACGAACCGCATGAACAGCAATCGACGCCGGTTCAGCAAGTACCGCAAGCTCGTCACTCACACCGGCTGGAATCAGCAGCGGTCGCCACTCGTCCATCACCACATACTCGGCGAACCCACCGATACGTGTCGCCTCAAGACCAACCGTCCGAGCGCTGTACCGCTCTCCTGAAAACAACGTAGAAACGGTTCCCGCTGGCGGATCACCACCTCCGCTAATCACACGATCGCCCTCGTTCAGCAGCGTGACGTCACGACCCGTCTGCACGACTTCCCCGATGTACTCATGACCCAATACCGACCCGTCATTCGCCATTCCGTACTGAAATCTGTGAACGTCCGACCCACACAACGCCGAATACTTAATTTTGACCAGCACCTGATTTGGACCCGGCTCTGGAGTCGGAATATCCTCAACAACTATCTTCTGAGTCCCACGTATTACCGCAGCCTTCATCATCGAATCCTTAATCACAAACGTTTGTTTCGAATATCAGTAGCGATCTAAACAACCTACCATCAGCTTTGGCAAAGCAGCACAATCAAGCACCACCGTAATGAAAATCCCACGCAACTGTGCCACAATCCCGGATGGCGCACTATCCCGCGGCAACGCTACACGGTCAAAGCGATTACTCGCCACCATGTAGCAAGATCAATTACAGAAAACTCATCAGGCACGGCAAGCCGGCCACGAGGTGTGAAATTACTCGACTCGCAAACAAAGTCGCAATCGTCACAGGCGCTGGAACCCGCTCCGCCAACATCAGCGGCGTAGGCGTCGCAACGGCAAAACTCTTCGCCTCGCACGGAGCGAAGGTGTTGATCGTTGATATGAACGAAGAAGCCGCCAACACCACCAAGCGGATGATCGAGGAAGCCGGCGGCGAAGCAACCACCTTTATCGCCGATGTTGTCCAAGAGTCAGCATGCAAAGCCCTCGTCGACGCCGCTGTAGAGCGTTACGGCAGGCTCGACATCCTAATGAACAGCGTCGGCATCGGCGGCCCCGGAGCAGCACCCGACGTAACCCAAGAGTTGTGGAATCGAGTAATGGACGTCGATCTGAAAAGCATGGTCTTCATCTCTAAATACGCCATCCCCGAAATGATTAAAACCGGCGGTGGCTCAATCATCAACGTCGCCTCGGTCGACGGCATCCGCGCCGCAATGACCAAGAACGTTCCCTACGCAGCTGCCAAAGGTGGAATGATCGCAGCGACCCGAGCAATGGCAGTGCATCACGGACGAGAAAACGTCCGAGTCAACTGCATCGCTCCCGGCATGATTTACACCTCTATGGTCGAATACGTCGACGATCGAAAACGAAAACTCCGACGCGACATCGCCCCACTGGGCACCGAAGGAAAAGCAGAAGATATTGCGATGGCTGCAACGTTCTTAGCCAGCGACGAATCTCGCTGGATCACCGGAGTTCTGCTGCCCGTCGACGCCGGGCTCATGGCAGCGGGTCCTCAAAGTCTTATCAATAACCTCCTCGACGACTACGAGTACGAATAACCGAAACCGCCACTAGAAAAGCAAAAAGAATATGCAGGTCACCGAATATAAATCAGCCGCCGCGTTCCTCGACGCTAATCGCGACTTGCTCTTGAAAAACGAACCTGCAAACTCAATCCTTTTGGGATACGCCAATCAGCAATCCCGAGGTGTCGATTCAGCGATGTCGACTAAATTTTTCTCTATCGACGACGACGGCCGGTCGGTTCTCCCAGCGATGTTCACTCCAAACGTTGCCCCATTGCTCTCTGATGGCCCCGAAGAAGCAGCCAGACTTCTAGCCCGGTTCTTCTACCCAAAAAAATCCACGACCAACCGGAGTGAACGGACCAACTGGCAATGCACTTGCATTCGCTGACGAATGGGAACGCCTCACCCACTACGATCTTGAAATTCAGATGAATTCGAGAATCTATTCGTGCACCTCCGTCAACGAATTGAAACTCGCTGACGGAAGCCATCGGCAAGCAACAATTGAAGAATTCGAGCTAATAAAAACTTGGCGAATCGCCTTCCGAGATGAAGTCGATGGAATCGTGTTGACCGGCGACGATCATATTCGGGCGCAAATCGAAAACGGCCAAGTGTATCTATGGACAACCAGTCAGCGTCGCCATACTCGGAAGAGGCACCGACAATGGCGGAACGGTCGGAGCCGTCTACACGCCACCCGAACTTCGCAACCACGGCTACACAACTGCCCTCACCTCCGCCGTGACTCAGACGATTCTCGATTCAGGTAAAAAATACGCCGTGCTCTACACCGATCTCGACAACCCAACTTCGAATTCCATATATCAACAAATCGGCTACACCCCCGTCTCCGACGCAACCCTATGGAAGTTCCTCCCAAACATCTAAAACGTTAGCCGAGTGATAAAGTCACGGCCAGAGCACACACAAGTCCTCCCTCTCAGAGTGAGAGGGAGTTAGAGGATGAGAGAACTGCAGTTAGATCCGAGTCGTCCGACGACGAGCGCGACTAAACGCACACACAAAATGTCATACACGTTCCAGCCCGGCGAAATGTACCGAATGCCAACTCACTTTGGCCCAGCGACCGGACCCCGCAGAGGTCACAACGGTCGCAAATTCGATGGCATCAACAGCCCGAAATCGGTATCACTTCGAGCATCGTTTCTATCCAACGCTAAGCAGCTCGAAAACCTTCTGCCGCCCGGCTTCGGACTGTACGGCGATCCTGTCGTCACAGTAAGCGAAACCAACATGACCGAAATCGAATGGCTCGCAGGTCGGGGCTACTCGGTTTTGGGAGTCACAATCCCAGCACGATTCAAGGGCGAAAAAGACACCGCAGTAGGCCCGTTCCTAACCGTCCTCTGGGAGAATCTCGCCGATCCCATTATCACCGGTCGTGAAGAGCTTGGATTCTCGAAAATCTACTGCGAACTCCCCGACATCCGAGTCGTTGGCGACACAGCCGGAACACAAGCTTCATGGCTCGGGTTCACCTTCCTCGATATGGAAGTCAGCAACCTCAAGCCCAAATCAAACGCCGAACCGGCATCTCCTGAGAAAGTGGATGGCCAACTCCACTATAAATACATGCCACGAACCGGCGAATGGGGAACTGCCGATACCCAGTACGCCGTCATCACCCCTGCCGAAGGCTCACACACAGTAGTTCATGAAGACCTCGTAGGCGACGGCAAACTCAGCTGGAACCCAGCGCGGTGGGAAGACCTCCCCACGTTCTACCAAGTAGTAAACGCCTTCGCCGAACTAGAAGTAAAAGAATTCCTCGGAGGCGGCCTAACCCGCTCAACCGGCGGCAAAGACCTCTCCGACCAACACATCCTCTACTAGCCCCAACTCACCCCATATACGATCCGCCAGCTACGTTGATAGCCAACCCGGTCAAATAATCAGCCTGTGACGACGCTAAAAACGCAGCAACGTCAGCCACGTCTTTAGCCTGCGCAATCCGACCCATAGGGTTATTAGCGTTCGTCTGCGCAACCATCTCATCTCGCCACTCTTCGGTCGAAGTATCTTCGTCAGGTTTCAACGCTGCCGCCATGCCAAACACCCGCTCGGTCTCGACCAAGCTAGGACAAATAGCGTTCACCGTTACCTTGTACTCAGCCATCTCTCTCGCAAGCGACTGAGTAAATCCGATCACCCCAAATTTAGAAGAACAATACGCCGCGAATTTAGCGTTCCCAACCTTGCCTGAAACCGACGACATATTAATAATCTTGCCGCCACCCCCACGGTGAATCATGTGACGAGAAATCGCCTGTGACATCAAGAATGTGCCCTTCAGATTCACGCCAATCACCTGATCCCAAACCTCTTCGGGAAGATCGACGACGTTCACACGATCCGGACCCGCCGATGCGCCAGCGTTGTTCACAAGAATGTCGACTCTACAAAACTCCGAAATCGCTCCTTCAACAATTGAAGCCACATCGCCCGAATCAGAAACGCTCCCCGTAAGACCAATTGCCTTACCACCACCAGCGTTGATTTCATCCACAACCGCCGACAGTCCACCCCAATCGGGAGTCCCGCTGTCGTTCAAATCGCAAACGGCAATCGTTGCACCCTCAGCCGCCAATCGAGTCGCAATCCCACGACCAATCCCGGCCTTGCCCCCAGCACCAGTAACAATTGCAACCTTGCCATCCAACTCGTACATATTTTGTCCCTACAAATCCTGCTGAATTAAGCACACGCTCGACGCAATCCGTCATACCAGGCAGCCTTGCGAATACGAACGTCGAAATTATAGGTGCGCCTACTCTCCAAGCCGCAGCACCGATCCCCGCCTAAATCATCAACAGCACCCAACGGTCCCCTTCAGGATGGAAGGGCTAGGGTAGGAGAATTGCGATGCGCAACCAAGTCGTCCGACGACGCCCGGAGCTAACGCCAACGCGGAGCCGAGGCATTCGATGAAGAGCGCGACTAACGCCCCTGGGTTACCTGAACTTGCCGCGGCCTGGGATCGGGATTACCTGCTCAAGCTTGCCATTTCGAATACCAAAGTAGTACTCGTGCAAGTTGATCGTCGTATCGCCATGAGTCGGACGTGATCGCACCTTATCGCCAACCTTCAAAGCCTGTGAAGCAGCGTCCGGCAAATTCACAGCCGTGTGCTCCTCCGAATGATTGATGATCGAAGCAGACGCAGGAGAAATAACCTCAGCCAATCCACGATCCATTGAGATCGACTTCAGCCCCATATCGACAATCGCAACATCCTTCTTCTGGCGTGAAATCACCGTTGCCAATACCGACAGCGCAGGTTCGAAATCGTTGAACACTTCGAGGTAGTCACCGTCCATGAAAATGTACGAACCACACTGAAGCTCGGTAACACCGTCGACTCGACCCGTGATGTTGTACGTTCCCGTACCAGCAGCTGAAACAAGCTTCACATCGATGCCTACTCCACGAATCTGATCAGCAGCACCCGTAAGAATCGCCATAGCCTTCTCGGCTTCGGTCTTACGAATCTCGTAGTCCCGCTCAGCAACAACATGACCCTCGTACCCCATCAATCCGTCAAAGCGAAGACCGGGCGCAGCATCGATCTGCTTTGCTAGTTCCACAGCTCCATCGCCATCCACTCCGCAGCGATCCATACCGACGTTGACTTCAACAATCACACCAAGCTCAGCACCGGCAGCCGTTGAAGCAGAAGATAGATCGTCGACATTACCAGCGCTTTCCACAGCAACGATGATGTTTGCCGAATGAGCCAGAGCAACCAATCGAGCAATCTTCCGCTTACCAATAACCTGGTTCGGAATCATCACTTCAGTCACACCTGCCTCAACCATAACCTCGGCCTCGCCGACCTTCGCACAGCAAACGCCAATAGCCCCGGCATCCAACTGTTTACGAACCCAATAAGGACTCTTGTTCGTCTTCGAGTGAGGTCGAACATCGACTCCCATCTCGTTCGCAGCAGCCTGCAACTTAGCGATATTCGACTCAGCTACGTCAAGATCTATGATGATGCACGGAGTATCAAGCTCCTCAACTGGAGTGCCTGGCAGTGGAAGATAATCAGTCATTTACGTTCAAACTCACTGTCCCGCGGGACATTTTCAAAATCAGGTGGATGCAGTCAGACGCTGCGAACACGTAGCCTACCCCAGCAGCCGCCCAAACGGTATACATCTCCAAACAAAATCCATAACATCCCACTACGAACTTGCCTAAAAAATCGGACTCTGTCATTGCGAGTAGCCTGACGACGTGGCAATCAGCAATCTGAGCAAAGCAACGCACGACTCAGCCAACAATTCAACTCAACCCACATCAAATGTCATCTTGAGCCAGTCGCCTGAGAACATCCCAAGTGCGGATGCAGGCCCGGATCAAAATGACGACAATTCAGCCAACCACAAGCGAACTCTCAGAGAAAGTCACACGTGACACGAAAACCCCGCATCGGAATCCTCGGCACCGGCACCATGGCGCTCGCCCTCGGCAAATCCCTTCTGGCCGCTGGACACTTCGTCGCCTTCGGATCGCGCCGAGCCGAATCCAAAAACGATTTCCATGAAGCCGTTGGCACCGAATCGCGAATCTACGGCTACCAAGCCGCCATAGAAGACGCGGGCGAGATCGTGATCATCACCCTGCCCTACAAAGAAGTCGCAGCCACTGCTAGGAAGTTAGGTGATTCGCTTCGCAATAAAATCGTCATCGACATCACAAACCCATTCACAGCCCAGCCAAACAACGGCGACTCAGGCGCACAGGTAACGGCATCGATTATTGGCGACGACGCCCTCGTTATCGCAGCCTTCAAAACCAATTTCGCAGCGACATTTGAAAATCCTATCGATTCGACCGGCGAACCACGCGAAGTCCACTACGCCGGCGACGATGAAGAGGCTATGAAAGCAGTCAAACAATTAATAAGAGGCATCGGCTTCAAACCTGTCGATTGCGGCACTCTCGCGCAAGCGGTAGTCCTCGACCACATGGTTCCGCTCATGATCCGCCTCGACGCCACCGAACTCGACGCCCAACACCTAAGTTCGTTCCGCATCACTCTCGGGTAGCGTAAACATGATTTCTCGACCGCAGCAAAGCGGAGTTGAGAGACCTTCGGCGGTGTCACGGTGGAAGGCATTTGCAATCAACCTGATCAAAAAAAAGTCCCTCGGAAGATCACTTCTCCGAGGGGTTATTTTGTGCCAAACCTAGACGACCGAATTCGGTACCGCCACCCCTAAAACTGCGCCTCCGCCTTCGGCACATCCACCCGAACCCGACGAATCCTGCCGTCGCCCTGATACCGCTCTCGCCCAAGCACCGTCGATTCACAAAGCCACAAATCACGACCATCTGCCCCACCGAGCATGCACGCATATGCGCTCTTATCCGCATCCTCAAGCGCAATCACCTGCTTAATCTCGCCTCCGTCAGCGACCCGCACCCAACCTCCAGAATCGCCATAAGAGAAGTACGGGCACGCCACCCAAACACAGCCTTCTGCATCCAGAGAAATCCCATCCGTCGGCGCTGCAAGATTCGCAAACGGCCTACGACCCGACAACGTGCCGTCGTCTTCGATGTCCCAAGCAGTCAGCGTAAAAGCGAAAGTCTCGGCTACGATCAATGTCTTTCCATCCGGCGTAATCGCACCGCCGTTCGGAAAGCAAACTCGATCGGCAACCACCTGCGACGATCCATCCGGTCGAGCAAGCACGATATTCCCAAATAGCGGCGGATTCGAAGGACCTGGCGGAACCTCCTCGCTCAATCCCGGCAAATACGCACCCGCATAAGCATTGCCATTCGGAGCGACCACCATGTCATTGTTACCAGTTCCGAACACCGTAGAAATATCAGCATGATGCGTAGAGTCCGACCGCTTAGCACTACCCGCTACCACCTGCGACGAATACAAACGAACAATCGCCTTACTCTCGGTAGCAACAACCAACAAATCGCCATTCTCTAAGAAACCGAGACCACTCGGAAATTCACCCGGCTCAAACACAGTTTCGACCGCGCCATCGTCACCAACGCGAGAAACCTTGCCCGCCATTACATCGCTGAAATACAGCTTCTGCTCCTCAGCCCGCCAACGAGGACCCTCAGGAAAAAACAGAGCGTCAGCAATCAATTCAATCGAACTCGAAACCATGTATCTCTCCCTAGTCGACAAACAAATAACCCAACGATAATTCCAACCTCAGTCGTGCATCACCAATGTCATCCTGAGCCAGTCGCCAGAGAACGTCCAAAGTGTGAATGCATGCCCGGATGAAAACGGCACGACAAGGCACCAACGCCAACAGCAGCGAACTACCGCCAGCCTACAACACCAACTCCTTCACAGAAAAGGCTCGAATCCGCGTGTAACATTAAGGGTCGCAAAATACAGCGATTCAAGTTCGTCAGTCAAGGTCTTCTAGGTGTCATCCTGAGGGTCTCGAAGGGCGATAAACCAGTACAAAAAACAAACATGACCACAAAAAGCGATTCACAAGAAAAACTCGACTCAAAGCGCGCTTCCAAGCGAGTACCCGGAAAATGGCGCAGCTGGGAAACCACTGAAGGCGCAATTCGAGCACCCCACCGCTCGATGATGAAAGCGATGGGACTCAGTGATAAAGATATCGCAGCTCCATTCGTCGGAATCGCATCAACCCACAACGAAGTCACTCCCTGCAATTCAGGAATCGCACCGCTTGTTGAAGAAGTAAAACGTGGCGTATTCGCCGCTGGTGGAACTCCCTTCACGTTCGGAACAATCACCGTTTCCGACGCCATCTCCATGGGAACCGAAGGCATGCGCGGCTCGCTCGTCTCTCGTGAAGTCATCGCCGACTCCATAGAAACTGTCGTTTTCGCCGAACGCTACGACGGCCTCGTCGTTGTCGCTGGCTGCGACAAATCTCTCCCCGGCGGAATGATGTCGATGGCTCGACTCAACGTACCTTCCGTATTCATCTACGGCGGATCAATCCTTCCCGGATCACTTCATGGCGAAGATATCCAGATTCAGAACGTGTTCGAAGCCGTTGGTCAATTCCAGACCGGCAAGATCGACGCCAACGAACTCCTTGACATCGAAAACCACGCATGTCCCGGCTCCGGTTCATGTGGCGGAATGTTCACAGCAAACACGATGTCATCCATCGGCGAAGCCCTCGGCCTCTCCCTCCCCGGTACAGCATCCGAGCCGAACGTCGACCAGCGCAAAGCCGCCTCGTCACGCGAAGCAGGGCACGCAGTATTGAACCTGCTTCGTAAAGACATCCGACCGTCCGACATCCTCACCCGCAAAGCGTTAGAAAACGCAGTAACGGTCGTTGTCGCAATGGGCGGATCAACAAACACCACGCTCCACCTCCCGGCAATCGCCTCCGAGATGGGCATCGAGCTAACACTCAAAGACATCCACGACATCTCAATGCGAACGCCGCTAATCGCCAACATGAAGCCCGGTGGCGACTACCTAATGCTCGATATCGACCGACTCGGCGGCATTCCTGTCGTAATGAAGCGACTCCTCGACGCCGGGCTACTCCACGGCGACTGCATGACGGTCACAGGCAAAACCATTGCCGAAAACCTCGCTGACGTTGTAGTCCCAGAACCAAACGACGTACTCCACTCGGTTGAAGATCCTATTTCTACCACCGGCGGTCTCGTCACCCTTTTCGGAAATCTCGCTCCAGACGGTTGCGTCCTGAAAGTTGCCGGACACCAGTTCGGTCAAACCTTCGGTGGACCCGCAAAAGTCTTCGACGGTGAAGAAGGCGTTATGGCTGCACTTCAAGAACGATCTATCAACGAAGGCGACGCCATCGTGATTCGCTATGAAGGACCCAAGGGCGGACCCGGTATGCGAGAAATGCTTTCGGTTACCGCCGCTCTTGTTGGACAAGGACTTGGCGAAAAAGTTCTACTGATGACCGACGGTCGATTTTCGGGGGCATCCCACGGATCGATGATCGGGCATATCGGACCTGAAGCCGCCATCGGTGGACCAATCGCAGCCGTTCAAGATGGCGACCTTATCGAAGTAAACCTCGACGATTTCGAACTCAACATCAAAATCAGCGACGACGAACTCAAGGCACGACTCGACAAGTGGCAGCCAAAGCCACCGCCCTACACCAAAGGCGTGCTCAGCAAGTACATCAAACTGGTAAACCCCGCCTCAACCGGCGCAACAACCAGCTAGGATGTGCCAGTGGCACGTTTTCTGAGAGATCGTAATTACGTCGGCTGATTCGAATACACAAACTTCGGATCAGCCGACAATTCTAAAATATGTCACCCTGAATTCATTTTCAGGGTCAAACGACCAATAACGCCCAACGTGCTGCTATGCCCTTCGAGACGGAAGGGCTAGGGTAGGAGAATTGCGACTAGTGACTGAGTCGTCCGACGACGATCGAACAAAACGCAATAGCGAAGCCGAGTCATCCGATGACGACCGCGACTAACGCAAAGCCAGAGCTGCAACTGGGGGATAAAGATCCTGAAAATGAATTCAGGATGACATCGGTCGTTTGGGGGCTGGCGCGAAGGTATGGAGCTAACTTAAATACGCACAACGGTCCTCCCTCCTGCCAAGGCCTACAACCTACTCCTCTTCCAGACGGAAGGGCCAGGGTAGGAGAACTGCAGCTAGTGACTGAGTCGTCCGACGACGATCGAACAAGACGCAAACGCGGAGCCGAGTCATCCGATGACGAATGCGACTAACGACCCACCAACCCACACTCGTCGTGACACCCGCACTTGAAATGTACTAATATGCCACCGAACCCTGCTTCACAAAACCCTCTACTAAACTAAGGAGACGATCATGTACGGAACAATCGCAACACTCAGCATCAACCCCGACAACGTCCATGCACTCGGCTTGCTCCTGAAGGAATGGAACGCCGCCGAAGGAACTGGTGACATCGGCTTCGTCGACGGGTACATCCTGCAAACAGACGCCGATTCATCCGTCGTCAAAATGATCGCTGTCTTCAATAGCGAAGAGCGCTACAAAGCCAACGCAGCACGACCAGAGCAAGAAGCCTGGTATCAAAAAATGCGAGCACTTCTTAATAGCGACCCCATATGGGAAGACGGCCAAGTAACCGCAACTTAGCCGATCCTCAATCCACTGATCACAAGTATTCGCTTAGAGTCCAACACGCAATTCTCACAAAATGCTTGTAACCCGAATTGACAACAAGAACGTAAAATAGTTCGATGACCTATTCCAACGCCAACTTGTCAGCAAGCGAAGAAAAGACCGCAGCGATAATCGCCTCACCCGAACGAACGTTCACGGTAGCCGCTCTATACCACTTCGCAAAAATAGAAGAGCCCGACCAGAAAAAAGAACCACTTCTGGCGCTCTGCCGCGCCGAGAACATCGTTGGAACACTCATCCTCGCTGAAGAAGGAATTAACGGCACTATTTCAGGCCCAGACAACGGCGTGAAAGCCGTTCTCGACCATCTCCAAAGTTGGCATAATGTCGACGCAATCGAAGTCAAGTACTCCTACAGCGAGAACCAAAACTTCAACCGAATGAAGATCAAAATCAAAGACGAAATCGTCACGATGGGCAAGCCTAACATCGACCCCAACGCCGATGCCGGAACCTACGTCGATCCCGCCGACTGGAACGATCTCATCAAGCGCGACGACGTTCTGCTAATCGACACCCGCAACAGTTTTGAATTCGGCGTCGGTCGCTTCAAAGATGCCATCGACCCCATAACCGAAACCTTCCGTGAATTCCCCGACTGGGCCGATCTACTAGCATCCGGACCTCAAAAACCTTCCGCAGTCGCCATGTATTGCACCGGCGGAATTCGTTGCGAAAAAGCGACCGTTTACATGAAGCAATTAGGCATCGATGAGGTCTACCACCTCAAAGGCGGAATCCTCAAATATCTCGAAGAAGTCCCTGAAGAAGAAAGCCTCTGGGAAGACGAATGCTTCGTCTTCGACCACCGAGTCTCGCTCAAACACGGACTCGTCGAAGGCGATTACCAACTCTGCTACGGCTGCCAGCACCCAATCTCCCCTGCCGACCGCGAATCTCCAATGTTTGAACTAGGCGTTAGCTGCCCGTATTGCGATGACTCGCTCGCCAACGAAGATCGAGATCGTTTCCGAGAACGACAACTCCAGATCCGACTCTCCAGAGAACGCGGCGAAGAACACCTAAAAGACAACGCCTCCAAAATGCCCTATAAAAAGTCAGCCAAAAAGCCCAGTGTAACCAAATAGGCTATTGCGAACTGCCGCGATTTTGTAACCATGTGCAGAATCGTTCAATTGCGAACGACACAAGTCCGTCCACGCGAAAAGGTAGACATGGCAAATTTCAACTTCATCAAAATGGCCGACCCACAAGTTGGAATGTTCTCTCGATTCTCAGCCATGGACCCGGAAGCCGCATCTCTCCTTAGAAAACATGGACTCAACGTCAAAGACGCACCGAAAATCGAGGGAGTTGAACAATAACGTCAAAACCTCCTAACCACCCTCGAACAGTTCGATGAAATCGACCCCGCATTCATCGTCGTTTGCGGCGACATGGTCGACACCGCCGGTGACGAAGAACAAATCGCACTAATTCGCGAAACCTTAGGAAAATACAGCTCGAAAGTTCCAGTGCACTGGGTAGCCGGAAACCATGCCATCGGTGTGAACAACCTGATCCCCGATCGCGACTCCTTCGACATGTACCGATCTGAATTTGGCGACGACTACTACGCCTTTAATCATGGCGAATCTAAATTCATCATTATCGACTCGGTAATTCTCGATCGACCTCAAAATTTGCCCGACGAGCACAAAGCTCAAATGGACTTCTTGGGCGACACCCTACGTTAACGTGAATCCATAGAGTCTGAACACGTAGTAGCGTTCATGCACCATCCGCTATTTCTCGATAACGCCGAAGAAGCCGATATCGATTTCGATTGGGATTCCTCTCCGCCGAACCAACCATATGGCTACTGGACGATTCCGCTTGAACGACGTACTCCTGTCGTAAAATTACTACGAGAAGCAAACGTCCAAACAGTGTTCGCCGGACACAGGGGCATCAACCCCGACACCGTTAGAAGTTAAGTCAAAAATGCCACCGACGTTTTCGATCACAACCGAAAATTTAGTGGTGCTGTGTTCCATCATGGCGTCGTCGTCAGCCATTACCGTATTCGGATACGAAGCGACCTGAGTAGGCTCACGATCGTCCGAATTACATGCAACGGCTGCCGTGAGCAACAGCGCGCCCAATACAATCATCACCGCATTAAGCGACATATTAGAGAGCAAATTCATTACAGATCTCCGGTTATATTCGTTATTGCAAACCTCTCGTCCGATTAAAAACACGACGCGAAAAAGCTTGATGAACAAAACTCTGATCCGGAAATCTGACAACCCAATGAAAATTCTTACAAAAGAATTGCGGTCACCTAGCTCTCCACCTAGGAAGAATCAGCACACACAAAAGCCCCCGCATTTTTGCGAGGGCTTTTTCATTTATTTGCGGTTTGCCAAAAGCCTTGAGGGACTCTAGCCCTCTACCTCCTACTTGCAAAGCAGTAAGCCGATCCATCGATAGACATCGAGCACATATAAGCATGGTGGATATGCCAACCGGTGAGCTATCCTTTTACTGATGTCACACGTGTTATTACAAGGTGCCTGGGCCAAGCTCGAGCGAGCTGAAATCCAATTCACCAAAATCAAGCAAAAAACAATTATTGGATTCGACTCAGATCAAAGTCCTATCCAACGCAAAATAGATGATTCATCTGGCAGGATCGTCTGGGTTCGGAGCGACAGTAATCAGAAGCATTGGATCGAACTTAGTCTTGATATTGGTGAGTTGATCCAGAACCTGCGTTCATGTCTTGATTACATAGCTTGGGGATTCGCACGAACTATCACGCCAACACCGTTCAGGCGCACTTCATTCCCGCTGCTGGACAACGATGCGAACTGGAGAAGCACCACCAGAAATGAACTGCGAAATGTACCTCATTTTGGAGTGGAATTCATTGAACGATTCCAACCCTTCCAACTCCGTAATCAAACGTTCAACCGTCATCTTCAGATCATTAACAAACTCAATAACACTGATAAACACGCCTTACTCAATTTGGCCCTGACGCCACTGATTCGTGCAGAGTCCAAAACATTGATAGCCGGGACAGATCTCATTAAGCCAGTCGGAGTCACTCCATTGCTAGAAGCTAAGGCAGGGGATGAACTGTTCTCGACCGATGGCAATCCGCTTGAGTCGGATGTTGAAGCCAACCTTACATTTATCGATCTGGTAAAAGAACCAGGGCAAAGAATTATTCTCAGAACCCGAAGAGATATTCCAAAGCTGATACGCGCTGTCAGGTTCGTTACCTCGAAAGCGGATAGCACGATGCTCGCTCGCCAATCCAATCCATAAGTGCAAATGGAGGTTGTATAGGCGATCACCTGTTACACCTACCTCAGCTCCCACACTCGAACCAGATACATTCAGCACATGAATCCTTGGTCGAAACATGCCGGTAAGAAAGTCCTGTTCCTCGCTTTTCTATGGAGTCATGGGCGTAATACGGTTCTGTCAGAACTCAGTGTCGGGGCAGAATAACATCGTTCCTCATTTGCTGAGGCGATCTGCTCATGTCCTGCCCACACTGCCTATCTACGTTCGTATCGAAGAGAACGCTAGGCTATCGGGCTTTCAACTGCAGCGATTGCGAACGGCGTTTCAACGAACGTTCTGGATCACCATTCAACGATCTTCAGTTCCCGACACTGAGTTCTGACAGAACCACGGTCATGCGATTGCTCGAGAAGTACGGTGAAGATGCGACGTTATGCGTTTTGCCACAGGGACCGAGAACGATTCCGTATCTACAATAGTTCTGACAGAACCCAAACTTCTTATTCCTAGTTGATCAACCTCTGTCAAAGCCGACGGCAGTTTTTCTCAAATAGTGCTGAGATCTAATTTTCTTTGTTTGAGTGAAATTTTCTTACTGGCACCCATATCTTTTGATATTTACGGACTTTACATTGCATTTCAATGAAGTATGATATTTACGTCACTTTGACGATTATGTAGAATATGTACATACAAATGAGGAATGTTTATTGCTCTGACGTATTTTGTGTAGTCAATACGAACACGAAGGAATTGACGTTACAGAGAAGAAGTTCATTAACTATTCATTGACGTCGTACCCAGCTATCTCATCTATCCAGAGTGATACTGCATCCAACTCAGTCCGGCGAATCAGCTTAGTTCGCCTCGAAACTATTAACAACGATGACAAAATTTCTTTTTAGTTCTTCAACTCGAAAAGGCGCAATCCTAGGAATAATAGGTTGGTTCCTCCTAATTGGAGTGATCTCTTCAATCGCACCCAGCCTGTCCGAAGTGACCACCAACGAGCAAGATGAGTTCTTGCCTGTGGGTGCGGAGTCCGTAGAAGCATTGAAACTGCGCACTGAAAAGTTTCCTGCTGCCGACGGAGTTCCAGCACTCGTGGTATTTAGAGCCAAGACGGCTTCAAATGCGCTGAGTTTTGCAATAAGTCAATTCACCTCGGATGTGAGAGCACCAAATGCACCGGACTCAATACTTTCGATACTTTCGCCATCAGATTCTCCGACAGTCGCTTCGACTTTAATATCAGAAGACGGCACGACGGCAATGGTCGTGGTGACGATTGGGGGAGCACCATCTGAACCAGAGTTCGGTGAGACTGTTGATTGGCTGTCTGAGAAAGCAAGTGATGTGGGTGCAGAAATTGAAATCGATACAGCGATTACGGGGCCGGCTGGAATTATCAACGATGCTGTTAAGGTCTTCGGTTCGATCGATCTGCGAGTCACACTAGTAACCGTAGTGCTTGTCTTGGTATTGCTGCTTGTGATTTACAGGTCTCCGCTTTTGGCGGTAATTCCGCTCGTTGTTATCGGGACTGCCTTGACGCTGTCGCAATCAATCGCCGCAATGCTTTCCCAGCAATTTGACTTGCCATTGAACGGACAGGTCACGGCGCTCATGTCGGTTCTCGTGTTCGGTGCAGGAACTAACTATGCCTTGTTCATAGTGTCTCGTTATCGGGAAGAACTCGTCCTGAACGCAAACAAGTGGGGCGCAATGCGAACCACGATGTCAAATGTTGGACCTTCCATTGCAGGTTCAGCGGGAACGACGATCGTCGCCATGTTTGCTCTTACGTTTGCCTCGTATGGATCATTCAGATCGTTGGGTCCAATGCTGGCTGTTGCAATATTTATTGTCCTATTGTCTGGATTGTTAGTGATGCCAGCGGTAATAGCTTTATTTGGGAAGTGGGTGTTCTGGCCCCGTCCACTAATTCAGCAAAGTGCTATCGATACGAGTGGAATATGGCACCGGATTGGCCGCCTCGTTTCTCGTAGGCCATTGGTGGTGTTTAGCGTAACGATTATTGGAATTGCTTTAGCAACTTTGCCATCGTGGACGATCATTCCAAGTTTCAATTTTATCGACGGATTTCCAGATGATGCGGAATCAAAACAAGGTTACTCATTGCTGGCAGAGTCATTCCCGCAGGGGTTACTCGCTCCAACCGAGATATTTGTCGAATCAGGTGAATCATCGATTTCAAACTCTTTTGATTCGTTGGAAGAATTTTCAGCGACTTTAGCTAGTACACCAGGTGTTCTGCGGGTCATCGGACCAACTCGCCCTATCGGCGTACCAGTTGACGAAAATCTCGCAGCCGATCAGGGTGCGGAAAGGTTTGTCTCAGTAGATGAAACCACAGCTCGACTTGAGCTGATTATCGACGGGAACCCTTACTCGGCTGAATCACTTGAGCTTATCGACGATCTCCGCTCAATTGCGACTCAGTCGGATTTGTCCGGTACCCCGGGTATTCGAATATTAATAGGTGGAGAATCAGCTGTTCAGGCGGATACAAAAGCATCGATCGACGCAGATATTCGATGGTTAGCTCCTGTGTCACTACTAGCAATTCTGATCATCTTAATGCTTCTATTGCGATCCATAGTCGCACCGCTGTACCTGGTCTTCAGCGTAATCGTGAGTTTCGGGGCAACATTCGGACTCTCGGTGTTTGCTTTTCAACAAATATTCGGCCACTCAGGAGTTGCTTACTCTAACGGTGTGTGGATGTTCATATTCCTAGTTGCTCTTGGTGCCGACTACAACATATTCGTGATGTCCAGAATTAGAGAGGCCGTTCAAAAAGAAGGATTCCGCGATGGGGTTGCTACAGCAGTCGGTCGCACTGGCGGAGTTGTTACGTCTGCTGGAATCATTTTGGCAGGGACGTTCGCAGTTCTTACGACGCTGCCCCTACGCGACATATTCCAGCTCGGCTTCGCCGTAATGTTGGGGGTCCTCATCGACACGTTTGTAGTTCGAGCTCTGCTCGTCCCAAGTATGGCCGCAATCCTGGGTGAATGGAGTTGGTGGCCGAGGAAGCAAAAAAAGTTAATTCCCGGATCGGATCGACCAGACATCAAATCTATCGTGAATAGTGAGTTTTGACAGAACTCCGTTATTCTCATCATCCGGTACAGGCAATCTATGTGAAGAACTGACCTCAAACCCATTTACACAAGGTAAACATGCCTGACCAAAGACCTCTCGGAGTTATCGGAGACAGTCCAACACTTGGTTGAGCACATCGAGATCATCTTCCCGCTGTTCCGACCGCTGTTGGCTTTGAATTCACAGTTCGATTAGGGGGTGCCTGATCCTTCAGGATTCGATTCGCTCTTAATAGTCAAGATTGACCTGCGCTTATTAAAAGCTCTCTTCTGTTTTAGTTTTTCTCGGAAAGATACGGATAATGCAAACATTTCTGCCATACCCTGATTTCAAAACATCAGCTCAATGTTTGGACTGGCGAAGATTAGGTAAGCAAAGAATTGAAGCAATGCAAATCTTAAGAGCATTGGAAAACCACAACTATGGTTGGCAGAACCATCCTGCAGTCAATATGTGGCGAGGTTTCGAAGCGATGCTTGCGGTGTACCACAACACAATTATCGAAGAGTGGAAAACCAGGGGGTACAGAAACAGTATGAAATTAATCGTCCCTGATATCGCACCGATTTCTCCCTGTTGGCTGGGTAACTCCGACTTCCATGCAAGCCACCGAAGTAATCTTCTACGAAAGGATCCTAACCACTACGGACAATTTGACTGGGCCGAAAACGACAACTTGCCTTACATATGGGGCTCTGGTCAAGATTTGCCGGCTAGTTAAATGGATAAACAATTATCAATAACTCGTGGAAAAGACGCCAACTATGTGCTCCGCTCTCAAACGACCGTTGAGAGCGACGTTAGTGATACATTCGCCTTTTTCGCGGATGCGGAAAATCTGAACCTAATAACGCCTGATTGGCTAAAGTTCACGATTGTCTCCGACACTCCAATCAATATGCACTCGGGGACCCAAATTGAGTATCGACTTAAAATTCATGGTTTTCCTGTGAAATGGAGGTCGGAAATTTCATTGTGGGACCCTCCATACAAGTTTGTGGACACGCAAATTAAAGGTCCATACATCATGTGGTCCCATATGCACACCTTAGAGATTTCTCCATATGGTGGCACTATCGTGAACGACTGCGTGAAATACAAAGTTCCATTTGGAAGGCTTACAAACAGACTTTTTGTAGCAAGAGATCTGCTAAGAATCTTTCGGTATAGAAACTATGCGACTCAAAAAGCGCTGAGATTTTAATTCCCATTAAACGGCGAAATTACATGGTTCTGACAGAACTCAGTGTCGGGGCAGAATAGCATCATTTCTCATTTGCTGAGGAGATCTGTTTATGTATTGTCCACACTGCGGGTCTGCGTCAACTTTCAAGAAAAAACATCGAACTTCGCTGGGTTATCGAACATTCTTCAGAGAAGAATATCGTGGGTAAATCAAATACGTTCGTTTTTGAGAAATAAAATCCATTCGTAGGCCCATCAATTCCGGTGACCGAGTTGTCAGATTTAATATACGGATTGATCAGGCAATCAGGTCAGCGTATGAGCCAAGTGAGCACTAAAATCTGACAGAACCAAACCAGAATAGGAGCACTAAAAGAGTCATGTTGAAAATCGGTCAGAATATCCCTGCATTCGAGGCGGAACTAGACAATGGTGAGCCGTTTCGAACGTCGGAATTCAAAGGCAAAAAGAATATCGTTGTTTACTTCTACCCGAAGGACTTTGCCCGTGGCTGAACACTTGAAGCCCGCTCGTACCGTGACAGCTACGAGGAAATCTTGGGTCATGACGCCGTGCTAATCGGTGTAAGCCCCAACGACGCTGAAAGCCATAGACAGTTTCGTGAGCAGAATGGTCTTCCGTTTAACCTTGTTTCGGATTCAGATGGCGATTTGAGCAAATTGTTTGGTGTAAAGCGCAGCTGGACTTTCGGGTTAGTGCCGTTTCGGAGGGCGACGTTCGTCATTGATAAGGTCGGAATTTGCCAGGGAGCTTTCACGCACGAAATCAATGTGACGAGACACGTTGATGATGTTCTAGGGGTATTAAAGAAATTAGCAACCTAATAATTATTGCTCCAGACAATTTGAACGCACCGCCCATCGAAATAGAATAAGTAGTCCAAGTTAGATATCGGGGTCTCACGTTCTTATCTAGATTGCTCACGCCTACTCTTTACAGCAAACGCACCGGGCTTGATGGCGGGCAGTTTTCTGGGGGTGGCTACTTAGGGATCAGGCATCTCAACCTCCAGTTCCTATGCCTGCTCGCCCGGAGGACCAGTGCGGTGGCAACGACTAGTGGCCCCGCAGGTGATCGAGCCTCATTTATGTGTACCAGTGTCCGCCTCAGTGCTTGTGCTTCGACCAGACATTCCTGATTGCTTCGTTCAGGGTCGGTAAGCAAGGAAGCGATTCGTAATAGAGTCCTACGAGACAGCGTAATTTCAGTAGATGTGTTGTCCATTCGTCGAGATTACTAATTTCTACTAAGTAATTCCAAATTCATGTGGCTCAATTATGAAGCCACAGAGCGTATCCACATGGAGCGTATGGGTTATCGGCAGTAGCGGGTATCCATGTGATGCGGATAACCCATACGCGCCGCTATGGTTTTGGCAATGAACTGGCTAGAACATTTTTTGCGTCCGATTACCGGCTAATTTGGGAAGAGCTAGGGAGTTGCTGGAAAATAGTAGTTATTTGCGTAGAGATAACGACTCTGAAATATGATGCTCTAACAGGACAATTACAAAAAGCTGGATGGGAGAAATATGGTGATCGCTTTATACGACGCATTATGTGCTGTGTGACGGGCGTTTATTCGCTGGGTACAGCGGAACGATCTGAATGGAAAAGTGGATTTTCATCCAAATGACCGAGAGTCGGTCCATGCAGTTTCACCTGAAATAGATCCCACAAAGGCTGCCCGCACAATTGTTGCAGTCGATGGTAATGGTGCGGTCTTCTACGGTGCGCAGGCGATTTCATTGATCGTCAGCTGTACCGGAGGCTTCTCAGGATTTCTAGGCAGGATATGCAAAAAGCGATTCGCCAGCATGCTTCTAGAACCGTTCTACCGTTTGTTCGCCAAACATCGAGGTCGAATAGCGTTCTTGTTCCGTGAGGCTTCCTGAGTAGTGATCGATCAAGCCCGCACCTTGCTATATCAGGATGTGAGGGTGGCGGGGATGAACACTTATCCAAGCAGTCTCACAAGAGCAACAGCTTCGCCCACAACCCCGAAACCTTCGCCGACAATTGGTCGACTCTAATGATTGAGCGGTCAGGTCCAATCCATGGATTGATTATCTATTCAGTTTGGCTGCGTTTCATGGTCGTGCTAAGTTCTGACAGAACCTGTCAACATTTCACCATCTTTCTGAAACAAAAAAGCCCTTCGCTACAACATGCGAAGGGCTAATGATTACCTGTTTTTTTCATATACTTCTTACTTGGCAGGTGTGTACTTGATCTTGGATGCCGTTGTCATCGCAGCAATCCACTCGTCACCACTTAGCAGTGGTGTAGTTTTTGCCGACTGAATTGCGCCGCCAGCAGCGATCGCAATTGCTACAGCAGCAGCAGTTGCATCATTATCAGCCTCTAGGATTACGGCGATGTCATAATCCCCAAACGAGAAACCGCCACCGATTATCTTTACACCGACTGACTGTTCCATCAACGCGCCGACTTGTGCGAGACGGTCTACCGGGTTCTTCATTTGTGCAGCTAGCGACTCGGGTGTGTATGCAGCCTGATACAAGTACTGTGTCATCTATATTTTCCTGAATTTTCAAATACGTCTTGGCAAACAAACGTGCTTACCGTCGTTAGACGAAATAGCTCTGAAGTATCTTATATTAGAGACTGTACAGAGACCTGATATAACCAAATTAAATTTGGCATAAGAGAAATGTTGGGCAGACGCTGTTGCAGGCTTATTTTGGTGTGAATTTGCTAACTTATGGATTCGATTATGGTCGGTCGGTCAGAACTCAGCGCTCAACCAGGTTTTCAACCTTAAAATTGGCATCTGACGTTAATGTATTGAGAACGAAAGCATCGATATTCACGGCAGAATTTGGATCGGATTTGGTCTTTTACGCTGAGTTCTGACAGAACCGTTAAGTATCGCCCTCTGTACTCTAAGCCCTCCACTATCGGCTTCCCAAGCGAAAACGTTCGAATCAGCTGCTTTATCCGAACGGCCACTCTTTTGATATGAGCTCAGCGATACCTACGTCCAGTGCATCAGAAATGCCTTTGAGCGTCGCAAAGCTTACATTTTGTTTTCCGTTTTCGACGGCGCTCAAGTAGCTGCGATCTACGTTCGCTTGCGACGCGAGCCCTTGTTGACTCAATCCCCGATCTTTTCGCAACCTCCGAATTCGTTCGCCAAGATCCGAGAGCAGCACCTCGAGAGTCACCGAAGACTCGTTCAGATCAAAGTGCTTCTGGACCCAGTCGACAGCCTTCACCGCGTCTTCGCTACAGAAATCAGCTTCCAAGATTGGATTATTAGCCAT
The DNA here is from genome assembly GCA_027618835.1 of Chloroflexota bacterium. Classification (GTDB taxonomy): domain Bacteria; phylum Chloroflexota; class Dehalococcoidia; order Lucifugimonadales; family Lucifugimonadaceae; genus Lucifugimonas. The sequence continues at coordinate 5,960 of JAQCHZ010000018.1, read as the reverse complement.
AAGCTCGCCACCGACGACGATAACTGGAGGATTTTGCAGCCGCTTAACAGCCCTAACTGTCTTAGATACATTTGGGATAAATTTTTCTACCGTCACTGAGAGCCCCACTAGGTCAGGCGAATCTTTTTCGACCAATTCAACCAGTGCATCGGTTGGCGTATCCGCTCCGAGAAAGTCAACATCCCAACCTTCAAATCGCAGTAGATCCGCGAAAGTCAACCCGCCAATTAGGTGGGTGTCACCCTCTACTGATGTGATGACGGCACGGCGGCCAACCCTCTTGCCGTTGACGTAAGCCTGTTGCGCATTTCCTAGCAGGCGAAGTGCCATCTGAGTCGCTCGGTGTTCCGTGGCAATTGCAAGATCGCCAGCATGCCATCTTGCACCGATCTCTGCCAAGCAATGCCCAATGAGGTGCACATACACGCTTGAAGGCTCCCAGCGTTCAGAGATGGCAGTGTTGACTAGACGTGAGGCAGTTAGTTGATCCCCTTCTATTAACGCATGTAGCAGGCCACCTCGTGTTTTGGACAGTTCGTTCTTTTTTGGCTTGACAGAATATTCTTGACTCATACCCACTATTTTACACAAACGTCGACTTTACACAACAACAATCAATGTGTAGCATATATCAATCACATTTCTTAGAATGTGGTTTTTACTACCTAACCCAGACTGCTTCAACCCGTAAACAGTCCGGAAAATTACCGGAGAATAAAATGGAAAATCTATATATCGCAGGAATCGTCTTGGCAGTTGGTGGTGCGCTGAACTTGGGCTTGATTGGCCTGTTCAAATTCGACTTGGTCGGGGGGAGTTTCCTCCAACCCCCCCGGCCGTAGTTGGACGAAAGGACACTAATGCTTAGTTTCAAATCGTGCCCCAAATGCCTCGACGGTTCTGTGTATGAACATGAAGGCCTTGACGGTCCCGAAAAAAAATGTGTCAACTGTGCTTACACGGTTTACATCAATAACTCAATAGAACAAGAAAACGCCATTCCCTAAAAGCTATATTTTTAGCAGTTGGCACATAGAAAATTATTCACAAAACGGAGAACGATTATGAAAAAGTTCGGAGCTCTCTTATTGATCGGAGCCATCACAATGGTTCTGGTTGCTTGTTCCTCAGACGAGGAGACGACACCGGATGTTGTCGCGACGACATCACCGATGCCAACGCAGCAGCCGATGGGAGTAACAAAAACTATCGTAGACATAGCCGTTGAAGACGGACGTTTTGAAACTCTTGTGGCTGCCCTACAAGCAGCAGATCTGGTTTCTACGCTTTCAGGTGAAGGCCCGTTCACCGTGTTCGCTCCAACTGACGACGCTTTCGCAGCGTTACCAGACGGCGTCGTTGCCGGGCTTCTAGAAGATATTCCAAGTTTGACAGAGGTTCTTACTTACCACGTCGTATCAGGAACAGTCCTTGCCGAGACAGTAGTCGGATTGACTTCAGCAGCTACGCTTCAAGGTGAAGAGGTTACGATCGAAGTGATCGATGGGAGTGTGAAGATCGATGGAGCCACAGTAGTGATAACCGATATTATCGGTTCTAACGGTGTAATTCATGTTATAGATTCAGTGATACTGCCAACAGAAATCGCTGCTTCGCTTTCGAGTCCAGAAGCAACAAAAACTATCGTAGACATAGCCGTTGAAGACGGACGTTTTGAAACTCTTGTGGCTGCCCTACAAGCAGCAGATCTGGTTTCTACGCTTTCAGGTGAAGGACCGTTCACCGTATTCGCTCCAACTGACGACGCTTTCGCAGCGTTACCAGACGGCGTCGTTGCCGGGCTTCTAGAAGATATTCCAAGTTTGACAGAGGTTCTTACTTACCACGTCGTATCAGGAACAGTCCTTGCCGAGACATTAGTCGGATTGACTTCAGCAGCTACGCTTCAAGGTGAAGAAGTTACGATCGAAGTGATTGATCCGAATCGACCACCCCTCACTATTGGGAATGTGATGATCGATGGAGCCACTGTATTGATAACCGATATTATCGGTTCTAACGGTGTGATCCACGTGATCGACGCTGTGATTCTGCCCTCCGCAATCGCAGCTTCGTTGGCAACGCCAGAAGATGCCATGGATTCTATGGTGGTATCTAAGACCATCGTTGACATTGCTGTCGAAGACGGACGATTTGGGACGCTCGTAACTGCCCTTCAGGCAGCGGGTCTGGTTGAGACACTCTCTGGAGACGGACCTTTCACCGTGTTCGCACCGACAGATGACGCCTTCGCTGCTCTTCCTGATGGTGTAGTGGCCGGTCTGCTTGAGGACATTCCTGCACTGACAGATGTATTGACCTACCACGTTATTTCAGGATCAGTACTGGCAGAGCAGGTAGTTGGGCTAACCTCAGCTACAACACTCCAAGGTGAAGATGTCACTATTGCAGTCAACGACGGCTCGGTAATGATCGACGGTGCGAAAGTGATCATCACTGACATCATCGGATCAAATGGTGTGATCCACGTGATCGACGCTGTGATTCTGCCCTAACTTCAGTCGTCTAGAAAAATAAGATAACGCCCGGAGCATAGACCACCTGCATTGTCCCAGAAATAACTTCTACGGCATATGCAGGTGGCCTATCCGAGCCTGACAGGAGAAATTAGTTGATACAAAATAAAACAAGGATTGAATCGATCGAAAGCGCTGTACTAGATGTGCTGGAAGCGGTCGGTGAAGATCCAACCAGGGAAGGCCTTGTGGGAACTCCTAACAGAGTGGCTCGTATGTACGGAGAGCTTCTCAGTGGATACAACGTCGATCCGACCGAATTGCTCAACGGCGCACTATTTGACGTCGAGCACGGGCAAATGGTGATGGTCACCAACATAGAGTTTCAGAGTTTGTGCGAGCACCACATGTTGCCATTCACGGGGTTAGCTCATGTTGCCTACGTTCCTGACAATAAAGTGGTCGGCTTGTCAAAAATTCCTAGAATCGTAGACATGTACGCCCGGCGACTGCAAATTCAAGAACGAATGACCAAGCAGATCGCTGAAACTGTATCGACGCTTGTCGAACCGCTTGGTGTTGGGGTGATTCTCACAGGATCGCATATGTGTTCAACCATTCGAGGGGTGCGTAAGCAGCATTCACTTATGACCACAAATTTCATGACCGGTTCGCTCAGGTCTGACAGCTTGCTTCGCTCCGAATTTCTAACGCAGATTCAAATTGATAAACAATGACTACGCTTTGAGATAAAAGAGGTACTGATCCTCATGGTAGAAGACGAATCAAATTTGGAAAATAAAACGATATTGTTGACCGGTGCAACGGGCTATGTAGGCGGCTTGTTATTACCCGATTTACAACGAAAATACCGGGTTATCAAATGCATGACCCGGCATCCAGAATCCCTAAATGAAAGTCTTGTGGGTAACGCTACTGCTGTCTATGGCGACACATCGAATTTGGAATCACTTACCAAAGCGATGGAAGGCGTAGACGATGCTTATTACCTAGTACATTCGATGGCCGATTCAGATGATTTCGAAGAACTGGAAGCCCAGAGTGCTAGGAATTTCGGAACCGCTGCAGCCAAGGCGGGCATAAAGCGAATAATTTTTCTTGGCGCTTTAGCGCAGGCCAAAAACAAAGAATACTCAAAGCACATGTCGAGCCGTCACAGGACGGGTGAAATTCTGAAAGACTCGGGGGTACCGACCATCGAGTTCAGAGCTTCCGTGATAATTGGTGCTGGAAGTATGCCATTTGAGGCTGTTAGGGCTCTAGTAGAAAGACTGCCAGTGATGGTAACTCCTAGGTGGGTTAGGGGAGAATTACAGCCCATCTCAGCTAGTGATTTGAAAGATTATTTGATTTCAGCGCTCGAGATTGAACCCGTTAGCAGGGTGATTGAAATCGGAGGCGCAGATGTAGTCAGGTATCAAGATTTAATGAAAATGTATTCGGATGTCAGAGGGCTCAGGAGGTTCATGATTCCTGTTCCTGTGGTAACTCCGAGACTGTCTAGTCACTGGCTCAAGTTGGTAACTCCGGCGCACTACAAGATCGGACGCAGGATTGTTGAAAGCGCAGTTCACCGGTCAGTAGTAAGTTCGGACACAGCCTCAAAACTATTTAGTATAAAGCCATTAGGAACCAGAGCTGCCATTGAAGCGACCATCCAAGAAGAAGAATCCTCTTTCAGCTTTTTAGACGAAAAAGGTAAGAGCTATGACTATAAGAGTCACGTCGGTATAAGGATTGTGGAAAAACGCACGCGACGTGTAGGAAAAGAGCCTGATACGGCTTTTCAAATAGCAAGCAGAATCGGCGGGGATTACGGATGGTTCTGGCAATCTTGGTTATGGACGCTAAGAGGGTGGATCGATCGAGCAGTCGGGGGAGTGGGAATCAGAAAAGGTCGATCTGAACATTTGAGAGTTGGCGAAACTCTCGATTTTTGGCGAATTGAAAGAATATCCGAAAACCGAATGACACTTTCTGCGGAAATGCGCTTACCCGGAGACGCAGTTTTCGACATACATATTTATGAGGGAACGGCTAAAGAATCTATTTTGGAACATACGGTTTCTTTCAATCCGAAGGGATGGGGCGGGTACATTTACTGGTTAGCTCTCTATCCTCTACACGCCTTGGTGTTTCGAAAAATGTTGAACAATATGGCCGCCGAGATAAATCGATAATTTTCGAATTCAACTGAAATTTCACCAACACCTGAGGCAATCATGCCCAGGCTTCAACTGGTCGTGAATCCGAGATAATAAGTGGTAACGCTATCAGGGGCAGGTCAATACCTCTCTTAGACTCGACCCACACACCTACTTGAGAACTCAGTGTCGGGTCGGAATTGCATCCGCTGGAGGTTCCCCAGAACCTAAGGCGAACAGAAAGTGTTATGGCAGTGAAGTACTTTTAGTCCTGAGTCGGGCATAGCTGTGTCGGGCATAGCGTAGAGTAATCCACCCTCGTAGTAGCTGATTAGCCCAAGACCATCTGCTCCGATTGTGATAGATGATATGGCGAAAGCACCGGGTGAATCGAGTATGAATATCGTTGCAGATGTACAGTTCGTGTCATCGCAGTGAGCTACTTTGAGGGTCTCGTTGGTTTGATCAACGTAGCTAATCAGCCCAAGACCATCTGCTCCGATTGTTGAAGATGAGTAGCCGCCAACAATCCCGGTTGAATCAATCGTAGTCAGAACGTTGCTCGAAGGTATCTTCGGCAAAACCTCTACCACAATATCCATCCAGCCTTTATCTCCTGTTTCTCCGTGAACCCAGACACGGGCTGTATATTCTCCAGCCTGTGAATAAACATGACTCCCAGAGACTGAACCAGTTTCTTGATTTATTGATATTTGTTGGATCTCCTCATCTGAAATCCATCTAGCCCAAGCTTCCAAGACACCAACGTCCGATAGCGTTTTAGCCTGCACTCCTTCTAATATAATCTCAGACCCTTCAATTCCAATCAGATTAGTGCTTGTGGTCACAGTCACAATTTCGTTTTCAGTCGGTGTAGCAGTGGGTTCTGGAGTCGGTACATTAGTAGCGGTTGGCTCCAATGTAGGTACAGAAGTAGTAGTTGGCTTTGGGGCCGGCGTGGGTACTACCGTCGGCTCTGGAACAGGAGTATCTGTCGGAGTGGGTATAGCCGTAGGGGCAGCGATGACTGGTTGAGCTGATGCAACCCTTGTGCTAATCGATTTATTGATAGCAGCCTGATCTGAAGAAGAGCAACTAACCGCAACCATTAGTAACAGCAATGATACGAGTGTTAGTAAATGTAGCTTCAAGATGCCATCACTTTACGCCACATCGTCGGGTGGCAAGTGTCGAATTCACGCCACAGCAGTATCGCTCTTGATGCACTTGAACAGGCACTCTGGACACGGGATCCAGGCGAGGGGTTAATTCATCATTCGGATCGAGGAGTGCAACTCAGGTTCAATGAGTCGTTGCA
>JAQCHZ010000017.1 GCA_027618835.1 Chloroflexota bacterium | reverse complement strand
ACTCCAAGTGCCTGCGCGGTTCTGTCCAGGGGTACATACCATCACCAGATGTGATCGGTTTTGTCAGAACTCAGCGTCGGGGCAAAATAGCCTCATTCCTCATTTGCTGAGGAGATCTGTTCATGTCCTACCAACCGTGCCTGCCTTCGTCAATTCTCAAAGAAGGAAGATTTTCGCCAACAGACGATCGACTCCAATGACCGAACTGTCAGCTGAGCACTGAGTTCTGACAGAACCTCTTCGACACATTGAGGGGGACTCGTATTCAAAAACACCGCAGAGAAAACGACGGGTTCGAAGGGACTTGAACCCACAATCAATTGGTCTAGAAAAAGGCCCTGTCCGCTCAGACAGTTTGAGCGGACAGGGCCTTTTTTGTGTTCTTGGTGGAGACAGGGAAGAGTTGGGCCGGCAGGTGAACGCCAATCCTTACGAACCGAGGTGACAGGATTTTAAATATTCTGCAACGCGTCCGATGAACTACGTAATTACTTGGCAGTGGTTCTGCCAGAACTCAGGGGCGGGCCAGAATAACACGATTCGTCATTTGCTACGGAGACCGGTTTAAGCCCTGTCGCACTGCCTGTCTATTGCCTGTATCGGTGGCCGACTCTAATGATCGAGTTCTCGACTTAAATACAGGGATAGGTCATGTATTTAGATCGGCTGGGTTTCATGGCGAGCGCTAGGTTCTGACACCACCATGCGAGTGCACTCCCGAACCCGCACGACTAAATCCAGCGGCCGGTGCGGTTCTCGTACTTGGTGTAAATCTCACCAAACTCACGCAGCAGATACGCCTCTTCACGACGGATGACCAATGCCGTTAGCAAAGCGACGCCGAAGAACACCGAAACCAGTATCGCCATGGCGTTTAACGAAATCGCCAACCCTGCAGCGATCAATAGAAATCCAGAATAGATCGGATTTCGGGTTCGCTTGAACGGACCATCAGTAACGAGCGTTTCCGTAGGCTCCCCCGGTTCAGGATGTTCACCGTGTCGTCTCATAGTGACCCACGACCAGTAAATCAGCAGCACTCCGACCGTAATTAGCACCAGACCAACAAAGAGACCGATCGTCCCGCCAATGACTTCTCCACGCCAGATGAAAACATGAATCAGAGCACCAAGAATTACCGGCCCAAAGAAAATTAGCGGAGGCAGCGCTGGGAGTTTCAGCTCCGCCTTGCCCCACGCTCGTTCCTGACCGTCGTCGTCTTGCCTATTACCGTTACCAGTCAACAGTTGCTCCTCTGAGAGAACGCACTACAGCCCCTGCATCGCAGACGCAGGATCAAGTATGACATCGGCAGCCACCAAACGATCCTGCAGCTCCGTGATAGAGACACTTCGGTTATTGCCGCCTGTCGACGACGCCATCGCCGCTGCGACGCCCGCAGCCTGACCCATGCCCATCGAATTCGCCGTTACTCGGCTCGATGCCAAGGCTTCAGAAGTAGCTGAGTGACAGCGACCCGCCACCCAAAGGTTCTCGACTCCCTGAGGAAGTAATGTTCGATAGGAAATATCGTACGGAGGCACGACAGGTTGCTCGTGATATCCAGCAGTGTTCTCGGGATGGCGATCTATTCGCCAAGCTCCCAGAACCACAACGTCGTCCTGACGTTTCGCAGTTCGAATATCGTCGCCGGTCAGCATGTAGTCGCCAACTATCCTGCGCGATTCCCGAGAACCCGCAGTAGGACCGCTCGTGAAGAAATAGGCGTCTTTGAACTCAGGCAACGCCTCTTTCCAAAGTTCGAACATGGTCCAGGCGTCTCGGCGACCCTGAATTTCGGCGTTGGTCCAGTCGTTCGGGTTCGTCGCATCACCGGGAGTACGTATTACGTTGAAATAAATATCACGCCCCGAGAACGTCGCTGGCCACGGACCTCCATAGAGTCCTATCTTGCCTTCAGCACGTGCCTTTTCCAGAACAGCTGCGCACTTGCGACGAAGCTCGAATGTAAGTTCAACGAATCCGATTCGGAAGTGCAAACTCATCGGTTGCAACGACTCCGCAACTTCGTACGGAGCACCAGCCCAGGCGGCAACGTCAGCGTCGCCGGTTGAATCAATAATATTTTTTGGTCTGATAGCAACGAGACCGTCTTTATTGCTAACGACTACAGTGTCGATGCGATCGCCGTCCATGATTACGTCGGATACCTGCGTGTGAAACAGCGGCGTCACGCCCGACTCGATCAACACATCGTCAGAGGCTTTTTTGAAAAGCTCCGGGTCGGTTCTAGGAATCACACGATCTGGATGTTTTTCGACTTCGGTGAAATCGCCGTTCACGTTGTAAATGAGATTCGGAGCCTGTCCCGGCTCGGCAACTCCCATGCGTTCGAGCATCTCGAAAACCAGACCGCCAACGACTGGCCTTCCGGTCTCTTCATAGACGAATCCATCGAATGCCGATCCGATGATGTTCGTGAAGAACCCACCAGCGAATCCCATCCGATCGACCGCCATAACCGATGCGCCGTTTCGAGCCGCACCAACGGCGGCTCCGATGCCGGCTAACCCAGTTCCACAAACCAGAACATCAGGCTCGGCAACAACAGTCAACGATTTTGTGTATTGGATGTTTGGCATTTATTCGTTCATTCGCCTAGATCGAACTCCGCCTCTCAGCGGGAGAGGTTTGGGGGTGAATAATCAGCATTGTCATTCTGAACTAGATTCAGAATCAGTAGTCAAAGCGGAATGACCGCCCGAGTATGTGAGAAATCATCTTGTCTGATAAGCCAAATATCGACCCGTCGATCATGATTCTGAATCAAGTTCAGAATGACAGTCCAAAATTCGCAGCCCCTATCCCATCAAACTATCACTAAACGATGCGCGCTCTCGCTCTCGCAAAGCAACATTCACGCCAAGCTTCTCTAGCGTCTGCTGAAGCGTCAGTTGACCCTGCGGAACCTCGTGTTTGTCAAAGAACGCAATCACATCGGCTGCCTGTTCAGGCTTGCTCAGCGAAGTCACACCAGAAAGCATCCGAACGATCGAGTTCGCCGGGAAGTCCTTGTTGATCTTCTCCCAGTTGGCTTTCACAAACTCCCAAGCTCGGAAGCCCTGTTCCTTGTTTCGCATGCAAACAGCCAACAGGTACGGAGCATCCTGAGTTCGAATCGTGCCATCCAGCGTCATCGCCATAGTTCGGTCTATCTCAGTTTCGCCCGGGAACGCCGATAGAGCCGACTGGTATCGTCGTTCTTCCTGCGGCGTGCTTGGATTGTGGTGCTTGTCCAAGAACACTTCGTACTGTGCCGAATCGCCCCTAGAGGCAACAATGCCTGTCGCAGCTGCGGCAATGTTCGGCTCAACCGAACCAGCATCGACCAAGTAAGAATCGTGCAAATCACCGGCGCTCTTGAACACAAGGTCATCGTCACCGACGTTAGCCAGCAATCGAATGAACAATCCGCGTAGTTCGAGATCACGAGATGAGTTGCTGTCGGAAGGTTCCCATCCAAGACGATCGAACGCGGGCTGCGCCAAATCACGAACCGCAGCCTTGTACTGCAACTTCGCTTCCCCTTCGACCAGCTTGTCTAGACCGGCAAGGCAACCGGAAAGAACCGTCCACACATCGAGGTCGGTTTCAGGCTGGAAGCTTCGTGCGAATTCCAAAAAGTCCGTGGCCGAAGTACGCCCTGCCATAACCGACGACCAGGTGTCGTCTACGAGACCGTATCGTTCGATCGGAGTGAGGTTTTCGAACATGCTGCCAGAAAGAGCTTTGAGCATCTCAGGAGAATAGCGAGCTCGGAAGAATCCGCTTCCGCCTGCATTTGTGATCGCCCATTCAGCTGGCGATTCCAAGGCGATATCGGCCGACTTATCTTCGAGCAAGTATCGAATTTCTTCGATCCCGGAATCCGTGCCGACTTTCAGCACAACCGGAACTGACCAAATCGTTGTGTCGGCTTCTTCACCTTCGGTGTACAGGAATCGATCCTGCGAAAGTGAAATAGTCGATCCATCTTCTGAAATCGAAGCGCTTACCAGCGGGTAGCCCTTCTGGAAAATCCACGAATCCATGATCCGACGTGCTGGCTGCTGAGTAACGTGCTCAATCGCATCCCAAAGGTCGTTGGTCTCCGTGTTTCGGTACTTGTGCTTGTTCAGGTAGTAGGAAATTCCGTCCCTGAACTCCTGCTCGCCCAAGTACTGCTCGAGCATTCGCAGAACCGATCCGCCCTTTTCGTACGTCAAAAGATCGAACATGGCTTCAGCATCTTCCGGCGAGTTCACTTCGACCTCGATCGGACGTGTGTTCGCAAGTGAGTCGACATCGAACGCCATCGAACGTTCTAAGCTGAACTGGTTCCATCGTCCCCACTCGGCGTTGAAATTATCTGAACACATCGTTGCCATGAACGTAGCGAACGCCTCGTTCAACCAAATTCCGTTCCACCACTCCATCGTCACGAGGTCACCAAACCACATGTGAGCGATTTCGTGAGCAATAACGTCGGCAACCCGAAGCAGTTCAGGCTCGGTCGAACGTGATTTGTCGACGAGAAGCAGCACTTCTCGGTAGGTAATACAGCCGAGGTTTTCCATTGCACCGAACGCAAAGTCAGGCACGGCAACCATGTCGAGTTTTTGGCCCGGGTATGGAATTCCGTAGTACTCAGAGAAGAATTTCAGTGCGAATGCACCCGCCTCAAGTGAGTAGTCGGTGAGGTGACCTTTACCTATCGGGTGAACGATTCGTAGTGGCACACCGTCGACATCGACAGGATCAGTAGCCTCGAACGGACCAACGATAAATGCGACCAAGTAGGTCGACATCACCATCGTGTCTTCGAACAAAATCGACTTTCGTCCATCGCCAAGATCGGTAGTAGAAATATCAGGACCGTTCGAAACAGCGAACTCATCTTCTGGAACTACCAGAGTCACACCAAAAGAAGCTTTGAAGGCAGGTTCGTCGAAACATGGGAACGCCCGACGAGCGTGTGTGCTCTCGAACTGTGTAGTTGCGATTGTGTGCTCAACGCCGTCGTCGTCGGTAAACACAGAACGGTAGAACCCATGAAGCAAGTCGTTCAGGACTCCAGTGAACTTAGCGACGATCGTGTACGGTCCGGTCGCAAGTTCTGAGTCAAAACTCAGGGTCGCACGTTCCATTTTTTCGTCGTGCTCGACGCCCGTAGCGACTATCTCGCCGCCAACTGCGTCGAGTACGGACGCTGAAGAAATTTGCAGGTCAGCCGAGTTGATCTGGATATTATCGGTTCGCTGACCTACCTCAACTTCGATTTCAACAGTGCCAGCAAACGTGGCTTCATCGAGATTGGGTTCGAGGTGTATTCGATAGTGCGAAGGAACGACGAACGAGGGTAGACGGTGCGGATTAGTCGAGGCGTCTGGCAAGTTTCTCTCCGGTTCAATAAAACGTATATCCGGAGACTACCGCGCCAACTAGCCGTGCGCTACTGGTCGAGAGTGATCAAATTCAATCCATATGGAGTAACGAATTGGCCATATTGGCTCGCCAATTCTCAACTAACTCAGGTGTCCACTCGTAAAAGCCCTTACCGGTCTTCACCCCAAGATCGCCTGAATTGATTTTGTCGAGCAATAGACTCGGTAGCACACGGTCGTTATTGAGTTCGGGGAACAGGTCGGACATATCTGAATGAGAAACCGATCCAAACACTCCGATTTCAGCGAACTTCGGTCCGAAGCCACTACGAACTATTTCGTCGATTTCGGATGCAGTAGCTTCGTCGTTCTCGACAGTCGCCATCGCCTCACGCAACAGTGCGACCTGCAAGCGGTTACTGATAAATCCTTGAATTTCGGTACGAACTACAGCCGGTTTCTTACCAATCGCCTCGAATTCTTCTTTTACCAAATTTACGACTTCACTCGACGTATCAGGACCAGTAATAATCTCGATGCCCGGCAACAAGTGCGGTGGGTTGAAGTAGTGAATGCCAACAACATGCGATGTTCGTTTGGTGACCGAACCATAAGCGCTTGGCACGAATGTCGAACTATTCGAAGCAAGCACCGCGTGACCGGGTGCCGAAGCATCAATCTCGACAAATATCTTCTTCTTGAGTTCGAGGTTTTCTGACGCTGCTTCGATCACCAGATCAGCACTTTTCACCGATTCGCCCAAATCCGTCGAAGTTGAAATACACGCAAGAACTTGCTCGATCTGGTCTTCCGAAATACGACCGACAGAGGCGAGGGCATTCAAACCCACCCGAGCTCTCGATATCGCATCACTCAACAAGTCATCTGAAACATCGTTCAGCAATACTCGCTTTCCGTGAACAGCCAACTCAAGTGCAATTCCGTGCCCCAAAAGTCCTGCCCCGATAACTGCAACGTTTTGGAATTTGAGATTTGATCGTGGACTACTACTGGTAACGGACTGGCGTGGGCTTATTTTTGGAATTGAGAACTCTGAAGCGGAAGTCACTACCGAAATATCACCGACCAGCTCGCCAGCGATAACCTGAACCAGATCCCAACCAATCTGCTCCCAAATCTCGAACGGGCCAGCAACAGACCAACGGCGACCTATCGAGTTGGTGATGACTCTGTCGACATCACCCGCATCAGCAATCCCTACCTTAACCAAAGCAAGCGCCTCGCGATAAATCGCAGCTTGCAACTTAAGCGAAATGCCTTCGCTAGCTTCAACATTCAAATGAATCGAATCCGTTCTAAAGAAAACGTGACACTGTCACACCGAGTAGCCGACTGAGCCGTCTTCTCGCATTGGAATCACCTGCAAGTTGCGCGGCTCGTACGGTTGCGACTGGAAGCCTTCGACTTCTAGGTCAATTCCGATACCGACGGCATCAGGGACAGGGATGTAGCCGCCATCACGCTGCCACGCCGAGTTGAACATCGCGTTGAACGGCTGTTCGTCTTCTTTCGAGTATTCCTGAGTCAGGAAGTTTGGAATCGATGTATCGAGACCACAAGCCGCTGCGGTCAACACTGGTCCAAGGAAATTATGAGTCACGACTGCCGAGTGATACGACTCAGCAATTGCAGCGATCTTCTTCACAGCAGTGAATCCGCCAGCTAGACCAAGATCGGGGCGCGCATATTGGCTTCCGCCAGCTTCGAACATTTCTCGGAATTCCCAAATCGAATGCATACGCTCGCCGTTCGCGACTGGAAGTGTCGTTCGCTGAGCGACCTCGGCCTGAGACTTAATCGAGTCGATCTGTACCGGGTCTTCGTAAAACGCTGGCTGGAATTCAACCAATTGTTCAGCAAGCGCAATCGCAACCATCGGCGTTAGCTTGCGGTGAATTTCGAGGATGATGTCGCAATCTAGCCCTGCACCCTCGCGCATTCCAGCCACGTTCTCACGCGTGTCATGAATCAGTCGAGGCAGCGTCATCGACTGAAAGCCGTCAGGCAGAGGATCTGTCTTGATAGCAGTGAAACCTTGCTCGACCGCCTCACGCGCATTCAACATCAATCCCTGCGACGTTGTTCCCTGATCTGATGCGTCAGGGCGAACTCCGCCCATCAACAAATGCAGTCGAATCTTGTTGCGAACTTTGCCGCCGAGCAATTGCCATACAGGGGCTTCGAGCGCCTTGCCCTTAATGTCCCACAAAGCAATATCAACTGCGCTCACTGCACCCGATAAAACCGATCCTCGGAACGGCCCCATTCGGTACATGTACTGCCAGTGATGCTCGATATCGAGAGGGTCTTTACCGACAAGATAGTTGGCGAACTTCTTCACTACCGCATCAGTGGCTTCGAGATAACCCCAGCAAGCTGACTGCCCGACACCAACAAGACCATTGTCGGTGAAAATTCTGACGATCTGGCTGTTGCCGGCGAGGATCGATTCAACGCGTTCGATTTTCATATTGTTTCTCTAGTGACTCTTGCGAACTCTGGGCACGCTTACGGCACGCTTTGGATAATTCAGCTGACTCGGGCAGTTGTTACGGCGACGATAATACTGACTATTTCGACCGAATCTCGGCAATTAGAGCGATTGTTGACTCCATATCGGTGACCCTAGGATAAGATTTGTAGCCAGCGTGACCGTTGTATCGATCAATCAAGATAGGTCGAAGCCCGGCTTGTTCCGCTCCAAAAATATCCGACTCCAACTGATCGCCAACAAAGGCTGCCTCATCCGCCGAAACGTCTGCTTTCAATAAGGCAGCTTCAAATATTCGCCTATCGGGCTTTTCGACCCCGGTTTCACCCGAAGTCACCGCGAAATCGACGTGACCAGTCAAACCCAGGTCGTCGCACAGTCGCTGGCTAGTAGAGTTCATATTCGACACGACGCCAACGATCAATCCTGTCTCACGCAAGCTCTCTAGGCCGTCTATCACGTCAGGAAGCAACGTAATTCGATACTCCTGCTTCCTCACCTCTGACCAAATCTCTCCGGCATGCGCTAGGTCAACCTCGTGACCCGCTCCCTGAAGCACGAGTTGCTCAAATCGAGCGAAAAATGCCCACTGCTCGTTCCCGTTCATCGTTCGAACAGGCTTAGTCGAATTTTGGAGAGTCATGAACTCATCTGCCATGTGATACCCAGCGTCGATGCCAGAAGCAGTGACTTTTAGCCCGAACCGTTCAAGCGCCTGGGTCTGTATTTGCTCTCTGGGAGGATCAAACCCAGCGAGCGTGCCGTACACATCGAACAACACGGCTTTTAGTTCAGACATTCATCGCTCATTTCATATCCTTTGCAATTAGGAATCATCTACTTCAACGAACCAATCGGCTGAACGGTCAGCGCAACACCGCCAACACAGCCTGCGCCCGCAGATTTCAACGTGGCAACTACCGCATTCAATGTACTTCCAGTCGTGAACACGTCGTCGACCACCAGAATTCGACCACCCGCAATCTCATCATCCGAGTTCAATTCCACCTCGATGGCACCAGAAAGAGCGCCACGTCTCGCAACCGCAGTTGGCTGTTCCGATTGTGGAACAGTGTTTGTTGATCGAACCAACAAGTCACCATTAAATTCAATGCCAAGACTATCCGCAAGCTTTTTCGCCAATATCGCCGATTGGTTGTACCCGCGTTCTCGGATGCGTGACTTATGCATCGGCACCGGCACGACGAAGTCGGCTTTAGCACGACTCATCTGTTCGGTGTTAAACATTCCACCAAGCACTGAACCGAGCGCCCGCACATCATCGAATTTGAACAAACGGACTGCCGATCCCACAGGCGATTCGTAAAGATACGATCCATACAGTCGATCGAGCGATGAACCTTCGATTACACACCGGGTGCAGGTTCCGGGTTTCGTCAGTGGTTCAGCACATTTCCTGCAAACGTCCTTCGATACAGCAGGAGATTCAGCTACACAGACGCTGCACAGCAGCGCCCCGTCACAACTGCAATGCACGCAGATCGGCGGAAAAACCAAATCCAATGCAGCTGAAGTTATTTCGATTAATTTTGTTATCACTTGGGCATCATCAGATTATATTCACGTTCAAAACCTGCCAAAAGGCCACAGGTTCCCTAGAATAGCGGGGTATCGGGCTGGTGCCTGGTTAATGAACATATTTCCGGTTCGAATTGGGGGATACTTGGAACTTACAATCACCGCCAACAACACGACTGTAACTGAAGCCATCAGGGCATATGCAGAGAAGCGACTCAGCATCCTTGATCGCAGATTCCGTGATCCGGTTCCTGTGTTCCTACAAATACGTAAAGAGCAGACCAGGAAGGAAGAAGAACGATTCATAGCTGAAGTAACTATCAGACTGAATCGTGGCGTAATTCGAGGTGAGATGCGAGGCGACTCGCCTTACACCGCCATCGATCACGTTTCCGACACTGTTACTAGGAAAATCAGCCGGTACAAAAATCGCTATTCCGACAAGACCCGACGCGCCACTGAAGGCGGACTCGGTTTGGCAATCGCCGAACAATTGGCGCAAGAGTCATTATCTGAACTTGATGAGAGTGGCATTACCACTCTCGAACACGGTCAGCTCGTGCGAACAAAACGCCACAAGATGGCATCTGAAACGATCGAGGACGCAGCCGGCCAAATGGAGCTTCTTGGTCACAATTTCTACGTGTTCCGAAACAAGGAAACCGACGAAATTAACGTGGTCTATCGCCGACACGATGAAGACTATGGTCTAATCGTCCCCGAAGAAGCTGAAGTCTAAAACGAGCCAATTTTAGATAATTGAATAAGCCGACTCCTGTAGTCGGCTTATTTGTTTAAGACGGTCTCATCCTCGCCCTCTTCCCGATGTAGTGGAGGGATCTCGAACCAACAGCCTGGGTTCGGCGACTCAGAAACCAATATCACCTGCCCACATGACCGCAATCTACCGATCCGGTGTGTACTCGTAGATCACAACCGGAGTATCGATGCCGTCAGCGATCATTTCATCCGTCGGGTAAACCTGCAAAAGTCCGTTGATATCCATCTTTTCGAACTTCTCCAACCCGGTTTCCGGATACTTTGCTCGTTCCATCTCGCCGATGTAAAGGTACTTAACATCGTATTTATCGAGAGTAGAAATCGCAGTCTGGCGTAGAGTCGTGTGGAAGAATCGATCAATCTCAATCCGTCGATTCGTGACCGTCGATGCGTAACCAACTCGCTGTTGTCTCTGATGCCAGTCCCAGCCAATAACCGCGGGCAAACCTGTGTAGATCGAAACTCGATTGCCCCAACTATATTGATCGCTGATGCCTTCGATAATCACTGGCGAGCCTTCGATATTCTCCTGCATCCACGTTATTGCATCGAAATCGTACTTCAGTGTTAGAGGACCTTCATGATCGTTGTACGTAACCGATTCCATGTACGCCATACCGTCGAGAGCTAGACCACTAAATTCAAATCTCTCGGAATTGCGATCTCGGGTTCCAAGCACCGGATAGACCATCGCCCCGATCACCAATACGGCAAGTCCGGCCATCCAAATGCCCCTCGGCGTCCGAACGCTACTGAGTGAGAGCTTTCCGGCGTCTGCAAGGAACCACAGGAAGTAAGCCGAAGCCATCGCAAGCAATATCCATGCCTGTAGATAGAACTTGAACACGGTATTCATTCGACCGATGTCGTCTTTGACGGTGAACATGTCGACCCCTGCTGCGAGTGCCATAGCCATCACGACCATGCCGACCGCCACGAGCGAGTATCGCGATCCCGGCACTCGGGAACCGTGAGCGACCACACCCGCTCCAAGGATTGAAGCACCCACAATCACGACGAACGCAATCGTTGCGAACCCGGTAATGGCGAGTGTTGAGACCGATACGGCAACCAGCACTAGCATGATCTGCCAAGTCCAACCGCCCAATCCCGATCCCGGAAGTGGCGCGTTCGTCACGCTTGCCAAAGCATCGACGAGTTTTTCTCGCCACATAAACACTAGCCAGCTCAATATCACCAATAGAAATAGCGAGTGGATAACGATGTATCGCCAGAGATCGGTCGTGAATTGGCTTTTGATCACGCCGTTGTTGAACAGTTCGAAATTCGAATGGAACGGAAGGAATACAACATGTCCAACCACCGCAACAAATAACGCGCTAACGCCGCCAACCACAAGCTTTCCAACAAGCGATCTGTTGCTCGCCAGCAATTGTCCGCCGACTAGGAAGCCACCTGCCAACAGGAGTTGCGTCGGAAAGTCCCAAGCATTAATTGCTCTGAGTGATCCGATCAAAACGCCAATCACGAATAGACCTGTCAGCGTCTCTGCCCAGTGACGCTTTCGACCAATCCTCAGATACGCCGCAATAGTCGCCGCAAACGCAGTTATGGCTATCGGAATCGCAATCAAATGTGCGTGCAAATCGGCAAACAGGAACGTGAAGAATGGGAACTCGGTGATCTCGTTGCCCGGCGAATCCGGAGCCATCATTCTCGAACTACGCCAGAAGTCGAAGAACCCGAACTGTTGATCTTGTAAGAACGTTCGAGAAGCACCCTGAACCACTTGTATTAGACCATCGATATTTCCAGCAACAGCCACAAATACGACGGCAGTCAACCCTGCAAATACAGGAGACCTTCGTGACCAAGCAGGTATTCGTCTAGCTCTAAGCGTAAGTTCGGCAAGTCCACTAACAATGGCGTAGACGCCGCCAATCGTAAACATGAACAACAGCGGAACAGCGAGGTTGTAGGCGACCGATGGAACGATGCCAGTGAACCGAATCAACGTAGCGATCATGAACTGACCAAAGTAGTAGTAGTTCAAATAACCACCGGCGTACCAAGGATCGTAAGGCGGGATCGTCGAAGATTTCACCACCGCGTTCAAGTAGGCGAAGTCCATCGGCTTCTCGCCACCCTTCCACGGGTGCCAAAGATCGGGATTCGCCGCCCGAATCAGCAAAAACGCCACGTACCCAACCAAAAGCAGCAATTCCATCCTGATGAATCGCCGTTTGTTAGAACGCACATGGTTAATGAGATCGCGACCAGTCGCTCGAATCGACAGATACGAGATCACTGCCAAAAGAGCCACAGCAAGCAGAACAGCAAAGAAACTGAACTGCAGTACGTTCCCGCTCACCAGAAGCCACGCCGTAGTCGCCACTAGAAGTAGCCCCAGCGGTTTTGCGAACAAGTAACCACCGTCTGGCCACGGTCTGAACACAACGAACGCTATCGGCAAAACGACAAATGCAAATAGCTGCGCCGCCAAATACCAAACAGCCGGGGTCAACCAGTCGGGCATCCAGCGCAGGAACGTAATCGAACTCCACGTACCACCAGATTGCTGAGTCTCAGCGCCTTCTTCTGAAAGTAGCAGTCCAACCTCTTGCGGTGGGAACCCTCTCGCTGAAGGGCTAAGTGCGCCGATTTCTAATTTCAAACGCTGAGCCGAGTAACCCTCGGTGTTTTCGAATACGAACGTTTGTGGATGCTCGTATACCGAGAAGCTTTCGTCGGCCCATCCGAATCCAGCGGTGAATAACCCGTTCGAAGGAGGTTCAAATCCCTCTGGAGGACCAAAGTCCAGCCGTGCGAAAGGATCTTCGTAGTAGTCGACGCCCAGTCCTCCGACATAACGACTTCCCGAGTACGCCAGCTCATATCCAAGCTCCCCCGAGAACATCTTCCGGTAGAACTCGGAAGTCACCGGGTACCGATCTGGCAAGCGTGGAATCGTTGCGTAAAGACGGTTGCTCAGAAGAACAAAATAGTTTGAATCCGCAAGCAAGACGCTGAGCTTGTCGAATTTTTGCCCACCCTCGTCGTTATACAACTCGGCCCGTTCGTACATATCGAGGCCGATAACGCCTGGAATACCTTCCTCCCAATGTTCCTGAACTACCTTTGAGCCAGGCGTGGCATTCTCAAGTAGATATTTCGAAACGTCGTTCAGCGGATGCTGCCCTGAATACACATTCATGAAGGAAAGCGAATAGTGGGCGGTTAATATCAGCACCAATGCAATCGGCAACGTCTGAATCCAACGTCTGTTGGGCTGTAGTGACTTAATTACCTCGAACGCCCACCACAACATTCTGGCGCCATACAAGATCAGGAACGGCGTGATCGGCATCATGTAGCGCATGAACTTCACGTCGAACCAGCCGGTAATCAACAGGTACGGGAGAACCCAAGCCAAGATCACCAGATCGGCTTTGCGCTGCGCAAGCACTCCAGCAATCACCGCACCCAACAGACCCAGCCAAACGGTAATTCCAAGTACCGGGCCGAGTCCCCACGTACCAAGCTGGACCATCTGGTAGATGTATTTAGATGTATCTGCGTACTGACGCGTGAAAGGAAAATCGACCTCACGTCTGACCATCTGCCCTTGCGTCGAAATGTTGTCGATATAGGTCGAAAAATCGAGGAACATATACGGCTGCGTTACAACCAAAACGACCAAAACCGTGATTCCTGCGATCACTACGTTCTTGAACGCAAGCCACTGTCTTATCGCAGCCTCACCCGTGCCAACGCTGCTTGAGTCGAATCGGTCACCGCTTCTCGATGTCACATAAATCAAATGAGCGAACACTAATGCCAATGCGAGTGGCAAGACCGAGAATTTGGTCGCGACGGCAAGACCGAACATGACGCCAGCAAAAACGGAATCTCGCCTTCGACCACGCTCCGCAACTCGTATCGAGTAGTAGATCGTGGCGACAATAAAGGTCGTCATGAACGTGTCGACCGCGAAGAAATGGCTCAACTGAATCTGTTGAACGGCGAGGGCGGAAAGCAATGCAGCGAGAACACCAACCCGATTACTGAATACGGCTCGACCGATTAGGAATATAAAAAATACGGTCGCAGTGTCAGATATTGCCGAAAGAGCACGTCCGGCGTAGCGCAGATCGAACAAGCTCATGTGCTGATACGGAGAAACTGCGTACGAAACGGCCTTTAGTGCATAATGCGGCAAGCTACCCCAGTTAAAGGACCCCGGGTTCAGCGTGCTCAATCGTGGATCAGTAAGATCTCCCCATTGGTCGCCTTCAGGAAATTGCAGGTTGTACACCTGAGAAAGAAACGCCCGTTCATCAGGATGAAACAGCCCACCCTGATCCCAGTTAATTCCGTACAAACGCAATGCCAGAGCCAGCAACAAGATCAGCGCCAGCGCATAGCGCGTCGAAATCCTAGGCATCCGACCGCGCTTAGCGAGCGCATCTACCGGAGACCGTTCAGGGGGCAAATTGTTGATTACGAAGTCGGACTCAGGATTTGAACTAGCCGCTATATTGCTCGCGGCTGCATAGTTCATATCTTTCGAATCGACATTCTGATCTTCACGCATTAAGAGGAATTCTATCGGTGTGCATTAGATCAGCGCAGCATATTTCATACCTGTCGATACGCAACCAGCGACTTTTACGACTCATCACTTAGGGGAAATCCCAACGATTCTTCGGTTTGACCACCGACTCACCCGCATCTACGCTTGATTCGGTCGTTTACACAGCCGCGAAAACTACTAACGGAAAGTCAGCAATCCCACTTGGCCACATCTGAAACCCAGCCGCTCGTCTCTAGTGCGTTCGATCGAACACAGCTTCCCAACGGCCTTAGGATTCTCACCAGCACTTTTCGCCACACAAACGCCGTAAGCATTATTTTCCTATTCGGCGCAGGCTCCCGTTACGAAACACCTGAACTTGCCGGAGCTTCACACCTTTTCGAGCACATGCTCTTTAAAGGAACGCCATCCCGCCCAACTCCCAAAGAGATTTCTGAAGTAGTAGAAGGCGTGGGCGGAACGCTCAACGCGTTTACAGACCGAGAAGTTACCGGCTACTGGTGCCGAGTCGCACAGCCCAACTACCGAGATAGCATCGAACTTCTTTCGGATATGACGTTGAACTCGTTCTTCAAGGACGAAGACATCGCCAAAGAGAAGCAAGTCGTCTACGAAGAGATCCGTGCGTCGAACGACTCACCGGGCGCTCGTGTTGCGATGCTCCTCGACGATTTAATGTGGCCAGACCAGCCACTAGGCCGCGACATTGCCGGCTCCGTCGAGTCAGTTGGTGCAATCACTCGCGAACAGATGCTCGAATATCTCGAAACACAGTACGTCGGTTCCAACATGGTTATCGCCGTAGCCGGAAATATCGAACATGCTGACGTCGTCGAGCAGATCACCGATCTACTCGGCGGACTCCATGACGGCGAAATTCTCCCGATGTTCCCTCACGAATCGAAGCCTCTAACGAAGCGGGTTGCGCTTGAGCACCGCCCTACAGAGCAAGCCCACATCGCATTCGGACTCGCTGGCTTCTCTAGCGATGATCCAGATCGCCATGCACTTTCAATCATGTCGGTCATTCTTGGTGAAACCATGAGCAGCCGCTTGTTCGAAGAAGTGCGTGAACAACGAGGACTCGCCTACGACATCCACAGCGGTGCACACTTCCTTAGCGACTGTGGCGCACTGGTTGTCGAATCGGGAATCGATCCCGCACGTATCGATGAAGCGATTCCAGTCATTCTCAACGAACTCGGCAAAATGCGAGATGGAGTCACTGAAGCAGAGTGGAAGCAAGCTCTCGAACTCACCAAGGGTCGAATGATGCTCCGTATGGAAGAAAGTCGAGCCGTTTCAAGTTTCTTGGGTATACAAGAGCTTCTTAGGAACAAAGTCGACACTGTCGATGAAATCATCGCCAAGATTTCTGCCGTAACCCGCGAAGACATCAAACGAGCGGCAAACCGTGTCATCAAATCCGAAAACCTTGTTTTGTCGATCGTCGGACCGTTCGACGATGCAAGTCACTTCGAAGATATGCTCACGTTCGACTAGTACCTCGCACTTACCCTGCCAACACGCTGCCCTAAACGTAAGCGAGAGGTACTCAATAGGAAATTAAACGGTTTTTGAATTATCGAAAATCGGTTAAGCGCGTAAAAAAAACGCTAGGGGTCGGAAAATAAACCGGCGTAGCTTTCTAGTTATGTTGACAAGACAAGCACCTCCAACCGACTTCAAGTGGCAAGCAGACAACATCCGTGCTCTGCGTACTCACCTAGGTCTTTCACAAACTGCGCTCTCCAGAGAGATTGGTATTCGGCAGCAAACGATCAGTGAGTGGGAGACCGCGATGTACGCTCCTCGGGGAGCCTCTGTCACGATTCTCACGTTACTGGCAGTCAGCTCGAATTTCCAATTCGAAACCGGAGCCAAAGACGAAGACAATATTCGACCATTACTCAACGACAGCACGGCCCCAGGCAGATCACAAGATCTCGCACCTCGTCGGTTGGCAGATTCCGGACCCGTGTCCTCACGATCTCAGCAACCAGCACCAGCACAGCGGTTGACGTTTGAAGCAGCAAAGGCCGCTCAAACAGATCGACGGACAGGTACTTACAACTCGACCTACTTTGAGACACCACCGTCAGCTACGGTTCGTCGCCTCGAAGTACCCATGTAACCAGTAGTTGCAATCAAAGCCCGCTAGCGTCTAAAGATTCCTGTGGGCAAAACATCACGCCGATTTCGGCTTTGACACTTCGGTTCCGGTGCGAATAGGATTGCGCCACTAATCAATGGAGAGATCACTTGGCAACACGTGCATTCATTCTCGTCGAGACGGCAGTGGGAGAAACCAGTGCGGTTTCGGACGCGCTGAAAGAAATGCCGATGATGAAAGCAGTCGACACCGTCACTGGCCCGTTCGACATCATCGCAGTCGTAGAAGCCGATGATCTTCAAAGTATTGGCGATCTGATTAGCGACGGAATGCATGGCGTTCCGGGCATCGTAAAAACCGTTACGTGTCTGTCGGTTAGAAGCTGACGCACCGAGAGTCCTATCGCATTTCAGCGTGCGGACATTCACATATTGCGCTTCGACTTCACCCCTGAAGAAAAAGATTTCAAACGCCAGCTAAGCTCATTTCTCGATGATGTGCTGCCTGCCGACTGGCATGGGCCAGCTGACGAATCGCGCGATGACCACTGGGAGCTAAATCAGGACATAAAAAAAGGACTTGCTCAACGCGGCTGGCTCGTGATGAGCTGGCCAAAAGAGTACGGTGGCTCCGACTCATCACCGATGATGAACACTATCTTCGCCGAAGAAATGGCGTATCGGCGAGCACCTGGCCATGATCGTTTCGGCACCCGCATGTTCGGTCCGACCCTGCTGCGATTTGGCACCGAAGAACAGCGCAAAAAACATCTCGGCTCGATCGCACGAGGAGAAATCCAGTGGTGTCAGGGCTACTCAGAACCGAACTCAGGTTCAGATCTCGCCTCGCTCCAAACACGAGCAGTTGCTGACGGTGATACCTTCGTAATTACCGGCGCTAAAATCTGGACATCGCTCGCACACCGTGCCGACATGATGTTCATGCTTGTTCGCACCGATCCCGAAGCCGCTCCCCACAAAGGAATAAGCCTAATTCTGGTCGATATGAAATCGCCCGGCGTCGAAGTTCTTCCGATCGTAAACATGGCAGGCGTACACAGCTTCAACCAAGTCGTGTTCGACAATGTTCGCGTGCCTAAATCGAATCTGGTCGGCGATCTAAACGACGGATGGCGAGCCGGAATGACCGTGCTCAACTTCGAACGCTCAGGGATCGACTACGCAGCGTGGGCACGAGCTGCCCTCGAAGAGATGGTCGACTACGTAAAAAGTGATGAAGCGCTCGTGACATCGGCTAAGACCGACCCAACAGTTCGTATCAAGCTTGCCGAACTTCACATGGAAGTCGAAGCAGCACGACTCATGTGCTACGACGTTTCCTACCGGCAGGGTAAAGGCGAAATACCTTCATCGGAAGCCTCAATGAGCAAGGTCGCCGCCTCTGAGGTTTATCTAAAGGTTCTCGACTACGGTGTCGAAATTCTAGGCATGTACGGCGTTCTCGAACCCGGCTCGAAGCAGGCTGAGCTTCAGGGCAGATTTTTCAAGATGCGACTGTTCTACACGTCTGGTCCGATTCTTGCTGGAACCAACGAAATCCAGAAGAACATAATCGCTCAACGTGGACTCGGCCTTCCGCGTAAATAGGGCAAATAGGAACACCAGTTGGACTTTGGACTTACAGAAACTCAAGAACTCATTCGAGCCTCGGCTAGAGAATTCCTCCAAGATCGTTCTAAATCCGACATCGTTCGTGCCGTTGCCGAAGGCGATAACGAAGCTATCACCTCGCTATGGAACGACATCGTCGATCTCGGATGGCCATCACTAACCATCTCGGAAGAACACGGTGGAGCGGGTCTTTCGTTCAGCGATCTGGCAGTACTACTTGAAGAGCTTGGCGCAAGTCTCGCCCCCACGCCGCTAGTCGAATCGTCGATTAGTTCGTGGGTAATCGACCGCTTTGCCCCAGATTCGCTCAAATCCGACCTATTGCCTCAAATCGCCAACGGCGACATTCTCTTCACCCCGGCAATAGTCGAACAAGATGCATCATGGGATCCCGAATCGGTCAAAGTTGCCGCCACTCGATCAGGATCAACTCTCGTAGCAACCGGCGAAAAACGATTCGTCGCATTCGCCGAACAGGCAACCCACGCACTGACTCTCGTTCGAATCAACAACGAAGAACCAGCTCTGGTTGCTATCCCAATATGGAAAGCCGACGGTGTCGAGCAAACTCCCGTAGCCCACGCATCAGGCGTTCCAGTTTCGTCGCTAACGTTCAACGAACTCGAAGTACCAGCAGGCAACATCATCGCCACCGGCAACAAAGCGATCAAAGCAGTTGAAGAACTTACGGCCGCTGGAGGAGTTGCACGGGCGGCTCAACTCGCTGGACTAGGCAGAGCCGTTGTCGACGCCACCGTCGAATACACAGCCAATCGAGAACAATTTGGCCGACCAGTAGGAACGTTCCAAGCGGTTCAGCATCATCTCGCCGAAATGGCAATAGCGGCAAAGCAAGTTAATCACCTTGCGCATTCTGCGGCGTGGAGTTTCTCACAAGAAGGATATTCCGTAGTCGCCGCAGCACAGGCGAAAATTGCAGCAAGCGATAAAATTGCTGAACTATGTTGGACGGCTCATCAGTGCCATGGTGCTATCGGATTCACTTGGCAACATGACCTGCACCTGTACACTCGCAGAGCACTAGCTTGGAAAACCGACTACGGTGATTCAGCGTTTCATAAATCGAAATTAGCAAACGCTATGGGACTATAAGGAGGTAACTACTAATGTGGTGGACCGCAGAAGAAGAAGAGAACCAGCTACGACACGACGATTGCCTGTTTTGCAAGATCGTCCATGGCGAAGAACAATCGACCGAAATCTACTCCGACGATCAGTGCATGGCGTTCAACGACATCAACCCTGTCGCTAATGTTCATGTCCTAATCGTCCCGCGTGACCACGTCACCTATCTAACCGGAGCCACAGAGCAGCACGAACAGCTCCTCGGGCACTTGATGCGAATTGGCGCACGAGTAGCGCGACTAACTGGCATTTCCGAAGGCGGCTATCGATTGGCGGTGAATCAAGGAGTCGACGCCGGCCAAATAGTCGACCATCTTCACCTTCACGTACTAGGTGGCGGACTTCTCGACAAGCTTGGCACACCGCTGGGTTCATCGTAACAACCGCGGGAAACGCACAAACTTCTAGCTCGAAACAAGTTCATTTGAAAGGCTGAATAATTAGTGAACCTCGGACTCTCGTCCATTCTGTCGGGTACTAGCTACTCGGCATTCAAATTCCGTGAATATCGCCTGTTCTGGATAGCCGCGGCGTTTTCCAATATAGGCATGTGGTCGCTGGTATACGGTCGCCTATTCCTAATGCGATCGCTAACAGGGTCCGAATTAATGCTCGGACTCGTTGCCACGGCGAACTTATTGCCGGTGTTGATCTTTTCCATGTGGGGCGGCGTCCTCGCAGATCGATTCAACCGTCTGAAAATCGTTCGATTTACTAGACTCATGTTCGCCGCAGTCACGCTTGGAACGGGCGTACTAATCCAGAGCGGATCAATTGAACCCTGGCACATTCTGGCGATATCGGCTGTCACCGGCACGCTCCTCGCGTTCGACATACCGTCACGGTCGGCAATGGTTGCAACCATCGTTCCAAAAGAACATCTTGCCGGAGCGATAGCGCTCTACTCCATCGTGTTCGGGGCAGCAGCAATCGTCGGGCCTATCCTGATCGAACCCCTCGTATCAAATTGGGGATACGAGGGGTTGTTCTATATCATCGGCAGTTCCTATGTGCTCACGGTCGGCACGCTCATGATGATGAAAACTGAAGGCCATAAAGTAGCCTCAACGAGCCGAACGGCAATACAAGGATTGCTTCAAGGATTCAGTTATCTAAAAAAGCAACGCTCGATTTCAGCTGTCATATTGCTCGGTGTCACCATGGGCTTGTTCGGAAGTTCGTTCGACACGCTTCTGCCCGTATTTGCCGATGAGATCTACGAAACGGGTCTCGATGCGGGCGGACGTCTTCTGCTCGGTGCCGGTATCGGTGGACTAGTCGCCACGACTGCGATCACCCTGATCGGCAAGCGAGTCAGGCCGGCATTGTATCTCCTTATCGCTGGTTTAGGACTTGGAGCAGCGCAATTAATATTTTCTCGTATCGATGTAATTGCGATCGCCGTAATAGTCGCTGGATTCATCGGTGGCTTCAAGGTCGTACTAGGAACGATGAACACCACAGTGGTTCAAACCCTAGTCGACGAAGAGTTCCGTGGTCGGGTGATGAGCATCAACCAGCTCACCTGGGGAGCCTCGGCGCTAGGCGGCCTGTTCATGGGCTACATGGCGCAACGATTCGACGCACCAACCGCCATGACCCTCGGCGGAGCGATCGCCAGCCTCGCCACGATACTGGTCGGCCAACGTCTTGTCCGTAGCTTCGGAATCGGGTCAAAACCAAGGCAGGAATCTGACTCGACAGAGAAAAGCTCGGCCCGACTCAACCCTCACTGATACTAAATAATCACTTTCTATGCTTTATCGCATATATCTCTCTCTGCCCACATTTCGCAAATTGTTAGTTGCGGCTAGCCCCCACCTGTGGGCATAATGAGCGCGCTCACCTCGGGGACAAAGTTGTACTGTGCCCGAATGGCCAGCCCGGATATTAAAAATAAGCCCGGGGTTTCTTGCTGATATTTCTGTGTTGCCAGCTTGAACTATTTGAATAAACACACGAAAGGAGAGGGCGCTTGCACCCGTTTGCATACGTTGCCCCAAGCACGGTAGCTGAAGCAGTTGCCGAGCTAAGTAAACATGGCGATCGAGCCCGACCACTTGCAGGTGGAACAGACCTGCTGGTTAAGGCACGAGCCAACGTCTGGGAGCTAGATGCCGTCGTCGACATCAAGAACATTCCAGAACTTATGACACTAACCATTAATGGCAGTGGTCTCAGCATTGGCGCAGGCGTGCCTTGCTACCAGGTATACGACAACAGCGAAATAGCTGCCCAGTACCCTGGCATTGTCGATGGCGCATCGATCATCGGTGGAATCCAAATTCAGTCTCGTGCTGGCCTCGGTGGAAACCTTTGCAACGCTGCCCCGTCTGGTGACGGAATCCCATCTCTAATCGCACTCAGTGCGGTTGCAAAAATCGCAAGTGTCAACGGCACTCGCGAAGTTGCTATTGAGAATTTCTGCACCGGCCCAAGCCGAACGGTACTCAAAGCTGGCGAACTTCTCGTCAGCATCGAAGTTCCTAAGCCTGCCGCGAATTCTGGCGCTGCCTACACACGGTTCATCCCTCGAAATGAGATGGACATTGCTGTAGCCGGTGTCGGCGTCTTCGTTCAGCTCGATGCTTCGGGCAAGAACTTTGAATCTGCACGAATCGCTCTAGCATCTGTCGGACCAACGCTTATTTTGGCGTCAGCCGCTGGCGACAGCCTTGCTGGTAAGCCAGTCAACGACGAGACAATCGCCGCTGCCTCTGCTCTTGCTAGGGATGCTGCAACACCAATTACCGACATGCGCGGTACGATCGAACAGCGAAAACAACTCGTAGAAGTCCTCACTGGCCGAATGATCAACAAGGCCGTTGAACGGGCAAGGGGCTAACGCACCAATGACTACTAACTCACCGAGCAAAGTTCACGTAACTACGACCATAAATGGTCAGCAGCACGAACTACTCGTGCCTGGTTACATGAGCTTGCTCGATACACTCCGTGAACTAATTGGCCTTACCGGCACCAAAGAAGGTTGTCTTGACGGCAACTGTGGTGCTTGCACGGTCAACATTGACGGCCGAATCGTCGACTCCTGTCTCGTTTTAGGCGCAGAAGTAAACGGCAAGGAAGTCAGCACAATCGAAGGAATGGCAACTCCAGAGGGTCTCCACCCTCTTCAGCAGGCATTTCTAGAAGAGGCAGCATTGCAGTGCGGTATTTGCACTCCGGGCTTCCTCGTAGCTGCAAAAGGCCTACTGGACAACGAACCTTCACCTACTGAAGGTCGAATCCGACACTGGCTCGCAGGAAACCTCTGCCGATGCACCGGCTACGATAAGATTGTCCGAGCTGTACAAAAGGCAAGTGACTAAGACGCAATCCCAGATGGCTGTCGACTATCCAAGATTCCCATTTTTCCTAAAATTCTCGGAAATAACGGATTAGGCGACAGCTTTCAAACTACATCTGGCCCAGTCTAATTCAGGTACGGAGAGAACATTATGGTCGCAACATTTGAGCCGAAAACCGATTACAAAGTAGTTGGAACACGCCCAATTCGTCACGATGGATACGACAAAGTAACTGGTCGAGCAATATACGGCGCAGACGTAAAACTACCTGGATTAATCTGGGCAGTCTGCGTTCGAAGCCCTCACGCTCATGCCAACATCAAGTCGATCGACACATCGGCTGCTGAAGCCCATGAAGGCGTATTTGCGGTCATAACTGGCGCAGACATGCCGAAGGCCGAAAGCAAACTTGTCGACCTCGGTGAAGGCAACATCAACTTCAAGTGGGCATCAAACAAATTGATGGCCGACAAAAAGGTTCTTTACCGTGGTCACCCGGTAGCAGCCATCGCTGCTATCGATCGATACACAGCAGAAGAAGCTGCTCGTAAAGTCGTTGTTGAATACGAAGTTCTGCCATCAGTTACTAACGTAGTTGATGCGCTGAAAGACGATGCTCCGATAATTCTCCCCGACATGGTTGGAGACGACCTCGGTGAAGATGTAACAAACACCAACATGGCGGCTCACGTTCGGCACGAGTTCGGCGATGTCGCAGGTGCAATGGCATCTGCAGCTCACACCGTTGAACGCGAGTACAACATGCAGATGGTCCATCAGGGATACATCGAACCCCAAAATGCAACTGCAACGTGGGACGAAGAAGACCGAATCAAGATTTGGACGAGCACGCAGGGCGCATTCCCGGCACGAACCCAAATCGCCGGAATTCTTCAAGTTGATGTTTCTCGAGTGAAGGTCACACCAACCGAAATAGGTGGCGGCTTTGGAGGAAAGATTCCGGTCTACTTCGAGCCTCTCGCAGCGATTCTCTCTAAGAAGTCGCAGCGCCCAGTAAAAATGGTCATGGAACGAACAGCCGTGTTTGAGACCACTGGTCCAACACCGGGTGCTCGAATGATCGTCAAGCTCGGTGCAGACGCCAACGGCAAGTTGACTGCTGCTACCGCCGACATCTGGTTCGAAGCAGGCGCCAACCCTGGTGCCTTCATCGGTCCAGCCGCTATGTGTATTTACGCTCCTTATGAAATTCCAAACACCCGTATCGACGGTTGGGACGTTCTCGTAAACAAGCCAAAGGTAGCTCCATACCGAGCGCCAGGTTCGCCTCAGGTCGCATTCGCAATGGAATCGGCTGTAAACGAGCTATGTGAAAACGCCGGATGGGACCCACTGAATTTCCGAATCGATAACGCTTCTAAAGAAGGAACTCGCCGTGGAGACGGAGTTCTGTTCTCGAAGATCGGAATGCAGGAAGTTCTCGAAGCTACAAAAGAATCTGCTCACTGGAACGCCCCTATTGGCGATGCTCCAGAAGGCAAAGTTCGCGGTCGCGGAATAGCAAGTGGCTACTGGTTCAACATCGGACTCAAGTCATCTGCAAACCTCGCCGTAAACAGCGATGGAACCGTTCAGTTGACAGAAGGATCGACCGACATCGGTGGCTCCCGAACCTCGATGGCAATGCATGTTGCTGAAGTGCTCGGCATTGGAGCACATGACGTTCGACCTACCGTTGGCGACACAGAATCTATCGGCTACACCGATGTGACTGGTGGTTCTCGAACTACCTACGCAACCGGTTACGCCTGCTGGATCGCAGCCAACAACCTGGTGGACGTGCTAAAGGAACGGGTAGCCGTTCTTTGGGACATCAACAAAGACGATGTTGAATTCAACGATGGCTCATTCAGTTCTAAGGCTGAAGCTCAGAAGACAATCGGATTCAAAGAACTCGCCGGTAAGCTCGACGACCTCGGTGGTCCTGCGAACTCAACCGGTAGTGTCGACCTCGAATCGGCTGGTGACGGCTTCGGTATGCACATTGCCGATATAGAAATCGACCTTGCTACTGGCAAGAGCGACATAATCCGATACACCGCTGTACAAGACGTCGGAACTGCAATTCACCCAGCATATGTCGAAGGACAGTTGCAGGGCGGATCAGCTCAGGGAATCGGCTGGGCGCTAAACGAGGAGTACTACATGCAGGACGATGGCAAGATGGCCAATTCCAGCTTCCTCGACTACCGCATGCCAACAACGCTTGATCTACCACTAATCGAAACCGTTCTGGTCGAAGTACCAAACCCACTCCACCCTTACGGTGTGCGTGGCGTTGGTGAAACTCCGATCTGCCCTCCAATTCCAGCAATCGCAAATGCGATCAACGATGCGATAGGCAAGCGGCTCTACAACACACCTATGAATGCAGGCAGCATTCTCAAAGCCCTGAAATAGGACTACTGACGAACTTGTTCGGGCTGATTGATAAGTAATGAATCGAGTGGTCGGGTGTTGGATTTCCCAACTTCCCGGCCAACTTGTTTCCAACAGAATTTTGAACTGGCTCAATAATCGGATCTAAGCCCTCTTTCTAAAAGGGAAGATCCAACGAGGAAATCGAATGGTTGCAACCTACGAGACGAAAACTGATTACAAAGTAATCGGCAACTCACCAATCAGGCACGACGCTCTGGACAAGGTGACTGGTCGAGCTATCTATGGTGGAGACGTAAAAGTCCCTGGCCTAATTTGGGGCGACGTAATTCGCAGCCCGCACGCGCATGCTCGAATCAAGAGCATCGACACTTCGGCTGCCGAAGCAATAGAAGGCGTATTCGCCGTTCTCACTCACGATGACTTCCCGCAGGCCGATGACAAGACCATCGAAACCGGCGAAGGCACAGTGAACCTCCGACGTGGTCAGTCGAACGTTATGGCCGATAAGAAAGTTCACTACAAGGGGCACGTTGTTGCCGCTGTAGCAGCTGTCGACCGAAACACAGCCCAAATTGCCGCTCAGGCGATCAAGGTTGAATATGAAATTCTGCCAGCCATCTCCGACGTCGACGCTGCAATGGCTGACGGCGCAGAGGTCATCCTCGAAGGTCTCGTAGGCGACCACCTAGGCGAAAAAGTCGAGAACACAAACGTCGCTAGAGTTTTTCGACATGAGTTCGGCAACGTCGAAGATGCATTTGCAAATTCCGACCTCGTAATCGAACGAACAGTTACGATGTCGATGATTCACCAGGGCTACATCGAACCACACAACGCAACCGCAATCTGGGCGCAGGACGACAACCTAACCGTCTGGTCGAGCACGCAAGGTTCGTTCGGTGTCCGATCTCAGGTCGCAGGTCTTCTGCATCACCCTGAATCCAAGGTCAAAGTTAACTACGTCGAAATCGGTGGTGGATTCGGAGGCAAGACCGTTGTTTACCTCGCACCTATCGCCGCGCTTCTCTCCCGAAAATCGGGTGGACGCCCAGTGAAGCTGGTCATGGATCGATCATCCGTATTTGAAGCTACTGGTCCAGCACCAGGTGGCAAGATTCGAATGAAAATCGGTGTAAACAAAGACGGCAAGATTCAAGCCGCCGATACCGATCTCATGCTCGAAGCCGGCGGATTCCCCGGATCAGCAGTTGGCGCAGCAGCAATCTGTGTATTCGCTTGCTACAATCTTCCTGTATCCCGAATCACTGGTTACGACGTTCTCGTAAACAAGCCAAAGTCAGCTGCATACCGAGCACCTGGCTCACCGCAGGCATCTTTCGCTATCGAGACTGTAATCGACGAAATTTGTGACGAACTCGGCTTCGACAAGATTCAGTTCCGACTCGACAACGCTGCTCACGAAGGCACCCGACGTGGTGACGGTGTGCAGTTCATTCGTGTTGGTCTTGAAGAATGTCTCGTAGCTGCTAAAGAATCCGACCACTGGAACTCTCCACTTGGTGATGCTCCTGCTGGCAAGGCACGCGGTCGCGGTATCGCTTCTGCCTACTGGATGAACGGTGGCGGTAAGTCGACTTGTGACCTGATGCTTCAGGACGACGGCACGGTTATGTTGAACGAAGGTTCTGCCGACATTGGTGGAACGAGAACTTCTATCGCCATGCAGGCAGCTGAAGTTCTCGGAATCCCTGTTGAGGATTTTCATCCTTCAATTCCTGACACCGACTCAATCGGATTCACAGGTGTTACTGGTGGATCTCGAACGACTTACACAACTGGTCTAGCCGCTTACAACGCTGCTCATAAGCTTGTTGTTGAGTTGAAGAGCCGACTTGCCGACCTCTGGGAGACCAGTGCCGACAAAATCGACTTCAACGAAGGTACGTTCACTGCGAACGGCGACTCGATTGGAATTCAGGAACTGGCCGGCAAGCTCGGCCCAACTGGTGGGCCAGCGACCTCGACTTCTTCCGTAAACCTTGCCGAAGCCGGTAACGCTTACGGCGTTCACATTTGTGACCTCGAAGTCGACCTGGCCACTGGCAAGACCGATGTTATTCGATACACAGCTGTTCAGGACGTCGGAAAAGCAGTTCACCCTCAGTACGCTGAAGGTCAGATTCAGGGTGGTGTTGTTCAAGGTCTTGGTTGGGCGCTAAACGAGGAATACTTCATCACTGATGAAGGAGCTATGGCCAACCGGTCGTTCCTCGACTACCGCATGCCTACCTCGCTCGACATGCCTATGATCGACACGATCATGGTCGAAGTTCCGAACCCACTGCACCCTTACGGTGTTCGTGGAATCGGTGAAGTTCCGATTTGCCCACCGCTTTCTGCCGCTACACAGGCAGTGAAGGAAGCAGTCGGCAAGCCTTTCTACTCACTTCCAGTGAAGCCTGGTCGAATCCTAGAAGCACTTAACGGCGACTAATTAGTTCTACCGAATTAGATTCAAACAGGTCGTATTTGACCTCTAACGATCTGAAAGGGAGTTAAAAATGGCAACGGTCTTCCTCCCTTACGCTCTGCGCAAGTACGCTGATGGCGCAGAGCGGGTAGAAATAGCCGCCAAGACTCTTGGCGAGCTGATCGATAATCTGGAAGCTGCCTACCCCGGCACGGGCGACCATCTCGTTGAAGAAGGTCGGCTCAAGCCGGGGCTGGCGGCAATTGTGGGCCATATGGCGACCCGAAGAGGTCTGCTACAGAAGTTAGAACCTGATACCGAGGTTCACTTCATTACAGCGATATCTGGCGGTTCTGGCGTAATTGACAATTCTAGAAATTAATCTAATTTCGTCTCAATCCACACCTCGCTGCTAGGATTCGTGAGAACTCTCTACACGGGTGCACGCATCAAATGCCTATACCGAACCGAAATCAGCAACCGGAAACCTAGAACATGTCCATCAAAGAAATTTCGACCGACCTATCAACCGCCAAGTTCGATTTCGAAGATGGTGCGCTGATCGGAGCCGCTTGCAAGCAAGTAATCGCCGACGGTGTCGTATCGATGCTGCAGGCCGTTGGTGATGGCGTCGACGCCCAAGGCACTGCCGACACTCCAAAACGTGTCGCCAACATGTACGACGAACTACTCTCGGGCTACTCAACCGATCCCGTTGAGCTTCTTAACGGCGCAATGTTCGATGTCGAATACGACGAAATGGTCGTAGTGAAAGACATCGACTTCTACTCGCTCTGCGAACACCACTTGTTACCGTTCTACGGAAAAGCCCACGTCGGATATTTGCCCAACAACAAAGTTATTGGGCTATCGAAAATTCCACGTATGGTCGAAATGTTCGCTCGAAGACTTCAAGTACAAGAACGAATGACCCAACAGATCGCCCTAACCCTCGACGAACTAATCCAGCCAGCTGGCATTGGTGTAGTCGTAGAAGCACAGCACCTTTGCGCTGCGATGAGAGGCGTGCGCAAGCCGAACACAACGATGACCACGAGCGCTCTGCGCGGTCAGTTCAAGAAAAATCCCTCGACTCGAGAAGAATTTTTCAGCCACGTTCGCTAATAGATACCAATAAATAACGATCACTACCCAGCCGTAATCAGAGAACCTCTGCCACATGGATCCAAATGGAAAAGTTGCCCTCGTCACAGGCGCAGGGAGAAGAGTCGGTCGATCACTTGCTCTGGCGCTCGGCGATTCAGGCTGCAGAGTAGCAGTTCACTACGGACAATCTGAGCAAGACGCAAACGAAACAGTCGCATTGATTCAATCGATGGGTAGGGAAGCTGTAGCCATTCAGGCAAACCTCGAAGATACGGTACAGGTGGCATCACTCGCCGACACTGTCGCTGAACGGCTCGGACCAATCGAAATATTGATCAACAACGCTTCAATATTTGAAAAGGTCGGACTCGAAGACGTATCGATAGACGATTGGGATCGCCACTTCGCTATAAACGTTCGAGCACCGTTCATCCTCGCTCAGGCAATGCAGGCTCAATTAACGTCCGATTCTCCTGGCAAAGTCATCAACCTCAACGATTGGCGCACAGCCCGTCCGACTCGATTCGCCTACGGTATTACCAAATCTGCTCTTTCAGGGCTTACCCGCACGCTGGCGCTTTCACTGGCACCACATATACAAGCCAACGAGATATCTCTTGGGGCAATACTCCCGCCATCCGATATTCCTCTTGATCGACCGCGCAGCGAAATTGAAATTGACCTAGGCCCTGCAGATCGAATGGGATCGCTCAACGAAGTAGCCGATGCTATGCTGATGCTCATTAAAAACGACTTCATTACCGGCGAAACCATCAACGTCGATGGGGGTAGGCACATTCAATAGCCTCCTCTCTCAACGATTGCCCTGATTACAACTTCCGGCTAACCGACTCGATTCACTCTCAGCACGAAATAATCAATGTCTCCGCTCACATCATCCTCTTCATCTGATAATTCTGGCCCACTCGACACTGTTCGCATCGAGCGACTCGTTCTCGACTGCGTAATCGGAATAAATCCTTGGGAGCGCCTTACAAAGCAGCGCATCACCATCGACATCGAGATGAACGTCGATCTCTCGGCAGCCGGCGCGTCAGATGCCATCGAAGACACGATCAACTATCGAACAGTGTCTAAAGCTGTGACAGCAGAGATCGAAGCTTCAAGCTACGGGTTGGTCGAAGCACTAGCGTCGCGAGTAGCCGAAATCTGCCTCGAAGACGAACGCGTTCAGTCGGTGGAAGTGACAGTAAGAAAGCCGGGCGCAGTAAGAAAAGCTACCGCGGTTGGCGTAATTATCAGGCGCAGAAGGTAGCTCTAAGCTACGGCGCTCTGACCGAACAAAACCCTGAACTCGCTCTCAGCACTTCTAACGCGCGCCGCAAGTTCCGACAACTTGTCGTCACCGGCTCCAAGCTCTTGAGCTTGGCCGAGAACGCCTAGTGCAGCGATAAGTTCGGTTGCTATTTGATTTTGATCTGTATGCATAGTGATGTGTCCGGGCCGGTGAACAGTTCACACAGTGTCAAAAGTTCATTAGGCGGTTAATCCTAAAGTTAAATCGAGGCGACTTCTTGTGCACTACACCGCGATTTACGCAATCTAATTGTGACTCGTGCCCGGCGGAGCGCCATGCAGGAAAGCAACCAAACATCAATCGGAGCGCCGCTGGGGAATCGGACTGCAATCAACGCCGATATAACTTAACTGATCGCTAGATTGAACTCAAAATCGCTTTGTCGGCCGATATCCCCCAATCGCTAAAGTAGAAAACGAACGGCTGGGGAACGCAGCGATTAGTCGACGGCACACCGCAGACTATTTACTTGGTGCAGCGTCGGTGTTCGGAGACGATTGAGGTGGCGCTCCGCGTTTACGTAACGGAACTTCTCGAATCAACGTGGTGACCACCACAGCGATAACGACGAAAATGAATGCCAGGAAGAACACATCTCCGATAGCACCCGCCAACGACTCTCGAATCGCTCCGAATACCTGATCTCCAAGAGCAATCCCTGATTCACCAGAAGCCGCAAATGCATTCCTCAAACTCTCTGAGCCTTCGGAATTCAACAAAGCGTTTGGATTGCTGGTGATCTGATCGAGCAGCTGAGGAGGAACAGTCTCAAATGCCTCAGCAGGTAAATTCTCCTGCATGCCATCTTTGAACTGGCGCACCATGTACGACCCGAACAGCGCCAGACCAATAGCCCCCCCGATCGATCGGAAGAACTGTGTCGATGAAGTCGCAACACCCAAGAACTGCTGCGGCACACCGTTCTGCACGGCAATAGTGAAAAGCGGAAACGATGTACCAAGCCCGAATCCCATGATGACCGCCGAGATAAGTGCATAAGCGTGCGTGGTATCGCCCGATACTCTACTCAGCAGGAACATCCCGGTCGCCATGATCGACACGCCGACGATCCCCTGAAGTCGATAATGACCACCGGTTCGAGCCAGTATCTGACCACTAGAAGCCGCTCCAAACACGATACCTAGCATCATCGGAGTCAGGAAACTTCCACTCGCTGTAGGGGACGCTCCCAGCACTCCCTGGAACAGCAACGGAATGAAGAATATTGCGCCGAACATCGCAAACCCGGTCAAGAATGTGACCAGCAATGCGACTCCCACGATTCGATTTTTGAACACTGCGAGAGGGAGAAGCGGTTCGGAAATGCGGGTCTCGTAAAAAACGAATACGGCCAGAGCAACACCACTAAATATTAGTGAGCCAGCCACAAGAGGATGAGACCACTCGTACTGGTTTCCTCCCCACGAAAGTCCAAGTAGCCCTGGAACTATCGCAAACACGACCAATACAGCGCCGCCAAAGTCGATCTTTCGTTTGGGTCCTTCTTTTTTGGCGTTAGGGAATAGCTTGATGAACAGCGCTATCACTGGAATACCAAGTGGGATGTTCACCAAGAAAATCCACTGCCAAGAAAGCTGGTCGGTAATGAACCCGCCCACTGTTGGACCCAGAACCGACGAAACACCGAACATCGCCGAGACAATTCCCATGTACTTGGCTCGTTCGTTCGGCGGAAACAAGTCGGCAATCGTCACGAACGACAAAGCCATAATCATTCCGCCACCCAAACCCTGGATGCCCCTGAAAACAATCAGAGCATTCATGGTCGGTGACGCCGCAGCGAGTGCAGAGCCAACAAGGAATATCGCTATCGCACCGACGAACAACCACTTCCGACCGTAAACGTCGGATACAGCCCCGGTGATTAGCACAACCGAGGTCGAAGCCACTATGTAAGCCGTTGATATCCACGTAAAACGGTCGAAGCCATCGAGATCAGCCATGATCCGAGGAATCGCAGTCGCAACGATCGTCTGATCGAGCGACGCGAGGAACATCGCGAACATCACACCGATCAATGTCAGCTTAATTTGACCCGGGGTCAGACCCGGATCTTTCCAATCGCCCAGAAACGGAGCGGTTTTATCTTCGGACAATACTCAATTACCTCTGGATGTCTATTCTCAAGAGATCGAATTCGAGCTTACAAATGGTTCAATCAACAACTTACGATGACGAATCTTTCATCGCCTCGAACACACGTTGCGGACTCATCGGCAGCCGCGTCATTCGAACATCGATAGCGTCTTTAATGGCATTTCCAATAGCAGCTGGCGGAGGAATGATCGGTGGTTCGCCGACTCCTCTGATCCCGAACGCTCCGTCATCGGCTGGAGTTTCAAGAATGACAGTATTGATCATCGGCAAATCCAGAGCGGTCGGCATCCGGTAGTCGAGGAACGAAGCGTTTCTCATCAGACCTTGATCGTCGTAAACATACTCTTCAGAAAGTGCCCAACCGATGCCCTGCACAGCGCCACCCTGCATCTGGCTTTCGACCTGAGTAGGGTTGATGCACTTGCCAACATCTTGGAACAGCGTGAAATCGGTCAACTGAACCTTGCCAGTGTCTGGGTCGACTTCGACATCAGCGACTGCCATTGCGTAGCCGTTCGCAGGCCGCATGCCAGGGTCGTTTGAAGCAGTGGCAACAACGTTCGATCCGTTCTTCGTTACAGCCGATCCAGCATCTTTGAACGACACCTTGGAATCTTGATTATCACGGGCATAGAAATATCCGTCTTCGTATTCGACAAACTCAGCCTCGACGCCGAATCGGTCAGCCATCTTTTCTTTCATCTGCTGAATCACTGAAGTTCCAGCTTTGTATACGGCCTGACTCAGGGTTCGAGTAATTCTAGAACCTGCTGCATTTCCGGTGTATGGAATGCCTTCAGTATCGGCCGTGTGGACGTTGACCTCTTCAGGCTCGATACCGAGCGTCTCTGCCGCAACCTGAGCAGTTCCTGTGCGAACGCCGTGCAGGTCGACTGCTCCGATCGTCACATCGACTCCACCGTCGTGGTTCACCATGACACGTGCGCTTGAAATTTCGATCCCACACGGCCACCAGCCGATTCCGACTCCACGCCCTACCGGCCAGCCGTTCTCGCTCTTCTTAACGGGTCGGGTGTACTCGTCCGATGCTTTCACCGCTTCGAGCATTTCGACGATTCCGATACGTGTGTATTCCTCATCGTCGACGTTGGTGTCGCCGGTCTTCGCAGCGTTCTTAATACGAAAGTCGATCGGATCCATACCAATGACACGAGCCAAATCGTCCAGAGTCGATTCGCCACAGAAAGTAGCAACGGTTGCACCCGGTGCTCGATACGCAGCAACACGTGGAGCGTTGGTTACAACGTCATACGCATCGACCTTGGAATTTTCAGGCTGGTAGCAAGCGAATATCGTCTGCATACCTCGCAGAACTGGCGATCCAGGGAACCCACCCGCACCGAACACCAATCGAGACTGCGCTGCTTTAAGAACTCCATCCTTGGTCGCGCCCATCTTCACAGTTACAACCGCACCCGATGCCGGACCAGTCGCCTTCAAAACCTCTTCACGAGTGAGAACGATTTTTACCGGCTTGCCTGCCTTTTTCGAAAGTATCGCAGCGACCGGCGTGACCCGAGGAGTGTTCTTTGCACCAAACGCTCCACCAACTTCGAGCGGGATTACTTTGATCTTACTTACATCAATACCCAGCAAATTAGACATATTTTGGCGAAGCGGGAACGTACCC
The DNA here is from genome assembly GCA_027618835.1 of Chloroflexota bacterium. Classification (GTDB taxonomy): domain Bacteria; phylum Chloroflexota; class Dehalococcoidia; order Lucifugimonadales; family Lucifugimonadaceae; genus Lucifugimonas. The sequence continues at coordinate 24,293 of JAQCHZ010000017.1, read as the reverse complement.
TGCGAGTTGGCCCAAACATCCAGTCGACCGTCGGCGTGCCAGTGAACAGTTTCGGCTTCTGGCTCAAGGTAGCCCTGATGAACGAGCGCAGTTCGGTACGTTCGTTCAACCACAACATCGGATTCAGCAAATCCTTTTTCGACGTCGCCTTTTCCGCCTTCCATGTGCCCAGCAATATTGCTCGGTGCATCGGCAGAACCAGAAAGTGATGTTGCGATCAGACCTTCGTGGAGAAGCGGCGCATCCTGCGACATCGCCTCAATAGGGTCGGTCACAGCAGGAAGAACTTCGTACTCAACTTTCACAAGCCGTGCCGCTTCTTCAGCAATGTGAATATCGGTAGCGGCAACGGCTGCTACCGGGTGTCCTTCAAATAACGCTTTCCTACGCCCCATGATGAGGTTCGCGAGGAACTGAATGCCGATCTCGACTTCACCCGTATCGACGTCGCCCGAAACTTCGGAAGGGAAGTCGGCGGCGGTGCAAACTGCTTCTACTCCCGGCAACGCTTCAGCAGCCGAAGTATCGATAGATACGATGCGGGCGTGTGCATGAGGACTTCGTACGAACTTGGCGAACAGCGATCCCTGCGCTGTGAAGTCGGCACCGAACACTGCCTGCCCAGTTACCTTCTCGTCACCATCAACTTTTCGGTATCGCTTTCCGAATTGTTTGAAATCTAGTCCGTCGGCGTTTGCTCTTGTTTCAATAGTCACAAAAAGTCTCACTAATGGGCAAAAAGGTGTTCATCGCGGGCATGAAAGAAACCCGAGACATTCCGATCACACGCTAAGTCCGCCACTGTACCACGCAGACGGCTCACGAATTGTCGTTTTTCCTCGATCACTTTCCAAGGAATACCGCTCTGTAACATGACCTTAGTCTGCACTTCGAGACAAGCGCCTAAATTCTTAGGCACGATCTGCGGCGGTGCTTCCCCTGCCTGGCATCACTAACCGCTTCTCTATCCGATCACTCTTCACGACGTGCCAATTGCGACACCGCTGTGATTAGACGAAGATTATCCTGTTTCGTTTACAACACCTCGCCAAGTACGTCACTATCCCACTCAACATGACACAGCACATCTCCCAATCTGACGTACCCACTCCAAACATGATTGCCGGTGAGTTCAATCGACAGTTCGTAGACGGCCTACATTCAGCGGCCACTCTTGCAGTGTTCAAAGACGGCAAACAAGTTGTCGACCTCACTCGTGGCGCTGCACACGCCTCACCTTTGTTTCGTGTGTTCTCGATGGGCAAGCCACTCGCGGCTGCAGTGCTGTGGCGATACAAAGCACGTGGTCACTTCGACTGGGACACCCCGGTCGCCGAGATTTGGCCTGAGTTTGGAACACGAGGCAAATCGTCAGTAACTATCGGGCATGTCTTGTCTCACTCCGCAGGCCTCGCCTCCAACGAGACAATTCCACCCAACGACTACAACGATTGGGGCCGAGTGATATCTCACATCGAAGACATGAGTCCCCTGACCGTACCCGGCGAAACAGTCCGCTACCACTCGCGTACTTTTGGCTGGATTGTCGGTGAAATCGCTGCTCGTATTTCGGGGCTAACGTTCGATGAAGCCTTCGCCCGTGAAGTCGCGTTGCCACTTGGGCTGAAGAACACAACTTTCAGCATCGACCAGTCTGAGTTCGGACGACTTGTACCGATCGACGCCAGTGACGAATGGCCTGACACGACGACCGTCGCTCAGATGAATGCATTGGCAAGGGCTCAAATAACGATGCCTGCCGGATCGATGATCACAACTGCGAGCGATGTCGCAAAGTTCTACTCAGCGATATCAGGCAAAGGCAAGTTGAACGGCATTCCATGGCTACCTGAAGAAGTGATCGCTGATGTCGCTTCGCTTCATGCAGAAGGCGCAGACGAAGCATCAGGAAACCACTCACGAGTTGGTCTCGGAGTACGGCTGCCGTCCACGCCACCAAATCAGTACGCAAGCAGCGACAACTCAACTACCGTCGGTCACGGTGGCATGGGCACTTGCACTGGATGGGCGAGCTTAACCGACGATATATCAGTCGCCTACATAACGAACCGCTTCCAGCTCGAATTGCCAAATAAAATGCGCCTTCACGATATGTCGATGGCGGTGCGCAAATCGTTGGGTGCTGGTGATTTGGATCAAGCTGTCAGCGTCAGCCAATCACAAATACCTCAGACCTACACCACGCGTGTTTGGCCCGGAAAAAACTGGGAAGAAGCCGAACCTCAAGATCTAGGATTCGATAGAACGAAATTAGCCGAAGCAGGGCGGTATCAAGCTGAAATAGCAGTAGATCAGCCGTATCGAATCCTTATAGCCCGTCATGGGAAGATTGCTGCCGAGTGGATTTTCCGATCCGATCCAATTGCTAAAGTTCATCAGGCTTCGGCTTCGAAATCGACCTTCTCATCCGTTCTCGGAATTGCCATTCAAGAAGGTGTGATCAAGTCAGAAAACGACCGCGTCGCCGACTACTACCCTGAGATGCTCGATGTCGCACCAGGAGAAGGTCCCAAAGAAGGTCGCTACGCGTTTCCTGAAAACAAAGGAATCACTTTCAAACAGCTGATCGGCAATACCTCTGGATTTATGAAACCTGATGAAGCTCCAGGAAAGGTTTTCAACTACCAAACCTTCGGTATGAACATCCTCACACACGCCATCGCATCGGCATACAGCCTTTACAAGACTTCAAAGCCTGAGCAGGGAGCCGGATTCGGAACTCTTACCGAGTGGAAAATCCGAGATGTCATCGACGGCAGCTGGTCGTGGATGTACGGCAATTTTGAAATACACGCCGAAGCGAAACTCGGTGTATTCGGGTACATGACTTCGTACCAGATGACCCTGCGAGACATGGCTCGAATGGGTTGGCTTTGGCTGAACAGAGGAAACTGGAACGGAACCCAGGTTATTCCAGCTGAATGGATCGACAAAGCCACAAAAGTTTCCGACGAAATACTCGAAAATGAGCCCGCTGACCGACACGTGTACGGTCTCGGATTTTGGTGCAACGATCAAGGGCAAATTTGGCCCGATCTTCCCAAAGACTCGTTCGCCGCTAGCGGAGCCGGAAATCAGCACATCTGGGTCTGCCCAAGCCTCGACCTCGTAGTTGTGCAGTCGCCGGGTATCTATTCGTCACGCGGCGCGTTAGACTCCGAAGAACAGATCGAAGACCGACGATCGATGCAGGGCCTCCTAGGACGAATAGTCGATTCGATCATCTAGATAGTCCGTCAACTTCACTGAACGTCGTACTCGTTCACATCTCGAACTAACTTAGAGCTACTGGTAACCTTCCCCCACACATCGGATCGTAAATCGACCTGAAGGGACCATATGTCTGATCGTTTCTTTGCGCTAAGCATCGCCGGAGGGCGAGGCGAACGACTTCGTCCACTTACCGATAACCGACCAAAACCAATGGTCGAAATCAACGGAAAACCAATCATCGGCTACCAGGTTGATTGGATGCGGGCTCAAGGAGTCACCGATGTCGTGTTCCTGACCGGCTGCATGGGCGGAATGATTCAGGACTACTTCGGCGATGGATCTGAACACGGAATAACAGCGCACTATTCGATGGAGAAATCGCCACTCGGACGTGGAGGGGCTATCAAACAAGGCCTTTCGTTCGTACCTCAGGATGCCGAGAACGTGCTCGTAGCCAACGGCGACATCATCACGAACCAACCACTGGACCCAATCGCAAAACTACACGAAGAGTCTGGTGCTGTAGGAACGATGATGCTGGTTCCGTACCCAAGCCAGTACGGCGTGGTGGAATCGAACGATAAAAACGTTGTGACAAATTTCATCGAAAAGGGAAGTTTACCGTTCTGGATCAATGCGGGTGTCTACCTGTTCGATCGCAATATCGAATCGCTACTGCCTGACATTGGCGACCACGAAACCTCAACATTCCAAGACCTTGCAAAAGAGGGCAGGCTCTCGGCATATCACTCAGATATGACGTGGATGAGCATCGAAAGTCCCAAAGACGTGACGGAAATCACAGCGCTTATCAACGAGGGTCGAGTAACCCTAGCCGGGATTTAAAATCCGGCTGATTCTCTAGTCGGACGAGGCGAAAAGCGTAAGCAGATCGTGCCTTGAGATCATGCCAACAGGTTTGTTCTCTAGGAGGACAGGCAGATGGTGCGATTCACCTTCGACCATAAGTTTCGCAATTTCACCAAGGTGCGTATCAGGTGAAACGGTCGGAGCATCCTTCCGCATTGAATCGCCAACCAGCGTATTCCGAGTGTTCTCGATAACCTCTTCGATGTTCTCTGGGTCGCCTAACTCACTTCCGAGTATTCGCAATACCGACTGCCGAAGATAGGGAAGAACAGTTTCTTCTGGCAAGAACTTAGATTCCGACATCAGACCCACGAACTGCCCACTCTCATCGACAACGACAAGTGATCCAACGTTCTTATCGAGCATTATCCGCGCTGCCTCAGAAACAGGCTTGTCGGCCGTAATAGTTATTACTGGAGTCGACATTATTTCGGTCGCTAGCGTAGTTAGCATTAATTCACTTTTACTTCGTGATTAAGATTTTGAACCCGAATCAAAAATATCAACTGGAAATTCGAGTCCGATACTGTCGAGTTCACTATAACTCTATACGCGTGAATCCAGCGTGAAAGCCAAACAAAACTCTGCTGACGAAATATTACGCAGTTTGTAGTGCGAGACTCTGACGAGCAAACCGTGCGACTTTTATCGACGCAACCGGAATGTTTTCCGAACTTGTATCGACAACAATGTCGTACAGGCTAGGGTCTTCGGGCTGTACGCCATAAACGTCACCGAAATACTCTCGCTGGAGCTTCTCGCGACGATCAATAGTGTTCTTGGCGTCTGATACTGACTTCAAGCCTTCACGCTTCATAATGCGCTCGACTCTATCTTCCCAAGAAGCAAATAGCCCGACCTTCAAAGCCGATCGGTCGCCCGCCTCGACACAGCCCGCTCGATGCACAAGCACTGTGTTCCCGAGATCAAACAAATTGTCGACGTTGCTTGAACCTGCAATTTGCGAATGCTTTTCAGCAGGACCATCACTATCCCATGTCAGCGGAAGTAGTAGAGACTCCGGAATATTGAAGAAAGGGTCCCCAGCTGCGTTACCGAGTGCAAATCCTGAAACTGCACGTTCGACAACTGCCCAGAATCGGTCAGTCATTCCAACAGGTGCCTTCGCTCTGGCGTCAGAAATTGAACGAGGCAATGCAATCCGGTCGACGTAGTCGAAATCAAACATTCGTGCCACTCGCTTACCCAATTCAGGGCCGCCAGCGCCAATCTGTCCATCAATCGTTATTACTGACATTCAGCTCCTTACGTTCTGGCTAAGATGCAAATCTGCATCCTCATCTGAGAACTCCAGGGAAGTTCTAAACAACTTCCACATCGAAACTGCCTTCTCGCCAAGTGGGTGTGTCGAAGGGTCGAACAACCACCTTGTCACTGCTGACTGGATCATACCGAAAAACATCATCGCTGCCGCATCTGACTCAACCGATTTATCGATCTCATCCCTCTCGATACCTTGAGAAATAATCTCTGATACGAGTGACAAGTATTTTTCCACCAATCGTCGTCCAGCGGAACGTACTTTTGGCTCTTCAAACTGAGCTGCCTGAGTAATAACTACGAATGAAATACCCTGCCTAAGCTCAACGTACGAAACGTGAAGCTGAAGCATGTGCTCCAATCGATCAAGCGCATGCCTATCTGATCGTGTCGCTCTCGAAATGGCCTGAAAGAGTGATTCTTCTACTTCTTGAATAAGAAGCAGAATCACTTCTTCCTTCGAAACCACGTGCCTGTAAATGGCCGCTTCCGTAACGCCAACTTTAGAAGCGATGCCCCTAATAGTCAGCGCATAAACACCCCCGCTTGCGATCAAATCGCGAGCAGCTTCGACAATCTGATGTTGCCGTGTTTGATGATCTAGACGCATACGTGTTGCCATTAGTGAAAAATACTCAACCTGTAGTTGATAATTACCATGTTAGTGATCGCTCACATACTTCGCAACTACCAACTGTCATATTAGTGTTGCAAACAAGTATTTCAGTCGAATTACAGTGAAGCGATGTGTGCAGCATGAAGTTTCGGGTGATAGCTTCAGATTTGAACAATTTCACGCCTAATAGGTAGACGATGCCCTCAGAACCCGCCCGGTCAACAAACACGCAATCTCACTCTAAGCTCCGTAGCCTTCGACACCACCCGATGCTCAGGTGGATCGATGCGAAATTCGTTTATAGGCCTCGAATCTACCTAGTTCAGTCGATTCTCGCAGGCGTCGTGCTCGTCGGCATCCTCATTGCGGAAGACGCTCTCACCAACGGAGCAGTTGTCGCCGCTGTTGCGAGTTCAGTCGCTACCGTGTTTTTCCTCCCACACTCGGTTGCTTCTAAGCCGTTCAGACTCATCGGAGGCCACGTATCAGCCATTGCAGCAGCGCTCTGCACTGTTGGCATCATGATGCTACTGCCCGACGCTGTCGCCGGTAATCAGCTCGTGATTCACGCCCTCCAAGGCACCTCGCTAGCGCTAGTGATCTTATTCATGACTGTAACCAACACTGAACACGCCCCTGCCGCAGGAACCGCACTCGGACTCGCAACTTCAGTTCCGATAAATTCTGTGATCTTCATTCGCTCGGCAGCAGTAATAATCTCGATAGTTCGCATCGCACTGTATCGACACCTTCACAACCTGATCTAACGCGAAAACGGCTCCGAGAAATTCAAGAATTTCAACGGAGCCGTTTTGTGTTTATTTTCAGTCGTTCTTACGAACCGCCGTAAGGGTCCGAAAGGAACTTCAGAAGATCGCTCTCAGGATCGAGAATGATCGTCGTCTTTGAATCCATGAATACCTTGTAAGCCTCTAACGAACGCCGGAAGGCGTAGAAGTCGGGATTCTTCTCAAGCGAATTCGCAAGAATCGTAATCGCCTGTTGTTCCGCTTCACCTCTCAGCAATGCAGAAGTACCTTCAGCCGTTTCAAGAACAATGTTGACCTGTCGGTCTACACTAGCTCGGATTTCTGAATCGGCCTGAGTACCTTCAGCACGCAGACCACTTGCGATCTTTTCTCGTTCTGCTTCCATTCGAGAGAACACACTGGTCTCTACGTCAGGCGGGAAGTCAGCTCGTTTGATTCTCACATCAACAATCTCGATACCAAGTGCCTCGATGACACTAGCAGCGTACGTGATCGAGAATCCTGCCAGTGCTGGCGGCTTCGCACTGGCTTCAAGCAACGCCAACTCTTCTGCTGTCGCCGGGCGCGAACGCTGAGTGTCAGATGTATCTTCATCGACAAACACCGCCACAGCTGCGTGATTCAGAGAACCATAGTCTCTGAACAAATCCTCTCGAGAAACCTCGATTCGGTTACTAGCGACAGTAATCCGGTTCATGATGTCTTCTCGAACCTCAGAAATAACCTCTGTCTGAACATCGAGAGCAACTTCCTGTCGAAGCTGTGCATTTACGATGTCGCCAACTCGTGAGTTCGCCTGACTTTCATTTCTCAAGTTCTTGAAGAACACAAGAGGGTCGACAATTCTGTATCGAGCGTATGAGTCGATAACCAGGTTTCGCTTGTCTGCAGTCAGCAATGAAGCCGGAGCAACGTCGACACGAAGCAATCGTTTATCGAATCTAGTCACCTGTTCTGCGAACGGCGTTTTTACCTGCAGTCCGGGCGAACGGTGTGAACGCTTGAACTCACCGAATCGAGTAACAATCGCCATCTGTGTTTCGTCCACCACAAACAATGTCTGTGGAACGATGATTACAACAGCCAGAATAATTACGATCAGCGGGATAGTGAGTTTACTCATTACTGTCCCCCTCCTGTACCAGCAACAACCCCAGAGCCTGAAGTTGAGCCATCAAGTGGCAAGAACGGCAGTACTCCGGAATCAGAAAGAATGAACTTCGTAACGCCAGGCAAAATCTCTTCTACAGCCTCTAAATACAAACGTTGACGAGTGATGTCTGGCGACAACAGGTAACCCTGCAAGATCGCTTCAAAACCATCAGCCTCACCCTGCGCTCTAGCGATTCGACCCTGTTTGAAACCTTCAGCAGCTTCAGTGATCTTTGCAGCTTCACCAGTAGCCTTCGGAATTTCAGAAGCTTCGTACGCCTGTGCAAGGTTGATCAAACGTTCCCTATCCTCACGAGCACGAACAACGTCTTCAAACGCCGGCTGTACTTCCAGCGGTGGGTTTACGTTCTGCAACAGCACCTGCAATACGTCGATACCAGTTTTGTAATCGGCAGATAGCTCTCGCATTTTGAGAAGAACTTCGGTTTGAACCTGTTCCTTCTCAGTAGTCAGAACGTCATCAATATTTCGTGAACCAACAACCTGTCGGAGGGCGGTCTCAGCGATATCTCGAAGAGTTCGACCATCCGGTCGACCAGCTGGAATACCTCTGTCAGGATCTCCCGGGTCGTCTACTTCAAATAGGAACGACTGCAAATCAGCAATTCGGTATTGAACAACCGCCTGTACGTCGACGATGTTCTCGTCACCCGTAATCATCAGCGATTCACTAATAACCGACTGTGCGACCGTAAAGCCATCAGCACCCGAACGGAAACCAAGCTCCATACGACGTGTTGTCGTAACGGCTACAATGTTTCGTTTGCCGATCGGTCCTGGGTAGTGCCAGTGAAGACCACCAGTAGTGGTTCCAGTGAACTTACCGAATGTCCGCAGCACTGCTTCTTGGTCTGGTCCTACAGTGTAGAAACCAGTTCCAGCCCAGACGATAGCTATGACAATCAACGCGACAAAGATGAGTCCGATAGACCCTGCTCCGCCGATCCCTGGAATGTTTGGCAACGACGCCTTTAAGCGCTCGATAACCTGGTCCAGAGTCATCTGGGTTTCTTCTTGCTGTGGTGGTCGATACATTTTGTTATCGACGACCTGGGTGTCTTGGTTTGACGCCGCCATCGCTTCTCCTCGTGTCGATCGTTGATTCGACCGATACGTTGGGTAGTGTTCATTTGCTCATCGTGTAATTCACATTCGTGATTCACGCTAAGCCAGTCTAATATTGCCGACCAAATTACTGGTCAGATTTACATACGTGACGCAAGTATACCGACGTATAGCGAGTTCGTACTGAAACTCACAGCATCCACACCGCTATGTCGAACAATCTTCGAAAATAATCGCTGCTCTACTCGGCATGCTCCAGTTCGATTCCTCGATCAACAACTAGTTGCTCAAATTCTGCGTACGTACGAATTGGCCTTAGCAGTTTCACTAAATCGCCAACAGTTGCGACTTGTTCACGTAGTTCCCATAGGTATCTCGCTATCGGGCTCGTCGACGAAGGACTCTCTGCGTACGTTCCGTGAAATGCAAAATATGCCTGGTTAATCTTGCGAATCTTGTATCCGTGATCCAGTAGCTCCACCCGACGCGACTCCATGTACCTCTCGGCTTCGTCTATTAGGTCTTCAGCAAGCAATTCGTCAGTTTCTCTTCGAGTCTCACCCATAAACCGATTAAAGCTGAACGCCTCAGGATCCTCAACCGCCGCCGCTGCCTCATCATTCGGCACCTTCCCTGACGCGGTTTCAGGTCGAATCGATGCAACAAACGGCTCTCCGGTTACTTCTGAATAGACCCTAAGTCCAACCTCTCGACCGAATATATCGGCCAACGTCTCGTTCATCGAACGTATATCTCCACCTGAGAAATACGCCTGACCTAATGGATAAAAAGCCAGGTGAGCGTGAAGCCACTCATGAGCAGCTACGTCTACGAGTCGCTTCAGGTGAGTCGTTGGAATCACGTTTGGATAACTCGCAAGTCCGCCCGTTTGAATAATCACTGCTGAAATATTTTGATCGTAAACCAACTCGTCTTCGATCCTCGACATGTCTTCAATCGATATATCAGGATCGATAAGCGCATCTTCGATTCGTGATATTTCGTCCCGAGGCGAAGTGACGAGTAATTTCGGTGGATCGCCAATTCGAAAATCGACAGGTGGCCAAACAAATGAAGAAACTAGGTCGATTTCATCGGTCCGAACGATTTTATCGATGATTTGCTCGAGAAATTCCTCTACAGCAGGTCGAATCGCATCCCGTTCACCAATCAAGCGATCCACGTCATTCTGAGCAGCGGCGACTACGTTCAAATCGGGCATTGCTACCGTCGTTACTCGGTTGAGTTCGTCTTTCGCCGCACGTATTTCATCTACAAGCACTACGTATCGATCAAGCGCCTCTCGACGATCACTCTCGCTCGTTGGAGTCCACGGAAAAACGGTCCAAATACGATGAGTCCACTTGTCGGAGAAATTCTCGAACTCCCACGAAACAAGTCCATATCCATGATCAAGCGAAGCGGCAGAAGCCGGAGTATCGAAACGTTTGTCACCAGTCGGCACTACCCAAGCTACGAACAGCACGACGATCAGTAACGCCCTAAACACCCATTTAGATCGACGTCGCAGCGGGAACGTAACAAGCCACTCAGAAACGACGAACGCGACCAGCAGCAGCGAACCAATGGTCCACATTATTGTTCTATTCAGAAGTGCTAATCGGGAAGTAGGCAAACGGAAAATCTTGAGCTAGTACAACGCTGAAAACATACGGATCGTGATCGAAATACGATCAGAGCGTACCCAAGATATACGAACAGCGGGAGACGAACAGGCTTCACAATGTCCGCAAATTTGCAGCGTGATCGTCGTTCAGCGATGCCTAACTAGCTAGTCGGGCGTGCCCAGAGGGTTTCGTACTGTTCGCCCATTATTAGCTGAGCGAGTTCACGACGTTCCAATCGAACGAGTTCCGCAAAGGCAGTCTCGGCGGCCGTTACAGCATCCGGGAATCCGCTTTCTTCGATCCGTGCAACAACCTTGTCCCAAAGACCAGACGTCTTCATTGCTTCGACGTAACCAACCCAAGGAACAGCGATGATGTCCTGCGGTCGAGGAAGGTCGGGTCGCATGCGCTTAATCGTTCGGAGGCGATCTGCGATAGATCGAGCCATAGGAACGACTCGCACGAGAGGAGCAACACCGTCTTTTGGACGAATATCAACTACGACAGACTGACCAAACTTAGGAAAAAAAACAGCCAATACTTCGGCGTTAGAGATGAACTTGAACACACCGTCGACACCATTTCCGTAACCGAAATCCAACGTATTACCTCTTGTTGCGTGGGCCTCTACATGAGACCGTATTTCACCCGAGTGATATCAGCTTACATTGGTATTGTGAAAATTACGCCTTAAGCTCGCGAACAGTAGCAAGAAATGATGGGAGCACTTTCTCCCAATCACCAACGATTCCGAATCTCGCCTCTTTGAAGATGTTCGAATCGGCGTCCTTGTTGATAGCTACTATCGCCCTTGAACTCGAACAACCCGCCATATGCTGGCTCGCTCCTGAGATTCCGACCGCTATGTAAACGTCAGGACTTACCGACTTGCCGGTGAGCCCAACTTGATGCGAGTGATCGATCCACCCAGCATCACAAGCGGCTCGTGAAGCTCCAACTGCCCCACCTAAAGCGTTTGCTAGATCGGTGAGAACGCTGAACGGCTCTGGGCCGCCCAATCCACGTCCACCGCTAACCACGAAGTTTGCATCTTCCAACCGAACGCCGTCACGGGCTTCAGCGACCGTTCCTGTCACAGATGCTGCCTGCTCGACGCTCGCACCCGAATCGAACGCCTCAATCGATGGCGATCCAGTCTCATTACCAGCCTCGTAAGAACCAGCTCTCAGCGTGACTATCGCCGGCTTCGATGCGATCTCGAACTCAGCGAGGGCACTTCCGCCGTATACGGGTCGAGTAACACTAACGCCATCGCCGCCGTCATTTGAAATTTCGATGCAGTCAGCAGCAAACGCCGAGTCGGATCTGAACGCCAACCGTGCACCAACTATAGATCCAAAATCAGATTTACTAAAAATTACGACTTCAGGAGAAGTAGATTCAACAAGTGCGGAAATTTCGGCAGTCGCCTGATCGTAAATACCTTCATCAGCGATGCTAACCACAGCAAGCGTCACGATTTTTTCGACTGCCAACGCACTAGCCGAAGCAGGTGCTTCTCCAGAAATCGCAACAGTCACCACAGCATCAAGAAGTCCGTTCGCAGCAGCGATCGCTTGGAGCGTCGACTGATTTATTTCGCCCTGTTCGTCGCGTTCAGCGACCAGCAATATAGATGTCATTAAATCAACTTCTCCTCGCGCAGTCGTAGCGCAAGTTTCTTGCCGGAATCGGCCTCGTCTTCACCCTCGATAAGTTCGACCTGCTTGTTCGACTCTGGAATATAGAGTTTTTTCAACTCCAACTTCGGAACGAGGTCATCGGAAGAAATACCCAAGTCAGCCAAGGAGAATATTTCCGGCTTCTTCCTGCTCGCCTGCATGATTCCTCGCAAGTTTGGATATCGAGGTTCACCAAGTTCGTTCGTGATCGTCAAAACCGAAGGCAGAGGCGCGGTGATCGTCTGGTATCCATCGGGAATCACTCGCTGAAGCGACACCGAATCGCCGTTCAGTTCGAGTTTCTGAACAAGCGAAACAAGCGGCAAACCCAATACCTCTGAGAGACCGAGAGTGACATGCGCCTGATCCCAATCGGAAGCTTGGCGTCCTCCAAGGATCAAATCGTAGGGGCCATCTTTCTCGATAGCGGCAGCGAGAACTCTTACAGTTACCGCCGAATCGATATTGTCCAGCCCCGAATCATCGACCAGCACTAGGCGATCGGCGCCCATTGCCAGCGGTTTCTTCATGGCATCCATCACGAAATCGCTGCCCACCGACATAACGGTAATCTCAACATCAGCACCGGAATCACGCAGTAAAAGCGCAGCTTCAACGGCGGTCAGATCGAATCCGTTAACGACCGGAGGCACTCCGTTCGGCGGAATGACAGTGTTCGTCGATTCATCGATCTTGAACTGCGATGGCGGGGTTTCAGGGTCTGGAACTTGCTTGGCAAGAACCACAATTCGTACGGTCAATTCAGTAATTCCAATTCCCAATAAAGGTCGACGCACAAATTGTGCGTGTGCGCCGATAGAAGGTCAAAACACGATAATAGCGATACTCTACGCCGGTCGAAATCCGCAAAGCGGTCTATAACATTATCGTTCAGTTGCAATTGCGGGTCTTTTTCTTGGCCCGATATTTTGCGCTCATTTCCTCGTTTTGATAATTCATCGATTCGATCCACAATTCCCACAAGGCAATTCACCAGTTTTGGAATCCGTAGTCGCAGCAGCCCAGCTACTTGGAGTCGATCTCGATGATCGTCAGCAGGCACAGTTCCAGCGATACCGCGAGCTGATCGAACTCCGAAGTCAACAGTTCAATCTAACCGGGCACAAAACATGGGACAAGATCCGAGAAGAACTGTTCATAAGGTCGCTGAGAGTGCTAACTCCCGCCGGCGGAAACGTGCCAACGCCCGAATGGTTCGCTGGTAAACGTGCGATCGATGTTGGCACAGGTGCTGGCATACCCGGAATGGTCCTGAAGATCGCACTTCCTGATCTACACGTAACGATGCTCGACTCCATGGGTAAACGAACAAATTTCCTTGCAGAAGTAGCCAACGAACTCGAACTAACCGGCCTAGAAGTAATCACCGGTCGAGCAGAAGACATTGGTCAAGAGATCGATCATCGAGAGCAATACGATGTCGTTTTCGCCCGAGGCGTTGCTCGTCTCGCAGAACTATCTGAACTTACCGTCCCATTCGCTAAAATCGGTGGCACGGTCATCCTGCCAAAGAGCCAGGGCGTTCAAGATGAAGTCGACGAAGCTACTGCGGCGTTGGAAGTCCTCGGATCGGCACCAGCATTGGTAATTCCCGTCGACAAACCCGGCAGCTCCCCACCCGACGATATGGTTTACTTGATGAAAATCTCTTCGACACCTGAACAGTTTCCACGTAGAGTCGGAATTCCTCACCAAACACCGTTGATCGTACAATCTGACAATTAACGATGATTCAATCTCGAATATCTGACTCCACTCTCGAATAAATGTCAGAAACGCCCAGCGACCAAGCCAATAACCCTCAATCGGGAATTCCCAGCGCAGCAGCCTTGCGCGGGCGAGTGCTGTCGATGCCAACACTTATTGCGATCGTTGTCGGAGCAGTCTTGCTCGGATTCGCCATGTGGCGCATCTTCGATTTTGAGTGGGACGAAGTGTGGAGCAACATCAAAGGCGTTCATCTAGGTAAATACCTTCTCGCCGTCGTTCTCTACTACCTAAGTTTCTGGTTCCGTGGGCTCCGCTGGAAACTTATCGCCAGAACAGCAAACATCGGTGGCGACAACGGAAAACACGTTCCTGGCACCATAACGCTTTCGGGAATCATCCTCATGGGCTGGTTCGCCAACTCAGTCGCATTCTTACGACTTGGCGACGCCTACCGCGGTTGGGCGCTAGCTAAAGAATCTAAAAGCGATTTTCCATCGAGCCTCGGCACCGTTCTGGCAGAACGTGTTCAAGACATGGCGGCAGTCCTTATTCTCGTACTTGGAGCTGCTACCTGGCTCACGATTGAAGGACACTCAAAGGTCCCCGGTTGGGTCGTATTCGCTGCTTTTGATCTCGTAGCCGCACTGGTAGTCGGCTTGCTAATCATGCGAGTGGCTGGCGAACGGCTATCACGCCGATTGCCGGGTAGATTAGAGGCAGCTTATGTGAACTTCCAACGAGGGACTCTAAGCAGCTTCTCAGGTCGGAACATTCCGTCCCAACTTGTCCTCGGCATCATCGGCTGGATACTCGAAATCGCACGCTTCTACTTTGTAGCTGACGCGATGAACATCGATGTCTCGTTCGGTATCGTCATGTTCGCTGCTCTGGCTAACGCCATGCTCACAACGATCCCAACCCCCGGTGGGTTCGGATTCGTTGAAGGCGGGCTAACTGGATTATTGATCTTGTTCGGTCTCAGCGATAATGAAGCGATCAGCCTCGTCGCAGTCGACCGAACAATCAGCTGGCTCAGCGTGGTGCTATTCGGTGGAATTCTGTTCGTCGTATGGCACGCCGTAAAAGCCAAAAAATCCACTACCACCTCATCTTCGTCTGGCGAATAGCCCACCCGAACGAATCAAAGTCGGCTAAGATCGTCGCCTCGTTGATCGTTATTGGGATCATTCCCGGATTCGCTGGCTCCACATTGCTGTAAGCAGAGGTTCATTCGTATGGCTGACAAGAAAAAAGTGCTCGTAACTGGCCTAAGCGGTCTTGTTGGATCCGCTTTAAGAAGTGATTTCGAAGAGAAATACGAACTCTCATCGCTCTCACGTTACGGAACCGAAGGACTCGACGATGCCCACAATTTCAAAGGCAACATCGCCGAAATCGACACGATGATCCCCGCATTCGAAGGGCAACACACCGTCGTTCACCTCGCCGCAGATCGCAGCGCCAACGCCAACTGGGAATCGGCACTTCGGAACAACTTCGTAGGCGTCTACAACGTCTATGAAGCCGCCAAACGCACCGGCGTAAAACGAGTCGTATTTGGCAGCTCGCAACACGCAATCGGTGGCTTCTACCGAGACGAGCCATACAAGTCGATTCTTGCCGGAAACTACGATGGCATCGAGCACGGAAAGTTCAAGAAGATCGACGAAACTGTTCCGTTCCGACCCGATGGCTACTACGGCGCCTCAAAGGGCTACGCAGAAGGACTTGGTAGCTTTTACTCTGAATGGCACGGTATCTCGTCGATAAATATTCGAATCGGCTGGACCATTTCCGACGACGACCCCACGGTTGCTGCTGGCGGACTCGCAATGTGGCTCTCGCACCGAGACACCGCGCAGATCCACGTCAAAGCGGTCGATTCCCCCGACGATCTGATGTACACAGTCGTATTCGCAATGAGCGACAACCACTGGAACATCTTCTCGCTCGACAAGGCACGCGAAGTGCTTGGATACGAGCCTCAGGACAACGCCGGACAAGTGCTGAATCCCAACAAAGGCCTATCGCAACGTGATGACACCGACTTCAAGCAGCACGAAGAAGATCCCGAAACGTACTAGAACGGTCATCGGAACTAACGATCCCCCTCCAGACGGAATGGCCAGGGTAGGAGAAATGCAGCTGGAGCCGAGTCATTCGATGACGACCGCGACTAACGCAACTGAGACGCGTGACTGAGTCGTTCGACGACGATGGAACCTAACGCCAACGCCCGGAGCAATCGATCCACTTCTGGATGGAAGGGCTAGGGTAGGAGACTTGCTACTCGGAGCTGAGTCATCCGATGACGAGCGCGACTAACGCTATAACGCGCCCTTATGCTACGATTTTTTAGTTGGGTGTTTCAGAACGCAGTGCATCGCACACGTCGAAGCACCCACCCCGCATAAAAACGGGGCTGTAGCTCAATTGGTAGAGCGCTTCAATGGCATTGAAGAGGTAGAGGGTTCGAATCCCTCCAGCTCCACCAGCATTAAATCAGAAAAGCTACCGTGAATTCAGTGGCTTTTTTTGTTTAAACGGACCGATAGCACCGCATGCGCCGTCACGAACGTAAACCCCGTTCATCGTTACATGAGCTCGAATCACGGCATACAGGCGATGTCAGTCGGCAGATGTGCTCCACGAAACATATATGCCAACGCCTACACCTCGGGCGTACACTAATTTGATTGAGATCCCCCCCAGATGGTCGGGGTTATTTTTTATCTCGCACGTTTCGCACACGTGACTAAGCAACGATAAATCGCCATACGGCTATGACAACTGACTCTCTTTCGATAGAGAACTCAAAACCGAATGCCCTGAGACCCACCTCACGTCAAACCTACGCAGGTTTTATCGTTGTAACGCTCAGTCTTCTCACCGCATATTTCATCTCCCGCACGCATCCTGAAGTCGCGGCCATCTGGGTTTTAGCCAACCTATTTGGACTCACCCTTCAACGAGCGCGCTTCTGCTTCGCATCTGCCTTCCGTGACCTTTTCCTATTCGGATCGGGTCACAACATGAAGGGCATCATCATTGGCATGGGAATTGCGACCATTGGGTTTAGTGCAATCATGCACTGGATCATCCCGAACCCCGGCGCAGGATTCCTTCCGTCAGAAGCACACATTCTCCCCGTCGGACTCTCAGTAGTCGTTGGGGGAGTGCTTTTCGGCGTTGGAATGGTTATCGCTGGCGGCTGCGTATCCGGATCGCTCTACCGAATGGCAGAAGGCTACGTTGCTTCGTGGGTAGCGATCATCGGAGTCATCATCGGACTCGGCGCCCTGACTCTCACTTGGAACTGGTGGTGGGCGTTCTCGATTTCGAACGAACCTAAAGTATGGCTCCCCTCGATTTGGAATCTCGGCTACACCGGTGCAATCGTCCTGACTCTGCTGGGCTTGGTAGCGATCTACCTTCTTGTGACTTTCATGGAGTACAAGAACGGTCTGTTCATGCCTCACATCAACAAGAAGATCATCCCTGCGATGAACTTCGACGACCGAGTTCGATCAATGCTCGATCCTGTTTTCAAACGCGGTTGGCCGACAGCTATCGGCGGAGTCGTTCTCGGAATTATCGGCATTGTGATGTACACCATTCACATGCCCCTCGGCGTTACTGGCGAACTGATGCGAGCTTCACAACTTGGCCTTGGCTTGATGGGCGTCGATGTGCCGGTTTTGGACGGCCTGTCGACCCTCGGAGGTTGCACTGGCCGATCTGGTGAGCCGGGTCTACTGGGTCACACGTTCGCCATCACTGTCGGCTTGCTGCCGGGTGCGCTTATTGGTGCTCTATTTGCTGGTGAGTTCAAAATTCGATTGCCTAAGCAGAATCGACGCTACGTTCAGTCGATCACTGGCGGAGTGATGATGGGTTATGCGTCGGGTCTTGCAGTTGGCTGCACGATCGGTGCGTTCTTCTCTGCCGTCCCTTCGCTTTCGCTTTCAGGCTGGGTGTTCGGTCTGGCGATGGCTGCCGGGGCGTTCACTGGCACGCAAGTCATCAAGAGGATCGGATAACCATATGAGGGAAGTTATCGAAGTCGATCTTCGTGGCGTTGCCATGCCCGGTCACTTGCAGCAGGCGACGAAGGCTGTGGAAGATGCTGCTGCAGGCAGCGAAGTAATGCTTACTACCGATCAAGAGGTAGTCATCAAATATGTTCCATCTGCTGCCGCGAAAGTGGGAGTAAAGATGCGTATGTCCATGCCAGCCGAAGACGTCTGGCAGATCAAATTATCATCGGGTAAGAACCAATAAAAAGGGGTAGTACGAATATGGCCGATGAGCAAGTACCTGTATTGGATGTCCGCGGAGAAATCTGTCCATACCCAATGATGAAAACCAACGAAATGCTTGATGGCGACCAGAAGGGCATTCAGATTTTGGATGTGCTTACGGATCACCCGCCTGCACTTTCGACGGTTCCACCCCAGGCTATGAAGCGTGGTTACGAAGTTGAGATAGATGAACTTGGCGCCGGCGAATGGCGCATGCGTTTATCTAAAATTTAGTTCTAGGAGAAAAAGTGTGATTGTTCGATCAAAGTTTCTGCCATTAGTCGGTTTGTTGGCAGTCATTATCGTCGCGACCCTAATTGCTGCTTGTTCGTCTGAAGAAGAGGCGACCCCAACACCAGTACCAGTAATTGAGGCTACTGCTGTTGTTGAGGCTACTGAAGAGCCAGTTGTTGAAGATGCCATGGAAGAAGTTGAAGCTTCAGACAAGCTCGTAAACGCTGACTGGATGCTCGAGAACCTCGACAACGAAAATGTTGTTGTTGTCGACCTACGAAAAGAAGAAGACTACGCAGCCGGACACATTCCGGGTGCTATTCGACTTACGCCTAACCCAGTTTTTCAACAGGAAGACGAGAACGGCGTAGCGGGCATGCTCCCAGCTGCCGCTCACATCGCAACTGCATTGTCTGAGCTTGGTATCGAGCCTAGCGACACTGTCGTGTTCTACGACGGTGCTTCAAACCTGTGGGCAAGCCGAGCTCTTTGGGCTATGGATGTTTACGGTCACAGCGACTCTAAGCTTATCGATGGTTCGTGGAACTACTGGAGTGCAAACGAGCTCGAAACATCAACCGATGTTCCTGAAATCACTGCATCCAGCTACGCTTTCACTGCTGCTCCTGATCTCAGCATTATCGCTGGATGGGAAGAAGTTCTGGAATCGGTCGACGATCCTTCAAAGATCGTTTGTGACGCACGTTCTCCTGAAGAATTCTCAGGCAAGGACGTTCGAGCCGATGCCGGTGGCCACATTCCTGAATCAGCCAACGTGAACTGGAACCGTGCTGTAAACGAACAGGGCGTATTCCTTTCAACTGCTGAACTTCGAGAAATCTACGAAGGTGAAGGCATTCAGGGCGACAAGGTCGTATTTACGCTTTGCCAAACTGCTGTTAGAGCAACACACTCATGGTTCGTTCTCCAGGAACTTCTTGGATACGAGACCGTGAAGGTTTACGACGGATCATGGACTGAGTGGGGCAACCGCACAGACCTACCGATCACTACTCGATAGTAGTTATTGCTACCAAGCAAAATCGAAAAGCGCCGACTCAATTGCGAGTCGGCGCTTTTCGATTTCGTCGAGGCGGCTAGCGATACCAAACGTCAATCGAAGCAGCAGCCGAGCTTGATGTCTTCACCTGGTGACGACATTACTTTGACAAACGCTTCGTCGAGTTCATTGAACTCGAATCCCTAAGAACGATTCACAAGCATGACGGGAACATCAACGTCATGAGCAACTCCGTCAGCAACGCTACCTAGAAGCGCACGAGTAATTCCACGACGACCGTGTGTGGCAAGAATCACCAGGCCGACCACAGAATCCTTAACCGCTCGAGCGATCTGTTCATGAGCGTTACCTATAACAGCTTCAGCAGAAGTAGAAACTCCATCTGAAGTAAGTTCATCGGCGACAGCCTGAAGCTTCGCTTGTTGGTCGGCGAGATGAACTGATTCATTCCGGTGCGCCTGTTCAATTACAGCAGCAGCAACATGAACACCAGCTAAATGTTCGTCAGAAATCACCAGAGGATTCTCTGGAATCACAACATGCAAAAGCATCAGACTTGAACCGGTCGCCTTGCAATATCTTTCGCGTTCGTCAATGCCAGCCCAGCAGCCTCAATATCGTCAAATGGCACGAGGATTTTTACCTGATCAACCACAAACTAAACGATCGTTCCCAAATCTATGTTCGAACCCAGCGTATAGCAAGAGTTTGACTGCAAAATACAACCTCACGTAAACACTTACTAACATTCGTGAAAATTATCACAATCGCTTCACACTGCTAAGAAACACATCACACAAACCCGTGAAACCATGAAGGAATGAGCACACTACATTCACTCTTCCACATGCGCCCGTCCGAACTACTTGTCGAAGTAGAAATGACGATCAAAACTGCCATAAATGGGTTCGAACATCACCACCCAATGGTCGATGTTATCGACAAGGTCGAACACGGCCTCCTGACGAATCACCGCTGGCTAGTCGCCGTCGGCGCAATCCTCATTCAGATGTCGCTCGGAGCGATATACGCCTGGGGTGTATTTAAAGGCGAATTGACCGACAAAGGCGGCGATTTCGGATTCACGGCAACTCAAACACAGTGAATCTTTTCCGTAGGACTCGCCTCTTTTGACGCAATGATGCTCATCGCAGGTAAAGCCGTTGCCGATTTCGGACCTCGACCCGTCATTATTGCTGGCGGAATACTTCTTGGTACCGGTTACGGACTAGCAGGCTTTTTTGGTCAGCAATTTTGTGTGCAAGTTCTGTGTGTTGGCGTGATGGGTGGAGCCGGAATTGGACTTGCCTACGTGGTTCCAATCCCCGTCGGCGTACGTTGGTTACCCGATAAAAAGGACTCATGACCGGATTTGCTGTTGCAGGATTCGGTTTTGGAGCCTTGCTCTGGGTACAACTCGCTGGCGATTGGGGCCACCTAATCGAACGATACGGCGTGCTAAATACATTCCTCATCTACAGCGTGGTATTCGCCGTTTTGGTCCACATTGGCGGACTACTAATGACCTACCCACCCGCCGGATGGAAACCAGCCGGATGGAACCCGCCTCAAGCACAAGCTGAACAGGAAGCTGCACACACGTTCACACCGCATACAATGATTGCGAAACCGCAGTTCTACGTACTGTGGCTCTCATTCGTGTTCCTCGCACTCACCGGACTCATGCTCATAGGCATCAACAAGCTCTACGGCCGTGACGCCCTAATGGAAAGCGGTGCATTCACCGATCTAGCAGCAGCAGGTGCGGCAACTTCAACTGCCTACGCAATGGCGTTCGCTCTATCGAACGGACACGGCAAAATCGGTTGGGGTTTCATCGCCGATCGAATCGGATGGCGTCGATCAATGATGATCATGGCTGTCACCCAAAGCTTCCTGATGATCGCCTTCTACTACATGGGCGGTTCGCTAATAGGGCTATATGTATTCTTGGCTCTAACCGGATTCAACTTCGGTGGAAACTTCGCACTATTCCCGCTCGCCACGGCGAACTGGTTCGGTGTGAAAAACCTCGGCATCAACTACGGACTCATGCTCTCCGGCATACGGCATCGGCGGAATCGTCGGACCGATCATGGCTGGCATGTTCAAAGACGCCGGAGCCGACAAGGGCCTAAGCGTTTGACTCGCCCCGTTCCTGATCGCCGGAACCCTTTGTTTAGTCGCCGGACTTCTCGTATCCACAGCCAAAGAACCTCGACTTGAAGCCGTTGCCGAGCTAGTTCCGGCTTAGCAAAATGGATACCAATCTGTATCCTTCCCATAAATTCGTACAATCGCCATTATCGGCAAATCTAATACCAAGCTAGCTTGCCCCTCACGCAACACGGAGACACTGATGTCTGATTCGGAAATTTATTCACCTTCGGAATCGTTCGCAGCGAACGCTCACATCAAGAGCTTCGACGAATATAAATCTGAGTACGAACGATCAATCAAAGATCCCGATGCTTTCTGGGCAGAAAAAGCATCCGAGTACCACTGGTTCAAAAAGTGGGACACCGTACGCGAGTTCAACTACGACGTTCGTAAAGGACCCGTCGACATCAAGTGGTTCGAGGGCGGACAAACCAACATCGCCTACAACTGTCTCGATCGACATCTCGAAACCCGTGGCGACCAAACCGCCATCATCTGGGAAGGCAACGAACCAGGCGAACAGCGAGAAATTTCCTACAAAGAACTTCACGAAGAAGTATCTAAATTCGCGAACGTCCTGAAGTCACGCGGCGTAAACCGAGGCGATCGCGTCACGATCTACATGCCAATGATCCCCGAACTCGCGGTCGCAATGCTCGCCTCTGCAAGAATCGGAGCCATACACTCGATCGTATTCGGCGGATTCTCTGCCGAAGCCCTCGGCGACCGCATGGCCGACGCCACTTCGACAGTCCTCGTCACCTGCAACGGCACCCACCGTGGCGCAAAGCCTCTGGAAATGAAGACCGTCGCCGACACTGCAATGGAAATCGCCGAAAAGCAGATGGGCGTTTCCGTCGAAACCTGCATCGTTGTCGAACGAATCCCCGGCTCCAAAGGCGTCGAGCACGATATGAAAGACGGTCGAGACGTCTGGTACGCCGACGTTATGGCAGATGCCGACCCCGTGAACGAAGCCGAGCACATGGAATCCGAAGACCCGCTCTTCATCCTCTACACCTCAGGTTCCACCGGCAAGCCCAAAGGCGTGCAGCACACCACCGGCGGCTACATGATCTACGCCGCGCAAACCCACAAATACGTCTTCGACTATCACGATGGCGATATCTATTTCTGCACCGCCGATATTGGCTGGGTAACCGGACACTCCTACATCGTCTACGGACCTCTCGCTAACGGTGCAACGACGCTCATATTCGAGGGAATTCCTACTTACCCTGCGCCCGATCGTTTCTGGCAAATCGTCGAAAAATGGGGTGTGAACCAGTTCTACACCGCTCCTACAGCGATCCGAGCTATCGCTGCTCTCGGCGACGACTACCCCGACAAGTACGAAATGCCTTCTTTGAAGTTGCTGGGCTCCGTTGGCGAACCTATCAACCCCGAAGCATGGCGCTGGTACAACACTCACGTCGGCAAAGGACGTTGCCCGATTGTCGATACTTGGTGGCAAACGGAAACCGGCGGAATTTTAATCACTCCGATCCCTGGAGCAGTTCCAACCAAGCCGGGTGCAGCTTCGATGCCGTTCTTCGGCGTTGAACCTGAAATTCTCGATCCTGAATCAGGCAAGGTGCTCGAAGGCAACGGCGTTTCGGGCGTGCTTGCTCTGAAGGCGACTTGGCCGGGTCAGATGCGTACTTTGTACGGCGATCACAAGCGGTTCGAGCAAACCTACTTCGATACGTACAAGGGCTACTACTTCACCGGCGACGGAGCCAATCGTGACGAAGATGGCTACTACTGGGTCACCGGACGTGTCGACGACGTTATAAACGTGTCAGGACACCGAATGGGCACAGCCGAAGTCGAAAGCGCTCTGGTGCTGCACGAAGCAGTCGCCGAAGCAGCAGTCGTCGGCTTCCCGCACGACATCAAAGGACAAGGCATCTACGCCTACGTCACCCTGAACGTCGGACAGGAATACACCGACGAACTCAAGCAAATACTTCGAGGACAAGTTCGACAGGTAATCGGACCCATCGCGTCACCCGACGTCATCCACTGGGCACCAACCCTCCCCAAAACCCGCTCCGGCAAAATCATGCGCCGCATCCTGAGAAAAATCGCCACCGACGAACTAGACACAATCGGCGACACCTCAACCCTAGCCGAACCAGAAGTAGTCGACGACCTAATAGCCCGCAAAGGCAAATAACCAACCGTCTGCCCTGTCTCCATCCTTCGGGAGGGACTAAGGGAGGGTAGATTGCCGCTAGAGCCGAGTCATCCGATGATGAGCGCGACACTAACGAGAGAGACCTTCGGCCGTGGAGGGTTCGTGCCGCTAGGTTCTATCCCTTCTCCCAAGGGAGTGAGCGGTGGTTGAGGGTGAATCCACCCACCCGCAACCACCGCTCACTCCCACCAACACCGCTAACCCCTCTTCCCGACCGAAGCGGATGTGACCTGCCTCCCTCAAACGTGCCCATCTGAAAGATCAGATAATGTACAAAATGAAGGGAGGCAGAAATGCAAAGAAAAGGTCATAGCCCGGAACAAGTAC
>JAQCHZ010000031.1 GCA_027618835.1 Chloroflexota bacterium | reverse complement strand
TGATATATTCGATTATAAGGTAAAGACATGGATCCGTACGCTCAGTAGTAGCAGTGCGAGACGTGTGAACTTTTTGCACCTCGGTTGCATCTAAGAATTTAGACAACCAGCAAACACGCGTGCTCAGAGCACTTGGATTTGGTTAATGCTGGGTCTTATTAGGTGTGGCACCTATCGACACAAATGGGTGGTGCTTCTAAGCTAGGCAGTAGTGAACCGCGTCGGGATGAAGTCCGTACAGGGCTTTGTGAGGAAACATGAGCGAAGTAAAGCAAATTGATGTACTTATTGCTGGGCAGGGCGCAGCGGCGTTTGCTGCTGGTCTCTACTCATCCCGTTATCAGGTGGAAACACTGATTGCAGGTGAGCAGTTTGGCGGCGAAACGGCGATTGGCGGAATGATAGAAAACTATCCGGGCCAGCCTGATATCGATGGCTTCGATCTGATGATGAAGTTCAAGGAGCAGGTCGACAAGCTCGAAACTCCTACAGAAAACTCGAACGTCACAGCGGTAGAAAAGAACGGCGACGTATATCGAGCCACCCTCGAAAACGGTACTCAAGTCGATGCAATATCCATCATCTTGGCTGTTGGACGTGAGCGCCGAAAGCTCCTTCTGCCCAACGAAGAAGAGTGGTCAGGCAACGGGGTTTCTTACTGTTCTACTTGCGACGCTCCTCTCTACCGAAACAAGAAAGCTGCGGCTGTTGTTGGCGGAGGTAATGCCGCGGTTGAAGGTGCAGTGCTTTTGGCCAAGTATGCAGAGACGGTTTACCTCATCTACCGCCGGGACAAGTTGACTCGACCAGAACCTATTTTGTTGAAGGTCCTAAGCCAAACCGAGAACGTCAAAGTGCTTTATTCGACGGAAGTTGTCGAACTTCTTGGTTCAGACGATGCGGGTCTTACGGGAATTCGTATTAACCAGCCTTGGGAAGGCCAGAATGAACTGACGCTCGACGGACTGTTCGTCGAGGCTGGTGCTGACCCACGTCTTGATATTCCAAATCAGTTGGGATTGGAAATAAACCCCGACACGGGCGAAGTTCATGTAGATAAAGCTCTCAAAACTTCGGTTCAAGGCATCTATGCAGCTGGCGATCTAACAGACGGCACAGAACTCAAGCAGACCATTACGGCTGCGGCTCAAGGGGCGATAGCTGCCCTTTCTGCCTACCAGCATGTGTTGGAAGTGAAGTCGGGCTGGCAAGAAGCCGAAACATCGACACCTGCTGGAGTTTCCGGAGATTAGCCGCTTTGATAGTTATTAGTTTCGTTGTGATTCTTATTCCCCAATTATTCCCGGACTCATAGGAATGTATTTTTGGATTACGACAGGCGAGATACATGCGAGATGGATCCCAACTAAAGTGACCAATCCTTCGACGCTCAGATAACCGGGACCGGTGGGAATTATAGAGGTGCTTCGAATTTGTATTTGCAGTGACTCTCCGCTAAGCGAGGTGAAAGTTGTTATTTCACACAGCACGATTGGAGGGCATCTTTGGAGTGCTGTTGAGTTGAATTACGGAGGGAGCAAGTGAGGATTAACTCGGAATGCGAGCTACAGAATTCAGACGACGAAGTTCGTTCGCTACCGGCTAAATAGCGCCAGATTTACGAAGAATATCGCCAGCAATCAAAAAGCAACCGGCGTGGAATCCTATAACGCTAAGACCCGTCCCCTGTGCCGAGTATCCGGCTGGGTAAAGACCGGGAATATCGACAGACTCGAACGTTGCCTGGTCGACTACTAGTTGGTTTAGCTGGAACCGGAAATTGTCGCGTTTAGCGTGGAACGTAAGGTCACTATATGATCTGAGAATTTCGTAATCGGGATCGCCGCCTATTTCAACTACGGCGTGGTCGACCTGAAGCTGTATTCGCCCTTTGTTGGTACTAATAGTCGCCAGCCCGCCAGATTCGAACACTGTGACGTTCGATTCGTACAATAAGCCCATTCGCTCTTGCTCGCCATCGAGTATTTCTCCCCACCGTTGGTAGTACGGAAGGAACTGTGACTCATTTATGAGCTTCAGGTGCGATTCTGGCTTTTGCCGCATCACGTACACAACGATTTTTCCTGCGTCGTGTAGTTCCTGCGCCGCCCAGTCAGCAGATCTTCCACCGCCAACGACCATCACACGCTCTCCGGGATAGTCTTCGGGGTGCGTATACGCAAGCGAAACGTAGTTTTGGTCGGTTCCGTGGGCATCTAGCTTTCGGATGGATGAGCGTGGTCCGACGCCGAAAACGACATAGTCACAGGAGTATTTTATATCGAGACCGGTAGTTTGATCGACCGCTTCAACGATGAACCGTGCTTCGATGTTTTCATCGGCCGGTGAAACGTTAGTGACCTTAACGCCAGAGCGTATGTGATCGTTTAGTCCGAGTTCTTCAGCGAATGCTTGATAGTAAGGAACGAGATCGTTCCTATGAATCAAAGCGTTGATATCACGGTCTCGATCCGTCTGTTCGTAGAACTTTCCAATTGGGTAATGAGCAAGTTCCATCCAGTGCGCAGGACCTAGCGTCATCTGCTCTTTTGGGGTGTTATTCCAAAGTCCGCCAGGGCCTTCGGTAGTAAACATCAGCCAATCAACGCGATCGTTCTTCGTGAATTTCAAAGTCCACTCTTCGAGAGGGAGTGCACCTTGAATCGGATGATGACGCATTCTGTAGAAATCGATCGGGCGATGTCCACGTTCTAGCAGCTCGTGCGGATCAAACGCTAACGGGTTTTGCTCGTGCGTTCTTGCGAATGTTTGAACTTCAGGCGAAGGGAACTCGTAATCACCCTCGAAGCGTGGATGCCAGCCTTCGAGAGTTGCGGCGACACCAAGACCGCCGGGTCCGCCTCCCGCAATAATCACACTGTGGTGTTGCAAAGTTATTCCTAGTTCGTCGATACTCTGCGCAGTCCATTTAAAGTTTGGGCAGATCATGAAGTTCAGCGAACGATTCTAAAGAACATGCTCGCAATGTGTACCGAAACGAACAAGCGATTGATGCTATTCCCTGAATCTTACTTGCATGATTTACAGAGGCAGGACATAATAGTGACTGGCCGGTCAGTTTTAGTCTTCATGAACACGAATGAACATTAAGAATGTCACCTAAAGTTAGCGCCGAATACATGTTGCAACGTCGGAGGAAAATTCTCGACGCCGCGACTAAAGTGTTCTCCGAAAAGGGATTTCACGCTGCCACGCTCGATGACATTGCGACCGCGGCGGAAGTCTCAAAAGGCTCGATCTACATTCATTTCGATTCGAAAGAAGCGATGATCTATGGATTGAGTGAGCGGTGGCATACGACCGACGATGAGGTGCTCGATGCTGCTGAGGCGATGCCGAGAGCGATAAATGGTGTGACGCACATTGTGAAAGCGACGATTCGACGATCACAACGTGTGGATTTCGGTGATTCGGCTAGGTTGGGGATGTTTGTTTGGGCGGAAGTGTTGATCAACCCTGCTGTGGCAAAAAGCCAGGCCAGACTTTGTGAGCAATCGAGTCGTCGGTTCTCCGATTTGGTTAATCAAGCCAAAATGGAAGGCGACATTGGACCGGCATTTACCGTTGATTCAGTGGTCATGTTCTTAGGATCTCTGGGCGGAGGTTTCTTCCTCTCCAGAGTTTGGGGCGCAAAACTAGATGTAGCTGATGCCGAAAAACTCGTTGATGCTTTCATAAGCAACCTTAGCTAGGGGCAGTTTTGTGTGAATAGGAAATTTAAACGGCACAGATAAAAACTGACTGGTCCGTTTATTCAAGTGTGGCGGGATTACCTTTCGATAAGTTCGCCTGCTTCGCCAACGCAAATCACAGGGCCTTCGACCAGACGGAGTTGGAACCATACACATTTAACGAGGGATTAAATCAACACACTTAACGAAGCTGGGACGCTATTAGGCGAGAACGGTGAGAGTTAAGCTTGCCCAGCGGATTCGTTTTATGAGATCGTCACGAGTCCAAGGCTTCGGTCGGAAATCTAACGCACCCATCTTGTGGGCTTTGATTAGATCGTCGATTGCGTGGCACATCATGTCGATATAGAGAATATGTACAGATCCGGCGAACACTCCGAGTATTGGCGTGTTGAGGACGTTTCGTTTGATTAGATCGATGGCGATTTTCGTAGCGTCGACCGTCCATAGCTGTTAACCAAGTTTCAGCTTCAATCGTCGAAGCGCGTGAGAGTCAGGATTGGCGATAATCGGTCCGTCGGGAACGAGCCCTATTTCGACGTCTACTTGGCCAATTAGCGAAGCATCGAGAACGATTACGGCATCGTGTTCGTAGACGGTGGCACGGTCGATCACCGGTGTTTCCCTGATGCGGGTGTAAGTAGCAATAGGTGCGCCTGAACGTTCGGCTCAGAAGTCGGGTAGCGACTGTATGTAGTAGCCGCCTTTTAGAGCGGCTGAGGTGAGAATACGACTTTCAGTCACGACTCCCTGGCCGCCGGACCGTGCCATCTAACTTCGATAGGTAGTCGTTTGTCCAAGGTCGTAAACCTCCCATCAATCGATATGTTTGCTCGTGAGCGAGCGGTACATAATCGGCCCACCCCACAGATTTCCTAAACCGCCGTAATAGGCATTTGCATGCTGTGGCAGATCGCATGAGATCGAATCGTGATTTCACGCAAGGCTGCGCGAGAATAGCGTGGTGATTGGGCGGGTGCATTGTGTAAAGCAATTCACAGTATTGCTTTACACAATGCTTATAGTGACTCGTTTCCATTACACAAAGTGACTAGGAATTACCCAGACCCTAAACAGTTAACTCACAATTCGGTTTTTCATCACGTCCATATCGAGTTCTATGCCGAGGCCGGGGCCTGTTGGCGGTGTGATGAAACCGTTCTGGAATGCCAGCGGCTCTTTGAATATCGTCTTGTGGAGTGGGCCTTGGTTGGCTTCCTGAATGAGGAAGTTCGGTGAGCAGGTGTCGATCTGGATGGCGGCAGCCGCGGCGATAGGTCCGCAGTACATGTGCGGGGCGATCAACGCGTAGTGCGCTTCGGCTATTGCTGCAACTTTCTTCGCTTCGAGAATTCCTCCAGCCTGCCCAACGTCGATCTGAATGATCGATGCGGCTCCCTTTTCAATTAATTGTGCGAATTCGTACTTGGTGGCGAGTCGTTCGCCAGAAGCGATAGGGATGCTGGTGTGAGCGGCAACACGAGCCATTTCATCGTAGTTTTCGGGCGGAACTGGCTCTTCGAACCAGAACGGGTTGTACTCCTCAAGAATATTTGCGACTCGAATGGCGGAGTAGGTGGTTAGCTGGCCGTGAGTACCGATTCCTACTTCAAGATCGTCGCCAACTTCTTTGCGAATTGCTTCAAAGATGTTGGCAGCTTTTCGGATTTCTGGAAGAGAGATGTCACGAGGGCCAGGGTGAAGCGGTGTGAAAGGATCGAGCTTACAGGCGCTATTGCCTTCTTCAAGCAGCTGTCGAGCAATTTCGCCGGCTCTTTGCGGGCTGTCCTGCCATCCCGAAGGCATGTATGCGTACGCACGAAGTTTTTCGTGGAACTTACCGCCGAGGAGGTTGTAAATGGGCTGATTCGTTGCCTTGCCGACGATGTCCCAGCACGCCATATCTATTGCGGCTAGAACCGACGTGTAGTGCAGGCTCGGGTGTCGATAGTCGTGGCGACTGCCGTAGGCGTCTGACCAGATCTTCTCGATATTGAACGGATCTTGCCCGATAAGGAACGCTTCAGAGGTTTCGTGAATTAGCTGAATTTGCGAGGTGAACGCTTTCCAGCCGCTGTTGTTGAAGGAACTGCCGGTTACCTTCTCGCCTAACCCGGTGATTCCTTCATCGGTTTCGACTTCCAGAAACAGGAAATATTTACCGCCAATGTATGGAGCTTCGTTTTCAACAACTGTTGTCTTGACGCCAGTGACTTTCAACTTGCTACCCTCGGATATTTTATTTTTCTGCTCGGCTTTTCGAGGTGTTCCCACCATCGATTGCCGTTTGGGGAGAGTGTATACCCGATATTCACAGTGTGATCGGCAATT
Source organism: Chloroflexota bacterium (assembly GCA_027618835.1). Taxonomy (GTDB): domain Bacteria; phylum Chloroflexota; class Dehalococcoidia; order Lucifugimonadales; family Lucifugimonadaceae; genus Lucifugimonas. The sequence goes on along the minus strand of JAQCHZ010000031.1, from coordinate 7,701 downwards.
TCGTCGGGGGGCATTAATCTAGGCGAATGCGTCGGTAATTGATGCTCGAACAATAGTAGTTGGTGACAGTATCCAACGGATAGATAGTTCGTCTACGCCCCATACATACCAACGGAACGCAAAATAAATTGAGCATTTTGATAGCGCTTGCAGCGCTGGCGATGATCGGATTCGGTCTACCAACGGGTGTGCTGTCGGTTGCGTGGCCATCGATTAGCGATACGTTCGGCGTTGCGGTCACCTCGCTCGGAACCGTAGTTGCCGCGTACACAGTTGGCTACACAATTTCGAGCTTTTCGAGTGGGTGGCTTCTTCGTGTCAGCAGTTTCGGGTTATTTCTGACTTTTGGCGCTGCTGTTTCGGGATTGGGTTACGTGGCGTTCGCTTTCGTGCCCAGTTGGTGGTTTCTGTTGGCCGTTTCGGCAACGGCCGGAGCGGGGCACGGCTATCTCGACACCGGAATAAATCTCTACGCTGCCACCAAGCTTAGCGCTCGTGCTACCAACTGGATTCATGCTTTCTTCGGACTCGGATCGCTCGGTGGTTCGAGCATGATGACCGGCATTTTGCTGGTCGGGATCGGTTGGGAGTGGGGCTACGGGATCGTGGCTGCTCCGTTCATCGTTTTGATATTCGGGTTTATTGCAACGCGATCACGCTGGTCGACCACGGAGATTCACGAACAGGATGAATCGCAAGAGGTTGCTGCTGCCGGAACGTTCGAGACTCTACGGGTTCCCGGTGTTTGGATGGGTATTGCGGCTTTTGTCCTACACACAGCGCTCGAAGTCGCTGCGGGCGTGTGGTCGTTCACACTGCTCACCGAAGCTCGTGGCTTATCGGTTGGTTCGGCAGGAGTTTGGGTTACTGCTTACTTTGGTGGACTTGTTGCGGGTCGGATTGCGCTTGGTACGTTCGCCGATAAATTGTCGGTGAGTTCGTTATTTCGACTCGCTGGAGTGCTTTCATTGCTAGGCACGCTGCTGTTCTGGCAGTTCACCGTGGTTGAATTGAGCTTCGTTGGATTAGTTCTGCTGGGGTTCGGTTTGGGTCCGATATTTCCGACATTGGTTTCGGCAACTCCTCGCTATGTAGGCAAGCGTCACACACAGAATTCGATGGGAATTCAGATGGGCGCTTCGGCTATTGGCGGTGGATTATTGCCTGCGGGAGTTGGGATCATCGCCGCTGCGGTTGGACTCGAAGCGGTCAGTGTGTCGCTGGTGGCATTCGCGGTGCTGATGTTGATCGTACTGTGGATGTTCGATCGATTCGTTCGGTAGAAGCGTGGCTTCGCCTAGTTGGGCTTCACCTCGTTGGGCATCGTCTATTAGTCGAATCCGCTGGTAACGATGCTTTCGGGCTTCAGGCGAATGATGCCGCGTTCGGGGCGGTCGTTCCGAGTTATTTCCATATAAGGCTCGAACTCATCGCCCAATTTATACTTTCGCACGATTTCTGTAGTGACTTCGTGAGGGACGTTTTCTGTCCACATCTCAACTACGCCTGTGACAGATATGTACCGCCCGTTTGGAGCGTCGACCACCCCGGTGCAGCGTTTGTCGCGAGCAAGATTCTTCCATTTGGCGGTCGATGGCGTGGTCGAAATCAGAAATTCGTTGTCTTGCCAGATGAACCAGACCGGCGATAGTTGCGGTCGGCCGTCTTTACGTATCGTCGCAAGAACCATGTTTGCAGGTTCGGCGAGGTATTTTTCGGCTGCGGTTGGTATCTGTTTGTGATTCATCGGATTCGTGGCGTATCGATTGCGTTTATTAGCCCGGCGCAATTACCGAGCGCTTCGTCTTCGTTCGCTCCTTCGGAGAGCATAATCATGTTGCCGTAGATAGCGTATCCGCCATAAAGAGGTTGAACTGATCCGCTGCCGTGGGTGCCAAATCTTCCTGCGAAGAACGCTCGGCGATCCTTCAAGCCTTCAAGCCATGTGGCGTCTTCTTCATCTTGCTTAGCTGTTCGTTCACTGTAGCCAGCCCGTTCAGCGGCTTTCGTAGCATTGCGATCAACTAGGAATTCTCTGGCGAATGATTGGCGTTTTGTTTGCAGCATCCGATTATTTTAATGGAGATTTGGAATCAGCGTTCCAGCCACATCGATCCCAGCCTACCCACATGCGCCCGCATGAAATGGCTCACACCTGTGAAGCGCAGGTGTGAGCCATTTAGCACCGTCACTGCCACATCCCTATGTGAAAGGGGGAGGGTAGGACTATGGGCGACTGACTGTGGCACTGACCTTAGCTTCGACGTCGAAACAAGTTAGATTCACCACATGAATCCTTGGTCGAAACGTCCCGGTAAGAAAGTCTCCGTCCCTCGCTTTTCATTGGAGTCTTGGGCGCAACATATGGCAGACCCCGCACAGTACGCCAACATGCTGAGGGAACACGCTCGTTCGATCAGGGAGCAACTGAAGTTGCTGGATAAGCGGAAGGGGTGAATCTTGAAAATTGCTTGCGAAATAAATGTGAGCCGACCACAACCATCAACAACATACTTACTAAGAAGTACCCCGTAGCCACCAACAACACAGCCACCCTCCCACATCGCTCCAACTCAAGCACCGCCCCCAGCTAGCCTGTGCCACCGAGCAGTCAGAGCTAGCAGCAGCTACCGTCTAGACTCTCTGAATGAAACCGTGGTCACAGCGACCAGGTGAGAAGGTGATCAGCTAGCTGATCGGATGAACGTGCATGAATCATAAGTTCGACTCAATAAAACGAACCCGTGTCCTGTTGAACCTTGCACTCGATCACTTCGATCAGTCGCAACAGTTAGAGATAGCTGGCGATCTAGAGGATGCTCCCTACGAGCTGGCAACCGCAGAAGAATACCGAGATATGTACTGGTATCGGGTCGAGTCGCAAGATCGGGATACAGACTGAGCCGATCCAGCTGCTACAGCGGTCAAATGTTCCTCGGTTGTTACAGAATATGCTACAAAAAGGCTCCAACCGAAAATGATGTTCAGTTGGAGCCCAGTTTGAGTCTATATGGTCGGGGTGCTCGGATTTGAACCCTGATGCGCTAAGAGCAATCCACTCTTGATTTGAGTTCAATTACTACTAAGGAATGTACTACGTTGTTCCCTATTGTCTTACCCCGTCTGCTGTCAAAGTTGCTGTCAAACCTGCTGTCAGTTTCCAAGTATTGATTCCATAGCGGATGCCACTACATGTTCGCTATTCGGGATGGCGTGAGAGTAGATCGCCATCGTAAAAGCTGGTGAGCTGTGTCCCAACATCCTACTCACAAGCGGCACAGGTACGCCGTCAGCTAACAGCAGAGAGGCAGCAGCGTGTCTTAGCGTGTGGAATTTCATCATCGGTGGTAGACCTGCCTCTATGAGTAGCGGTCGGAAGTATTGTTTGAGTACCGCTCGTCGGTTGAGCGGTTGCCCACTCTCACTAACGAATACTAAGTCGAGCGGATTCGACCAGGCTTTTCCTAAACGTAGAGCTGCTTTGTTCTGTTCGATACGTAACTTTCTTAGTGGAGCGGATGCGGTAGGCGTAAGCGTCAAGTCACGCACACCAGCGGGAGTCTTTGGTTCCATTAGAAAGGGCTTGCTGTCCACGTAGTGAAGCGCACGATCGATCCGTAGTGTTGCGGGTGTGCTGGCTAGATCGAGCCTATCCCACGTAATGCCCATAACCTCTCCGACCCTTGCGCCAGTCGTGACGGCTAGAGCAATCAGTGCTTCCCCCTTAGTTCCTACCGCTACATCAATTAGTTTGCGTGCCTCTTCTCTCGTTATCACCGTAGGCGGCTTGCGAACTATCTTAGGCAGATCAGTAGCGGTAATCAGCTGTGCAGGATTCCTACTAATCCAGTCGTGACGAACAGCCCAATCAAAAGCCTGTTTCATTGCAGCGTGTATGTTGCGGATTGACTTAGGGGAGATCGTCTTTTCGCACTCTTCATAGAGTCGCTCTAAGTCAGAGGCAGTAACGGCACTGAACTTTATATGACCGATCTTAGGAACCACATGCTTGTTTATCGTCAGTGAATAGCCGGTAAACGTCGTGTGTCTAACAGTGGACTTCTTAGCTTCGAGCCATGCCGTAACCAGACCAGCGACCGTCATACGCTTCGGGGTCTTTATCCCCTGCGCTACTTCCAACCGGAGAGCACTCATCTTCTCTCGAACTATGGCAGCGGTCTTTCCGTAAACAGATCGGCGTGAGCCATCCGATAGCGAGACCTGACCCGCCCAACGTCCGTCTGATTTGCGCTGGTAAATGCTGCCTTCGTTTTGTCCACGTTTTCTATTCATCGACATCCTCCTCTTTTTGAATACTTTCTAAAAATTCATCATTGAATCCCTCGATCCATATTCCCGCTAACGTTGCGACTGATTTCCAATCTTTTAACACGACTGCATCAACAACTTTCTCAACTACAGAGCGACGAGAATCCTCACTCTCGGAGTCCCATCGAGGTCTCTTAAATAACAATTCGAGGACAAGGAACAACACGCTCGATGAAGAATTGTCTATTAGGTGAATAAGCCTATAGGCCTTCATTGACAGCGACTTGATATCAGCAACAATCCGTGCAGTTCTCTCTGACGCTACAAGCCATTCATCAGGTTGTGCTGGATTGCCCAGAGGGAGTGTGAATATACCGAGACCGAGTCCAGCTTCATAAGCGACTCGCTTGGCGTCGTGCAGGCTATCGTTTTTGATCGACGAGAAGAGTGTAAATATCACGGCATCCAAATCACTACTATCGACAGATTTAGCATTTGAATCATTTTTCTCGCCAACAGTGATCTCCCGGCTTGAATACATTGCAGCGAAATAGAAAAGATTGTTAAGTGCCTGGTCGTTTGATTCTTCTGACTCATCCAGGTTCAGCAAGTACCTGAGACGCGAAATCCATCTAGCCTGACGCAATGTCAGATACTGACCATGTGCAAGCCGAATGCTCCACATTTTCAATATCAGTGGTAGATCACTTGCGGAGATGAAGTCTTTATTCTTTGGATCAGATGATGCCAAGACACTCCAAGGACGATCTGATCCCGACCGCTTGATCCGGGTTTTCTCTTTTGAAATATAGTTAGCGATCGTCCCTTTTGTAGGCAACTCCGTCTTGTTCTGCTCTAAGAGATTTCTGATCTCCGTATCAGCGCGAATGATGAAATACATAGCATCCACGGAAACTGACATATCTGACATCAATTTCAGGTTGATCAGTTCGTTGATCCGTAGCGTTTCACGTTTACGATATCCTGCTGCGGGCATTATTCTCCATAATATTATTTGTACTGAGGTATTTTCTGTTTCGGTTAGTCTAGCATATGCCTAAGCCGTACTCAGGCTTTCAGTGTTAGAGAGAACAATATGACCGGAATTGAACAACTGCTTCTAAGCGTTGATGAAACGAGAAAAATACTTGGAGGGCGTGGCCGTGGACACATTTATGCACTGATAGACGAAGGGAAGATTGAGAGTGTAAAAGATGGATCACGCAGATTCATTCTGGCTGAATCCGTGAAGCGATATGTCGAGGCAATGCAACGAGATGTTTCGCGAATTCAATTGAACAGCGACTCAACTGAAAGCAACGGTCTACAGGTGAATCACCGTTCGTCTAACAATGATTCTTGAAAACACTCGGGACCTATATGCAACCCGGCAGACACTGGTATCCGAGGCGACACAGTTTTTCGAGTGTCTTTTTCCATCGGGCCTCCCCGTCGGAATGAAATTGCTGATCTGGCAACGTCAGATTAGGTATTCCTCTTGGTTTTCAGACCTGACCGCTGCCTCCGAATTCGCCATAGAGGTCTCACGGACTACTGATGTGTATTTCGGGGCAGGTCTTCGCTCTGAAGGACTCTCCGAGCGTAGAACTGGCGGTAGCGACGATGTATTGGCCATTCCCGCGTTCTGGGCAGATCTCGACGCTGGCGACAAATCAAACGGGAAGAATTATCCGCCGACAATTGAAGATATTTATGAAGTGCTGAACGACCTCCCACATGCCCCAACAGTGATGTTGAAATCCGGGAGCGGGATTCACGCGTGGTGGAAGTTCGATCGTCTTTGGTTATTCAATTCACAAGAAGACCGCAGCGATGCTCAACAACAATTACGATCTTGGTCGAGAATGTTGCAATTTTCTGCAAGGAAATGGGGCTGGCAGTTCGATTCAAGTAGTGCTTTGAACAAGCTGATGCGAATACCTGGGACGCTGAACCATGGCGCATGCCCAGACCACTAAAGTTAGTCTTCTCACAACAGGTGGCCCTTCGCTTCCGATCAAAACTAGCCATGAGGCACTTGATGCACAAGTCATCAATGGCTTTAATCAGACCAGCAGTGAGCAAATCCGAGAAAATCCTGCGAGCCACTCTGATTTAGCAATCATTGAAAAATTACTGCGTGGGTCTGTTAGGTTCAAGGCGATCTGGGGTGGCAAAGGAGTGCCTTACTGGTCTCCGAGTGAATACGATTTTCATGCTGCAATGATGGCGGCACGAGGAGGGTGCAGCGACGATGGTTTAATGAACCTTATCGTTGATTTACGAAATCGCCCGTGGCAGTCAGAAAAAGCTGTCAAGAAATCAACAAGGAAAGACTACCTAGTCACAACAATCACCAATGTACGTGCTGCTATCGACGATGCGCATCCACAATCGACTTGGCGAGAGAAGCGATCGTTAGCCGGTGAGGCGCATGGTTTAGCACTCGACGCTGCATGTGCTCACACTCGTCTCGTTACCGAAAAAAGTACAAACTCTGTGGAAGCTTTGGTTTTGATCCAAATGGTTTGGTATTCGACCGATGGCAACAAAGTCAGTGTTGCAAGGAAACAGTTGGCCTCGGATCTCAATTTATCTGTAAGGTCGATCACTACGTACTGGCAGAAATTACAGCTGTTTGGATGCATCGAGCAGACGCGATCAGGCACGGGTCGCTCGGCACCAATATTCAAACTCAATATATTTGATCGCCTGCACCATCTACAGTGATTTACGACAATTTTACTGAGTAGGAATGATTCAATCTCTAGGGTAGAAACAGGCTTCCACCCTCCACAGTTTGAAACTAGAACTCTTCTTCCACCAATTAACACTCTTCTAGAGAAAGGCAGAACGTGCAGTTGAATTAAGCAGGTTGATTCAACTGAGAGATTACAGCCCTAGGATTTTCTAGCGCGCACGTTAGCTGTCCAGTTTGTAAGGTTTTACGGGAGCTTGTACATGACAAACAACAGTCCTCAGATCAGGGATGGAGCAGGTCGGTTTCTGCCAGGCATCTCCGGCAACCCTGGAGGCCGTCCGGTCGGTCTATCGGGACTAATTCGCGAAGCCACTGATGAAGGGACTGAACTGGTCGATTTCATGCTCGGGCTATTTCGAGGCGAACATGGCGAGGATATGCGAACGCGGGCTGATGCGGCTACATGGCTGGCTGATCGTGGCTTCGGCAAACCAACAATTACTCCAGCAGTTGATGATGATTGCCAGCGGTGCATTGCGCATGACGTCGAGATGGCAAAGGGTAGCGAAGATTTGATGAAACGAATCGATCTCATGATAGGGCGAATGAATATTCCCGTAGAGAGTCAAACTAGGTAGACAGCAGGCCTAGAACGAGTTCTGATACTTACGTGCAACCGGAGGTTCTGTCAGAACTCAGTGCTCTAGGGCAATTTGGTGCCCAAACGAGTC
>JAQCHZ010000003.1 GCA_027618835.1 Chloroflexota bacterium | reverse complement strand
ATAGACCCTGTTTCCAATTGGAAACAGGGTCTATTTGTGTTCTTGGTGGAGACGGGGGAGAGTCGAACTCCCCGTCCAGAAAGGTTCCCGGTTTGACTTCTACGAGTGTAGCCGTCGGTGTTTTTCTCGTCGCCATGCCCGCCCCATCGGCGTAGCAAGCGTAGCGACCAGCTAGTGGAGCCTTAGTTGTTTGTCACTAGCTACCCAAACAACGCAGTCCGACTTTTCAGCTTTCGAATCTAACCCGTCAGACGGGGGGTAGAACGAAAGTCGTTGCCCTTAGGCAGCGAGAGCGAATTCACGTTCGCCGTTTATTTTTTTGCCGCTTTTTACGTGGTGCACGGCGCCACGACCCGCAATCGAGCGGTGATCTCCCTGTCGAAACCACGCGTCCCCAAGTACATTTTTAATTCTATATCGTTTTGTTCGATTGGAGAATGGTTATTTCTGCGAGGGTAGAACATGAACAGATCTCCTCAGTAAATGTGAAGCCCCTAATCTCCGCACTAGTCCCCCTAGACAAAGGAATCCAAAACGGCTTCGAACGCATGTTAAAACCCGAAAAAGACGTCTAGGGAGTTAGAGGGTAGGAGAATTGCGACGTGTGCCCGAGTCGTTCGACGACGATCGGCACATAACGCCTGTCTTCTACGCCCGACCAACCTCAAAAAACTTCCCAGCCGGACCAAACACCCGGCTCAAATAATCCCGATGAGCACAAGAAAATCGGGAATACATAGCGTGAGATGGGTCTCGGACGTGAGAGCGGACCGAGTAGCAGACCAGCGCATCTGCCCAAACAGCATCGTTTACGTGGATATTGCCACGGCTCCATGCGATCGGTTTGATGACCGGTCGCAGCGCCAAAGAATGCCAAACCCAGAATCCATCAAGGCAGAAACAATCGAAAGCCATCGAGTCACCGCCACATCACACGAAAACAGACTCACTCCCAACCACCGAAGCCGTCGGCATCGGTGCCGTTCCAACGAGTGGACATCAATCCGCTCAATCCCAGGTTCAACAGTTGTTCCGGATAAAACGTGATTCTGAACCGAGTTCAGAATGACAACCGGCAACCCCAAACCTAAAGACATAAGCCGCGTTCGTAATAGCTCGTTTAACGCCCGTCTGACCCTGCGCCAGCTCATGAAGCTACGCTCCCAATTCTGCGCGCATTCACCCCACAATCCCTCACGCTTCCACCTCGCCCCCTAAATTGACACACCGTGCCTATCAAAATAGAGTTCCCGCCATCGGTTCATTCGACTCGAACTTCGGTATCGCTCCCTCACTCCTTTCCAAAGGTGACCCACCATGGCAATGCGCAAGATCATCAACCATCCCGACCACGTCGAAGACGAGACTGTTTCCGGCATCCTCAAAGCCTTCCCTAACTACCTAAAACGAGTCGAAGGCAGCACCAGAGCACTCGTTCGTGCCGACGCCCCTTTCGCCGGTAAAGTCGGAATCGCTACGGGCGGCGGCTCAGGTCACCTCCCACTATTTCTTGGCTACGTCGGCGAAGGACTCGCCACCGGCTGCTGCGTCGGAAACGTCTTCTCGTCGCCGTCATCCGACGACATGCTCGATGTAGCAAAGGCTGTCGACGGCGGTGCGGGCGTGCTGTTCCTCTACGGAAACTACTCAGGCGATTCGATGAATTTCGATATGGCTTCCGAGATGGCCGATATGGAAGGCATCAGGGTGCTGACCACTCTCGGAGCCGACGACGTAACCTCGGCTCCCATTGACGAAAGGGAACGTCGACGCGGTGTCGCTGGAATTGTCTTTCCGTTCAAGATCGCCGGTGCGGCTGCCGAAGAAGGACGCGATCTCGACGCTGTCCACGCTATCGCCAACAAAGCGTCGTTCAATACCCGCAGCATGGGCGTCGCTCTTTCTGGCACGACCATCCCTGCGGCAGGTACTCCCGGTTTCGAAATTGCCGAAGGCGAGATGGAACTCGGCATGGGCATTCACGGCGAACCTGGAGTTGAAGTAGGTCCACTACTGACCGCTGACGAGATCGCTGGACAAATGCTCGACCGAATTCTCCCCGACCTCCCATTCTCGTCGGGCGATACCGCCGCCGTGATGGTGAACAGTCTTGGCGCCACGGCTCCAGAAGAGCTGTACATCCTCTTCAACAAAGCATCGGAAATTCTTGCCGATCGCGGAATCAATATCCACAAGACGATCGTCGGCGAGTACGCAACGTCAATGGAGATGGCTGGAGCTTCGATCAGCGTCTGCAAGCTCGACGACGACGACATGGTCAAACTACTCGACGCCCCCTCATACTCACCACTACTATCCTCACAACTCGGAAGGTAACTGTGGCTCGATAATGTCCCCCTTCCGGACCGAAAGGGGCTACGGGTAGGAGAATTGCGACGCGCGACCAAGTCGTCCGACGACGATGGAGCCTAATAAAAAATATGACAGACGAAATACTCGGAATATTCAAAACGATCTCAGAGCAAGTTGTACCGCAAGCCGAAACGCTTCGCGATCTCGACGCAAAAATCGGCGATGGTGACCTCGGCATCACGATCACCCGCGGCATGGAAGCTGTGATGGCGGGAATCGACGATCTAGAAGGAACACCGCTAAGCAACCAACTTGGACGTTCAGGCATGGCGTTCAACCGCGCCGCTGCATCGACGTTCGGCGTGCTGTTCGCAACGGCAATGATGCGCGGCGGAGCCGCAGTAAAAGATCGTGAAGACGTTGGGCCATCTGACGTTGTCGCCATCGGACGCGCTGCTATGCAAGGACTCATGGATCGAGGCAAGGCAAAGATCGGCGATAAGACATTGCTCGACGCACTCGCTCCTGCCATCGACGCATTCGAAGAGGCTCAGTCATCTGGAAAGTCACTAAAGGAATCAACCGATGCCGCGGTTGCCGCATGTGAAGCCGGAACAAAAGCGACCATCGAAATGCAATCGAGAGTCTCACGAGCCGGCTGGCTCGGTGAACGATCCATCGGTGTTCAAGACCCCGGCGCCACGGCTGTCATGTTCATGCTCCAAGCCGCACAAAGCTGGGTGAACGAAAACACTTAGCGGTAGTCCAAACCTACCCCAAGTGCTTCCGAGGAATCCGTAACGCCATCGACCCCGCAACCGTCACCACGTCGTACTGCCCAACCATGCCGACCAACGTGTGCGCTGCCCAATCTTCAAATCCGTAATCAGCAACTAGCCACTTCACCATGTCAGTAGTCGCCAGCTGAAGTCCTCTGTTCAAAGACGAACTAAACTCAGCCTGACTCCCCAAGCTGATGATGTAATCGTCGGTCTCAATCCGAGGCATGACCAGCTCTCGACCCTTATGCAAAGTCACCGTGAACCCAACGTCCATCGACGTCTCAATCCCGTTGCCCAAAGCCTCGCCATCTCCCTGCAGCGCATGTCCATCGCCAACGTACAAATAAGCCCCGGTCTGCGATACGGGCAGGTGAACCGTAGAGCCCTCACGAATCATGTTGTAGTCGATGTTCCCACCCCATGACCCAGATGGCCCCGACGTTGGCGTGAAGTCGCCTTCTGCGGCAACGCCGATACAACCGAGCATTGGCTGCGCCGGAAACTCCCGCACCTGACCCGGACTTTCCGGGTAGCGAGCACTCACAACGTTTCGTTCAAGATCGATGTCCCACGGCAGCAGGTCGGAACGATCTTTCCGCACGAGGTCCATCTTGTAGTCGTTAGAAAATACTTCAGCCACGTGATCGGGATTCAATGCAACCAGTCCGAGTCGAATCGAGGTGTAACCCCAATCGCGATTCAACGCCAGCGTGTCGAGCTTCACCGATATCGAATCGCCCGGCTCTGCGCCTTCAACATAAAACGGACCCGTCAGCGGATTGCCGGTTTCGTGCAAATGCTCGTCGTGAAGATCTTGCCCGCCCGAATCAAGCGTCTTGGTCACAACGCTGTCGCCCGGCTGAATGGTCGCCAACACCGGATACGATTTCGAAAAAGTTCGGTAGTAAGTAGTGGCGACAATCTCGTGGGTGGTAGGCATGTAATTCGCTTTCTTTCGCATGGTTGTTTAACCGTCAATGGAAGACAGGCAAAGTGTGATCGAAATGAGCCACCTAACGCCGAGCCAACAACGGAATACAAGCAGCGATCTATCAGGCAGAAGCCTATCACGATGCGAACCACAATCCGTACGAGTACCGATATACACTGAGCCGAAATTCCTATTCACCAAAAAGGGCACGATCATGACTTCATCTCCCGCACCAAAATCTCCGGCACAGGTTTACAACGACTTCTTCGGTCCCGTGATGTTCACTACCTGGGCGAAAAACCTGGTCATGCATTCGACTCCATCAGCTGGTGACTGAGTGCTGGATATAGCATGCGGAACCGGATTGGTTACACAACAGATCGCACCACATCTCGGTAAAGACGGCAGCATTGTGGGCCTAGATTTCGCTCCGGGAATGCTAGCGGTGGCTCAGAAGCTCAAGGTGTCCGGTCCTCAGGTCGAATGGGTCGAAGCGAGCGCACAGGAGATTCCGCTCCCTGATGATTCGTTCGATAGAGCCTACTGCCAGCAAGGCTTTCAGTTTTTTCCTGACCGTGCCGGCGCGGCATCAGAAGTAAAACGAGTACTCAAACCAGGTGGCTCGTTAGCAATTTCTCTTTGGGCATCAATCGACGAACACCCGCTGTGGAATGCCCTGTTCACTACGGTTGCCACCAGACTCAATGTGCCGATCGAAGCAGTCGCCAAGCCAACGTCGTTTGGCGATGCCGATGAAATCCGATCCATGCTCAACGCTGCCGGATTCTCCAACGTCGAAGTCAACAAACGATCCGATCTAACAACGTTCCCCGATGTCGATTCATTCATGAAACTCACCGTGCAGGGAGCTGCCGCGGCAATCCCTGCATTTGGCGAACTGACCGACGAGGAACGGGTCGATCTAGCCGCAGGAGTCGAGGCCTATACCGTTGATGAAGTGAAGAAGTACACGATCGGTACCGACGTAGCTATGCCAACCATCTCGTACACGGCACTGGCCACCGCTTAGCCGAAATCAGCGAATCACATCGGCGGTGAACAGCAGGCTCGAGTATTGGAAGACTCACTCCCGCACGTCGCGACATATAACGTACTTTACTTATCGGTTATATAACTATACGGTTAAGTACATGCCAACAGATACGCTCTCGCAAACACTCTCGGCTTTGGCCGATCCGACCCGACGGTCGATTCTGGCGCGCTTAGCAATCGGCGAGGCGTCGGTCACAGAACTCACTGAACCGTTCGACATGACGATGCCTGCAATTTCAAAACACCTAAAGGTGCTCGAAAACGCGGGGCTAATCGTGAGGAGTAAGTCGGCTCAATGGCGACCTCGCAAGCTGAATGCAGGTCCGATGAAAGACGTTTCCGAGTGGCTCGAAAACTACAGGCAACACTGGGAAGAACGATTAGACCGGCTCGACGCTTATCTAACCGAATTACAGCATCACGAACCATTTAATACCGACCCAAACAAACAGGACATCCCCTCATGACCACGATAGAGCACCCTGAACGAACGCTCGTGATCGAACGAACTTTCGACGCCCCACGAAGTCTGGTGTACGAAGTTTGGACATCCGACGAACATATCGATAAGTGGTGGGGGCCGTCGATGATGACGACCAAAACAGTCGAAAGAAACTTCTCAGTGGGCGGCGCTTGGAAGTACGAGATGTTCATGCCGGATGGCAAAAGCATGGGCAAGATCGTCGAAAACAACTGCACCGAGATCGTCCCGAACGAAAAGATCGTCTGGGACGAGCCAATCGCTGGCGACGATAGCAATCAGGTGAACGTCACCCTGTTATTCGAAGAAACCAAGCTGACGATGTTGATTCTCCACACCACTGCTGAGCAGAAGGAAATGAACGAAAAGGGCGGAATGCTCATGGGCTTCAACATGACCCTCGACAGCTTCGCCGAGTTTGTAGCCGAACAAACATCGTAGTGAGACTGCGATAACAATCCGCAAGCCAAGGGCTATCTATCACACGAAGTGCCGGTGCAAAATAACGCTGCACCGGCATTTCGGTTTTAAATCAGACCTTGGAAACAACAGAATTGACTTCGATATTGCTTCACGCGATCGAGAGCGAACGAGCACCCGGAGTTAATCCAAATTGGGCGAGCTAGCAGCTCTGGCAAATGCCGTAGTTTGGGCGCTCACTGGCGTAATAACCAAAGGCGTTGGCAAGAACGTAAAGCCAACCCACATCGTCGCCGCTCAGGTCTGGATCGGTCTGATATTTCTACTGATCGTCGGGCTCGTAGTAGGTCAGTTGAACGAACTCTTCCACATTCAACTCCGTTCAGCCTTGTTCCTAGCTGGTGGAGCGCTCGTCAACACAGCCGGATCACTCGTATTCTGGCTTGCCTTATCGCGCAGCACGGTTAGCAAAGTCTACCCAACTACCCAAAGCATCTTCATCAGCATCTCGGTCCTCTCGGGCTGGCTTTTCCTCGGCGACAATCCTCAGATAGGCGTGATCGGTGGAGCGATGTTGATAATCGGTGGAGTGATACTTCTAAACTGGCAGCCAGATGATCGCTCGGCAGATTCGACCGAGTCGTCAACTGGGACCACCCGGCGCAAGCCACGAGGCGATTACATCGGCATCGGGCTCGGAGTCGCAACGTCGTTCCTATGGGCAGGAGGATTTCTATCGACGGTAATCGGACTCGAAGAAACGCCGCCAGTGGCCGCCGCTACCATTCGAAACTTAGTGCCAGCAATTCTATTTATCGGAGTGGCCATTGCGTTTCCTTCCGCCAGAATCACTAGAGTCTTCAAAGGAAATGGCACTCGGCTAATCTTGAGTGCCGTCCTGTTCGCTGTAAGCGCCTTAACGTTCGTACTTGCTCTCGACAATGCTCCACCGGGCGTAGTCGTCGTGCTAATCAACACATCGCCGATGTGGGCAGTGCTGATGGCATCGATATTATTGCGAGAACGACTGACCCGTTTTGCCCTTGGCGGAGCGGCTCTCAGTGTCGCCGGAATATTCGTGACACTGGCGTTTCGCTAGCAGTACTTCGCGACCGATAGCCGGAGCGAATCAGGAATTCCACTGCTTCTGAAGTAGATCCCGGCTACGCACCGCCATGCCCTCTCGATCGGGATCTCGTCCCGACGTCTCGAGCACGACCAGAAATTCTCTCCCGCCAACAAGCTCACCCACTGAATCCCACTTCACCAGCCCTGTGCCGATTTCGAGGTGCTGATCCCGAACGTTGCCAGCACCCTCCGGGCCTCGGGCGTCATGGACTTGAACGTGCTTAATGCGGTCGCCAAATGTCTCGATCCCAGCGTCGATTCCGCCCGAACCCCACGCGTGCCCAACGTCCAAAGTTATACCAACTGAAGCGTGGTCGATTTCGTCGATCACGACAGCGAGCTCGTGATGCGATCGAATGACCCAACCTGGGTTGTAGTGCATATTCTCAAAGCCGATCACAACGCCAGCACTTTCAGCCTCTTCCGCTGCGTCTTTCGCCCAATCGACGAAATACGAAATAGCCACCAACCGATCGTCCTCTGACTCATCGCCTTGGTCGACTCCTGGCACGTGAAGTCGACCCGGGTGAACAATAGCGACCTCAACTCCAAGTTCTCCAGCGACGTATATCTCTTTACTGAATTCTTCGAGTTCGCGCTCCCTGGTTGCGGCAACAAAGGAGCCGGGAAGAGCGCTTGGAGGAAAATGATATGTATACCGCAGGTTGTGTTCGACCGACATATCGAACGCCCACTTCAGATCGACCATCGATTGTTCTGCCAAATACATCTCTGGCGCATTAAATTCAACGCCACTAAAACCACGTTCAATTGCCCACTCAACGCAATAGCGGATCGAATCGGGCTGATCGAGACATGTCGATGCGACACCAAACTGAATCATTGTTCATCCTTCATTAAAAGTCTCACGAATCGATAATGTTTAGCGCTTTATCAAGAAGTTGATTAAACCCGACCGGATCTTCGTTCATCACAAAGTGACCCATAGTTGGCAAAAATCGAACTTCTATACCTGCTTCACTAGCCGACGATTCGTCCATGGGTCTGCCCGTGGCATTGATAGTGAATTTCGGTATTTCCAAGCCCACGATCAGATCGAACAGTGCAATATCGTTTGCCATGCCACACATAGAGCCAACGGCAACTTGGCGTGGCACCGACACCATACCTACGGAAATACGTCGTCGTAACTCATCAGACGTACTGTCAGCGAACATATTCGAGACAATCGATTCGATGGCCGCTTCATAATCGCCAGAAATCCTATCGGCCTGCCCAGCTTGCTTTCCAGTTTTTGGATCATCTCTCACAAACTTGAACGTGTCGGCGCCAACTAAACCGACCACACGCTCAGCCAATAGCCGTGCCGTGTGTGCGATAACCATTCCGCCCATTGAATGACCAACCAACACAGCCCGCTCGACCTGCTCGCTGTCGAGTACCGCCTCGACGTCTCGTGCAAATGACGGCATCGAGTAGTTTGTTCGTCCTACACTGGAATCGCCGTGACCCGCTAGGTCGATAGCGATCACCGGAAATCGGTCTGAGAATGCAGTAATTTGCTCGTTCCAATGAGTGCGATTACAGCTCCAACCGTGAACAAACACCAGAGTCGTTATATCGTTCTTAGTCGCACAATTTTCAACGCTCGTCGAGATGTCATAGTCGATCTCTACGCCGTCGAAAGATTTAACCGACCGACTATTCATATTTTTCCTATCAGCGCTCAAACAAACTCACCTCCATATACACACCAAACATTGTTCTGTGGGCTGAGAAAGCAGAAGTTCGCCACTACAAATGCAAAACCAAGCCGAATCTTACTAGCTCACCAAATACGCGTAGTTCTCACTCATGTTTTTGTCTGGGCAAGAAGGCAAGAATTAGAAAGTAATGAGCACCGCAGAACAGCCGCATCCGATAGTTCTTCAACTTCGATCTATCGAAGGACGGCTAAGCAACATAGAAAAAGCACTCGGCATCGACGACAAGCCGAAAACCTTCATCCGCAAGCGGACGATGGTGATTATTTTCGTATCTCTCATATTCTCCATAGCATTCATGTGGGGCATTAACTACGTGCTCAACACGCTATTCGCCGCTCTGCCGGTGTAACCAGAAATACCCGAGCGCTGTCCCGACGGCATCACCTACGAATTTAAAGTTCGATCATGCCTTCCTTCGATATCAAGTTCAACTCGTCAGAACTCGCGTTCAATCCACACAGACACACGTAGGTAGCTCCGCACATGTAGCGCTATGTTTTACAACTCAATCTAGAACTATCGGCAATCAGGTTGGGTGGAATCGGGAACAATGAACGCCAGCACACATATTCTTCGAGTGATATCACTTCGCTCAGAATCGTCGGGCGACGAAACGTTCGAGATCGCACTGCGTAACGCAGGTCACAAAGTCACGGTTCTAACCTCGACTGAACCTGCGTTCGCACTACTCAACTCATCATGGCCTGATGTAGTTCTTTTCGACCCGATCTCCCAGTTCGGAATGTCGGGTTCAATTCAGAGAATGCGAACAGGATTCGATGGTGCGATCGTCGCCACAGGGCTGATCCCCGATCCAACGATTTCAGCAATGCTCCAAGAATTGGGCATCTCAAAGTTCGCCGCCAGCGTTAGCGAACTATTCACAATTCTGAAAAACGTGCCTACGCGGGCTATTTACAATGACGATGACTCGGTCGGTGTCGTCGCTAATTCGGCCGAATCGGTGCGACCGCCATTTCAGACCGAACGCCAGCTCCAGCTCACGGCTACAGATACGCTCACGCTGAATATCAACGCAGATCCAAAATCTGAAACACCATCGGCGGCTCGATCAGAAATCACAGATTCGACTGTAGTTCCAGCACGATCATTACCTTCCTTGAGGTTGCCATCCATCGGATTGTCCGACATCAAGTTGCCATTGAAGCGATGGCACCGAACCGCGTTAGGCACAGCGTTCATCGCCGCTGTCGTAGTCGCAGTTGTGATTCCGTTCTTCGGATCGAATTCTGACGGCGACACAACTGAAAACGTTGCCAAGGCGCTGCCCGTCGTTCCTCAGTTATTGCTCAAGCCCCTCGCCCCTCTCACTATCGACGAGCTATCCGGCGAGAACCTACCTCTTGAAATTGCGGGAATACAGGATCAAGCCGTTATTGAAAAAGCAGCTGTTGCGTTCTGGGGTGACACCGCACCAGACGCCTTCGTAACTGTTAATGGTGACCCAGTCGAAGTATCGGAATACGGCGCATTGGTAATCGACTTCCCGCTGGAAGACGGCGCCAACTTCATCGAAGTACTGGCAAGCGATTTCCAGGGCAGAACCACTCGGAAATCATTCACCGTGGTGAGCCTACAATGAACTTCAGAACAGCAATAAACCGGGGTATTCCGATTAAGCTTTTGGTGCTAATCGGTGCAGCAATTTGCGCGGTCGCCGTGTTCAGTTCGGTCGATTCTATTGCGGAGGGTAAAAGTAAAAGAGTCGCCATAATTGGCACTGCAATGAGCGCACCTCACGACGGATTATTGCTAGTTGCCACCCGGTCGGGTGTGATCCACTTGACGATTACTAGCGATACCGCAATCGACTCGAAAAAGGGTTACATCACCCTTAGCCAAGTTCAGTCTGGTTCCGAAGTCGTCGGATATTTTTATGACGAATCAGATCAAAATATTGCCGCCAAACTAACGTTCAAAAAACGAAACTCTAAATCGAGGCAGAAGCACCTAATCGGTGTTGTCGTTGAGAAAAAAGGCAAAAAGCTCACCATCCAAACCACCGATGGTGACGAAGTCGAAGTCGAGGTCACCGAGTCGCCAACCGATGACCCAACTACTGAAGGTAGCCTCATTGTTACCGTGGTTGAGGAAGACGAAGGCACTGGCGCTCTCGATGCTATAGGCGTTCGCACGGCCGAAGAGACAATCACCCGACTAAACGAGGCGATCAACCACGAGATAACGCTTGTTCAAGAAAAACTCTTGAAAGTACGAATGCCGGAAACTGCTTCGGTGCACCTCAAGCGTCTATACGCCACGCTCGATGATATTCAAGATGAAACTGAAGCAAAAATTCAAGCAGCATACGAGCAATTCGAAGCAAACTACACCACTACACTCAACAACAATCTAATCGCACCACCTCTTGTAATCATCTCCGGCAAGGTGCTCACCAAACAATCAGATTTGATCGTGGTCGCTAAGAACGGAAACGGTCGACGCTCATTCGTGACAGTCCCGACGGACGTCGAAGTCGAATTGCTAGACGGTAGTTCTGGATCGTATACCGGCGTAACAAGCGGAGATTACGTTGAAGTATCGGCACTTCCCCAAACCGCAATTTCAAGCCCAATCGCGCAACTAATCAAAATTATTCCGTCTCCACTTGCTCCCGACGATAGTGGCAACGGAAACGGACAGACGATCACCGGCACGATCGTTCTTGTTGATGACGGAGACGGCGACACCGATTCTGTGATCGTGATTGACGATCAAGATGGATCTGATGGGGCAGCCGTTATCACACCCGACACAATAATTACAGGCGAAGATGAACTGGAACCCGGCCAAGAGGTTGAAGTAACTCTAGGTGACGACGGATTCACAGCTGATGAAGTCGAAGTCTTATCGCCGCCCGACGAAGGATCTAGCGATCGAGTTGGCACCCCAGCAGCACCACTACAGTACACACTCATCGGCAAGGTTCGTGAAGTATCGCTACCGGGTGTAATCCTCGACGGCGTTTTCCTAGCGATTATCGAATCTTCGCCGACAACCGATCCCCTCACCGTGGGTGAAGAAATCCGGTTTACTGTTGAGGTTGATGCGGATGGTCGATTCGTTATTGTGGGCATCGAACAGTAACCGAGTAGGCAAGCTAGCTACCAAGTTGCCATTTGGATCTGGAACCCCATCTTCAACTCGAAGCTCTCAATAGCGTTACCTCAGCTAGATTAAAGTATTTAGCCAGTCCCTACCCTCGAATATCGCTCAACGCCGATCGATAGCCGTCCAGCAAAACATTTGCTTCGCTTGAGTAGTTCACTAACAGCACACCAGCATCTCGCCACTGTCGCGCCTGCTCGGCAGAATTCACCAGCATGGCGCACGTTTTGCCGTATTTGTTCGCCGCTTCCACGATCTGGGTTCTCTTCTCATCAATCACTCGATCTTGATCGGGTGTTCCGAACACGCCGAGATCTTGCGCCAAATCTTGCGGGCCAAGCGTCAGGGCATCGATTCCATCCATCGAGGCAATCTCGTCCAGATTCTCGAAAGCCTGTGCCGATTCAAACATGACGGTAATGAACACCTGATCATTGGTAAATTTCAGGCGATCCATCACGGGCATCGAAACATCGAAATCGTTGCCGGGGGTTGCAGCTCCCATTCCTCGAGAACCGCGTGGCGTGTAACGAGAGGCAGCAACGATTTCAGCGGCATGCTCTGGCGTGTCGACCTGAGGACAGTGAATGTTGTAAACCCCGACGTCTAACAATCGAGTGATCCATTCCCGATTCGCCTCCGGTGGTCGAACCATTACAGGTAAATCCAACGCTCGCCCCATCACAGCAAAATCAGCGACCGTTTCTATCGACGGTGAAGAATGCTCCATATCGAGTCGTACAAAGTCCAACCCGGCCTCTTTGAACAGTGTCATCGCCGCTGGATTGCGCAGCATATTGACCCAGGTTCCAACCTGCAGCTCGCCTCGTTCGACACCCGCTCGTAATGGATTCGCTTTCAAGTGTGATGACCTTTCAATGACCTATCTAAAACCGTTGCGGACGCGAGTGTAGTACATCAGGCGCAGGCAACGGTTTCAAATATGTTCCGCAGAAGCGTGCCACCTGAAAAACTACATGCCTGCACTCAATCCCGAAATGCTGTCCGAAGTCTCTAGGAATGGAGACCGTACGCCTCAATGAGGTCCCCCAGCGTGCCATCAAGTTCAAGTGTGCGTACGCGCAGTCCTCCTAACCCGGCTCGACTTGCACGCACTCCACACAGGTGACGTAATACACTTCCGACTAATGCAGCAGCAGCCCGACGGCACAGAGCCGACTATCTCCGCCAATCCCCCAACCAAACGCCGTTCATCTGCGCTGATGTTGATCGGTATGATTCTTGTGGTGTTGATCGTTCCCGCAGCGTTGGGACGCACGCAGATGCCAGAACCATTCGATCAATCTGCAGTCGACGACATGCAGAGTTCTGCTGCCGATGTTGTATTCATCGGCAACTCATTACTCCTAACTCGGATCGACCCTGACTATCTAAGCGAACTGACCGGCAACACCGCTGTATCGCTAGCGGTGGAGGGTACGGCACCCGGAGTGTGGCTATTGCAGCTCTGGAACGTGGTCACTGCTGTTGAAAATCCGCCATCAGAGATATTCGTCTTCTTTCATGACGATCTAATTACTAGACAAATCGAATTCACAGGAGCAGAGGATTCGGTGTTGGTTGAGAAATTAAGAAATCCGGACACTGCGCGTTTTGGCTTCGTCGACCTGAGTAAGCTATCGCTTAAAGATAAGATCAAATACGCGTTCATCTCGATCTATCCGATAGCGAATTCGAAATCGAATCAACAGTCGGAACCGATCAGTTCCATAGGCGCAACGCTTGTCGGTTACAACGACCAAGAGTTCACCGATGCTGCCGAATCGACATTCTCATTCGCCAACATACGCGATCAAGCAGGGATCATTCAACAGCCGAAATTTCATGGCGATTTCTACGATGTGATCGACGATTCGTTCCTACCAGCCCTGATACGAGCCACCGATGACATCGACGCGAATCTAACCATAGTTCGAGTGGCGGCTCGCCCGAACACCGACGGATCACCAAACGAGCCGGAATCGTTGGCCCGCTACTCAAGCGATCTCTCTATTTATCTAGCTGCGAACGACGTTCGCTACATCGACATGATCGGCCACGTTGAAAGCGGCGATATCGACGCCGCCATGTACTACGACGGTTATCACCTCAAGAACCGATTCCGCCAGACCTACACAGAATTTTTCGCCGAATGGATGCTCGCCTCAAACGAGGGTAAAGGCACTGCCCCGTGACTTTCCAATCGTTCGAATACGCGGTGCTATTGCTAGCGGTATTCGTTACCTACTGGTTCCTCCCGCGCCGTTTCCAAAATCTACTGTTACTCGTAGTTAGCTACGTCTTCTACTCGTTCATCGACCCAAAAATGGCGTTGCTACTCGGCGGCTACACAGCAGTGAGCTACTTTGCTGCGCGCCGTATCGAAGATGACCCAAACAACTCCCGCAAATATCTTTGGTTCGCAATCGCGGCCTCGCTGGGGGCATTAGCGTTCTTCAAGTACGCCGGGTTCTTCGTTGAGAGCGTCGTCGATGTACTCGACACGATCGGTTTGGCCAATTTTGAATCGACGCTTAAGATCATCCTTCCCATCGGAATATCGTTCTACACCTTTCAATCGATCGGCTACGTGATCGACGTCTACACGAAGAGAACGCATGCTCGTCGAAGCTTGATCGATACAGCGCTGTTCATCAGCTTCTTCCCGCAACTTATTGCTGGTCCGATCGAACGGGCGTCTGCCCTGCTCCCGCAATTCGAGCGACGACGTAATTTTGATGCTGATCGAACCGCCAGCGGAATTTCACTGCTGGCCTGGGGACTTTTCAAAAAGCTCGTGATTGCCGACAACGTTGGGATGATCGTCGATAGCATTTTCTCGACCGCTCAGCCTGGAGCCGCTTTATTGTGGGTCGGAGTGTTGGCATTTGGAATTCAGATACTCGCCGATTTCTCCGGGTATACGGACATCGCACGAGGTTCGGCTCGCCTCCTCGGTATCGAGCTATCGTTGAACTTCCGGCATCCTTGGCTAGCAACGTCACCCGCCGATTTTTGGCGGCGTTGGCACATCACTCTTTCATCGTGGCTCCGCGACTACGTCTACATCCCGCTAGGGGGCAGTCGGAACGGTCGATACAGCAATGCAATCACCCTCATCGTCACGTTTGTACTCGGGGGCGTGTGGCACGGAGCGGCATGGAACTTTGTGCTCTGGGGGCTTCTCCACGCAGCACTAATCCTCATCTGGCGGGCAGCAGTAAAGTTGAAATTCCAAGTTCCCACGCTGCTCGCAACATTGATTACCTTCTTCGTAATCAGCGCGAGTTGGTTGCTATTCCGTGAGGGCGATCTCGTTTACATAGGCGACAACATATTTGACTCGATCGGCGAACTCAATCTCGCTGTCGCCCTCGGAGCAACTGCCCTGATCTACTCACTCCCGATTTGGCTCCACGCCATAGTCGATCGCCCCCATATAACCAACATCTGGACGCGAAACGACGTGAGCAGAACAGTTGCGTTTACCTTTCTTACGCTCACGTCGTTTATAGCTATATTGGCTCTCAGAGCCGATACGTCAGCAGAATTTATCTACTTCAGATTCTAGTATTTCTTTCGACCTACTCGATGAATGCCAGAAGCATTACTCGATAGGAATCAACCACTCGGCGACTTTTTCACAGTTCGTCGAAGGATCGAGCAAGTTACCCTCGTCACCCTCACACATGAACACAACGTTTCCTACAACCGTGTAGTCATTGTAGGTTGGGAATCGGGTCGTGCATGTAGCAGCTAGTACTTCATCTGAAGTGTCGGATTTGGGATCTATGTACGATGCTGAGAACGACTTCGAAGGGAAGCCTGTGTTCGCCTTTACAGCGGAAGAACCAACAGGACGTCGGCAAGAAATTCTGTCAGTTAAGTCACCATCACGAGCCTGATCATCACTCTCGCGGCGGAACGTTTGATCGACTGCCGCCGCAACACCGAGCGTCTTCGCTTCTTCAGCCGAGGCATAAATCAGAACACCAACCTCAGTCTGATTCATGTATCCCCATTTAAACGTCGTAGCACCGGGGTACTCGAGCTGGAAATCCCTCTGCCCCTTCCATCCGATTGCCTTGACATCGTCCTCAGTAAAAATCTGAGTCGATTCGACCATTCGAATTCGCTGCGGGCGTTCATCATCACCGCCACCCGAAGCGACCAGCGACGTATCGTCAGATCCGCAGGCGACCGCTGCTATCGCTAGTAAGAACGCAGAAACCAATAGCATCTGAATTCTAGAAATAAGTAGAAATCGATTCATCAAAAGTAGCCTTTAGTGCAACCGTGCGAAATGGAGATTTAGAACGACGAACCAATGGTACTCGGAAACCTATCCAATAACTGATGTAATTGTTACAGGCGTCTAAACGAAATCAGGTCACCATAATGATGACCTGATTTCAGTACATTTCGCACCGTGCAATGGCTATTCAGCCGGTTACGAAGGAATCAACCATTCCGCAACTTTCTCGCAATTGGTGGAAAGCTCGAGCAGCCTGCCATCATCGCCTTCGCACATGAACACAACGTTACCTACAACGGTGTAATCGTTGTAGGTCGGATATCGATTAGTGCATCCTCTGGCAGGTAACACGTCATCTGAGCTATCCGCATTTGGCTCCAAATACGAAGCCGAGAATGACTTCGATGGGAACGATGTCTCGGCCTTTACAGCCGACTGCCCGGCGGTGTCTCGACAAGATATTCTGTCGGTAAGATCGCCATCACGTGCCTGATCATCGCTTTCACGACGGAACGTTTGATCGACTGCTGCCGCAACTCCAAGCGTCTTCGCATCGTCGGCCGAAGCGTAAATCAGGACACCAACTTCGGTCTGATTCATGAAGCCCCATTTGAATGTCGTCGCTCCGGGGTAATCGAGTATGAAATCCCTCTGGCTCTTCCAACCGATCGCCTTGACATCGTCCTCTGTGAAAATCTGAGTCGATTCGACCATGCGAACCCTCTGAGGAGTGTCATCATCACCGCCACCCGAGGCGACAAGAGAAGTATCGTCGGTGCCACAGGCGACAGCTGCTATCGCTAGCAAGAACGCAGAAATCAGCAACAACTGAATTCTGGTCATTTTCAACATTCGATTCATGAGTCAGAACCTAGAAGCGCACTTAGGCGCAGATTTTTATCGCAAATAGCGCAAATTGAACGCCGAAAAGACTATCGTAATTCATTCAACTTTGGTTGTTATGCTTCTATCGACGTGATCAACGTGGAACCACCCTGCCGATTGATTTTGGAACTTCGACTGGACTAGGATCTTCGGTATCGATCATCCAACCCGCAAGCAACGAACGCATCTCGGAAATCACCCCAGCGTTTTTTGGCAAATGGGCTACGTTCGTTAGCTCCCAAGCATCTTTAGTCAAATCGTAGAGTTCGTCGATATCACCAGGACCACCATCTGAGCCAGACGTCAAAGTTGCTCCACGAGCCATCGGATCGGTGACGTACTTCCACTCTTTCGTACGCACCATCTTGCGACGGCCTTCAGCTTCACGCCCCCAGAGTGTCTCTATGATCGTGTCGTAACCGAACGGTTCATCGAGAGCATCGAGTTGCCCCATCGTTACCGGTGGCCCCCCAGAACCGTACTCTGAGAATGCCGCTGAACGAGGTGGAGCAGCGGTAACGGTAGGAAGTGGCCGACCCTGCATCCGGCGGGTCTCTTGTTCCGACAATGCAGTTTCACCTTCTGAATCTTCGCCCCGTGCCCAGCCAGCACCTATTCCGTCGAACGAAGCAAGACCCTGAAGCTCCAACAACGTCGGAAGAATATCGATCGTACTCGTCATTGAATCCTCCACAACGCCCTGCGGAACACCTCCACCCGGCCAAGAGACAATCATTGGGACCTGCACAAGAGCATCGTAGAAGACTCCGCCTTTCACTGCCATTCCGTGCTCACCGATGAAATCGCCATGGTCGGCGGTGAATACAATGATCGTATTTTCTCGGAGCCCAAGATCATCGAGCTTGTCCACGATTCTTCCTATGCCGTCATCGACGAATCTTGTCATCGCTTGGTACACGCTCACAACACCACGGCGATGTTCCTCTGAATCGTCAGTTTGGCGCATCATTTTGGCTAGCACACGGTTTCGTTCTGGCGAAGTTCCGTCGGTGTACTCATTCGTTCGTTGCGGCGGCAGAACTACGTCTTCAAGCGGGAACATATCTGCGTAACGGCGAGGAGCTTCGAACGGCTCGTGTGGATCGGGAAATGAAACCCAAAGTGCGAACGGATTTTGATCCCCAGAATCGTTCGAAGCAAAATCCCCAGCTACATATTTATCGAGGAAAGCTTCGGTTTGGGTAGCAATCACCGACGTTCCGAAGTGCTCTTCTGGGGTATCCGATACGGCATACGCTATTCTCGGGCTCTGAGCGTTTTGCCTGAGATTTGCCCGAACCTCGTGAGCACCGTTGATATCGACCTCGGGCACGACCCACTCCATACCAGTGTTCCCAAAATTCTCGCCTTTATATTTACCATCTTCAGGCAAACCAGCATGAGAAATCTCGCATCGGACATCGAACAGTTCTAGATCTGACGGTTCGATGTAGCAGTGGTTCTTGCCGATCAAACCTGTCGTGAATCCGTTGTCTTTCCAGATTCGGAACGCATGCTGTTCGTTTTCCGGCATCAACGTTTCATTACGTCTACACCCCGTCGAATGTGGATATCGCCCCGTCATCACTGATGTCCGAGCTGGGACACACAGCGGATGCGGAGTGATAGCGTGCTCAAACCGAACACCTTCATCAGCCAATCGTTCGAGCGTTGGAGTCTCGATACCGATCTCCGACGAATACATTCGAAGAATCGAAGCCTTCATCTGATCGGCCATGATGAATAGAACGTTGGGCGTGGAATTAGTAACCGGCGTCCGCTCGATCATCTGGCACCACAAAGATCGTAAGCAATCGCCAGCATGCTTCTGGTGCCGCTAATCAATGAAGCGATACCTACAGACTCATCAGTACCGTGTGCTCTAGAAAGCATCGGATCATCGTCCGGATGTGCTCCAGTGAAACCATATGTAATGACCCCGAGATCCCGAGTAAATCGAGAATCCGTGAAGCCGTTGCTAATTGCGGGAATCCACTGGATATCGTCTCTTCCGACAGCCGCTGCCTGAGCCTTACGAATCGAATCGGTCAACTCTGTCTCGAACTCTGAAGAGTTCGGCACCGACATGTAATCGATCTCGTATTCGAGACCATCGATACCCTCGAATGCCTGGTCGAGCTGTCGACGTACGTAGGCTTCATCTTGGAACGGCAGCGTTCGAATATCGCAGGTGAGTTTGATCTCTTCAGGAACGCTGTTCGACTTGATACCGCCAGAAACCATCGTAGGCGTTAGCACCATTCGAGACAACGCCTTCAACAACGACCCAAGACGGGGTGACGTCTCGTTCATCTCAGCCACAATTCGATCGATATTCATCGGCGAGGGTTTCTCTTCGATTCCGAACGATCCGACATGATTGAATATCTCGAGTGACGTATCAAGCTCTGGTCGATACGACTCGATAGCTCCTAGCGCACGTGAAAGCTTGTAGCTAGCGTTCACACCGGTCCAAGGCACTGAGGCGTGGGCGCTTTCGCCTCGAAGCGTTATGTGCAGCTCCATTCGGCCCTTTTCGCCAGTACCAAGCAGGTAAGTGAGCGAGTTGCCAATTTCAACCGGCGTACCGCCGCCTTCGTTTACTGCGAACTGAGCCTTCAATGATTCCGGGTGATTATCCGCAAGCCAGCCGAATCCCCATCGACCGCCATGCTCTTCGTCAGCACCGCTAACAAGCCGCAAACCATGATCCAAGCGCACGCCCGAACGCTTCATTATCGCCATCGCCATTAGCTGACAGGTGAGTAGTGCTTTACAGTCGGAAGCACCTCGACCGTAGACTCGGCCTTCAGAAATCTCGGCTGCAAACGGATCCCAGTTCCACTTAGTCGCATCTTCAACAGGAACAACGTCTGTGTGTGACATGAGCATCAGGCGGGTGTCTTTGTCATCGCCCGGGTAGACCGAAATAATATTCCCTCGATCGGCATCACGAGCCAATATCTCAGACGAGAGACCATCTTGATCTAGCCAGTCGCGAATGAACTCTGCGACGGCCGTTTCGCCACCTGTTGGCATGAACCCTGTGTTCACCGACGGAATCCGAACCAGTGACTGCTCAAGCTCGACTATTTCATTGGTTGCCGATTCAACCTGATCAAGCAAGCTCTGAAGTGATGGCATTTACAAATCCTCGATGAACATTCTGAATGATTACGTTTCACTCCGGAAGCTAGCATTCAGTGCGCAACGGGTCAACGCGCTCACCCTTGATAATCCCTAGAAAACAAAAAAGGGATGACACCGAAATTCGATGCCATCCCTTTAATTCACACATTTTCGCTAGAGGGTTATTCCTCTTCGGTGTTGTTCAGACCAAGACGACCACGCCAGTTGCGACGTCGAGTTGGGCTGCCCACTGGCTCGGCATCACTTGAATCCTTGTTTGCCGGTGGAGCCGAACTAGCTGTCGAAGGAGCAGGTGAAACCGGAGGAGCTGGCGAATCAGCAGATTTTCGAAGCGCTGGAGGCTTAGGCGCCGAACGACCGTTGCTCGTACCGTTAGTCGAACTTGAGCCGGAACTGGCGCCACCACCAACACGTCGACGTGTGGGTGTACGACGCATGTTGCTGTCGGCAGTCGACTCTGCGGCCCGTGCTTCGGACTCAGCGGTGTTAGGTGCTGCCGTATTTCGTGCAGCAGGCCTGTGAGTTGGAGTAGTCGGCGCTCGACGTGCTCGTGGGCCTGAACCAGCTGCTGAAGTTGCTGAGCTGGAAGGCGACCTACGAGTGCTCGAACGTCGAGCCGTCGCCGCCTTAGTAGCAGCCTTATCTTCACCATTAGGCGAAGCAGCATCGTCCGAAACCTCAGGCCTAGATGAGGCAGTTGCCAGCGTTCGTGACTGTGTTCGGGTCATCCATAAACCGGTAAACCAGGCCTTGTTGAACTTCTGAACAACGTCAGAAACTCGTGCCGATTCAGCCGACATATTCATGTCGAATGCAGCGACTTCGATGTGCTTACCAACGTCTTTTACCGCCTGCAAGGCAGGGTAGAAGTCGGCGTCACCACTCACAACAATAGCTGTGTCGTAGTGATCGTTGTACGCATTGGTTACGAGGTCGGTCGCCAACATTACGTCGACGCCCTTCTCAACCATGATGTCTCCGCGCTGTTTCCAAATTCCGAGTCGAACTTCCACGTATGGGGTGTCGTACATCGATTCGAGGAACTTTGCCTGCTCGACACCAACGTTCGGGTTCGAGTCGGATTCTTGGCGGATGTTGTAGTAATAGATTCGTTGCAGCTTGCGACCGTTAGCCAATTTCATGGCGAATTTGTCGAATTGCAGATCATGCCTGCCGCATGCTTGAGAAAGCACGTGATACAGGTTGCTTCCGTCGATGAACACCATAACGCGATCGTTTTCGTGAACTTCTGACAATTTTGAAGACTTCGAGGGCATCTCAGCCACCACCTAATAAGTCATCGCCCAAAGTGCGGCACTCTGTCTCGCACTTTACGCGGCTAATTTCACAGGTGAGTCGAAGTAGGCGGAGGCGGGAAGAAATCTTACAAATCAAATAATTGCGAGCGCCCGGTACGACTTCACTCTTTTATTCTACCTCCAAATTACGGCGACCTTGCGTGCAATTCATCCAATTCACCTTGGTAGTAGCGCCAATAATGGTCGAAAAGCAGTTCAAACGCACAACATCGGTTACCATCTTGACTCTTCGCCACTTACGAAACATTATTGCGTTACGGGGCTATATCCTCGAACTGGAAAGCCACATAAACGGCTCAGATATCCGCCAAGGACACGATTGAACGATCATGAAAACTGTCAAACAAATGGAAACGCCCTGCGAGATGCCAAACGGTTTGCAATGGACCGATGAGGGCCTTTTAGTGATGGATCAAAAAACCGATAACGTCTACGTCGTCGACGAAACCGGCAAGCTCCTACGCACAATTCCAACCCCCACGGCCAATGGATCAGGAATAACTGTTGGCGGCGGTTTTCTTTGGACGGCGTCAAATGGAAACTCAGTTTCACGTCCTTCCCGATCAACTGATACTGGCCTCGGGTACATCTACAAACTCGATTTACAAACTGGTCAACCAGTCGATCGATTTCGCACCCCAGACGGCGGGGGAATTCATGGGATCGAGTGGGATGACGGCAAAATTTGGGTAACCGCATTCCAGCCGACAGCAATATATTTGATGGATCCGTCAGACGACTACAAGATCGTCCACAGCTTCGAAGTCGACCTGCCTCGTCTACACGGACTTGCCCGAGTCGGCGATGGACTCTGGTGCGCCCACACAACCGACAACGTTATCGTCAAATATGACGTCGACTCGGGCGCCGAGCTCGACCGAATAACTCTCGACCCAGGAGATGCATTCGTGCACGGTATGTCGATCAAAGACGGCGAACTTTGGTATGGCGATGCCAACTTTGCTGGTAAGCACAACACAGCAATCGTCGGTAACCCGGAAATCGGTATGATTGTCGTGTAGTCGCCGTTCATCAAGCGGTCGATCAGATTATCAGCATCCTGCTCGATCGCGCCGCTGCCAACCTCCAGATTTCGAAAGGTATCCAGCCAGAATGACCAAGTCACCTGTCGTCGACAGTCATCATCACTTCTGGGAGATCGAACGGTTCGACTACTCGTGGATGCCTGATGGCAGCCCGCTCGCAACCGATTACGGCCCTGCTGATCTTGCGCCGTTGGTCAAAGCTGCAGGCGTCGATTGCACCGTTATCGTCCAAGCCGTATCGTCACCTGAAGAAGCACGCTGGTTGCTTGAACTCGCCGACCAGAACGATTTCATCGCCGGGATCGTCGGTTGGGTCGACCTAACTGACCCCGAAGTTGGGTACACACTGGACGAGCTTCAGCGGAGTAAATATTTCAAGGGTGTCAGGCATATTTGGGAAGGTGAAGATGACCCCGGATGGATCGTTAACTCTGGGGCGATCAACGGACTTCACGAACTTGTCCGTCGCGATCTAACGTTCGATTTTCTCGCCAAACCACCTAACCTACCATTTATTCCGCAAGTGATGCAAAAGGTGCCTGACCTCCGCGCCGTCGTAGACCACATCGCAAAACCACTCATCGCTGATCACCTCATCGAGCCTTGGCTCACAGACATGCGCAAAGTGGCCAGTATCGATGGCATTCATTGCAAGATATCGGGAATGGTTACAGAAGCCGACCACCAAAATTGGACAGCAGACGATCTCCGACCATACGTCCATCACGTACTCGGCATGTTCGGTACAGACAGGTTGATGTTCGGCAGCGACTGGCCCGTCTCAACATTGGCTGCTGAATACCAAACCGTAACTGACACCGCCCGAGAAATCCTCAGATCACTCTCACCCGAAGCACAAGCTGATGTGTTTGGTGGAACCGCCACAAGGTTTTATCGACTCGACGTGTAGTCCGAATCTGATAACAACGTTAAACGAATCTAGCCGGGTGAACTAATCTCCAACTCGCTTCGTTTAGCGAGTCGAAATTGCTGCCAGTACTCGATCAAGCCACTAGGTAGATACCGCAAGTTCGACTGTTCATTCTTCCGATGTTCGGTCACGACGAATATATAAAATAGAAGGGATTAACAGAATCGTGCGGCCGCACCTGCGGTCGCTTCTACCCCTAGATATGAATACAAGGAGTACTTGAAATCATGTCTGACAATACGGAAGTCTCGAAGAGCGCCAGCTCGTCGTATTTGACCGCAACGTAGAGGCATACGGCGTAGATATCAGCGCTGTTCGAGAAATCATTCGCATGCAAGAAATAACCCGCGTGCCCCGAGTTCATCGAAGGTGTAATTAACCTTCGTGGCAAGGTAATTCCGGTCGTCGATCTTCGATCTCGTTTCTCAATGACAGGAACAGTACGAACCGAAGAGCACCGAATTGTTGTTGTCGATGCAGTGACGGAAGTTAGCCGCATCCCATCCAGCTCGATCGAGCCACCTTCAACGGTAATTACGACTAACGACTCTGAGTACTTGACGGGAATCATCAAGAGCGACGAGAAGTTGATCATCTTGCTCGACATTGCGAAAGTCATCAGTGACAGCGAACAGGTGGAACTCACCGAAGTTCAAGAAACGGCTGACGCAGTAGCCGCCTAGTTCTCTAAGAACCTACAAATTTAAGCGCCGGGTCGAATGACCCGGCACTTCTTCGTTAGCCGTTCTAACTATCAAGCAGGCAAACCTTTTACCAGATTGGCTTACCCGAACTCCACGCCCAGTTGTCGGGCGGCCATACGTTTCGTCCAACCCGTGCACCACCGTCACGGTTGGTGTCGTACATGTCCTTCACATCCTCAACCCACTGCTTAATGTGAGGAGTGCCCTTGTGGTACTCAAACGCGTCAGGGTTAGCGTATACCTCGTACAGGTAAATCTCGGTCGGATCGTTCACGTTCTGATAAACATCAAACCGCAAGCAACCCTGTTCCTCGTGAGTCGAACCAACACCATCGGCAGAAACCGACTTGATGAAGGCATCAACATGCTCTTCCTTCACGAACTTCGGAGCGTGAATCACATGCAAGCTCGAAGCGAAGTACGGGTCATCCACAATGTGCGATCGGTAAGAATCCCAGTTTCCGTCACCTGTAGGGAATACTGGCTTACAGAACGAAACTCCAACTTCACCATCGAACATATCGCCGACAGCTTCCTGCCACACCTTGAAGTGAGCCATTTCACCGTGAGCAGCAAACGCTGCTTCATCGTTGTACACCTCGCAGAAAGCGAACGATGTAGGGTCGTCGGAAGCTTGAACAATATCGAACCGGCGGCAACCGGGCTCATTCATCACAGAACCCTTGGCATCACCAATCGATGCCTCAATAAAATCGTCAATACGGTCTTCTTTGACCTTTAATCGCACCATCAAGATGTACATCACAACTCCAAATTTACGGCCCGGTGAGGAATCGTAGCCCTCATTACCCGGCCTACTTAATATGCTGGCGGGCGGAGTATACCCTTGGCGAGCTAGCACGTGCAGGGATTCTGCCGTTAATCGACCCGAGGCAACGACGAATTTGACGGTCTCCGAATCACGCATCAAGAGTGATGTAGCAACACTAAGCTTAACCCCTCGAAACTCAGGTGAGAACGAACAGCCTCATGCAACCGCGGCCAATTGGATAGCGAATCAATTCGCAAACATCGGTCTTGCGGTCGAACGCACAGCATTCGATATTCCAATGCAATCGCCCGAACGATCTGGTTTGAATATCATCGCAACGCTCAATCCTGATTCAACAGACCAACCCATCCTGAATGGCGCCCACTACGACACCGTTCCCGGCTCGCCAGGAGCCGACGACAACGCTAGTGGAGTGGCAGCCATGCTCGAATGTGCTCGGATACTAGTAGAAGTGGGCAGTTCACGAAAAGTGGTCTTCGCTGCGTTCGACGCAGAGGAACTACAATCCCCGGCTGAAGGCCTTCATGGATCAACCGCATACGTTGCCGTGCTGCGAGATGCGGATCGCCCATCAGCAGCGGTTATTCTCGAAACTATCGGTTTCAGCTCGACAAAAATCAAGCAGAGCCTGCCCGTCTCGTTTCGATTCCTTTTTCGCCGTGTGTACAAGGCTCTCAGACGTCAAAACTTCGAAGCGAATTCGTTACTGATCTTGTCCAAACATTCGAGTCGACGAATCTCACGATCACTCGAACAAGCGGCGTCGAATCCAGAAATCGAACTGCCAATATTGCCGCTCGAAGTTCCATGGTGGATGCCCGTCGTACGGAATCTACGCAGGAGCGATCACGCCACGTTTTGGCAAGCTGGCATTCCAGCGGTGATGATTAGCGACACCGCCAACTTTCGCAACCCGAACTACCACAAGCCGACTGATACAGCCGAGACAATCGACTCGGCAATGATAGCAAAAGCGACCTCGATGATTCTAGAAGCGATAACACTCGGCACCATTTAGTTCGGAACGAACCAGCAAGCACCGAGTGTTCTCTACCTATCAAACAGACGCAGGCGGTTTCTCGTCGGAATCGTCTTCTAAAGTCTCGGTTTCGTCAGGCGGAGACTCCTGGCCTGCATCTACATCTTCGGAGTGATCGGATTCTATCTTGGAATCTTCCGAGTCTTCTTCCTTCTCGTCACCCCAATCCTTTGGAATCGAGGATGCATCCGAAGAAGCAGCCGACGATGTCGAACCCTTGTAGGCAGTACCACTACCCATCGAAACTGTCTTTTTTGATCCTCTGATCGAAAGAACAGTTCCAGCTGCGAATGCGATAAGTCCGCCGATGATCCACGGCACCGTCTGGTTGCGCCAGCTTTGCTGCCAAGAATCGATAGATCGTTCAAACCGATTTGTCAGCTCGTCAGTCTCTAATTCGGCGGTCAACCTTGGGTAGTCAGCCCTAAACTCTTGGCTTAGTTCAGCCACATAGTCGGGTACGTAGTCTTGAGCGATATCGTTCATCGACCAAGCGATTGCGATACCGCCATAAACAAGCAACGCACAAACTGCAGCGACTCCACCGGCCCACTTCAATCGTCCCGCCCAACCACGACCGCCAATTAAGGCGATAACAGCAAGCGGAATCAGAACCAACACCCACAGAAGCCAGCGAACACTTAGGGCAGTCCCTGCATAATCACGGACGTCATCGAACATCTGCAGATTTTCGCCCTGTAGATTGTCCGTGATGTTCTTTTCAGTGATAAGAATTCCGTTAGCCAAAATTAGTAGAGTTTCTTCAGCATCGGCAAGACTCTGAGCGTCACTGTCATCAGCCAAAGCTGCGATCAAGTCTTGATCGGAGAAACTAACTCCCTCAACGATCCGTGCTCTCACGTCGTCGAGGGTGTCGAAACTACCGCCTATCTGCGCCTCGATATCGGCTCGGGTGTAAGCGATTTCGTTAGGAACTTGATCTTCAACGAACGAAGCAACCTGTGCATCGATAATCGGCCCAAACGAACCTAGTATGAGGTTGATCGTTGTCTGCCCGCCGGCAATACATCGTGGGATCGACAGCGACGCCAAGTCTTGTGCAGCACCGAGTGCATTCAATGGTGAAGAACAGTTCGGAATAGTCCCGATTGTCTCCTCAAGTTTTGCGCGTGCCAAATCTTGCAAAGCCGTCGTTGCGGTGGCCTTCTGGTCGCTAAGCTCGACGGTGTACTCAAGCGAATTGGATTTACCTACTAGGTAGTCGATTAAGGCATCGATAACACCTTCACCCTGTTCCGATACCCAAGCTCGCGGCGCAATGATTTCGAACGTATCGACAACTTCTTGATCGGTTAGTGAAATACCGAATCCTATGTCAGTTGTCTGAGCAACTGTCTGTTGAATTAGTGGGTCAATCACTTGGTTGAAAACTAAGTCGTACAGGGTGTCTTCGTCGACCAACTTATTCTTGAGAACCTCTCCGATTATCACAGCCCGATCATCGAAACGGAGAACTATATTGAACTTATCTGAGTCACCGGCGAAGAACGGAGTGACCTCATCGATGGCACCGAAAATCTGACCTTCCAGCCACTCCGGTTCGAAAACCAAACGTGCGCTAGTTTCAATTTCCTGCGTAGTGAACTCAATACCAAGTCCCTGAGTTGAAATCTGACCAACGAACTGATCCATTTGCGGGATCAGCAAATCTTCGATCACACGTTCTGTCAGTTCCAAATCCACTGCAACCTTCCGGACTGCACCCGGTACCGACCGCACCCGTTCTTGAACTTCGAGGTCGATCGTAAATTCGTCTGTCTCGCCCCGTACATACGGGAGAACGCCGTTCAAACTGGCTTCAAGCTTCTCCTGCACGTACTCACGGGGTATGAGAGTCTCGATCAGATCGGTGATAGCGAGAGCCGCCTGGTCTGGATCTTCAAATCGAAGAACCGAAGGTGCGCCACTATCTAGCCCTGTGTCAACCTCGATGCCCTGCTCTACAAAATCACTAACCAAGTTGCCGATAATGTTGTCGTACACATAGTTGTACGCGTCAGCATCGTCGAGCATCCCGTTAATAACCCCGGGATCTGACGCGGTATCGACAACCTGATTCACCGTGGTGGCGACAAAAAACAGAATCAAGAACAGACCAGCCAACAGTACAGCGAGCAGTTTTCGCATCTAAATTCTCCGCGCAGATATATAAAACGGCCTGCGAACTTCAAGCGAGTCTAGCAATCCCCGCATTACGATTTCATTGCCAAACGTATCGGTTCAGAACCAGTTATACCGCTATCTGTCCAGCTCAACCCCTGCCTAGATACGCCTGTCCAAGAGGAAGCACGATAGCTTCCAGCATGTTCGAACCCGGCGGTAGTGTAGCCATAAGCAGCGCTGTTCGACCCATATCTTCCGTCGAAATCAGCGGCTCAGGGCCTTCGTCTCGACCCGTTGCAGATTTGCCATCACCACGACGTTCAACCATTACATTGCCGGGGTGAAGCGCGCTCACTGCGATTCCGTGGTCACGACCCTCAAGTGCCAGCGACTGGGTGAGTCCCCAAACAGCATGCTTGCTGGTTGTGTAAGGGGAAGAGCTGTGGCGCGGCTTCTGAGCAGCGATGCTGCCT
Organism: Chloroflexota bacterium; assembly: GCA_027618835.1. Taxonomy (GTDB): domain Bacteria; phylum Chloroflexota; class Dehalococcoidia; order Lucifugimonadales; family Lucifugimonadaceae; genus Lucifugimonas. Next base: position 135,195 of record JAQCHZ010000003.1, on the reverse strand, counting down.
ATATTGATAATCCGACCGCCGCCCTGCTTCTTCATTATTTTGAAGGCTTCACGTGAACCCAAGAACGGCCCCGTCACATTTACATCAATTACCTTCTGCCACTGCTCCATCGTCAGTTCTTCAACCGGGCCGCCATCGAACGCACCTGAGTTGTTCACGAGCACGTCGAGCTTGCCGAACTGATCCATCGTCTTAGCGAACAGACTAATCATTTGGTCTTCGCTAGTGACATCAGTTGGAATTGAGATAACCGTCGCACCACCGGCTGAAAGTTCAGCCGCTGCTGCATCGAGCCGTTCTGCGTTTCGAGCGGCGATAACCACAGAGCAACCCTCATCAGCAAATGCCTTAGCAATGCCCTTGCCAATTCCCGATCCGCCACCAGTTATGATCGCTACTTTTCCGTCGAGCTGTCCCATGTTGTATCTCCTGTAAGTCCGTTCAGCGAACCACACGTACTAATTGAATCAAGCGATTATGCAGTGTTCAGTTGTTGTCTTCAGATTTATATACACGGGTTTTGATCGAAGCAAATAATGCCAGACCAACAAACCCAGAAAGCACCCAGAACGTTAGGCGCCAACCCGAAAGGAAGGCATCTGTCACGTTCAGATCCGTCGAGTCAGCCAGTTCATTCAGCTGTACCTCAGCGCCCCGGCTAAGCATAACGCCAGCAATTATCGCTGTAGCCACTGCCTGACCAATCACACTACCCACGTTTCGCACCAAATTCAGGAGCGCACTCATCGAGCCGTAGTCGGATCGCCCGACTGTCGAAAGTGTAGCGCTCATATTCGGAGCCATCCACATACCCATCGCCACACCGTTCACGAACAATACAGGCATGACAATCCAGAGCGGCGTATCGTTCAAAAAGAACGACATCAGCAAATTCATAACAAGCAGAAGCCCAACACCCGTAATCGTGAAAACCCGGAATCCGTACTTGTCGGAATATCGACCCGACAGCTGTGAAGATATACCCATACCAACCGCACCAACAAACATGACCATGCCAGCCGAACGCTGATCGTAACCCATGAAGCTTTGAACAAATATCGGCATCAGGAAGAACATCGCCGAACCGCCCAAGAATGCGAGGAATCGAGTTGATGTAGACCATGCAAATGTCGAGTTCTTGAAAAAGTGCAGGTTCAACATTGGCGATTCGACTCGCAGTTCCCACCACACCAGCAGAGCAAACAGCGTGATGCTAATGACGAACCCACCAATGATCTGAAACGAAATCCAATCGAACGCGAACGGATTCGAAATCGTCAGAATTATCAGCGTCAGTGCTGAAGCCGAGAATATCGCTCCCAACCAGTCGTACTTTTCTCGTACTCGCCCCACCACGGAACCAATACGTACATCGTCAAGAACGATGAACGCAGCAATAATTCCTGTCGTCGTCGGAATCATCGTCACAAGGAACACTGCTCGCCACTCAAACGCCTGAATGATCGGACCGGCAACGATAGGACCAGCAGCAGCGCCAATCGCAACCATCGTCGTAATCATGCCAAGAGCCTTGCCACGTTCTTTGTCAGGGAACGTACCGACGATGATCGCAAATACCACCGCCTGCCCCATCGAAGCGCCAATGGCCATCACCACCCGAGCGACAATCAGCATCTCAAGGTTTTGAGCCGAGAACGCCAAGAGCGCACCAGCCACGAAAAAAAACATTCCAGCGATATGGAATTTCTTCCGCCCCGTAATATCGGCCACTCTGCCCAACGGCAGCATTATTGCGCTCGTCACAAGCGATGTTGAAATGGCAACCCAAGTTACGGCACGAAGCGTTACTTCAAATTCATCGGCAATCGATGAGAGTGCCAAGAATACGATCGAGAAGTCGAGAACCATTGCGAACAACGCAATGCCGACAGTCCAGAACACCTTCCAGTGGTAGTTATCAGTCATTCCTGCGGGCCGAGTACTGGATTCGGTTGTCAATTCGGTGTGTTGATCTCGTTTTACGTATCGGTGTGTCTGAGCAGCGAAAATTATAGACCCGCCCAAGCCCACTTTGAGAAGCGAACCTAAAATTTCGTGATAATCTCTCGGCGCTTGGCTTCTGAATCAGACGCTCTGCCCATCAATCACGATCTCCGGAGTGAACCTTGTCGACAGAACCCAACCGCCCCCTACGAGTAGTTATCCCACCAGTACCGCAGGGGACGCCTGCCGGCGAATGGTGGCCCGTAACGGTGGAAGTCGAATGGATCGAAACTCCGTATTTCGATGGCAAGCCCGACCCCGCTGTTCTCGTCGATGCCGATATATACATCGGTACCGATTTCAACGAAGAGATGGGCAAGACCGCAAATTCACTCAAGGCCATTCTTATTGCGGCGGCAGGTTACGACCGAATCGAACCTTCAGCAGTTCCTCAAGGAGTCGTGGTCGCCAACGCTTATCACCATGAAGCACCAATTGCTGAATGGGTAATGGCAGTCGCCGTTGCGCTAGATCACAACCTAATCGCCAACGATAGAGAATTCCGAAATGGCGACTGGTCGGGCTGGCCTTCTCGGTACGGTTCGTATCGAGAGTTATACGGCAGAACATTCGGAGTCATCGGCTACGGCGCAATCGGCAAAAGAGTCGCACGACTCGCCAACGCGTATGAGATGAACGTAATTGCCGCAGGTCGCAGTCCAGAAACAGCAACAGAGGCTGAAGCCGACGGAGTGAAGTACGGATCCGGGCAAGCGGCAATGGACCAAGTGCTATCTGAAGCCGATTTCGTCCTAGTATCCACGCCATTGAGCGACTCGACACGCGGATTAATCGGCGAGCGAGAGATCGGGCTCATGCGCCGAGACGCCTATCTTATAAACCCGGCACGCGGGCACATTGTCGATGAAAAAGCACTATACGAAGCGCTGGAATCAAATTCGATCGCCGGTGCGGCTATCGACACTTGGTACGAGTACCCGATTGGCGAAACTGATAGCCCTCGTCCATCGAAATATCCATTCTGGGAACTCGACAACATCATCATGACTCCGCATCACTCGGGAGCAACTTTTGGCACCAGAGATCGGCGAGCGGAAACCGTAGCCGCCAATATCGACCGTCTCGCCAAAGGCCAGCCGCTAGTAAACCTGCTGACTGACATTTCTACGATTTAGCTGTTGACTGGCCGCGTCGCTGTCGAAATGCCTCATAAAGCACGAGTCCAGTACTGACCGAGGCATTTAGCGACGAAAGCTGGCCAGCCATCGGTATCGAAGCGATCTGGTCGCAGTTTTCTCGCACCAATCGAGAAAGCCCATTGCCCTCTGAGCCAACTACGATCAATACAGGCCCCGTGTAGTCGGCTTCCGTGTACTCAACATCGCCCTCTGCAGCCAATCCAACCACCGTCATCCCGGTCTCTTTGAGTCGCTCGATAGTTCGATTCAAATTCGTAACTCGTGAAACTTTGACGTGCTCTAGTGCGCCCGCAGATGCCCGAACCGCACCAGCAGTAATTCCAACTGCCCTGCGCTCAGGAATAATCAACCCATGCGCTCCGGCAGCATCAGCAGTTCGAGCAATGGCACCAAGATTATGTGGATCCTGAATTCCATCGAGCATCACTAATAGCGGAGGCTGACCGTTCGTGTCGGCGCCCATCATCAGATCTTCAGGCTCGTGATAACGAGGATCGGGAACGACAGCGATCACGCCTTGGCTCTTTTTCGTCTGCGACTGAGCCTCAAGTTCCTTACGAGAAACTGCCTGAACTTCGATACCAGCCTCAGTTGCCAGCATAACTATCTCTTGAAGCTGCGGACCCAATTCCGCCTCATCAACCATTATCAACCGTTCGATATCGCGACCAGCGCGAAGCGATTCCAGCACAGCGCGCCGCCCTTCGACAGTTTGACCATGCACCTTTTTAGCTCGAGAGAATCGTGACATTGTTGACCTGAAATTTCTGGTATCGATAAGGATGCGCACTGCGATTACACAATTGACGCTTAAAGAAGTGTAAGTTTCATCGACACTCAACGCCATCGACACTCACACTTATTCGACCTCAAGGTTGACTGATTGCCCATGGATCAAGTGAATCAGCCAGATAACCCAATCTATCAAGGAGCCTGCAATTGGCACGGGAACGCGAGTACAGCACCAACCAGCTAAAAAAAACCATCGATGAAGGCGGAGTCGGTGTCATTGCCAACGGGCCTAACAATTCTGAGATGTGCGATTTTCTCGGTCACGTCGGATTCGACGCCGCTTTTGTTGACTTTGAACACGGTGGTGTCTCGTGGTCGGAACTTGCCGACATTACCCGCGCTTGCGAGCTGTGGGGCATGTCGAGCGTCGTTCGAGTAAACAAGCTGGATGAAGCGCAAATACTGAGAACACTCGACCAAGGCGCAAGTGCAGTAATGATTCCGCACGTGATTACCGTTGCCGATGCCGAGCTCGCCGCAAATGCCTGCAAATACCCACCAAACGGTATTCGTGGCGTTGCAGGCGGTCGTCGAGCATACGGAGTAGATGACTACTTCCGTAAATCTGACGAAGAAGTGCAGTGCATTGCCCTGATCGAAGACTTCGAAGCTATCGACAATCTCCCAGAGCTAACCAAGGTCAAAGGCATCGACATCTTCTACGTTGCGCCGTCCGATATGGCAGCTTCAATGGGTCACACCGGCAACACGAGTCACCCAGAAGTACAGGCAGCACTAGAACGCGCCATCAAACTCGTAATCGAAGGCGGCGGAGTAGCCGGAACACTGGCAAACGACTCGAATTTAGAAAAATTTCTTGCGATGGGAGTTAAATGCGTCGGAGTTCCATGGCAGATGTGGCTAAAACAGTCGGCAGAAGCGTTTATCGAGAAAACTCGCGCCTGATGCCCTCGTAGACACTGAGCCTACCAACCACGACCATATGCCCGTTCCGACGTAGTGATTCTTTGGGGATTACACGTACTGAGTTGTGCGAGAGTGCGTACGAGAACGATCTGTTCGTAAGCAATACTCATTGTGTGGCGCAGATGAACTATGCCAGCAGCGCAGATTTGCGTTGCGGCTAATTCATCGTGTTCCGTCACTGCGATTCAAGTAGCGAATAACTTACGAAGTTCAACGCAAATCGATAAAGAATACGCCGGGCTGTACAGCTCGTTGCGTTCATTCACCAAAACCGATGGTGCCGACCGTCTTCGGCTTATCGCCTATGCACCAGCCGTGGTGGTAATTATCATCGTGCTTGTACTTGAACTAGGCGCTGGTGGATTCGGTAGTTCAGCAGGTTCATGGCTTCCTTTGGCTGAAGTCTCGGCGGTGATGGGCAGTGTCCTAGGCGGCACATTGTGGTTTGGCTGGGGCCAATCTCGCGTCGCAGCACAGGCGATGAGTGTTCTCAACATGGCCGAAGACGAGCGCCGAACTATCTCGGCAATCGGAATCGGAGCCAACTGGGACCTCGATCTCAAACGAATTTTTGCTCGGTTCAGCAACGACCTTACGACCCTTATCGACTACGACCGCCTAACTATCACCACAGCCAGATGTGACGGCCGCATGCAACTCGAATTCGTTGCTGGAATGAATGCACCAGGAGACGAAATTGGCGGTGTAGTTCTTTCCGTAATTGGCCACCCCGACGGTCTTGCGAATCCAAGGGACTACGGGCTTCACTCGCAAATGACCGTTCCTATTTCAGCTATAGACGGAACGATCACGATTCGAAGCCGAGACAGTGACGCATACGGCCCTCACCACGTCGACATTATGCGACAGGTCGTCGCACAGATATCTCCGGGTATTAGCAACGCTACTAACTATCAAGAATCTCAACACCGAGTCATGGAACGCACGGCTCTCGCAGAAATCGGACGTGCCGCAACACACGAGACCGACCTTGACTCAATTCTTTTAGTAGCCAGCGGAGCGCTATCAAATTTGATGAAGTTCGATCATAAGGGAACCATTCTTACCGAGCCGAGTGAAACAACCTATTCCGAACAAAAAACAGCAAAAGTGGTCTGTTAGTCCACGCCGGATCTACTCGGAATCAATGTAGGAGACTCGGTGAAATTGGACGGGGCACAAGCCGGTACAGGTGTTCTATCCGCAAGTGGACCGGGCCCGCTTGGACTTGCTAGCGGATCAGAAACGTCGGGATCCAAAGATCGCCACTGGATGCAAGTTCCGCTAGGTGAGCAAAGCAAATTACTAGGCATGCTGATAGTCAGTGCGCCAATCGACGCAATCCTAAGCGAAGACGAAGCCGATCTAACTCACACGCTCGAAGAGAGGCGAGTAGTGGCGGCCATCCGTCGTGCTGCCAGCAGCGAAACACAGATGCGAAATATTTTCACAGTTGTTGCTAACGAACTTGATTCCATAGTCCCATTTGATCGATTCGTCGGGACGATTACAGATACGGAATCCGCTGACCTAGTAATTTCATATGTTCAGGGCATACCCCGCGAAGGCAAATAAGAAGGCTCAATCATCAGCGCACCGACCGCAGATGAAAAGCGTGAGTTACGAGCGAAACACTTGATATTGAGAACCTACAATTCACTCGACGACGTCAACCCAGAAATAGCGCGAACAGGTCTTCATTCTTGGATTCAGGTTGTCCTTGGTGACGTTGCCGATCCTATCGGCTATCTCAGCTTCCGCAGTGGCAAAACCAATGCATATTCGCAACTACATGTTGAACTTTTGGAAGGCATCGCTCGTCAGATTTCGCCGGTGCTGAAAAACGCACAAATGTTTGAGGTGGAACGTGGACTCGGTGATCAACTCGACGCGCAGAATCGGGAGCTCCAAGAAGCCAACACCGCAAAATCTCGATTCCTATCGACGGTGTCGCATGAACTAAAAACTCCTCTGACGATCGTCTCAGGATTTATTGATTTCTTGCCGATGACGCCGACCAGTTCACTGCAGAGCACGTAGAAGCGCTAAACATCATGCGCAAGAACTCGACAAGACTTGGCATTCTCATCAACGACGTACTTGATATCTCTCGAATGGACGCTGGAAAGCTTCGCATAGAACCGACAGTTTTCCAGGTCAACGTTCAGGTGAGCGAACTAGAGAAAAGTTTTGTGCCTCTTCTTGATTCAAAAAATCAAACGCTTGAAACGAGCATTTCTGAAGAAGAAGTCTGGATTGAGCCTGACCGGAACCGGGTTGCTCAACTAGTAACCAATCTCATCAGCAACGCCCACAAATATTCCAATGAAAACAGCACGATCAAGCTCAATGTCGCAGTTGAAGACCAAAATCTGAGCGTCGTGATTGAAGACGAAGGAATCGGTATATCGGAAGACGACCAGAAACAGCTATTTACCGCATTCTTCCGTGCTGAAAATCGAGTCACCCGAAAAGCGAGAGGCACCGGACTCGGCCTAGTCATCGCTCGATCCATCGCCGAACTACTCGGCGGCGATCTTTGGTTAAACAGTATTGAAAACCAAGGCACCACCGTGCCTTCCAAAATTCCGGGCATCTCGTCTGAACCGACAGTAGATCCAGTTGATGACGCCGAACAAACCATGCTGGCACAACGATCACGACTCTACCCAGATACTGACTGGGAAGACATCGGGAAGTCGGCATAAATATTTGAACTTACGTACTCAGTTTTTTTTCTGAATACGGAGAATGCGAGAGGGAACCGAAATGAACAAGATCTTAGTGGTATATGACAGTTCTTACATCCGTCTGCTACTGAGCAGAACGCTCAAGGCGGCCGGTTATACAGTGTCGGAAGCAACAGACGGCTACGAAGTCATGGCCGCAACGCTATCGTACGAGCCAGACATGATTCTGCTCGACGTCGCAATGGCACGTGTCGACGGCTTTAAGCCCTTGCGAATCTGAAACAAGCCCCGCGTACGAAACGCGTTCCAGTAATCATGGTTACTGCTAAAGGTCACCCTAGCGATCTAGAAACGGCGCGCTCACTCGGCGCCCTCTACTACATCAACAAGCCTTGGGCTCATGGTGAAGTCGAACTCAGGGTTCAATGGGCGATCACATCTGTTCAACGAAAACGTGAACAAGATGCACAGCTGCAATTGGACCGCCTCGCCAGTTGGCTGGATCGGTATCTGAAAAGCGTTTCGAAGCGCACACCATATTCGCTTCAGCAAATTCCAACGACTCTCTCGCCGTTTGAATCAACAGTGGTCTTCATCTGAAGGCCACTTTGTGCGTCTTGGCGCAAAGCAAATTTTCGACTAACACGCCATTTCTCATAGGTTCACTACGAAAAACAAGCCGCCTTAGCGTAATGTATGTGCCATCGAACCCGATAGTTTGTGAAGCGGAAGGAAATGTGATGGCAGAGCGATACCAAAACTATGTAAATGGAAGCTGGAGCGACGGCTCTTCCGGAGCGGTTTCGACCAGCACCAACCCGGCTGATCTATCTGACGTGGTTGGCGAATTTCAAGCCTCCACATCAGCCGACGCCGCCGCCGCCATCGATGCGGCACACGACGTAAAAGAAAGCTGGCGCCGCACCTCCTCGCTCGCTCGCGGAGGCTACCTGCTAAAAGCTGCCTCGTATCTCGAAGCCAATCTCGAAGAATTTGCCCAAATGGTCACTCGAGAATGCGGTAAAGCGATTCTCGAATCCCGTGGCGAAATCGGTCGAGCGGTCGCCCTGCTTCAGTACTATGGCGTCGAGGGTTCAAACCCAGTCGGTTCGGTTGTCCCCTCGGTCAACCCAAATATCCTGCTCTACACGAACCGGATGCCTCTCGGCGTAGTCAGCCTCATCACCCCCTGGAACTTCCCATTCGCCATCCCGATCTGGAAGATGGCTCCGGCTCTGGTCTACGGCAACACAATCGTTCTGAAGCCAGCTTCGGCAACTCCGGGAGTCGCAACACTCATCGCTAGAATGTGGGAAGCCGTTGATCTACCAGCTGGCGTGTTCAACCTCATCACCGGATCTGGCGCAACGGTCGGAAATGAACTCATAACGAACGACAAGGTTGCCGCAATATCGTTCACCGGTTCGACTCGAATCGGAATGAACATCGCAGCAGAATCGGCAAAACGTGGCAAGCGTTACCAGCTCGAAATGGGCGGTAAAAACCCCGTAATCGTTCTTCCCGACGCCGACCTTGAACAGGCGGCTGAAATTACCGTTTCAGGAGCCATGAAGTACTCAGGCCAGAAGTGCACGGCAACATCCCGAGCAATCGTGGTCGGCAACATCATGGAAGAATTCACTAACCTCGTTGTCGAAAAGACCAACGCCCTCAAGATCGGCGCCGGTTCAGACCCGCAATCAATCATCGTTCCTGTCATCGACCAAGCATCGAAAGACAACATCGCCTCTATGATCGCCCGTGGCGTTGCCGACGGCGGATCAATCCTTGCTGGTGGTGGAGTTCCATCTGGCAACGGATTCGACAAGGGAACTTATGTCGAACCAACCGTCATAAACAACGTTGCAAGCGACGCTTTTGTTGCCTGCGAAGAAATCTTCGGCCCAGTGCTGTCGATTCTCTCTGCAGCGGATGCTGAAGACGCGTTGAACATCGCCAACTCTGTCGAATACGGCCTGAGTGCAGGTATCTTCACGAAGGATCTAAACTCAGTGCTCGATTTCGCCGACCGCATCGAAGCGGGCGTCGTGAAGATCAACGGCGAAACCGCCGGACTAGAGCCGCAAGTTCCATTCGGTGGCATGAAGTCGAGTTCTTCTGGCGACCGTGAACAAGGCAAGGCAGCAATCGAATTCTTCACCCAAACGAAGACGATCTACGTCGACCGTAGTGCAACATAGCCCTCATCCCTGATAGCTTATGTGTCCGGTGATCAACATCTTTGATGCCGATCACCGGACACTACCAAGTCGCTAAATCGCGACTGCCACATGGGTGACACGATTTTCGATACGGGGGTGAATCTATGCCAGACCGCAGTTTCAGCGGGGTCTTCCCGATCCTTCAAATGCCGTTCAATGCGGCGGGACAAATCGTTTTTGAAGACCTTCGAACAGAAGTTGAATACGCCATACGAGGCGGAGTCCACGGCGTGGGCATTGCCTACGGATCAGAAGTAAACAAGCTCGACGACCACGAACGTGACGAAGTTCTCAGTGCAGTGGTCGATCAGGCAAACGGACGAATCAAAGTCGTGATGAACACGGGAGCGCCCTCCACCGTTCAAACCATCCACTACACCCGGGTCGCCAAAGTGCTCGGAGCCGACGCCGTAATGATCGCCCCGCCAGCAGTTTTGGGCATTCCGACGTCTCTCGTTCGCCAACACTTCATCGATGTAGCCGAGAGCGCTGAACTACCTATCTACATGCAAGACATGACCGGCGCAGGCATGTCACCTGCGCTTCTCGCCGACCTAGCAAGCGCTAACGAAAACCTTTGCTACGCCAAGATCGAAACGCTTCCTACTTCTAATCGATTCTCCGAAACTGCCGAATTGGCAGGAGACAAAATATCGATGTTCGGCGGAGCTAACGGAGTCTTCTTCATCGAAGAAATGAGACGCGGAGCCAAGGGAACCATGCAAGGCATCGCACTGTGCGACATCGCCCGAAAAACGTGGGACCATTTCCAATCAGGAGAGGAACAAGCAGCTGAATCGCTGTGGAACCACTATTACCCACTGGTAAAGCTTTACACGCTCGCAGAAGGTCAGCTCTATTGGGTTGCCAAAGAGATTCTTAAACGACGCGGTGTGTTCACAGAAGCCTACCCACGCTTGCCGGCAGTGAAACCCGACAGCGGCATTTACCTCGAGCTCGACGCACTCATCGAGCGACTCGGAGTCGCTGCGATTTGAACGAGTTACGTGCCCCGGACGGAAAATCGATCAAACCGCAGCTGGAGATGATTCGTGGCAACGAATCGGTCCCGTCCATTCCAGCCCCTGCTGCGGGCTATCTTTTGCGACAGGCAACGCTCGACGATATGCAGTCGTATTCTCGAACGTTCGCCACGGCGTTCGAAGATGCTGTTCCATTTGGCGATCTGATGAAGCACACCCTGCCCGACGGATTTTTCGTTGTCGAACATATGCCGACGGACACCGTTGTCGCGGCATCAACTGCCGCGGTATACGTCAAGTCGCAGTACCCCGACGGTCACAGCCTTCAGTGGGTCGTCGCGCATTCCGATCATCGAGGAACAGGTGCGGGCCAAGCGACTATCGCAGCCGCCACGCAAGTGCTTGCCGATAATGCACCAACTTACTCATATCTTTCGACAGATGATTTCCGGTTACCAGCTATCAACATCTACCTAAAACTTGGGTGGAAACCTTTGCTATTCGAAGATGGTCAAATTCAACGTTGGGCTAGGGTGTTCGGATTGCTAAAGCGAGATTTCGACGAAACCGATTTTCCGACGACGACGCCTAACTAGCCCCAAACATCACGCAGACCCGAAAGACTCAATCCATGCCTTGGGATCCCTCCCAGTACTTGAAATTCGCCGGGCACCGGCTTCGTCCTGCAGTCGACCTACTGAACCGAGTTAATCTCGAATCACCTTCGATTGTTTATGACCTCGGTGCCGGAGCAGGCAACGTTACCGAATTGCTTGCCACTCGATGGCCCAATGCCCGAATAATTGGCATTGATGATTCGGAAGAGATGCTTAAGAAAGCAGCCGAGCGCGCCTCAAACATCGAGTGGGAAGTAGGCGATATCGGATCATGGGTGCCCAAAGAGCCAGCTGAACTAATATTCACCAATGCGGCACTGCATTGGATTGGCGATCACTCAGATTTGTTCACCCGCCTGATGTCGTCTATCACCGTTGGCGGAGTGTTCGCTGTGCAGATGCCACGAAACTTCGGAGCGCTCTCGCATACATCGATTTCGGAAGCAGCACTAAACGGTCCATGGCGCAGCAAACTCGAACCGCTGTTACGGCCTGCCCCCGTCGAGCCACCGCCGTTCTACATAGACCTGCTCTCGCCGCTGGCAAGCTCTCTGGACGTCTGGGAGACCGAGTATCAACAGGTGCTCACCGGCGACAATCCAATAAAAGAGTGGACCAAGGGCACGTGGCTCAAACCACTTCTTGATGCACTCGATGAGCCGGAGCTATCCGATTTCGAAAACACCTACGCTGAAATCGTTGCGAAGGCGTATCCGAAACAAGCCGATGGCACGACGATATTCCCGTTCAAAAGAATGTTCATCATCGCCCAGCGATAAGAAAGTTAAATCCCCGGAGGAGGAGCAACCACTTCATCGTATGAGTGGCGTGACCCGACCATACCCGAATGCTCAAACACATCGAGCGCCGATTCGTACAGCTCGTGTTCAATGGCGATTCCGCCAGACCACGTTCCAAGCTTCTGATAAGCACCAACAGCTGCAGCAACCGCCGATTCAGCCATGTCAGGGAAGAAGCTGGCTTCCGCCTTTGCGACCTCAGCGGGATCAGCCGTATTGACCCATTCACGAGAAGCTTTGAATGCGGCAGCAAATCGCTTGGCGTCGTCTGTCTCGAGCCAGTCCCAACGTCCTACTAAACTTGAGAATGCGACAGGACCTACAGCCTCACCTACCGACCCGACAATGTGTCCCTGGCAATCGTGTTCGAGCTGCTGCGGGAATGAACCCTGTTCGTGAAAATAGTCGCCCTCGCCATTTCGCCACTGGGACATCATTGCATCACCACCGGGCGAATCGATGTCGTCAACATCCGCCAGATCAATACCCATCTTGTGTGCACCGTACCGAAGCATTGCTTCCGGCTGACCACCATGAACGTGCAGGAACTTACCGCTCAAAAGCTTCTTCCAAGAGAAATCAGAATCGGCTTCACGTCCTGCAATGAAAAATCCATCGTATCGATTTATCTGTGCGAAATGAGCAAAAGGCGCTCTTGAGCCGTTGTCCAAAGGACCCCAACTAGCTGAAACCGCCGCCTGAGCAACATCCATTCGACCCTCAGCAACTGCTCCACCGCTGCTTCCACCAGCTTCTACAACGTGGTATTCGCCGGTCAATCCTTCTTTTTCAAGAAAGCCACCGGCGATGGTGCAGATCATTGGACTGTAAAAAGCAGAATGGCGAGATGCCATGATATTGAGCTTAGTCATTCTTATTTCCTGAGCGATTGGTGAGCATCGTTAGTCGAGCTAGGCTAGCGAGCGAGATTCTAACGGTTCAAGAGCAACTACGAGCTACTGCCAGATGTGCAATATGCCATCTTCGGTTCCAACTCCCAGTGCCAACCCACCGTCGTTAGTTTCGACAACTGCCAAATTGGTACTAATTCTCGAATCAAGTTATAGCTCCCACACTTCCTCAACTGAATCACCGATTCTGCGCAGAGCTATCAACGATTTCTGGTATCGAGACGGCACGATCAACTCCACGGCACCATCGCCATCAAAGTCACCAGCCACTGCCTGATCCAAGTTCCGTGATCCATTCACGTGCGACATGTAACCACCAGCCTTCGATGCAACCAATTCCAGCCTGCCATCGACTAATCGGTAAAACTTAGCAATCCCGCCTACATGAGGTGTCTCCACTACTGCGATCTCTATTTCGCCATTGGGACCAAACGGCGCAACAGCGATTTGGTGTAACCACCGGAAGCCAGTACCAACAGGATCGGACTCAGCGATGACGCTCAGACCATTTTCGTCGTAATCGAACACCACCAATCGAGCTCCACTAGCAGGATCACTCACCGTCGTGACAATCTCTTGAACCTCATCGCCGTTCACATCAGCAACCAGCGGGAACAGGGCTTCAAACACCTCGTCACCTTGGAGGATGTGCTGCCTAAGCTTCCTGTTTTCACTACTCAAAGGAATAGCGTTCAGCGCTGCCCACTCCGTTTTATCGCCAAGTGCACCATGCGGATAACGATGTGTCGGTTCGGCGTATGAATACAAATTCACAGCACCGTCAATAACCGTAACGGCGTCGGGCAAAACGTCGAGTGAGTACAAAGTGCTCAAGCCTCTGTAAGTTATCGCGGTTTGATCACCGAATTCTTCAAACCTAACGCCAAGAAGTAAATGGTTACGACCATCGGCGTGAATATCTTCAAATCTAACAGCACCCGGATCATTGCCATCAGTTGTGAGTTCACCTACCAACAGCATTGACGGAACCAGCTCATCAAGTTGAGAGCCGTAGATCGCTCCGGTCGGGACCAATTCGCCATCAGCGGCCGTGCGAAACACACCATTCGATCCGTGATCTCCAACCATCGACCACACGATTTCACCGCGAGGCCCCATAGAACCGATCACCCACCGAGCCGAATTTATTTCAAACTGGTACGCAGTTGGCTCAGCTCCATCTCGAATATTTGCAGAACCAGGAAAATACTTATTCCCTGAAACGTTTCCGTACGTGAGGCCTACCGAAAACGTCGATGAAGATTTCAAATCAGGAATAGGTGTCATAGTAGGTCGAATGAAAACTGTTGATGATTCGATGGTTGGGGCCACACCGTCCTGATTGCACGCGCTCGTTACAGTCAGTACAACAAGAACCATGATCGCCAGTACAACCTTTATCAATGTCCACCTTGCAATGTTTAAGCCAGCAGTTGCTTACCGTTATCTTCCCGCAGCCGATGGCTATGGAGTGTATCCAGAAAGATAACTCTTCTCACGAATAAAACCGGGAGTAAAAATTACCCATTATCCGAACAACGAAGATCGAAGTCCACGAAATTACGTTCGTGTCGAACTTTCGCCTTACATGAATCGAACTAAGCACACTCACCGTATCTAGAGGAAGCACTGACCGCACCGAAACCGTGAGATAAATCACGGCTTGTACTGGCTAATATTTGATGTGAATGCATTCAGCCGATCCTATGAAGTGGAAGTTATCCTTTATCCCATCATGCACAGCACCCTGAGTCCCCACGGAATAGTTAGATTTTTCAGAGTCCCTAAATCTGGCTTGATAAATGAATCATCGTTGGGTTATCACCGGATGCTGACAACGACCGTGCTGTTCATCACGGTGTTGCTGATGGCGCAATGTTCTGGTTCAGAACCTGAGACGACCATCACCGCTACAGCGAATGTCGCTCCCACAGCCGCTCCTACTCCAACATCGACACTCGGGCCAACTGCAACGCCATTTGCTACCCCGACTGCAATTCCAGCAACATCTACCGTTACGCCTCCCGCCGGTCTTCAACGCGGCGGCATACTGCGATTTGCAATTCCAGAAGGTCCGCCGCACAGTGATCCGCATCTGACGGCTTCATCATCTCTCGCTAGCTGGGGTGCCGGGCTCGCCTACTCCCGACTTTTCAAGTTCGACACCGCCAACGGTAACTCGACCGTCGTTTGCGATTTATGTGACACGTGGGAACAAACTGCACCGCTCACATTCAAAATCCTGCTTAGAGATGATGTGACCTGGCAAAACCTACCGCCGTTAAACGGGCGACCAGTAACCGCTCAAGACGTTGTATACAGTCTCAATCGTCAGGCAAACGCCGGTTACGCAAACTCACCACTGCTATCAAACATCACCGAATTCACTGCTGTAGGCGAACGAGAAATCCTGATTCGGCTAAATTCTCCTGACTCAGAGGTACTTGAGAAACTTGCCGACTCACATTCACGAATCGTCGCCAAAGAGGCGGTAGAAGTGAGCGGCGATTTACGAAGGGGTCCAACCGTCGGTAGCGGTCCGTGGATCGCCAGCGAAGTGCATGCGGAAACCACGATCCTCATCGCCAATCCTGACTACGACGACGACGAATTCCCATATCTCGATGGCATCGACATTCAATTCATCCCCTCCGAATCAGTCAGGGTCGCTGGCATGCGATCCAAGGTCATCGACCTAGCGCAGGCGAGCCGTGACTCCATCACTGACGCACGTGAGAGGTTCGAAGAAATCCGCTACATCGGCATTGATAACCCAGCCGCTGGCATTGAGATCGCACTAAATACCAATCGAAGTCCAATGGATAAGCAAGCCGTCCGAGAAGCGATGATGCTGACGCTGGACCCGTATCCGATATTGGATTACCCAGGTAGCGACATCATCGTAACGATCGTCGGTGGTACTTACCAGGACTCAAGTCTCGGGCTTCCGCCCTACGCTGGCTGGTGGAGGATCATTTACGATTTTGAAGATCGTTTCAACGACCCAGATTTAGCAAACACGCTCCTCGCCACCGCTTCGCTCAAACCAACCGACAACGTCATCATCAAAGTCGGTGAGTTCGGTCAGGAATACATAGATCAAGCCAATGAAATGGCAGCAGGGCTAGCCTCCGTCGGAATTCGAGCCGATGTCGAACGAGTATCAACTCGCGTATTCGGAGACGAAGTTTGGATCACTGGCGACTACGACATCATGGTCGGTGCTCCGCCGCCCATATCGAGCACAACCGCATATCTGTTCGCCGTCCATCACTCCGACGGCCCATGGAATACAACCGGCTATTCCAACCCTGAAATCGACCGATTAATCGAAGCTCAAGCACGAGAATACGATTCGGCAAAGCGTGGTGACATGCTGTTTGAAATCCAACAGCTAATTCTTGCCGGATCACATCGATTCATTGCGAAAACCAGAACCACCCATTGGATGCTCTGGGACTACGTCAACGACTTCAAGCCGTACACCCCAAGAGGCGACACCGACTTCTTAACAAGGGTCTGGCTCACGGCCAAAGAATAGCAACCAACGCTGCAGCTGTCCCATTCCGGACGGAAGGGCTAGGGTAGGAGAATGAAGCTCGCTACCAAGTCGTTCGACGCCGCCCGGAGCTATAACGCAATTCCAACGCTGCAATTGGGGGAGAAAGATCCTGAAAATGAATTCAGGATGACATTGGTCATTGCGGGCTAGTTTGATTGATGGAATCAGCGGCACAATCGGTCCTCTCCCAGATCGGGGGAGTTAGGGGGAGAACTGCGACGCGTGACTGAGTCGTCCGACGACGATGGAACTAAACGCCGACGCGGAGCCGAGTCATCTGATGACGACCGCGACTAACGCTACTTCACCACGTGATCCCGCAGCGCATCGCCCAAGCCAACCCAGCTCAGTAGTGCGCACTTAATGCGAACAGGGAACTTCCGAACACCGCCAAGCGCCTCGATATCGCCAAGAATACCGGCCTCTGCGTCAGTGATCTCTTCGCCCTTCAACAGACGACGCACCGCACTTACTGCCGATTCAACCTCGGAAGCAGATTTGCCTTTGACTAGCTCTGCCAGCAACGAAGCCGACGCCTGGCTAATCGCACACCCTCGCCCCGTAATGCCAACCTGCGAAACAGCGTCATTTTCGACCTTTAGCTGAATGTGAAACTCATCTCCGCAAAACGGATTATTCACTTCAAAGTCGATATCCGGTTCTTCAACAGTCGCGGTATTCCGCGGGCTACGATAGTGATCGAGAATGATCGCTTCGTACAGCTCGTTCATATCCTCAAGGGCACCCGTACCACCTGTCATCGGCTGAAATACCCTTCGGTTTCACTAATCCCGTTGACCAATGCATCAACTTCGGATTTCGTGTTGTAAATATAGAAACTCGCCCGAGCAGCAGCCACCACATCGAAGCTCCGAACCAATGGCATCGCACAGTGGTGACCAGTTCGGATCGCAATCCCTTGCTGATCCAACGCAGTGCCAAGATCATGCGGATGAATCGTTTCGTGAATGAACGAAATGACACCACCACGTAAAGCCGGATCTTGTGGTCCCAAAACCTTTACGTTGTCCAGCGAAAGAACTTGCTCCATTGCATAAGCAGTCAGTTCTTGCTCGTGGTTCCAGACGTTATCCATACCAAGTTCAGTCAAATAGTCGACCGCCGCACCCGTAGCAATCGCATCGGCGATGTTCGGTGTTCCGGCCTCGAACTTGTAAGGGAGATCGTTCCAGTTAGCGTCCTCGTAAGTTACTTCAAGAATCATGTCGCCACCGAACATGTAAGGCGGCATCTCATCGAGCAATTCGTACTTGCCCCACAAAACACCGATTCCTGTCGGAGCAAGCATCTTGTGACCTGAGAAACAAAGGAAATCCGCATCCAACGCCTGCACGTCGACTGGCATATGCGGAACGCTCTGCGCCGCATCTACGAGAATCACTGCGCCAACTTCGTGGGTTCGTGCAGCCAACTCGGCAATCGGGTTGATCGTGCCCAGCACGTTCGACATATGTGTCGCTGAGACGAGCTTCGTGCGAGAGTCGATCACGCTCGCCGCACCATCAAGATCAATAACGCCATCGTCGTTGTGCGCCAAATAACGAAGCTCAGCGCCCTTCTTGAACGCCAGCTGCTGCCACGGAACGATGTTCGAGTGGTGCTCCATCGCGGTAATCACGATGTTGTCACCTTCACCAACGTTCGCCTCGGCCCAAGTTGCTGCTACGAGGTTCAGTGATTCACTCGTGTTGCGAGTCCAAATTACTTCCTCTGAACGAGGTGCGTTGACGAATTTAGCGACCTTCGTCCGAGCCAGCTCGTAAGCATCCGTTGCCTCGATCGAAAGAGTGTGAACTCCTCGATGAACGTTCGAGTTAGTCTGTTCGTAATAGTCGACCAGCGATTTGATCACCTGACTCGGCTTTTGCGAACTAGCTGCGTTATCGAGATAAACCAGATCTTGGCCGTTTACCTTCCGCTTGAGAATCGGAAAGTCAGCACGAATCGCATCGACATCGAACACACGTGATCCAGCCGTCAAAGTCGAATCGCTCATGCTGTTCCTATCGTGTCCGATTCCGCAAGCAGAATCGGGATACGCTCATCCGTAATTCGCTCAACGAAATCATTCAAAGCTTTTGGCTCGAACTCGTTGAGCATTTCCTCAGCGAATCCTCGAACCAATATGGCTTTGGCAGTCTCTTCATCGACTCCACGTGACTGTAGGTAGAACAATGTGTCCTTGTCGACATGGCCAGCCGTTGCACCGTGAGCCACTGTTACGTCATCGGCGTAAATTTCTAGCGACGGCTTTGCGTCGATCTCGGCACCACGTGACAGAAGCAGGTTCAAATCCTTCTGCGTTGCGTCAGATTTCTGAGCGTCTCGCATCACAACTACTTTGCCACTGAACACAGCGTGCGATTTGCCCGACAAAATTCCCTTGTAAAACTGGTTCGACGAGCAACCGGGCTTGGCGTGCGTCGTGCTGATCTCTTGATCCTGCTGTTGTGATCCACTGGTCATGTACAGACCGTGCAACGTGCAGGTGGCCCCAGGAGCATCCAATAGCGTGTGAACATCATTTCGTGCGATCGAAGCACCAACTGCGAAGCTGGTCGAAGTGAAATTCGAATCGGCCAACTGCCTGACTCGGGTCGTGCCGAGGTGGAACGAGGATTCATTCTCGATCTGCACTCGGTAATGCCGAATCGTCGACTGATCACCAGCGAACAACTCCCCCACCGGGGCGGAAAACTGAGCCGAGTCCGAGAGGTTCAGGTAAGTCTCGATCAATACGATCGATGTGTTCGCTCCGGCGTCGACTACCATTCGCGGGTAGCTAGCTCGACTTTCGGCATCGTCTGAAGTAACAAATACAACCTGTATCGGCTGTTCAAGCTCAGTGCCGTCTGCAATCGCAATATATGCGCCATCTTCGATGAACGCGGTACTCAAAGCAGTGAAGGCGTACTCCTCACGGCCGGCAAGACTTGCCAGCTGCGATTCAATGTCGCCTTTTCCAGAAGATATCGCTTCTGCAAGCGACCCAGCGTCGAGACCTACAGTGTCGTGCAGATTCGATAGTTCCGCACTGAACTTTCCATCAACCACAACTATCGTGTTCCAAGCATCGTCCCACGGTCCCGCTGCCTTGATCTGGTCAACAGTGACCAACCCGCCAACGATGTACGCAAAATCGGCAGCCGCCAACGGCTGAAGATTCGTGTATTTCCATAGCTCGTTTCCACGACGCTTCGTAGGGAGTCCGAGTTCAGAGAAGGTCGCCCAACCCTGTTGGCGAACAGCCTTCAGCCATTCGGGAACGTCTGAGCTCCCGGCAGCCAACGATTCATATGCACCCGAAAATTTCTCAACGGCTACTGCTGGTGTTGCAAGCGTCATATTTAGGCGTTTGCTCCAGCTGCTTCGAGGTATTCCTGGTAGCCGTCTTTTTCCACTTCGAGAGCGAGATCAGCGCCACCAGTTTTTACGATCTTGCCCTTGACCAGAATGTGAACAACATCTGGAGTGATGTAGTTCAGCAGTCGCTGGTAGTGGGTAACGACGATGAACGAACGTTCAGGCGAACGCATCGAGTTCACGCCTTCAGCAACAATGCGAAGGGCGTCGACGTCAAGACCCGAGTCGGTCTCGTCAAGAATGGCGAGTGCTGGTTGTAAAACCTCGAGTTGAAGCATTTCGTTCCGCTTCTTCTCACCACCCGAAAAGCCTTCATTGAGCGAACGCTTTACAAGATTCGGGTTGATTCCAACCGCCTCGACTTTTTCGTCGAATAGCTTCGAGAAGTTTCGTACCGACATCTTGTCTTCACCACGAGACTCGGCTTTTGAGTCGAGTGCAGCCTTCAAGAACTGCCAAGGTCGAACACCAGGAATTTCGGCTGGGTACTGAAACGCAAGGAACATACCGAGGTGTGCACGCTGGTCGGGTCGCAGTTCGAGAATCGACTCGCCTTCAAGCGTCACGTCGCCATCGGTTACCAAGTAATCAGGTCGCCCCATCAGGACGTTAGCGAGCGTGCTTTTGCCGGAACCGTTGGGTCCCATGATGGCGTGAACTTCGCCCTTCCCTACTTTCAGGTTGATTCCATTAAGAATCTCTGAATTTTCAATGTCCACTACGGACGCGTGTAGATTGTTGATCTCAAGCATTTTTTGTTTTGGTTACCGGATTCGAGCTAACTTGCTAGCAATAAATAAAAAGAAAACGTGACTAAGTCACCCGACGGCGCCTTCTAGCGACACCTTGAGAAGCTGGCTCGCTTCGAGTGCAAACTCAAACGGCAGCTCCTTAATCACATCACGGCTCCAGCCGGTAATGATCATGTGGTGAGCCTCTTCTTCAGATAGCCCACGTGCCATCAGATAGAACAGCTGATCGTCACTCACCTTCGAAGTCGAAGCCTCGTGCTCTAGTCGAGCCGTAGGGTTTCGAACTTCGATGTACGGCACGGTGTGAGCGCCGCACTCGTCACCAACCAACAGTGAATCACACTGAGTGTGGTTCACTGCGTTCTCGGCGCCCGGCATGATCTGCACTTGGCCTCGATACGTGTTGCTGCCTTTACCGGCAGAAATACCCTTCGACACGATGGTCGACTTCGTGTTCTTTCCGATGTGAATCATCTTCGTGCCAGTGTCGGCCTGCTGATGATTGTTTGCGAGAGCAACCGAGAAAAATTCACCGACAGAGTTGTCGCCCTTAAGAATTACGCTCGGGTACTTCCAAGTGATCGCCGAACCGGTCTCAACCTGCGTCCAAGAAATCTTGGCGTTCTTGTCGGCACGACCTCGTTTGGTCACAAAGTTGTAAATACCGCCCTCGCCGTCCTTGGTTCCGGGGAACCAGTTCTGGATAGTCGAGTACTTGATTTCAGAATCGTCCAGCGCAACGAGTTCAACCGTGGCTGCATGAAGTTGACTGGTTTTTCGGAACGGAGCCGTGCAACCTTCAAGATACGAAACGTAAGCACCCTTATCGGCAACGATCAACGTTCGTTCAAACTGCCCCGATCCTTCAGTGTTAATACGGAAGTACGTCATCAGCTCGATCGGGCACTTCACTCCTGGCGGAATGTAAACGAACGATCCATCACTGAACACAGCAGCATTTAGTGATGCAAAGAAATTGTCGGTGTAAGGAACAACCGATCCGAGATACTTTTTGACGAGTTCAGGGTGATTCTTCACCGCATTACTAAACGAACAAAAGATGATTCCTAGTTCGCCCAGCTGCTTCTCCATCGTGGTAACAACCGATACCGAATCGAATACGGCATCGACGGCTACACCAGCGAGAGCAGCACGTTCCTGCAAAGGAATTCCGAGCTTCTCGAAGGTTTCGAGCATTTCAGGGTCGACATCGTCGAGACTCTTGGGAGCTTCGTTCGTACCCTTCGGAGCGGCGTAGTAGTAAATGTCCTGGTAGTCGATGGGGGGATAGTCGATCATCGCCCACGTTGGCTCGGCTTCGCTTTTTTCGAGTTCGACCCAATGTCGGTACGCCTTCAAGCGGTATTCGAGCAGCCATTCAGGCTCTTCTTTTTTCGCGGAGATGAGTCGCACGATGTCTTCGCTCAGCCCTTTGGGGGCGAGATCGGTCTCAATATCAGTAACGAAACCCCACTTGTACTCGCCGCCAGAAAGGTCGGATTCGCGTGAGATCGTGTTCTGGTTAGTCAATAAGTTGCTCCGTAAAGGATGGTCTGAGGGGTCAGACTAGGCATTATTTCGTCGCCATTACGCCAGTTTTGAACTCAAAACAGCCGTTTTTCTATTCCTGACCCATTAGGTACGCATTTAGTTTAAAACCAACCAGCAGAAGCGTCAACGAATTTCGTAACTACAAAGCGAAGTTGGTGCACGTGCGAACCGCACAACATTTACGTGGGATAAAGCGTTTTTTGTCACACGGCGCGAGGTTTTTACCAAACTATGCCAACCCGCCCTTAAACTAGACGCTTCGTAATTCGATCAAAAACTCGAATCGGTTATAGAGAACGTGACCAAGTCACCCGGAAAAGAGAAAAACACTCGTGGAGTACGAAGCAGTAATTGGCATCGAAACGCACGTGCAGCTTAAGACGCGCTGCAAAATGTTCGGTACGTCCAGTGCCGAATACCAGAATGCCGAGCCAAACACGCTCGTCGACGAAGTCAGCATGGCACTCCCCGGTACGCTACCCGTCGTAAACGAAACTGCTGTCGAATACGCCATGATGATCGGCATGGCGATCAACTGCAACATCGCCAGAATCACCAAGTTCGACCGCAAGAACTACACGTACCCCGATCTCATGAAGGGTTACCAGATTACCCAGATGGACGAGCCGATTTGCTACGAAGGTTACGTCGATCTGCCAATCGAAGATTCGATACGAGTTCGGATTAACCGAGTTCACATGGAAGAAGACGTCGCCCGACTCATTCACGTCGAAGGCCCACACGGCGGCACGGTCCATTCTCTGATCGACATCAATCGTGCCGGCACTCCCCTTATGGAAGTCGTAACCGAACCCGACATGCACACTTCCGAGCAGGTCGAGGCGTACATCAACAACCTTCAGCACATAATTCGCTACCTCGGCGTCGGCACTGCAAACATGGAAGAAGGCTCGTTCCGCTGCGACGCCAACGTAAGCGTCCGACCCAAAGGCATGAAAGAACTTACGACTAAGGTCGAAGTGAAGAACATGAACCGGGTTCGAGCCGTAGTGCGTGCTGTCGAATATGAAATCGAACGCCAAATTGCTGCCAACGAAAGCGGCGAACGAATCGTTCAGGAAACTCGCGGCTGGGACGACGGAAAAGGCATCACCGTTCCGCAGCGCAGCAAGGAAGAAGCAAACGACTACCGCTACTTCCCCGAACCAGATATCCCACCGCTAATCATCAGCGAAGAGTGGATCGAACGCACTCAGGCAGCAATGCCCGAACTCCCAATTCCGCGCAAAGCCCGCTTCGTCAGCGAATGGGGTCTAAGCGAATACGATGCGGATCTTCTCACCGCTCTTCGTTCCACCGCCGATTATTTCGAATTGGTTTGCGAAGGCGTCAAAGCACTTTCCGCCGACGCCAAGCGGGCGTTCTCTAAAGCAGCATCGAACTGGCTAACCGGCGAGATGGCTCGAATGATGAACGAAGATGAACTCGTGAACATGGCCGATACCAAGGTATCCCCCGAAGCGCTGGCCACTCTTGTTGAGAAGTTCCGCAAGCGCGAACTAAACAACAACTCCGCCAAGCAAGTCTTCGAGATCATGTACAAAAAAGGCACTGCCCCTGAGAAGATCATCGAAGATCTTGGACTGAGCGTAGTGTCGGGTGCCGACTCACTCGGACCGATCGTCGATGAAGTAATTGCCAACAACGAAAAAGCGGTTAACGACTATCTAGGCGGCAAGGAAGTCGCCCTGAAATCGCTAATGGGTCAAGTCATGAAAGCCACCCGCGGCCAGGCCGACCCAGTACAAGCAACCGAAATAATCAAAGAGAAACTAGCCGACCGATAGCAACGTCTATTCCGTCCCTTTCCGGATGGAAGGGCTAGGGTAGGAGAATTGCGACGCGTGACTGAGTCGTTCGACGACGATGGAACCTAACTCATCACGCCCCAAAACTGCCTTGCAATATGTGGCGAGACCGCCAGTCTGGCACTAACATAGATAGCAGATGAATCACCGTGCCCACTTCGGCGCCACAGGAATTTTTATGGAAACCGTATTTAGCCTCATACTAATGGTCACTGCGATCACGCTGATTGCAGTGTTGCTTTTGCAGGCTCGCGGCTCCGGTTCATCACTCTTCGGTGAAGCTTCCAGCACATTCCGATCACGTCGAGGCGTAGAGCAGCTGCTCTTCAGACTCACCATCGTGCTCGCATTCGTCTTCGTCGGCGTTGCAATCGCAAACGTCCGTTTTAGCTAACAAGTAAAACGAATCAACTGCCCTGTTCTGGGCACGAATCTCACAGGCGCCATTCGAGCGTCTGTTTTTTTGCCATTTTTTGGACACCGAATGCTCAGAGGCGCGTGTAAAATCCACCGCTATGCCAACATCCCAGCAAGCTCCTCGCATCGTTGAACTCGACACACCTGCAGCCCTCGATTCAGCAATCGTGGGTAGCAAGGCTGCTTCCGTAGCTGATCTGATGAAAACAGGAGCGACAGTTCCCGCCGGGTTTTCCATTCCAGCCCAAGTATTCTCCGAATTCGTTTCGCCACTAAAAACCGATATCGCAAACGCTCTATCGAACGTCGATATCGAAAACATTTCATCAGCGTTCGACGCCTCGAACGCAATATTCGAACTGCTGAAATCTGCGCCAACTCCACCCGGGCTTCTTGAAGCCATTACCGATCGCATTTCCGACGAAACCGGAGCACTTGCCGTTCGTTCTTCAGCCACAGCGGAAGACCTCGAAGGCGCATCGTTTGCCGGTATGTACGACACTTTTCTCGACGCCACAGACGCCAAGTCGGTTCTCAAGCGAGTTCGAGACGTTTGGGCATCGTACTACACCGGTAGAGCAATCTCTTACCGGGAACGCCAGGGCATCCCGCACGAAACTGGCTCGATGGCTGTACTCGTGATGAAGCTCGTGAATGCCGATGCTGGCGGAGTGGTTTTCACTCGCGATCCTAGAGACGGTACTGATCAAATACTCATCAACGTTGCGCTCGGACTCGGCGAAGGCGTTGTTTCGGGCGAAGCTCAAGCAGATTCGTTCACGCTTAATTCCGAAACGTTCGAGATCACAAGCAGAAACGTCCTGGATAAAGAGTGGATGTTCGTCCAAGGAACCGCCGGCTCAACCGACAAAGTTCCCGTCCCTGCCGATAAACGAAGCTCACCGGCGCTATCCGACGACCAACTTATCGCCACTGCAAAAGCATCGATCGTTATCAAAGAAGCATCCGGCGACGATCGAGATATCGAATTTTCTGTCGTCGGAGAATCAGTCCACATCCTCCAGTCACGTCCGGTTACGACAGGAGTAAAGCCGGAAACTGACCCGTCCGTCGAAGTCGAATGGGACAACACCGGCGATGAAAAACTTCATTGGACATCGGGCGCTAAAACTCCCACACTTCCGCTGGTATCCGACTACGTAAAGATGTCTGGGATTGCTGAAAAGCGCTCAGTCAGCTTCACTGGTCAGTACATGGGCAGGCGTGATCTAAAAAAATGGGTTCAAGGCTACGTCTACACAGCCGAAACGCAACGCGACCCTGAAGAGCTAAAGGCTCTCGGCGTAAAACATCACCTCATGGGCAGGCGGCACCTCGCCAAACGCTCCACCTATTTCTACGATGTCGTCGAACCTACACTCAAAAAGAATCTCGCAGAAATCGAAGCCGTCCGTCCTGCGAACGACGCGCCCATTTCCGTCCAAATCTCGTACCTTCGACTTGCAATGCAGCTTGCCGCAGATCATCAAAGCGATCTCCACTGGCGTTGCTGGGCAGGATTCAAAACGAAGGATGATCTGGGCAAATTGTTCTCAGAGATCACTGGGCGACCGGAAGTCGAAGCATCAGATCTGATCCTCGGTATTGATCACATGACAGCCAGATTGTCGGCTCGAATGATATCGCTATCGAAATTAGTAAAATCAGATGCATGGCTAACGGAAGTATTTGGATCTCGACTCTACGACTCTCTATTTGCACGCGGCAATGGCAGTCGCCAGGCCGTAGCCAAATTCCGATCTCGTTTTAGAGATTTCTTGAAAATATGGGGTCGCCGGAACGGCATTGGATATGGCACCGCTTGGCTGCCAACCGACCCGTCATGGAACATGAAGCCTGAGATTCCTCTCGACTCAATAGGTTCGTTCGTACGTCAAGATATCGATGAATCGGGGCGATCTCGCAATGACCTCGTGGCGAAACGCGAGGCGGCGATCGTCGCTGTTCGTAAAAAAATCGGTCGAAACGCCAAACTCCGCAAGACGTTTGAATTTGAACTTTATCGTGGGACTCAGTACATCAGAATGATGGAGAACCACAACTACTTCATCGAGCAGTGCACCTTCGGAGAGTACCGAGAAGCGATCAACCGAGCGGGCGAATCGCTTGTCCGTGAAGGCTCGATCGACACTGCGAACGACATTTTCTATCTAACGCTCACGCAGCTTGAAGAAGCTGCCGATATGAACGACTACTCACGGCTCCGCGGTCTCGCTATTCAAGCGAAGCATGAGTACGCAGAGAACTCGAAACGGACTCCGTTCGAATACCTCGGCACGAAACCGCCTGAAGAAGAAAAAGACGGAACCGAACAACCTCTTCGTGGTCTCAGTGAAGACGGCACATTGCTGCACGGCGAACCATCGTCAGCAGGTTCGTTCACGGGAATTGCGCGAGTCGTAATCACTCGCACTTCAACACCACCGGATGTTCGTAAGGGCGAAATTCTCGTTACAGAAAATACCGGACCCGACTGGGTTCCAGTGTTTCCACTGCTCGGAGGACTAGTTCTAGACGGTGGCGACAATTTCCAGCACGCTTCGCTTATCGCTCGCGAATACGGAATTCCCTGCGTGATTCAAACGAAAGAAGCGACAGCCAAGATTGCTGATGGCCAACTAATAGAAGTAAACGGCACCGTAGGAACAGTCACACTAAACCCTATGGTTTAGGTCTAAATCCGTAAGGCACCCAACTTCTCGCCCAAAGCAAAGCAAAAGCCAAGTGGGAAGACCTTCTGCGGGGTGCTAGGCAACGTTCCTACTTGCGGGTCCAATCCGTATCGCCACCGGTGTCGGAAATCGAGATTCCGGCAGCATCCAGCTGATCTCGCACAGTGTCAGCATCACCCCAACGCTTCTCGGCCCGGGCGTCCTTACGCTGCTGAACAAGTGCATTGACTTCCGTATCACTAAGGCCTGTCGCCTTCTTCGGTGGAGCAGCCAGAGTGAATCCAAGCGCACCAGTCAACTCACGAACCAAATCAGCGGCAGCTGAAACATTGTTCCCGTCTGAACGGGTGCGATTCATCTTTCGGCAAAGGTCGAAGATAGCGGCCAATGCCTGAGGCGTGTTCAAATCGTCGTTCATCGCATCGATAAACCGACGTTTGAACGGTTCAGGATCTAGCGATTTCTCCGAAACCACAGGCTCAGCCTCGACAGCCTGCCTGATGCGTCGCATGGAACGCTCAGCATCACCGATCAGCTTCTTATCGAGAAGCGGATTTGTTCGGTAGTGACTCTGCAGGATCCAAAGTCGAATAGCGTCAGAACTAAACTCTTCAAGAGCCGAATTCACGTTGAACGCGTTGCCCAATGACTTACTCATCGCCGCACCAGTAGTACGAAGCAATCCGTTGTGCATCCACACGCCAGAGAAAGGTGTAAGACCAGAAGCCGACTCGCTCTGAGCGACCTCGTTTTCGTGGTGCGGGAAGATCAAATCAAGTCCGCCGCCGTGAATGTCGATCTGTTCACCCAAGTGCTTGAACGCCATCGCCGAGCACTCGATGTGCCAGCCGGGTCGACCCGGTCCCCACGGACTTTCCCAATTCGGCTCTTCAGGTTTCACTGCTTTCCAAAGAGCGAAATCAGCAGGATCTTCCTTGCCGCTTTCCTCGTTGCGAGTGCCTTCGAGCATTTCGTCGATGTTCTGACCGCTCAACTTGCCGTAATCCGACTTACTACGAACTCGGTAGTAGACCGAGCCATTCAGTTCATACGCAGCTTCAGCATCGATCAACCGCTTGATCAGTTCAATGATCTCCGGCATATCCTCCGTGGCTCGGGGATGCACTGCCGCACGTCGAACATTGAGTCCATCGGCCGATTTGAAGAACGACTCGATGTACTTCTCAGTGATCTCTTGCCACGGAATTTCATCAGCATTGGCACGACTAATTATCTTGTCGTCAACGTCTGTGAAGTTCTGAACCTTCTTGACCTTGAAACCTCGAAATTCGAGATACCTATCAAGAACGTCGAACACGATGCTGCTAAGCGCGTGACCCAAGTGAGAGTCGTCGTAGACCGTCACCCCGCAAACGTACATTTTGACTTCTTCACCTAGCGGCTTGAATTCTTCTTTTTTGCGGGTGAGCGAGTTATAGAGCTGAATCATTCGTTTTTGGGAACTACTTTTGATCTAAGATTTTGTGGCGGGAACTAGTGTAGCGATGGCTTGAGCAGCAATGCCCTCGCCCGCGCCAATTGCACCAACGTGATCGGTCGACGTTACTTTTACATTAACACTGGAATTTTCCAGCCCGTTTATCACGCCAATATTGGACGCCATTTCGGGCAGCACCGACGCGAGTCGCGGTCTCTGAGCAATAATCGTAGCATCGACATGCGACACCAACCATCCAGCTTCCAGTGCAAGCC
The DNA here is from genome assembly GCA_027618835.1 of Chloroflexota bacterium. Lineage (GTDB taxonomy): Bacteria > Chloroflexota > Dehalococcoidia > Lucifugimonadales > Lucifugimonadaceae > Lucifugimonas. The sequence continues at coordinate 106,188 of JAQCHZ010000003.1, read as the reverse complement.
GGGCAGACTCAGCGATAAATTGTGCCGAATCGAAATCGGCGTATCGCTCGTCCGACGATGGGAACCGACCGCCCAGATCGCCCAGACCAGCGGCACCGAGAATCGCACTGGCAATCGAGTGAAACAAAACATCGCCATCGGAATGGCCATCAAGGTGCTGATCGAACTTGACGTCGACTCCACCAAGCCGTAACGGACCGCCATCCTTAAGCCCGTGACCATCGAAGCCAATACCAAATCGAGAGCCTTCAGCTACAGCACCTGATTGCGCCACGGCACCGACTTGTCGTCTGCCGAGAATCAGAGTCGCAAGCTCAAGATCCTCCGGAGTAGTGATCTTTATGTTGTCATTAGATCCGGTGAATATCGCAACCAACCCACCGACCGATTCGACCATCGAGGCATCGTCGGTTACGTCTTCATCAGTCATCTCGTGTGCTGTGTTCAGCACATCAAATCTAAATATCTGCGGAGTCTGAATCGCCCACATCTCCGACCTATCGGGAGTCGAAGTGACCACTCGGTGCGGTGCGGTTTTGATCGTGTCTTTAACAGGAACGGCAGCGATTCCCGCTCCTATCTTCATCGCCACTCGCAACCCACGCTCGACCATCTCCTGGTCGATAAACGGTCGTGCGCCATCGTGCACGGCCACAAAATCTGGTGAGCCACCGTCTAGGCCAGCGAGCAGATCAAGCCCGATCTTCACCGAATCCTGCCGACGCTCTCCACCGGCAACCACGGCGGCAACTTTCGTAAATCCGCCAACATTGACCGCTTCATTCCCAGCCTCAAGATTCTCGGACGACATTACAAGAACTACGGAAGCGACTTCATCGAAGTTTTCAAATACACGGAGCGAATGAGAAATCACAGGTTGGCCACCCAATATGGCAACTTGCTTGTCGATGCCCTCCATGCGACAGCTTCGACCTGCCGCAACTACCACGACACCTAAACGACCCGTTTTACTGGTCATACGAACAACCCCATAATCCAATCAATGCCCCAAACACAGGCGTAAGCAACCGATACCGATTTGATCGATTTAGCGACAAACACAATTACTACGAATCTCTTTATCGGGTACCCTATGCTACCGGCTGCAACGCCGATTACATCGAATAGCGGGTTCGGAATTACCGCTCCCAAAAACAAAATTATTCCGCCACGCTTGCTAACCCACCCATGAACCCGAGGATAGAAGCGGTTCCGTTCGAAAAATGATCGACCAGAAAGTCCTAGCAAGTACCCTGTCAGTTCGCCAAGCGCCTCTGCCGACGCCGAAATTAGCCCAATCGCCAACGGGTTCAATCCGAAGTCTGGAGCTGCTGCGATGCACACCGCTGCGGGTCCGGATATCGGCAGAATTATCAACCCGGCGGCGATGAAATTGATGACCCAAAGTCCGCCATACCCAGCATTTTCAACGTTCAGCGAATCGGTGGCCCACATCGCAATGCCGATTGTCACGAATGCAATAACAAAGGTGATCATCGCTAATCGAAGAGAGTACTCACGATTGTTCGACAGCCACAGCTGGAAACCCTCTAATTGTGCGCGATCAATGTCCGACACACCGCCAATTTCAGGCGCTGAGTCGAGTTCGTCCGGTATGTCGGATTGAGAAGATTCAGACATTGAGTGGACTAATTATCCCAAATACGAAGGAAAGAGTGGTGATGAAAGATTCGGAAGACGAAATCTAAAGTAGATCGACGAGCCAATAAATCGACTGCCGACACCCCTCAACAATGATCACAAACTTGATCAGCTTGCCTATTCCCACCCATAAAAAGAATTTCCGAATCGGGTATCCAAGCGATCCCGCCGCAATCCCAGCAATATCGAATAGTGGAATCGGTATAACTGCGAGAATAAATAACGCGAAACCACCACGTTTTACAACCCAGGTATGAATTCGATTGTAATAACGCGATTTCTGGATGACACCTTGGCTACCGTAACCGGCAAGATATCCGGTAATTTCACCAATGGTTGCACCAGTTGCAGCAGCAACCGCTAAACCAAACGAGTTCAAGCCGAGCTCAGATGTCGCAGCTGCACATACAGCCGCCCACCCCGGAATCGGAACAATAACCGCCGCTGAACCAATCAGGTTTGCGAGAAACACTCCCCAGTAACCCGCCGATCCGATCTGAACCAGATCGAACACCCACGCAACGGTGCCCCCTACTACCGACGCGATTACTACGGCCCAAAGGATAGTCTGGTACGTGCGATTATGTTTCGCTACAAATTTAGCGAATTTTCCACTACTTGAATTAGATTTTGAGGATTCCGAAATCTGATCCGACTGGTCTGTCACGTTGGTATAATACGTCATCGAACGCGAATAGACCTCGCTCTCTACCTCATTAGGTAGAGAGCGAGGTCTATTCTCACAATAATTCCACATAGATCCGGCGAATGATCGAGCTATTTGGCAACCGTCTCTTTGATCGTTTCATCAGTCACTGGCTCGCTGTTCGCCTTCGTTTCAGAAGGATTAGCGTCTCCAATATTACCGTCAGTAAACGTGAGTTCACCTTCAGACTCGTCAACCATGATGTGCGATCCTTCAGGAAACTCTCCCGCAAGCAATCGCTTCGACAATGGGCTCTCGACGTAACGCTGAATCGCTCTCTTGAGCGGACGCGCTCCGTACATTCGGTCGAATCCAGTCTTAGCGAGCCATTCTCGGGCAGAAGCGGTTAAGCTGATCGACGCCTTGAGATCCTGAACTCGTTCTGAGACCTCACCCATGAACTTATCGACGATCAGCACGATGTCTTCCTGAGTCAGCGAATCGAACACGATGAACTCGTCCAAGCGATTCAAGAATTCAGGCTTGAATTTCTTCTTCAGAGCATCTTCAACGGTCGTCCGAGCACGAGCGCTTTCCGACTCTTCACGCGACTGCTTGTTGAAGCCGAACGCTTGTTGCGAAATTCCCTCAGACCCCAAGTTGCTGGTCATGATAATGATCGTATTTCGGAAATCCACAGTTCGACCATGGCTATCCGTTAGACGACCGTCGTCCAACACCTGCAACAACGTATTGAATACGTCAGGGTGCGCCTTTTCAATTTCGTCGAACAGAACGACCGAAAATGGACGCCGACGAACCGCCTCAGTCAGATGACCGGCCTCGTCGTAACCAACGTACCCAGGAGGTGCCCCTATCAATTTTGAAACAGTGTGCATCTCCTGGAACTCCGACATGTCGATTCGGATCATGTTGTCCTCGTCGTCGAACATGAACTCCGCAAGCGCACGAGCAAGCTCTGTTTTACCCACACCGGTCGGGCCCAAGAAGATGAAGCTACCAATAGGTCGCTTAGGATCTTTCAAACCTGCCCTTGCGCGACGTACAGCATCAGCGAGAACTTCGACGGCGCTATCCTGACCGATCACCCTTGTGTGCAGTCGTTCTTCTAGATTCAGCAGGCGATCACCCTCGCCCTCGACCAATCGAGTAACCGGAATACCGGTTCGCTCAGCGATCAAACTCGCTATGTCCTGATCGATTACTACCTTGCTAATTTCGTGAGTTTTGTCCCACCCCTGCTTCGCGAGTTCGTATTCCTCAAGCACACGCAGTTTTTCTGCCTTGGCGTTTGCCGCCTTCTCATAATCGCCACGTGTAGAAGCCGACTCTTCTTCTTCGCCCAAACGCCGCAGTTCAACCTGCATATCGTTCAGTTCAGAAGGCATTAATTCGTTTTCGATACGTTTCTTCGCCGCAGCTTCATCGATCAGGTCTACAGCCTTATCTGGCAACAATCTATCTGATATGTATCGAGCTGAAAGCTTTACTGCAGATTCCAATGCCGACTGCTCAATTGTGAGTCCATGATGCTGTTCGTAACGAGGTCGCAGAGTTTCGAGCATCTCGATAGCCGTCTCAATATCAGGCTCTTCAACCCAAACAGGCGAGAATCGGCGTTCCAAAGCAGGATCTGCTTCGATGTAACGACGGTACTCGTTAGGAGTAGTTGCCCCAATGGTCTGCAATTCACCTCGTGCAAGCGCAGGCTTCATCATGTTCGAAGCATCAAGAGCGCCATGGCCCGCACCAGCACCTACAACGGTGTGAATCTCGTCGATGAAAAGTACGATCTCTCCAGAAGCCTGACGAATTTCGTCCATCACGGCCTTCAAACGTTCTTCAAACTCACCCCTGAACTTCGCCCCGGCAACCAACGAGCCCATTTCGAGCGCAATTACCCGACGACCTTGCAGGCTCTGCGGAACGTCGCCAGCAACAATTCGTTGCGCCAGACCCTCAGCCACAGCGGTCTTGCCGACTCCGGCATCACCGATCAGCACTGGATTGTTCTTGGTACGACGAGTAAGGGTTTGCATCACTCGACGAATTTCGAGATCACGACCTACTACCGGGTCCAGCCGACCTTCACGAGCCAGATCAGTCAAATCAACGCTGTATTTCGAAAGCGCTTTGTACTTGCTCTCGGCACGCGGATCGGTGACTCTCGCTGAGCCACGAACTTCCAATAGCGCCTGATAAACGCGTTCTTCAGTGATGTTATGACCGGTAAATATTTCGGCGATGTCACCACTCGACTCTTTAGCAAGAGCAACCAATAGATGGTCGGCTCCAACCAACTCATCTTTGAGTCGGTTGGCCTCTTCTTTGGCAACTTCAATAGCCTTCTGAACACGAGGCGTCGGGTAAATCTGAGGTTGTGGCGAAGAACCGCCAACTTTGGGCGATTCTTCGAGTTTCGCTTCGAGTTCTTTCAATATATCGCTCACATCGACCCCGAGTTCCTCAAGGATCTTTGCCGAAAGTGAATTTTCGATCTGGAGTAGACCCGAAAGCAGGTGCTCAGCATCCCACTGACTATGGCGCATATGCAAAACCAATTGCTGCGAGGCGCCCAAGGCAGCCTGAGCCTGCTCCGTAAAATCTTCTTGTTTCAATACCATCGTTTTCGTATTCCTTATTTAGTACTGCAAATACTCATGCCGTCTGGTCGGTTCAACAACCGATTGGCTTTCCGCCCTACTAGAGTCGAAATGGAGTTTGAATTACTAGCCCGGTAGCTTCGTTTGACCTTCTCGCAACTTGACTATTTCGACCGTCAAGTCCTGAACATGTGTTTCCAATCGATCGATCCGGTTCAAAAGTTTCGACATTACTTCGATGCCGGCAAGGTTCAATCCGAACTCTTCCTTCCACCGCAATATCTGCTGAATCAGCTGAACATCACGGTTTGAGTAGAGCCGGGTTCCGCCGCTCGACCGCTGCGGAGTCACCAATTCCCAACGTTCGTAATTGCGAAGCGTCTGCTGGTGAACCCCACACATTCGAGCAACAATTCCGATGGCAAACACCGGATCGTTGTGCCCCATCGTCATTCGGCCGACGCCTCTTTATGGTTCAGAACATCAATCAGATCGTCGGGAAGTGGCCTGCCGTTCCGAATATCGCGAAGTTGCGAATAGAGCCGTTTTTCTTCATCCGAGAGAGTCTCCGGTAGTCGAACCCTGATCGTTGCATACAGATCGCCAGAATCATCCGAATTCGCCTTAGGTAATCCACGCCCTTTGATCTTGAACGACCTGCCGTTTTGAGTTCCTGCCGGAATATTCAATGCGATCCGCCCGGTCATAGTTGGCACTTCCGCCTCACCGCCGAGAATCGCATCGAACAGTGGAACGTTGATGTCGGCTCGGAGATTCGCTCCTTCACGAGAGAATCGTTTGTCGGCTCGAACTTTTACCGTAAGAGTTATCTCGGTTTTAGCGTCAGGACGCAACCGAATCTTCTTACCGTCCAACACGCCCTTCGGTACATCGACTTCAAGATTGCGCTTGGCCGTACCTGAAGTGCCGATCGAGATACGCCGGGAAGCACCCGTGTAAACCTCATCAAGCGACACGTCGATCGTGCCCTGGTGCTTGATGATTTCAGGCGGACGCTGCTGCTGCCGCTGCTGCGCACGGCCAGCCCCTCCGCCAAACATATCGGAGAATCCACCAGCAGACTGACCTCCTCCACCACCGAACAGGTCATTCATATTGAACCCGCCACCACCCTGACCCGGACCACGCCCGCCGCCCATATTTCGCATCTGGTCGGCGTGCTTCCAATTGTCACCGAACTGGTCGTAATCTTTCCTATGAGCAGGATCACCCACAACCTCGTATGCCTCATTTACCTTCTTGAACTGGTCTTGAGCGCGCTGGTTGTTCGGATTCACATCAGGATGAAGCTTTCGGGCCATCCGTCTGTAAGCCGTCTTGATTTCTTTTTCGGTGGCGCTTTTATTCACCCCGAGTAGTTCGTAGTAGTTCTGTGCCATAAGTCGCTTTGTAGATTTTCCGATGCGCTAAGTCAAATGCACCTAACGAGGATTTCAATTCATTTTACGATAATAATAGCACATCGCACTATTCGTGCAATATAAGATTTGACAATATTGTTATTAGATTTCTATAATTGACTCATGTAGGTTTTGGTAAAAGCCTTAATCAACTACAAACGGCGTGTCGCAATCTATTTGCGGCCACCAAGGCAGGAATAACTGCCACATAAGGCGTGTAAGGAACAACAAAGCAATGGCTATTCAGAAACGACAATCTTTCGGCAGCGCCCGTAACTTCGATGATCTCTTCAGCAGATTCCTCGGAAATAGCGCTGGTGCAGTCTCTAACTCCGAGCCCGAGGCATGGAGAATCCCACTCGATGTATTTCAAGACGGTGACAATCTCGTCGTAACTGCGTCGGTCCCCGGCACTAGCAAGGAAGACATCAACGTTTCGGTCGATGACAACGTTCTTACTATCAAGGCAGAAACTGGAGAATCCTCAAACAAGGAAACCGATGGCTATCTGCTCCGTGAGAGGCGAACAGGTTCGTACTACAGAGCGTTAAGACTTCCAGAGACAGTCGACTTCGAGAACGCTGAGTCGACCTTCAAAAACGGCGTGCTCAATATCAAGCTCCCGAAACTCGAATCGAAAAAGGCACGGAAGCTTGAAATCTCAGCCGCTTAATAAAGCGTCGAGTTGATGAACGCCCTCCCGCCGAAGGGCTGAACGCGAAATGAGCCGTCAGAAATCGTTCTGACGGCTCATTTCGTTAAACGAATATGAAACCAACGAATTCAATCGCCACTCGCCACGTAACCGGTGAAGCGATAACCTAAAGACATCGACAAATCCGTACTACGTGAACATTTATTGAACTCGACTCCATCCGAAACTAGCTCCGGCTCAGGCGAATCTCCAATCCTCGCGAAAAGCTCCCCGTCGTTACCGGCATTTTTCGCGCGGTATCAATCACGAATAGATGAAGCCTTGCGCGCCGAACTGGTGGGACTCGAGCCAGATATTTACGACATCCATCGTTACTACATGGGATGGCAAGAGATCGATGGATCAGATTCGAATTCGTCCGGTGGCAAACGCATGCGACCCACCCTTGCCCTGCTGGCAGCCGATGCCGTGGGTGGCGATCTTGACCGCGCAACGCCGATAGCTGTAGCGCTTGAGTACGTGCACAACTTCTCGCTGATTCATGACGATCTTGAAGATATGGATCGCGTGCGTCATCACCGTCCAACCGTTTGGGCAGTATGGGGCGAACCTGCAGCGATAGTCTCAGGTAACGCAATGCTGAAAATCGCCGACGCGGCAGCCTGGAAATTGCGAGCAGTTGGCGTCGATGACGCCTTAGCCCTCGAGGCTGAAGCTGAACTAACCAGTCATTACCTAAAAATGATGGAAGGTCAGTACCTCGATATCTCATTTGAATCTGAAGAATCGGTCAGTGTTGAGCAATACCTCGACATGATTGAACGAAAAACCGGCGCACTAATCGAGGCATCTATCTATCTCGGCAGTCTCGTCGCTCCAGATTCAGGGCCGGACCGCGAGAAAGCGACTGCCCTGAAAGCGATTGGATACGATCTCGGACGAATATTCCAGATCCGTGACGACGTCTTGGGCGTTTGGGGCGGAGTTGAAACCGGCAAGCCAGTTGGAGCCGATATCAAGCGAAAAAAGAAAGCCCTCCCCGCCGTTCACGCCCTTAGTGCATCGACCGGAGCCACAGGCGAACGCCTCAAACAAATTTTCCTTACAGAGGGTGAACTGGAACAAGAAGATGTTCACGTAGTGCTCGAAGAAATGGAAAATCTTGGCACCCAAGACTACTGCCAATCTATGGCGGACGCACGATGGCTCGACTGTCAACGAATGATAGAGTCGCTCGAACTATCGGGGGCCACCGCCGATGAATTCACCGAACTCGGGGAATTCCTTCTAATCCGGGAATCCTAACTCTTGCAAAGTAAAACGACCGAACGCCAACAGTCCGGACAGTTTTCGAAACTCTTATGATCGTCGCCATCGGATCTATACGCCGTGAAGCAGCCGGAATCATCCTGTCCGGTGAATACACGGCCATCGAAGCGCCTGAAGACTTCGTCGCATACCGCCCTGAATCGGAAGACTATCCGGCAATAGTCCTCTCAGGCTCCGGATCAGTCCGAGCAGCACGAGCCACCAAGTGGGCCATAGAAGAATTTTCTCCGGAAGCAGTCATCTCGTTTGGATTTTGTGGGGCAACTAAGGACTACGCCCGATCAGGCGATATCGTGATCGCAGCTAGGGTATTGGATCTGCCAGGATCCCCATTCGAATGGTCGATCGTCGACGATACCAACTCTTTGGGACCCGATAGAACAATACTGCTTGCTGCCAGAACCGCTGTTGAAATCTCTGGTCTCGATTTTCACCACGGCACAATCGTAACCATCTCAAAAGTAGCTACCACGTCAGGGGCGAAAAAATGGCTCGGTGAAGCCGTAAATGCCACAGCCGCTGATACTGCGGCCCACGCCATCGCATCAACGGCGAGCGCTGCCGGCATTCCATGGGGTGTATTTACTAGCGTGCTGGATGATCGAGATTTCGACTCGCCAGGAGTAGTCGACAGACTCGATTCCGGGCCCGACGGACGCGGAAATATGGTTTACATCAAGCACGTGTCTAACACTCCTCAGGACCTGCCAGCACTACTTCACCTTGGTAGATCGTCGAACCGCGCAAGCGCCTCGCTAACAACATTTATGGCGGCATTCGTACAAGCTCACACAGCGCTAACCAAGGCTGCACAACCAGCGGCCTCCGAGTAGCCATTATCTTCTGATTCGAGCAACTTCCACCCGTTACCGTTGAAAAATAACGATCTTCGGTCGAAAATCGACCGTAATACGACTGGGCAACTCCGGTGAATCGATATACTAATTCACTGATTGTGCTGCCAATAAAAGCAACATAAATCGGTGGTAAATAGGGTGCATATCCATGAAATCCACAGATGCTTGCGAGCATTTGTTAAAGTAACATGGTTGTAAGCGTAGCTGTTACCGCCACGTATCCGCACTAATTCGGAGATTCGACGGTTTTGGAACGCGTATCCTCGGTGGAGATGATCGAAGGCCGCTCCACTAAGTTTTTTTGCCCGAGGGGGGAATAAGTTTGCATTCGGATAAGGCACGTGAGTTGACTGCTATAGAGGCAGGACGAATTAGCGTGTTGAATGGCACCTCACCTGGTGGTCTATCCACTGGCACCGAATACAAGGTATTTAGCAAGATAGTCGAAGTCGAATCGACCGACGCTCCCGAGCTAATTGACTTTACCGACACTGTTCGCCAACTCGTCTCTGAGTCTGGTGTAAAGAACGGTCAGGTATCGATATTCAGTACCCACACCACGTTCTCGGTAATGATCAATGAGAATGAGCCTCTGCTTTTGCAAGACATGGAGCACTTCCTTGAGAGAAGCGCACCAAAAGACGCCTACTACGGTCACAACGATTTCGAACTTCGCACCGTAAGCATGCGACCCAACGAATGCCCTAACGGCCACGCCCACTGCCAGCACATGATTCTCGGCACATCGGAAATGGTTCCAATCATCGATGGGAACCCGCTACTCGGCGAATTCCAACGTGTATTCCTTGTCGAACTCGATGAGCCAAAGCCTCGGCAAGTAGTCGTTCAGGTAATGGGCCTCTAGGTTCCACATCGACACCCTCTCGGGGTCGAGACATTCGCCTATGACTCAGTCAGCTACATCGGCTGTTGAGCTTCCGGTTCCACACATGGAAGTCGGCTCCGACTCGCCCGACTACCTCGAAGCCACCTTCGCCGCCTGCCAAAACCTGACAAAGACTCACTACGAGAATTTCAATGTCGGATCTCGTCTCCTACCTAAGCACCTTCGTAAGCATTTCTACTCGATTTACGCCTTTTCCCGAGGCGTAGATGATCTTGGCGACGAAGCAAGCGGCGATCGATTCGCATTACTTGATCAGTGGGAAAGCGAACTCGACGCCTGCTACTCCCCATCACCCTCGTCACAGCCAGTTCACCCGTACTTCGTAGCACTTGCTGAGACGATCCGTATATTCGATATCCCCGCAGAACCGTTCAAGCGACTCATCGAAGCAAATCGCCGTGACCAGACGATTACCCGCCACAAATCGTACGAAGATGTGCTGGAATACTGCACGTATTCGGCAAACCCGGTCGGCCGTCTAGTTCTTTTCCTAAGCGGCATCCGTGATCCAAGGCTTCACGAGCTAGCCGATAAAACCTGCACTGCGCTACAACTAGCGAATTTCTGGCAAGACTTAAGCATCGATATCGAAATAGGTCGAATCTACGTACCTCTTGAAGACCTCGAACAGTTTGGCGTGTCGGAACAACAAATCACAGATCGCCAGTACGACGAGAACTTCCAAAACTTGATGAAGTACGAAGTCGACCGTGCCCGCCAGCTCTTCATCGATGGCTACTCCTTAGCCGATCACCTTGACAGCACACTCCGTTCCGACTTCGCACTATTCGCCCACGGTGGTCTCGAAATACTGAAAGCCATCGAACGTCAGAACTACAACGTTCTCGCCTCACGCCCACGAATATCGAAATTCGGCAAAGCGAAGATTTTCGCATCCACATGGCTTCGCGCAAAGCTCGGAATCAGCCTCATCCCCAAGAGTGCCTTCGTGTCGGCAACAAGGCATACTGCAAGCGATGCAAAGCAAGATGCCTGAACCCGCCGAAACCACTGCAACGGTCAACGACGCGCAAATCGTCGATGCGTATGAAGCTGTAGCAGCATCTACCAAGGCTGCATCGTCAAATTTCTACTACGCCTTCATCACTCTTCCCACCGAAAAGCGAAACGCCGTGTACGCCGGCTATTCGTTCTGCCGACTAGCTGACGACATCGTTGATGACGGCAATTATGGCGACCGTACGGGTGAAGCACTCGACTCCCTTCAAACACATCTTGCAGCCGCGTACGCTGGCGATTATTCGATCAACGATGATGCTCTGAAAATCAATGAAGCTTCAACCGAATTATGGCGAGCACTTGGCGACACACTCCACAAATATCCGATAGATCAACAGCACCTGTTCGATGTGGTCGAAGGCTGCCGGATGGATCTCGATGGCACAACTTATGAGACGTGGGACGACCTTGTCGAGTACTGCAAACGAGTCGCCAGTGCGACTGGACTAGCCCTAATCGAAGTCTTCGGCTACGACGACACCAAAGCCATCGAATACGCCATAGATCTCGGCATTGCACTTCAGCTAACCAACATCCTTCGCGACATCGCCGAGGATGTTGAAATCGGTCGCGTATATTTGCCCGCTAATGAACTTGCTGAGTACGGGGTATCCGTCGATGATATTCGAAACAAACGAGTTACCCCCGAATTCATTCGATTCATGAAATTCCAGGTCGTTCGTGCAAGAAAATATCTTGAATCTGGTGTTCGACTATTCCCTCTTCTCGACGAGCAATCTCGGCAATGTCCCGAGACCATGACCCATGTGTACGAAATACTTCTCGATCGAATCGAAAAAAATGGCTACGACACGCTCAACCACCGCGCCAGCCTGAGTAAGTTTCAGAAACTCAAGTTGATGTCTGTTATTTGGCTACGCAGCCGGGGAATCAGGTTCGTTTAGCCGATGCCAACGCTGTCAAATCGCACGGTACTCATCATCGGTGGCGGAATCGCAGGACTCGCAACCGCCGTACGCCTCATTCAGATCGGCATCAAGCCAATCGTCCTTGAGAAACGACCGTTCCTAGGCGGTCGAGCATATTCGTTCACTGACAGCGATACCGGCACTGAAATCGACAACGGCCAGCACGTGTTCATCGGCGCTTGCGACCAGTTCCAACAATACATCGCCGACATTGGAGCATCTGACCAGATTCGACTAGAAAAACGAATCGGATTCCCAGTGCTGAAACACGGAAAAATCAGCTGGATCAAAGCCAGAAAGCTTCCCGGCCCACTAGCGAATCTATCGGCATTATTGGGCTACAAACACGTCAGCTTGGTCGGGAAATTCAGGATTCTTTGGGGACTCCTCAGCATCAAGATGACACGCCTCGGTGTTACCTCTCCACACGATCTATTCTCGTTCGACGATTGGCTACGGGATCACGGTCAAACCGACGAGACGATCCAAAACTTTTGGAATCTAATAATCCTCCCGTCACTAAACGACGACATCGAATCCGTTAGTGCCCACACTGGAATCGAGCTGTTCAAAATAGCTCTACTCGGATCCGCCAAGAATCCCGCAATGGGCATTCCGTTATCTGGGCTATCGACCCTCGTTGGCGAAAACGCCAAAAAGTTCATCGAAGGTCACGGCGGTGAGATTAGGACCGGCATCGACGTGCAATCTCTCGAAATCGCCAAAGGAAGAATCTCAGGCGTACGTACCGCCAAAGACCAACTTATTGAGGGTGAAGCAATCGTATCGGCAGTTCCCGCATCGGCAATGACCCCGTTATTACCTAGTGGATCAAGCGAATTAGAAGATTTTTTCACACCAGCCGAATCAGTCCGAACCGCGCCAATCGTCGCAATCCACATCTGGTACGACCGCCCTGTAATGACCGATAAGTTCGTCGCGACTATCGATTCCCCCCTCCAGTGGGTCTTCAACGAAACCGAGCTAAAATCGCGTGACGAAATAGGTCAACACATCGTCATCTCTTTAAGTGGGGCATGGAAATGGCAAGATAAATCTAAAAACCAGCTACGCGAAATCTTCACCGAAGAGATGGCCAATACCTTTCCAGCAGCGAAAGACGCCTATGTTGAAAAATTCGCCGTCGTCAAAATGCTAGAAGCCACATTCCAAGTTGCCCCCAACTCCCGCAAACAACGTCTCTCTCAACGAACGCCCCTGCCTGGCTTCTACCTCGCCGGTGACTGGACCGACACCGACTGGCCATCGACCATGGAATCCGCAGTACGAAGTGGCAATCTCGCAGCCAAGTACATCGCAGAAGATATCGGCACCGGCAAACGTTCAGGCTCTCTTCAATCTCGTCGGGTAAACTAACTTGAGCCCCGAAAGACCTGCGAAACGCTACATGTCGATTGAGTTCGGAAAAAACAATCTCACCGTTTCTATCGGCTCAGCAACTGGCACGCCACTTTCCACGATCAAAACTCCAATCGAATTCTTCAAACCAGATGATGCGCCTAGCTCTGCCCTAGAATTCGACACTACTACACCTGCTCGGTACAACCGCGGAACGAGCTATCGGCGCTGCCGATATTTCAACTGCTGAAATATCTGGCATTGGGGTCACCTCTCAACGACAAGGTCTAGTCAACCTCTCTACGCGGGACCTTACCGCGACTTGAGAGCATCAAAAGAAGGCGCAGAGATCGATGCCAACGCTCTCGTTGATCTCTGGGAACTAACCGAACACGCACCGGTAGTAACTTCTGGATGGGCTCGTCTCCAATGGTTCGCATCAAATAAACCCGAAATCTACGACCGAACCCGAACAGCGTGCAGCATCGCCGACTGGATAATTCTCGAACTAACTGGTGAGCTCCTAATGGAAGAAACCCTCGCCGTAGAGTCGGGGTTCGGCATGGTCGCAACTGGCGACCCGACCAACGTCCTCACCCAAGCGTTCAATCTCGGGCACATCCAATTGCCGGCCACATGCCCGCCCGGAACCATCGTTGGTAAGTTGAAGAAAGTGTTCGCCGATACGCTCGGCATCGCGCCAAACACTCCCGTCGTAGCGTGTGGACCCGACGCCAAATCAGGGCTCATTGGACTTGGTGTGTATCAATCCAACGAAATCGGAATTATTTCTGGATGGAACACATCCTGCATGCGAGTCACCGAGCTGCCCGTATTCGACGATACCCGAGCCATTCTCACGGGGCGACACGTTGTCAGCAATCGATGGATGCTCGACGGCAACGCTGGCGACACCGACGCCACGTACCAATGACTGCTCTCATTAATATATGGATCACTCGACAATGTCGAAGTCATGGAATCAATCGACGAGCCAGTATGCAGGCTCGAGCCAGGCTCAACTGGCGTCAACGCATTTCTCGGTCCGAGTCTTGTTCATTCATCGAACATCACCGAACGAATGGGCGGTTTGATGTTCCCGATTCCTGCTACCAATGCCCCACCCGATCGATTCGACGTCGCACGATCAGCCCTCGATAGCTTTGCATTCGCCATTCGATACAACATCGAACGACTCAACAGCTTCCGCGGTCCCGCCGCTAGCATCTCCCTCGGAGGTGACATGGCGAAAACAGAATCGTTCCGAACTATTCTCACTAACGTTCTCGATTGCGAAATCAAAGTCTCCGATTCTGGCGAAACAACCAATCTAGGCACGTTCTCTCAAGCTGCTGCCAGCATCGGGAGAGGACCATCATTGTCCGAGATCGCGAGCGAACGAGCATCAGAGCTAGTCAAATACGAACCCGACCCAACACACTCGGCGATCTATGACCAACTCTATTCTGAATGGCGTTACAAAGAGCGGATGATCGGAACCATCGACCAATGACCGGCCACATCGGTGCCCAAATATAAGCTGAAACGAGAAGATAGTTGCCACTTGTCCCTGCGTTCATTCTCCGACGACTTTATGTAAAAAAAACAGCCTAAAAAACACCAAGCGAGGTTGGAGCTTCACTCTTCGTAACTCCCTCGGATCTGGATACGCCATAGGCTTAGTGCCTCTCAAGCTCGACGAATCACAAGAAATTTCAATGGCACGGACATGGTTCGAAAACGACGGCGCAGAAGTTACTTTCGATCAAGTAACTGAAGACAACACGCTCGGTTTAAAGATGAATAAAGAAATCGTCATCAACGTCGACGGTGATCAATTGGAACCCGGCGATCACAACATCTATTTCGGATGCATCATCCCCGGCATTGGCAACATCGGATTTGATTTCAACGATGTCATCAGCTCCGATAAAACATAATCTTTACCCTAAAACAGCCCATATGCATTTTTATTGCAGATTTCTGTTGGTAGCCCACACTTAGGCGTTAGAGACGAAATTCTCACGAAGTTCCGTGAATCTGTCAGGTACAGATAATCTCACCTCTGAGATACACTTTGTACCAGAGCATCCACAACTGCCTTCCTCACTACCCACCATCGAGGAACGCCCGACCCACAGAGCAGCAAAAACTATGCCTTTCGAAGAATTCGACCCGATCGACCGCGAAATCATGAACACGATTCAAGCAGCCTTCCCATTGGTTGCCGAACCGTACAAAGCAGTCGCTAGAAGCGTCGGCACAACCGAGCAAGACGTGATCGGCCGTATCGGTGCACTCCGACAAAAGAACGTAGTTCGACAAATCGGTGCGATCTTCGACACTCGCAAACTCAAGTATCAGTCGATGCTTGTCGCAATGCAGTTCCCTGAAGACAAGCTCGATAAGGCAGCCCGTTTTCTCAACCGTCACCCCGGAATCAGTCACAACTACGAACGAGACGGGCACTTCAACCTCTGGTTCACAATCGCAGTTCCGCCCGAACGCTCGCTCGAAGGCGATATCGAACTGCTCGCCAAGCTCACTGGTGCCACATCTACCCGACTTCTCCCGACGATTAAATTTTTCAAAATTGGTGTGAACTTCGACATGGTCAAAGGTAAGTCCAACGCCACAAAAGGCTACCGACCCGACGACCAGGGAACGACAAGCACATCTTCGCCAGACGTGACTCAGGACATCATCGACTACGTGAAAGTGATGCAAGAAGATCTTGCGCCCGTGTCACGTCCGTTCGATGCAATGGCTGAACAGCTCGACATGACCGTCGACGAAATGTTCGCCCGAGCCGACGAACTAGTCGAGCAGAAGCTAATGCGCCGATACAGTGCAGTGTTGCACCACCGACGCGCCGGCTTCTCATCAAACGCAATGATCGTCTGGAAAGTGCCAGAAGAGCGTTCCGAAGAAATCGGCACAATCATGGCTGAGCACCCAGCAGTAACCCATTGCTACCAGCGACCAATCTACGACGACTGGCCATACTCGCACTTCACGATGGTTCACGGCACATCGGCAGAAGAATGTGAACGTTTCGGCAACGAAATCGCCGAAGCGACTGGCATGGACGAGCGGGCGCTCGTTTACAGCCTACGTGAATATAAAAAGACTCGAGTTCGATACTTCGTAGAGGACGAATTCGTAGTTGAAGAGCTTCAGCCAATCATCTGATCTCACTAGAACCACCCGCTCGAATCCACTCACCAAGCCAAAACAGATCTGGAGACCACTGTGCCGCGCTATTACGGAATGTACCTCGATGTGCAAGAACGTTTAGGAATCGTCTTTGGTGGCGATGCCCACGAAGGCGAGCGCAAAGTTAACTACCTGCTCGAATGCGGAGCGACTGTAAAGTTGTTCAGCCCGGACGACGAAATTTCCGACGGACTTCGCACCAAGGCCGATGACGGTGAGATCGAATGGATCAACCGCAAATACCAGGCCGGCGACCTCGCCGGAGCATGGATCGTTATCGTTGCCGACACGTCGTCAATGGAAACTAACGAAGCTGTCTCAAAAGAAGCAACCGAGCGAAACATTCTGCTCAACGTTATGGATGTCACTCCTCTTTGCACTTGGATCGCACCGGCACTGATTCATAGAAACGACATAACATTAGCCGTATCTACCGCAGGAACAAGCCCTGCATTAGCAAGAAGATTACGCGAAGAAATCACATCAGATTCATGTCAATGTATGAGATGGGCCAATGTGGGTCCTATTTTGACGGATGTTAGAAAAACTACACGAAGTCAAAAAATCGTCTGCTGCCCTGAAAAATGGCAGTGGTTCATGACACCCGAATGGTTGGACAAAGCGGAGAAGTTAGACCCTGAACAAGCTAAAGCGGATCTAATAGAGGGGATCACAAGTGTTGCTTGTGTTTCATGTACTCCATTTGGTTCTTGTCAAAGGATAGAAACACCACTACCCAAGCATTAAGATGCGAAAAGCGAAATTAAATTTTTGATTAAAATCGGAACACGCGGAAGCGAACTAGCTCTTACGCAGACTGGCCACGTGGTCGACGCACTCAAGGAAGAACATCCTGGAGTTGAATTCGAAATCGTCGTAATCAAAACGACCGGGGATATCGACCAGCGTCAGAATCTTTCGGAACTGGGCGTTGGCGTATTCGTTCGCGAGCTGGAAGCCGCTCTGCTCGACAATCGAGTCGACATAGCAGTGCACAGTCTCAAGGACATGCCGTCTTCGTTGCCGCCAGAGTTTGCTCTTGCGGCGGTGCCTTATCGTGAAGACCCGCGTGACGCATTTATTAGTCGAAACGGTGAAACGTTGGAAGAAATTCCCGCCGGTTCGAGGATCGCTACAGGAAGCGTACGACGTCAAGCTCTTGTGAAAAACATACGTCCCGATCTGGTCGTTGAATCGCTCCGAGGGAACGTTCCAACCCGGCTAGGCAAACTCGATGTGGCAGGCGGTCCAGACGCCGTAATCCTAGCTACAGCTGGGCTAAACCGACTTGGTCTTCAGGATCGAATTACTCAGCACCTTTCGTGCTCTAATTTCGTATCAGCCGTGGGACAAGGCGCACTCGCTCTTGAAACTCGTGCAGACGATGCAACGACTGCAGCTATCGCAGTAAAGCTCAATCACGAGGGAACATTGCTCGAAGTTACAGCTGAACGAGCGTTTTTGGACGAAATCGGCGGTGGTTGCTCAGCATCAGTCTCGGCACACGCAAAAATACGAGGCGAACGACTCGAATTTTCAGCCTTCGCATCAACACCCGATGGCACGCAGGTCATACGCGAAAGCCTTGTCGATGAAGCTTCAAATGCTGAAGAAGTCGGCAAGACAATGGGTCAACTTTTCGTAGAACGAGGCGCACGACAGCTCATAGCAGGAAACTCTAACTAACTCATGTCAGACACTACCCAAAACGAAGGCGCCAACACTACGGTAGGCAAAGTGCTGCTGGTCGGAGCAGGACCCGGCGACCCTGGTCTTATTACTGTCAAAGGACTCGAAAGTCTGCGAACTGCCGATGCCGTGGTCTTTGATCGACTCGCCTCACCAAATCTCGTAGCTCAGGCTCGTCCTGACGCGGAACTCTACGACGCTGGAAAAGGTCGAGACGACCACCGAATGACCCAGACTGAGATCAATGAACTGCTCGTAGAGCTAGGTCTACGTGGGCTCAGCGTCTGCCGACTCAAAGGCGGCGATCCGTTCGTATTTGGTCGTGGTGGCGAAGAAGCACTCGAACTTTCCGCCGCAGGCGTTCCGTGGGAAGTCGTTCCCGGTATTTCATCGACCATCGCGGCCCCTGCCTACGCAGGAATTCCTGTGACACAGCGCGGAATGTCAACCTCGCTAACGATCGTCACCGGAAGTGAAGACCCGAACAAACCCGACTCGACCATTAACTGGGACGCCCTCGCAGGACTCTCAGGAACTCTCGTATTTGTGATGGGCTGGAAGGGCATGAACGACATCGTCGCTGCCCTCACCTCCCGAGGTGTGCCAACCGACCGACCCGCCGCACTCGTCCAGTGGGGAACAACCCCGAAGCAACGAGTAGTCACCGGGCCAATTGGCGAAATCGTTGCACGCGGCGTTGAAGCAGGAATCGGAGCACCAGTTTCTCTAGTTATCGGTGAAGTCGTCGGACTTCGTGACGCAATGGCGTGGTTCGATACTCGACCACTGTTCGGCAAGCGAGTACTCGTCACCCGAGCACGATCACAGGCAAGCAAGCTTGTGAAACAGCTGGAAGACCTCGGTGCCGAAGTGCTCGAATACCCAACCATCGTAATTGTGCCAGTACGAGATCCCGAGCCACTCGACGAAGCACTCCGGAACCTCGCCAAATACGACTGGATGATGTTCACCAGCTCAAACGCAGTCCGCGGAATCGCTGCTCGTATGAAATCACTTGGCATAGACTCGCGAGCACTCGCCCATCTCAAGTTCGGTGTGAACGGACCTTCCACCGCTAGGGCTCTCGCCGAAATCGGCATCAACGCCGACGCGATTCCCGATCAGTACCTCGCCAGTGCTATGGTCGAACTGCTGAAGACCGAAGGCATCACGCCAAAGAACGTCCTCTTCCCACGTTCAGAGATCGGACGAGAAACCCTCGCTTCCGGTCTACGTGAACTAGGATCAAACGTCGACGAAGTGGTCGCTTACTCAACCGAATCGCCAAACGACACTGGTGATCTAGCACGAGCCGCCTACGAAGAAGGCGTCGACTTCACCACGTTCACCAGTTCATCGACCGTCCGCAACTTGGTCGACCTACTCGGCGGCAGCCCCGATCTCATCAACACAAGCAAGACCGTAATTATCGGACCAATTACTGCAGACACCGCCAAAGAGCTCAACGTAAATAACAACATCGAAGCCGACCAGCAATCGATACCCGGAATCGTGAAAGCGATCTTGGCGTACGTTGCATCATCCGAAAAACAGGGATAATAGGTACATGAACAGCGACCAATACCCTCACCTTCGCCGCCTGCGACGTAGTGCCACGCTGCGCGACATGCTCAACGAAAACCGACTCTCGGCTTCAGAATTCATCTACCCACTATTCGTGGTCAACGGATCAGGCGTTCGCACACCAATCGAACCAATGCCTGGAATTGACCAGATGTCGGTGGATATCGCTGTTGAAGAAACTTTGCGAGCAGCCGAATCCGGAGTGAAGTCTGTTCTGTTGTTCGGAATTCCCAACGACAAAGACTCAACCGGCTCGGGTGCAGCATCGCCGGACGAAGCCGTTCAACGAGCCGTCGCTGCGATCAAAAAAGCATCACCAGAAACATATGTAATTACCGATGTCTGTCTGTGCGAGTACACCGATCACGGTCACTGCGGGATCGTAGCTGGCAACGATGTCGACAATGACGCAACACTCCCACTCCTCGCTCAAGCCGCTGTTTCGCATGCTCAAGCGGGAGCTGACATGGTCGCTCCTTCAGCAATGATGGACGGACAGGTAGCAGCGATTCGGGCAGGACTCAACGAAGCCGATTTCTCCGATATTCCAGTTATGGGCTACTCGGCGAAATACGCTTCAGCGTTCTATGGCCCGTTCAGGATTGCCGCCGATTCCGCACCTCAGTTTGGCGACCGCCGCGCCTACCAAATGGCACCAAGCCAAGGCCGTGAGGCGATGCGTGAAGTCGAAGCCGATCTCGAAGAAGGCGCCGACATAATCATGGTGAAGCCCGCCCTCGCCTACCTCGATGTAATCAAAGAGGCGTCGATGCGATTCGATACCCCACTCGCTGCTTACAACGTCAGCGGTGAATACTCGATGATTGCCGCAGCCGGTCAAGCAGGCTGGATCGATAGGGAACGCGCGATGATGGAAGTCCTAACTTCGATCAAACGCGCCGGAGCCGATCTCATCATCACTTACAGCGCGATCGAGGCGTCAAAATTCATTGCCCGAGGATAATTTCTCCTATGTTCGATACACCTATAACAGGTTTTTTGAATTTCTACTTAGACTATTAAGTCTTAACCACAATTTTTTTGAGCGAGAACACGCGATGATATATGTTCGAAGTCCAAATTCTTGCTACAAAAAGGGATCACAAATTAACGAACTTATTTCTGGCAATAATGTTCGAGGGTTACTCGCTGAATTCATCGACGCATTTACATTCGTGTTCATCGGTATCCGTGCGGTTGGAGCCGCAGTGGCTGCTGGCCTTTCACTTGTAAAGCCGTTTGTAAAACTGGACTAATTGTGATCGCCCTTGGCAATGGGGTTTGAAAATTTTTAGGAATCGTCGTCATAGGGCGTATTACGGGCACCCACCTGAACCCGGCCGTAACGATAGCGGCAATCGTTTCAGGAAACATCGGGATTACTAGCGGTTTCAGGTACATCATTCCTCGTATTCCCAATCTTCGCGACTGCGATCGACAACCGCGGGAATTCCGCATAGGGAGCTCGCACAATCGGGCTCCTCATGTTCGTAGACCATGAACCCAAGACGAACATTCGGACCTGCATCGGTCCATGGGCAACGTGCTGATGTGTAGGTTTACTGGGAAAGACCAATCATTGATGGTATAGCCTCTGCAGTAACTTACATTTTGATCTTTAGTGAAAAGGGCGACCGAGCCCAGTTCGGTGATATCCGACTCGGCTCTAAATAAACAGCTATTAAATCAGTATGAGACAGATCATATGTACCGATAACTGTAGATCCTCTAAAGATCTATATTAACGTTGATTTAAATACATTTAGCGACTACTGCTATCAAAAGTTTCATATCCAAGAAAGAGATTCTATGTTTTCTCTTGGAAGTTGACGTAGACGTGCAATGTCATGGCTACAGGTCGAAGCGATCGAGGTTCATTACCTTGCCCCATGCAGCCACGAAAGTACGGACGAGCTTATCCTGCCCATCGTCACTAGCGAAGACCTCGGACAGCGACCGTAGCTCGGAATTTGATCCGAACACGAGGTCGACACGACTAGCCGTCCACCGCACCTCCTCAGTCACCCTATCTCGAACTTCGAACTCATCTTCGGCGTCGGACAAAGCCATCCAAGTATTCGACATGTCGAGCAGGTGCACGAAGAAGTCATTGGTCAACGTTCCGGGACGATCAGTGAAGACCCCGTTTTTGGACCCTCCGGCGTTAGTTTTCAGGACGCGCATGCCACCGACGAGTGCTGTCATCTCGGGAGCAGACAATTTAAGCATGAATGCCTTATCAACTAGCAGCTGCTCCGCCCGGACGCTAAGGCCATTCTGGAGGTAGTTTCGGAACCCATCAGCTACCGGTTCTAGCGGGGCGAATGCATCGGCATCGGTCTGTTCCTGCGAAGCGTCGGTGCGCCCAGGCGTGAACGGCACTTCCACATCGTAGCCACCCCGCTTCGCCGCCTTCTCGATCGCTGCGCAACCGCCAAGCACGATCAGGTCGGCAAGCGATACCTTTTTTCCACCCATCTGCATGCTATTGAACTGCTGCTGTATACCCGCGAGAGTCTCCACAACATGCGATACTCCCGAGGTAACGTTCACATCCCATTGAGCTTGCGGTGCAATTCGTATCCTGGCCCCGTTCGCACCCCCGCGTTTGTCAGTATCCCGGTAGGTCGATGCCGACGCCCAAGCAGTAGAGACCAAATCGGATATCGAAAGACCTGATCTGAAGATACTGGTCTTCAGTTTCGCGACATCCGTACCATCAATCAGTTCATAGTCGACGGTGGGAACGGGATCCTGCCACAACTGTTGCTCATCGGGTACCCACGGCCCTAGGTATCTTGAAACAGGGCCCATGTCTCGGTGCAGCAGCTTGTACCAAGCCCGGGCAAAAGCCTCAGCGAACTTGTCGGGGTTATCGAGGAAGCGCCTCGAGATACGCTCATATATCGGGTCCATCTTCAAAGCGAGGTCCGTGGTAAGCATGATGGGAGAATGCCGTTTCGATGAGTCATGGGCATCAGGCACCAGATACGCGGCATCAGGATCCGTCGGAACCCACTGCCATGCGCCACCATTGCTCTTTGTCAGGTCCCAATCGTAGCCGAACAAAGTTTCAAAATAACTATTGTCCCACGTTACCGGAGTGGCGGTCCAAGCGCCCTCAAGCCCACTCGTAAACGTGTCGCTACCTTTGCCGCTACCAAAACTGTTAACCCAACCAAGACCCTGGGCCTGAAGGCCTGCACCCTCTGGCTCCGGGCCGACGAAATCTCCGGCATTCGATGCGCCATGGGCCTTACCGAACGTATGCCCACCCGCGATCAGAGCAACTGTTTCTTCGTCGTTCATCGCCATTCGAGCGAAAGTGATACGGATGTCTTTGGCCGCGGCAAGCGCGTTAGGCTCGCCATTCGGGCCCTCAGGGTTGACATAGATCAGCCCCATCTGAACTGCTGCCAGCGGATTAGCCAAGTCCCGGTCCCCGCTGCAGCGCTCATCACCAAGCCACGTGGTCTCGGGACCCCAGTAAACATCATCATCGGGTGACCAGATGTCTTCGCGCCCACCGCCGAAACCAAAGGTCTTTAAGCCCATCGTTTCCATGGCGCGATTGCCTGCAAAAATCAGAAGGTCGGCCCACGAAATCTTTCGGCCATACTTCTTTTTAATAGGCCAAAGCAATCGACGGGCCTTGTCGAGGTTGGCGTTGTCGGGCCAGCTGTTCAACGGAGCGAAGCGCTGTGCGCCGGAACCGCCCCCTCCACGGCCGTCCGCAATGCGATACGTGCCAGCCGCGTGCCACGACATTCGTATGAAAAAGGGCCCATAGTGTCCGTAGTCGGCCGGCCACCAGTCCTCCGATTGCGTCATCAGTGAGTCGACGTCCTTCGTTATGGCATCGAAGTCGAGATCTTTGAACTCATCTGCATAATCGAAATCTTTGCCCATTGGATCTGCATCGGGATGATTCTGACGGAGGATACTAAGATTCAACTGGTTCGGCCACCAGTGCTGGTTCGCCGTTACCCCGCCCGACTGATAGCCAGTATGCATCACCGGGCACTTCACCGTTGACAATGGCTTGTCGTTGGCGTTCGCAACGTGGCTTTCGTTACTCATTGTTCTTTACTTACTCTTTTAAGATTTTGCTGTACACCATTGTTAGCAGACTGATTCAGCCGATGAAGAATTATTCTACCGTCGATCCAACGAATGGTGTCCATATAGGCAGGTAGTGTCGCAGGACTCTGTTAGATCTCCTCAGCAAATGAGTAAGAACTTTAAACCGCAGCGATCCTACGTTCTGACAGAACCACAATTATGCCATTAAACTTGTGAAATTGGTCACAATGTCTTTCCATTTAAAGCACGATTTCTATCGAACGCGGCCGTGGATACTCGACCGTTTGACTGGACCAAATTTCCGACTGTCAGTCGAAGCTGAACGATTGTCACCCAGCACTACGAACTCATCGTATCGAAGCCACCACGTGTGGCTCTCTGTAAAATCCGGGCAGTAAGCGAACGAATCCTCAACCAACTCACCAACCACGACCAGCTCACCGAATTTCAAAGCTACCTCCTCGCCCGGTAATCCAACAATTCTTTTTAGAATCCAATGTCCAGAAAATCCTGGCTCTTCTAACCGCACCACATCGAACCGTTGGGGCTCTCGCCGACGAAAGCCAGCACGCGCCAAAACCACCCAGCTACCATCGCCAATAGCAGGCTCCATGCTCTTGCCACGAACTTTAATCAATTGAACTGACAAAAATTCAATTAGCAGGTTTATTAGATAATTCAACTGAGAATATCGGTTCTACGTGTTAGATTTGTATGGCATATCGACAGCGGAAACTTTGGCACGACTTGTGGCAGCTTGTATTTTCCGCCAGAGCTGCACAATTAGCAGTGCTTTTTCGAGGAGAAAACTCATGTTCCGAACAATTTCAAGAATTGCCGACCGGCTACTCCCAGTCGGCACAGCCGATGCTCATTGTGACATCCCTTGCGGCATATACGACCCACGTGACGCCATTCAGGCAGCACAGACCGTAATTCGAATGACCGAGCTTATCGAAGCTATGGGCGTACCGACAACCGTTCAAGACAACAACTCGTTCAACCGATACGTTGCAGTCAAAGAAGAGCACGCAACCAAGGCCAAGAACGACATTCTGATTATCTGGACTGACTATTTCAAGCCAGAGCACCTAGCTGCGCACCCTAACCTTCACACCAAGGTCTGGGAAGCTTGCAAGCTCGGCTCGCAGGTCAAGCAGCACGTCGACATGGACGCAGCGGTTGCCTTCAAAGCAGCTCTCGAAGAAATCGGCGCAGCGTTCGCAGAAACCAAGAAGTAAAAACGTTTAGATCCAATCGTGCATTCGCACTCTGGATCGAACGGATTAGCCTAATAAAAAGGGTCGAGCATTTTGCTCGACCCTTTTTATTTACCATTACCCACCAAGCTACATCCCCGGCACAGCCAACGCTTCGTGTACTTCGATCTCACAGCCAGCCGCCCAAGCTAGGTGAGGGTGACCTTTCAGCATCTCCTCGGCATCCTCGATGCTGTCGGCTTCGATAATTGAGTAACCGGTGACCTCTTTGTTACTCGGCGAGCTTCCCGTTGGAGTCACCTTGCGACCTCCAGCGAGTGGCGTTCCGAAGTCGACCAATGCCGAACCGATCTTCTCGCCCCAGCCACCGCTTCATCGAAACTGCATCCAGTCGTTGAGTCACCTGGCACCGCCGGACTCAGATCTTCGAGCAACATAATTGCCGAGTTACTAGCACTAGCGCCGAAGTACATTGTCGGCACACGAACACCAACATCGGCGCCCAGCTCGCGATAGACAGTTATCTCTCGTTCGTAAGTCGCTGCATTTGCCTGATTAGCCTTTTCAGGATCAGGCAATTTGGCTATGAGCGTTGCGGGGCCTTGTTCAACACCGGGATAGCTCACGAACACCTGTGCCAGCGTGCCAGTGGCCGATAGGCCCTCAGGAAACACTTCAATCGAATGCACGGAAACAGGAAACGGTGCCTCACCACTTGCTTCAAATGCTGAGGACAACCACTCAGAAGTGATCTGATCTGCCGATGTTGGAAATATTAATGTCAGTCTCCTCGAATCGCTCGCCGCTGAGTTCGACTGCATCATATCCGAACCGAATACTTCAGTTGAAAATCCGGTTAACGAAAAGAGTCGAGCAATATGCTCGACTCTTTTTGATCACAATTTAGACCGCCTTGGCAGCAAGTACCCTAAACGCCTTCGAGAATAGAGTTAAGCGTTTCGCTCGGGCACATTGCAGCGGTCAGCAACTCAAGATCGCCCTTGTAGTAGCCACCGAGTTCCATTGCTGAACCCTGCGACGCATCAAGCTCGGCGATGATCTTCGCTTCGTTCTCAGCCATTGCGGAAGCAACCAGGCCGAATCGTTTTGCGATATCGGCGTCGTCTGACTGCGAAGCAAGCGCCTGCGCCCAGTACAGCGTCAGGTAGAACGTCGAACCACGGTTGTCCATCTCGTTCACCTTGCGTGAAGGAATTCGACCGTTCTGTAGATATTGACCCGTAGCCGCATCAAGAGCGTTCCCAAGAACACCAGCGCTTACATTGTCGAACTGCTCACTCAAGTGCTCCAGCGACGCCGCCAGAGCCATGTACTCGCCAAGTGAGTCCCATCGGAGATGTCCTTCTTGTTGGAACTGCTGCACGTGCTTCGGTGCAGAGCCACCAGCACCAGTTTCGAACAAGCCACCACCATTCAACAGAGGAACTACGGAAAGCATTCGAGCACTGGTTCCAATCTCAAGAATTGGGAACAAGTCAGTTAGATAATCGCGCAGCACGTTTCCTGTTACCGAAATCGTGTCCTCACCCCGTCGAATTCGGTCGAGAGATAACTGCATTGCGTCTTCAGGCGTCAGAATCTGAATTTCAAGCCCATCGGTATCTTCATCGACAAGGTATTTTTCGACCTTGGCGATAACTTCGGCATCATGTCCGCGTGTGCTGTCGAGCCAGAAGATGACCGGCACACCTGTTGCATGACCTCGACGAACTGCGAGCTTCACCCAGTCGCGAATGGCAATATCTTTAGTCTGGCAAGCACGCCAAATGTCACCCTGTTCAACGTCGTGCGAAAGAAGCACCGCACCCGAGGAATCAACGATACGAACAGTTCCAGCAGAAGCCATCTCAAACGTCTTGTCGTGCGATCCGTATTCTTCGGCCTTCTGAGCCATCAGCCCAACGTTTGGCACGCTGCCCATAATTGCAGGGTCGAGTTTTCCGTGAGCCTGGCAATCCCGAACGGTCACATCGTAGATACCCGCGTATGTGGAGTCAGGAATAACCGCTTTCACATCTTGAAGCTCGTTGTCTTTATTCCACATCCTGCCGGAATCTCGAATCATCGGCGGCATCGAAGCATCGATGATCACATCGCTCGGCACGTGCAAGTTCGTGATTCCCTTGCCAGAATCAACCATCGCAATGCTAGGGCCATTAGCGAAGTCGTGTTCGAGATCAGAAAGAATCGTGCCTTCAGGATCTCGAATCAGACCCGATAGCTTGTTCAATACATCGCCAAGACCGTTGTTCGGATTGGCTCCTAGCTCATTGATCTCTGGTTCGTGATTGGCAAATAGGGTTGAGAAATATGTGCGCACACCGTGACCGAAGATGATCGGGTCGGACACCTTCATCATGGTCGCCTTGAGGTGAAGTGAGTAGAGCACGTTCTGATCTTTAGCGTCTTTGACCTGTGCGCTGAAGAAGCTCACAAGTGCTTTCTGGCTCATGAAGGTAGCGTCGAGCACTTCGTCCGCCAGCAATGGAAGCGACTGCACCAGTGTCGTCGTTTTGCCAGTCTTTGAAACGTGCTCAATCTTCGCAACGGTGTCGGCAGCTAACGTGATCGACTTTTCATTGTGGAAGAAATCTCCGTCCGACATAGTCGCAACGTGAGTTTTCGAGTCGGCTGGCCATTCGCTTGCACGTGGTGGATTCGCCTGCGCAAAGTCCTTCACAGCCTTTGGTGCACGACGGTCAGAATTGCCCTGTCGCAGAACAGGGTTCACGGCACTACCCATTGCCTTGCCGTATCGCGCTTTCGCGTCACGTTCAGCGTCTGTGCCCGGATCGTCCGGATAATCAGGGATAGCGAACCCTAGAGACTGCAGTTCAGCGATACACGCCTTCATCTGAGGAGTCGATGCAGAAATATTCGGAAGCTTAATGATATTCGCTTCAGGAAGCTCAACAAGCCGACCCAAATCAGCGAGATCGTCTTCTACAGCATCTTTACCAAGCACTTCAGGGAACTGCGCTAGCACTCGCGCTGCAAGCGAAATATCACGTGTTTCAACTTCCACACCAGCCGTCTTCACAAACGCCCGAATTACTTTCAGGAACGCATGCGTAGCAAGCGCAGGTGCTTCGTCGGTCCATGTGTAGATGATTGAAGGTGATTGGATCATGAGATGTGCTATCGAAACTGCCGTGCAACGGCGCGATTTGTCGGTCAAACAGCGATCAAGTATATGACTTAAAAACTCAGCTCACGAGTCCTATGCGCTGAGTTGGGTGTGAGAACGTCACCTAGCCGCCAAAGAAGCCGATATCCTCGGATATGTACTCTTCGCGAATTGGCGACCATATATCGAGTGCAGTGCACCCGTTTTCGGTCGCAATCACACGGTGTGGAACATCACCTGGAATGACGTAGTGATCGCCAGCAACCAACAGTTGTTTCGAGTCACCGACGTAGAACCACGCCGCTCCTTCGAGCACCCTGCCGCACTGTTCGTGAGGGTGCGAGTGCTCAGGAACCTCGGTACCGGGGTTAATATCGATAATGCCCATCATGATGTTCTCGCCCCACATTAGTCGGGCCTAAACACCGGGAAGAAGCTCACGCTTCTCGACATTACTCTCACTATAAAAGTATTTTTCTAGAAGCATTTCACTACCTCACCGTTTCTACATAGACCTATCCGTGCGACCCGGTCTTGCGACTTATAGCAGCCTCGGCAACCGGGCTAATAACTTGCTTAATATCAATGTTCAAAAGTGCTGGACCATCGTGATCGAACGCACGCTTCATAGCTCCTTCGAGGTCTTCAGCCTTCGTGACGTGCTCACCGTAAGCGCCTAGACCCTGAGCCATAATGTCGTAACGAGTCGGCAGTAGATCGGTCCAGACCGGTCGACCGTACAGACCTTTCTGAATCTGCCAATCTATGCCCCAAATCGAGTTGTTACCTACCATCATCTTCACCGGCAAGTTGTGGCGAACCATCGTATCGATCTCCATGCCATTGAACCCTAGCGAGCCGTCACCATTCACAAGAACCGCCTTGCTGTCGGGAAGGGCAACCTGCGCGCCGAGTGCGTAAGGCAAAGCGACACCAATCATGCCGAAGCTCGACACGTTGTGGAATCTGTAAGGATCATCACGCTTGATCGAAGCACGCAAGAAATGGCAATAGTCACCACCGTCGAAAGTCACGTGGGTGTCATCATCGATGAATTTCTGAAGCGTGTTCGAAACGTGCATTGGGTGCATTGGGTTTTCGACTTTGCCAAGCTCGACGAGACTTTCATGCCACTCGTCAAACGCCGTTCGCAGTCGTGTAACCCACTCAGTTCGCTCTGTCCAAGTTCGTTTTTTCGCGGCATCTGCCATTTGAGTAACGATCGTCCCAACATCACCAACGATTCCAACAGCAGCTGTTCTGGCACGAGCCACCTGAGCCGGTGAAGGATCGACAACGACAAACTTCACATCGGCAGCAAACGGTGGATTTCCGCCAAATCCGTTCGTGTAGTCAAGCTTCTTACCCAGCATCAGCACCACGTCGGCATCGCTAACGTTTCGCACCGTGAGGTTCAATGGCTGGTAGCCGAGTCCCATCGAATACTCGTGCGAATCTGGAATCAACGCCCTTGCCGAGTCTTCCGAGAAGAATGGAATGCGCAACGTCTCGACGAGTCGCTGAACTTCGGCAGGTAATGCCGTAGCCCCTGCCGATGACCCGGCGAAAATTACTGGTCGTTGCGCAGAGTTGAGAACATCAAGCGCACGCTCGATCTGAGCAGGATCTCCAAGAACATTCAAAGGCGTTCCATACTCATTTGGTGCGTACCGGGCGGCTTCTGCATCGTCGACTTCAGCCATCTGGAAGTCGTGCGGAATCGTGAGATGAACCGGACCCTGCCGACCGCTCAAAGCAGTTCTAAAGGCTAGTGCAACATATTCTGGAATACGAGCAGCAGTCGGCACGTCCCAAGCACCCTTGGTGATATGTCGTGCAGCACCGATCTGATCGAACTCTTGCATCGCACCTCGACCCGTGTTCGCCGATTCGGCGGAGCCAGCAATATTGATCAACGGCGCCTCGGAGTGCATTGCATTCGCGAGCGCAGGCAAAGCGTTGGCGTGACCAGGGGTAGTCGAAAGCATGACTCCACCCTTTTTCAGAATCCTCGAATAAGAATCAGCAGCGTGGGCAGCACCTGATTCGTGCCGAAAGTCGACCATCCGCAGCGGTGCATCGAACATCGTGTCGAGCATGTGCAGAATGTGGTCTCCAGCGATGCCAAAGACGGTATCAACACCCTCAGCTCGTAATGCGCTAATTAGAAGATCACTACCGGTAGTCTTAGCCATATTTCCTGAGTGCTTTCGTTTCTTAAGTACAGATCATCGTTTGCCATATGGATTCGTGATTACGTAGTTGGTAACCAACTAAATCCCGAAGTCGCAAACAGTTGAAAAGATTAGCACCAGACCGAGCGGTTTGTGGTGTAACTAATCGCTCGAAGGAACCAACAAATCCATTAGCTCATCGACAGCCATCGACTCGAGTGCTTGCTGATCCGTGAACAGATCAACCAGTCTCTCGACCGTGGCCGTGTCCAATTGAGTCGCTACATTGGTGCGGAACTTGTCGAGCAATAGTGGCTTCGAGTCTTCACGTCGAAGACGGTGGCCAATCGGATACTCGACGACCACATTTTCTGTCATCGATCCATCCTTGAACCGCACTTGTACTGCATTGGCTATCGAACGCTTGTCAGCATCGAGATACTCATCCGTGAATCGCTGATCGTGCTTCATCACCATCTTGTCTCTTAGTTCATCAACACGCGGATCATCCGCCACTTCGTCTTCGTAGTCATCAGCGGTGAGCGACCCTTTCAGCAAACCAATGGCAGTCATGTACTGAATGCAGTGATCTCGGTCTGCAGGATTGTTCAGTGGTCCAGTTTTATCGATGATACGAAGTGCAGATTCTTGTGTTGTGATCACTATTTCTTCGATATCGTCCAGCCGCAAAGAAACCTCAGTGTGAAGTTCAAATGCCGCCTCAACCGCTGTTTGAGCATGAAATTCTGCAGGGAACGAGACTTTGAACAGAATGTTCTCCATCACGTATGCATCGAGTTCGCGTTCAAGGGTGATTTCTTGTCCCTTGAACCAAACGTCCTGAAATCCCCATCCGGGAGCCGTTAGGGCCGATGGATAACCCATCTCATCAGCCATCGCGTTCAAGCTAAAGCGAACAGCTCTGCCAAGCGCATCACCCGCCGCCCACGACTTGCGAGAGCCAGTGTTTGGCGCATGGCGATACGTCCGCAAAGTAGCGTCGAGCCACGCGTTCGATACAGCGTTCTCAACCTGCGTAACGTCGCCGCCCAACATCGCAGTAATCACTGCCGTCGAAGCGACCTTCACCAACAACACATGATCTATACCAACGCGGTTGAACGAATTCTGAAGAGCCAACACTCCCTGAATCTCATAAGCCTTAATAGCGTATTCGAGGACATCTAGGACGGACATTGGTCGATTGGATTCCGACTTGGCAATCCGGCTCAGGTGATCGGCCATAGTCAAAATCGCACCAAAGTTATCCGACGGATGCCCCCACTCAGCGGCAAGCCAAGTGTCGTTGAAATCGAGCCAACGTATTGCGGCGCCAGTATCGAATGCAGCCTTCACCGGGTCGAGTTGAAATCGTGTGCCCATCACCCGTGCGCCGTTTGGAACAGTCGTCCCTTGAACGTCAGGACCCAGCAGCTTCGTGCAAGCTGTGTAATCCATCGCAAGCAATGCACAGCCAATTGAATCCATTAGCGTTAGACGAGCCGTGTCGAGGGCAAGAACCGAATCTGGATTGTAGTTGACCGCATAATCAGCGATCGTGGCGATTACCGAATCAGTTTGTCGAGCCTGTGCTGCCACTATCCCCGCTCCTCTACGCTCACGTACGGACGCGCAGCGGGACCGGTGTAGTCCGATAACGGACGAATTAGCTTATTGTCCGCCCGTTGCTCAATCACGTGGGCTATCCAGCCTGAAGTTCGAGCGATCACAAAGACCGGCGTGAACATTGCAGTTGGAATGCCGCACATGTGGTAGGCAGTCGCTGCGTAGAAATCGAGATTCGGGTGCATGCCCTTTTCTCGCATCATTACGGCTTCGATCTTTTCAGAAATGTCGAAGTAAGACGTATTGTCAGCAGCTTCAGACAGTTCTTTCGCAAGCTGTTTTACGATCGGAGATCGGGGGTCGCCATTCTTGTAGACCCGGTGACCGAAACCCATTATGAGTCGTTTTGCTGCCAGCATGTGAACCATCGACTTCTCGGCATCTTGTGGTGAATCAAAAGATGAAACCAACTCCATCGCAGCCTCGTTCGCCCCGCCATGAAGCGGACCTCGCAAAGCGCCTATGGCACCCGCTATTGCCGAGTATGTATCGCTCAGTGTCGAGGTGATTACCCGTGCAGTAAACGTCGAAGCATTGAACTCATGCTCGGCGTACAAAATCAATGTCGTATCGAGTGCTTTTCGCTTCAGCGGATCTGCGGGTTTACCCGACATTAAACTGAGGAAGTGACCGGCAACGGTTTCCTCGTCTGACTCCGTTTCGATTCGTTCGTTGCGAGAGTGAAATCGATACCAGTACGCCAACATCGATCCGAAGCTGGCAGTGAGGCGATCTCCGATGGCGACGGCCGTGCGACCACCCTGTCCTTCAGTCTCTAAAGTCCCTAAAAGGGATGTACCAGTTCGCAGAACATCCATGGGGTGGCTTGCAGCAGGCAATGCTTCTAGCAAAGTCTTGAGCGCATCAGGAAGCGACCGTAATCCAGCAAGTTTTTTCTTGTAGGCGTCGAGCTCTCTCTGACCCGGTAATTTACCGTAGATAAGCAAATAGGCGACTTCTTCGAATGTTGAATTGGCGGCTAGATCGGTGATCGAATAGCCGCGATAAGTGAGTCCAACATCCTCTTGTCCAACCGTCGAAATCCCCGAAGACCCCGCCGTAACCCCGTTCAATCCTGATGATGTCATTTCGATAATTCCTGTTGGTAAACCTAGTTTGCCGATTCGTGTTCGGACTCGGCTTCGAAAAGCTTGTCCAGTTTCGATTCGTAAGTGTGATATTCGAGATATTCGTACAGTTCATCTCGCGTTTGCAGATCGCCGATGATCGCCTTCTGTGTACCAGCGCCTCGAATCTCTCTCAGAGCGTTTTCTGCCGCTTTATTCGCAGCCCGGAACGCCGTCAACGGATAGAGGGCGATATCGACACCTATGCTGCCCAGTTCCTCGATCGTGAACGCCGGAGTTTGGCCAAATTCGGTGAGGTTTGCGAGAACCGGAACGCCCACAGCGTCTTTGAATCTTCGGAAGTCGCCCAACTCAGTCACTGCCTCGGCGAAGATCATGTCAGCACCTGCTTCGACGTACGCCACCGATCGTTCAATCGCTGCGTCGACGCCTTCATTGGCGATAGCATCGGTTCGTGCCATTAGTACGAAATCGTCGTACGCTTTAGCATCAGCAGCGGCTTTGAGACGATCGCACATCTCAGATGTCGACACGATCTGCTTGCCTGGTCTGTGCCCGCACCGTTTTGCCTGAACCTGATCTTCGATGTGAACTCCGGCCCCCCCCGCACGCGCCATCTCTTTCATCGTTCGAGCGATCATGAACGCTCCGCCCCAACCAGTGTCGACATCGACCAACAATGGCAGTTCTGAAGCAGCGGTAATTCGACGAACGTCTTCGAGCACGTTGTCGAGTGTGGTCATTCCTAGATCGGGGAGTCCATACGAGGCTGTGGCTACGCCTGATCCCGATAAATATAGTGCGTTGAAGCCAGCGGCTTTCGCCATCACAGCGTGATAGGCGTTTGTGACGCCCACTAGCTGGAGTGGAGATTCTGCTTGGAGTACAGAGACGAACGATGTTCCGGGAAGCATTGCCATAGTCAGCGGATTATAGGTGCGATCAGGCGAACTACGGGGAGCTGTTTGAGGCGAACTAGCCCCAGAACGCGTCGTAGAAGACCAACGGAGAAACCGCGAGCAGCACGAGACCGACTACCAATCGGAGCTTCGTCGGGTCGACATTTCCGCTCATTCGAGAGCCCGCAAACATACCGATCATCGCTGGTATTCCGATTACCGAAACGAGAAGCCAGTCGACTCGCCCTCGAATAAGGTGCCCGGTGAACCCTGATGACCCAACGAGTATCGTCAATGCTAGGTTCGTACCTGCTGCGAGCGACGGTCTCATCTTAAGCACGTGGATCAACCCCGGCATGCGAAGTACACCAAGTGCCAAGCCAACGGCACCCCCGATGAGCCCTATTCCGAAACCGAGAACGCTCTCACGAGCGATTGTCTTTCGGTTGAGATCGCCTCTGCCCACACTCGGATCATCGTTAGATTTCTTGTGCGATACAGCTTTTCCTCGTAGTTCAGATGTGGCGCGAAGAATCATCATCGCGGCTGACCAAACGAGCAACAACGCAACGATGGTCAGCAGAACTGTTCGTGAAACGAGGTCGGCGTACAGTCCTCCAATGAACGACCCAGCAATTGCCGGAATTCCGATGACGAGCACAATTCGGAAAACGATTCGGCGTTGAAGAATCGCAGGCCATGAGCCCGCAAACGAGCCGAGCACGCTAACGAAAAGATTGGTGCTTGCAGCAATGAACGGATCGACCCCGATGGCCGTCATGACTGGTAGTCGAATGACCCCGAGGGCGATTCCGACGATCCCGCCAACTACACCAACGATCAACGACATGATCGCCAGTCCGGTCAGTTCGACTCCAGATAGATCAGCTCCAGCCAGCGCAAGAGTCGTCAGCCCGTCGCCCATTAGTCCGCCACTCCGAAACTAGGCATGGTCAGATTTACCGATAGATCGCCTAAGCGGCGGCGACAGTCGGAGGGGCAGTCGGAGGGTTCAGACTCGAATTCAGGCACTTTGTCTTCTTTGCAAACTAATCTGTAGAGGATTCGATTCTATCCGCGCCCAGCGGACGTGCAACAGATCGATCAACCAGAATTATTTACCGATGAGATCGTGGCTTTCGAGCAGGCTATCGATTTCCTTGAAATGCTCGGTGTCAGGTTTCAGCCCTGGGTGGCGAGCGAAATCAGATCCCGGTGAAAATACTCCACGTCGAACCATGATGTGCTTGTAAATCCAGTTGGCGAACCCTTGGCCCTGAGCCAGCATTCCAAACAATGCAGCGTGTCGTCGCATTTCGGCGTTCGCTGTGTCTTCATCGCCAGCTTGGAAAGCATCCCAAACGCGAACGAACATATCGGGCAAGGTCGAGCCTGGCATGGTTCCGACCGAGCCTCGTTTGAACTCTTCAACTGCGAACGCCCCCCCTGCACCACCGAACAGAACCAGACCAGTTCCCTCGGCCAGTTTTTGCGTCTCACCCATTCTTGGGATCGTCGGAGGAGTTTCGACTTTGATGTAGCAAAGATTCTCGTGGCGCTTGGCACATGCCACTGCCATCGCTGGCGGTACTGGAGCAGTGTTCTGATCCTGTAGGAAGATAGGAAGCGAAACCGATTCAGCGATTTTGCCGAAGTATTCGATATTTTCCGAAGCTGCGACAGGAATGAACGAAGTAGGCCGAATCATCAGTGCATCGGCACCTAGTTCTTCCGCACGTTTTGAGTATGCGATGGCTACGTCTGTGCCCTCGCCACCAGTATTCATCACAACCTTGACTCGACCGTTCGCTACTCGAACTACCGTACTGAGAATGAGGTCACGCTCTGCTTCAGTGAACTTGTAGATCTCAGTGGCAACCGCAATTCCAAGACCGTGAACGCCTTTGCCAATCATCCATTCGACCTGATTTTCGAGGTCGTCCATCACTAGCTGACCCTTTTCGTTAATCGGGGCAGAGAGGATTGGGTATACACCCTTCATTGAGCGATCTGGCATGTTTCGGAATCTCCAAACAGTAGATGACGGCAAACTTGAACACCTGAACAGACGGGTGTTGTTCATATATGACGCGGATATTCGCATCACTATCGCGGGAACGCAACAGAAGAAGCAGCGTTACGAGCTGAAATTCAGCATGAAGCTACGTTCGCATCATCGTCAAAGCAAACGCCTAAAGCATCGTCTCAACAACAGCGAGCAGAACACCGGCGACGGTGGCCGTTCCGATTACGCCGGCAACGTTAGGACCCATTGCGTGCATCAACAAGAAGTTCTCTGGGTCTTCTTTTTGACCCATATCTTGCACAACTCTCGCCGCCATCGGAACCGCCGAAACTCCGGCTGCACCAATCATCGGATTAATCTGATCCTTGCTTACAAGGTTCATCAACTTGGCAAGCAGAATTCCGGCGACGGTTGCAGTAATGAATGCGAACAGACCAAGTAGGAATATACCGATCGTTTCCGGCTGTAAGAAGATGTGTGCGGGCATTGTCGATCCCACCGCTAGTCCCAGCAGAATGATCACCACGTTCATCAACGAATTTTCAGTAACGTCGGCGAGTCGAGGCACCACGCCCGAAACCTTGATGAGGTTACCGAGCATGAGCATTCCGATTAGCGGCGAAGCCGAAGGCACCAAAACACTGATCATGATCGTTGTCAGAACGGGGAACAAAACCTGAGTTCGCTTGGAAACCGGCGTTGCCGAGTATTCCATTCGAATTAGGCGTTCTTTCTTAGTGGTAAGCAGCTTGATAATTGGCGGCTGAATTATCGGAACTAGAGCCATGTACGAATAAGCTGCAACCGCCGTGGCCCCGACTATATCTCGTACATCAACGTTCGGCAGCGATTCACCTAGTTCACGCATTCGAGTGGCGATAAAAATAGTTGTCGGACCATCAGCACCACCGATGATTCCGATCGATGACGCTTCTAGAAGCCCGAACTCGAAGTAATCAGTCATTCCTAGTAGCAATGCTCCTAGAAGCGCTACGAAAACACCCGCCTGAGCACCTGCCCCAAGCAACAGCGTTTTCGGATTCGATAGCATCGGGCTGAAGTCAGTAGCAGCACCTACACCAAGGAAGATCAACAACGGGAAGATATCGGTTTCCATACCAACGCTCTGGAACGTTTTGAGAAGCCCTGCAGGTTCGCCGTTGCCGCCTTCGCGAATGAATTCGCCAAGCGGAAGATTAGCGAACAAAATTCCCATCGAAATCGGAACCAGCAATAAAGGTTCTTTTTTCTTGGCGATACCAACGTACAGCAGCGCACCTGCGATCGCCCACATGATGATCATGCGAGGTTCTTCGCCTATCGCCGTGAAGCCTTCCCAGAGTGCAGCGAACTCCGTCGACATAGAGACTAAGCCTGTGCGATCTCGGCCAGTGTCTGACCGTGCTGAACTGCGTCACCCGCAGCGACCAATACAGCCGAAACGGTACCGTCTATTGGTGAAGCAATCGTGTTTTCCATTTTCATAGATTCAAGGATCATGATTGGCTGACCCTTAGTAACAGCATCTCCAACAGCGACGCTTACGCTGATGATCTTGCCGGGCATCGGCGAACGAACAACTCCGTCTCCACCAGATGTGGGAACAGCCGGTCGAGAGATAGCTTGCGGAGCGGGAGTTACCGTTTTTGGCGCACTGATAGAAGGGGTGGCGGGAGCAATCGGCGTTGCCGAATCGGGAACTTCGACCACATAGGTAGTACCGTCGACCGATACTTCCACTGGAGACGTTGAAATGTCGCCAACCTCGACGTCGTACGTCTGGCCTGCAATCGTAATTTTGTAATTCTTAGTAGCCACTAATTGCGCCTCTCCCGAGCGCCGGATGAACCGGATCCAAGTACCCGCATTCTTCCGCTTTGCAACCATGATCCAGCAGTGCTGCCAGCTCTGGATATAGCCGGACCTATCGAATATTTTTTTGGCTCAGATAAAGCGAGTGCTACAGCGATAGCTGCAACTTGCTGACCTGTGATTTTGCCGTCAGAGGCCGAAGCAGGAACAGTCACAGTTGTTGGAACCGCCGATTCAGCTGCAGTAACTGTAGCCTTTGGGGTCGGCTGTCTATCGAGCAGACTGATGCCTTTAATCGACAGTGCGAGAATCGCAAGCACGGCAAACACAATGCCCATGCCAATAAGACTCAGCGTCAACCCGTCGTTTAGCAGATCTTGATCGAACGTGTTAATGCTCCCTAAACCGCTCACAAACTGGTGCGAATACGGTCATCATCGAAAAATACGATGGCTGATTCTAACAAAGACTCCCTACTCAGCGGGGGTATATTCATCGACCGAAATCGGGTACGTGTTGCCATCAACCTCAGCTAATGCACTCGCACCGTTCTCGGCCACGCCTACCGTAACGTCTTCACCGTCCACCTTAAGCGATATTTGGTCGACAATACTGGCAAGATTTTTTGGTGTGTATCGTTCACTTCTCGCAGCAAGTAACTCTTGAGATTCTTCGACCGTAATCGCGGTAAAAGTTATGCTAGTACCTGGAGCCGCTTGCCCAAGCTGAGGTAAATCCACGGTCGCAACTGTGGCGATCTTGGCGTAACCACCGGTCGTCTGGCGATCAGCAAGAAGGATGATGGGTTTTCCATCGCCTGGTACTTGGATCGAACCGTTTACTACCGCGTCGGAAACAATGTCGTAACGACCGGACTTCGATTCGATCACCGGCCCATCGAGTCGCAGACCCTGACGATTAGATTGGTCTGAAACAACGTAGATGGAGTTCAAGAGCGATGCAATGCCGGCGTCCGAGAATTCATCATCCTGCGGACCGAGCACGATACGAACGTTAATATTTCCATCGGATGAACTCGTTGACTCACCTGCGAGCTGTAATCCTGAGGCGGCAGCGCGGCCTGATTCACCAATGTTCAACACATCTCCCACGACCAACGAACGTCCATCGACCCCGCCAATTTTTGAGGCAATGTGGGTTGATCGTGAGCCTAGGGTTTGCGCAACATCGATGCCACCCGCAACTGCGATGTACGTTCGCAGACCGCCAGTTGCTATACCAAGTTCAAGCCGGGCATCTGAATGCAAAAAGTACGAAATGCCCAGTGAAATCGGCACACCGTCGATGGTTACATCAGATTCGGCGCCAGTGACTGAAATAACCGAGGAACCTGAAAACTCAAGCTCCAGTCCGCCTAGCATCACTTCAAGGCAGGCAGCATTCGGGTTGTTTCCAACGAGCAGATTCCCCGTGTCGAGAGCGTCGATATCAACAGCCCCCGATGCCGACACTCCAAGCTGTTGGAATCCGAATCTACCTCGATCCTGCACCAGCGTCATAGGCCCAGGCTGAACGATTCGTATGGTTCGTTGCAGGTTACTGGTCATGAGACTTCACCGGTACGAAACGCACTTTAGAACCGGGAGTAATCAACGACGGCGCTGGGCTGCTCACATCAAATAGCTGTGCCAGCGTCCTACCGATCAATTGCCATCCGCCAGGGCTGGCGTTCGGATAAACCCCCGTCTGAGATTCAGCTATTCCAACTGATCCGGCAGGAACGTTCACGCGAGGTGTTTTTAGTCGAGGCATCGCTATTCTTTGATCTAACCCACCCAGATAAGGAAAGCCTGCGGCGAATCCGATCATGTAAACGCGGTAGTCGATACCCGAATGAATATCGACTACTTCTTGAACAGATAAGTTCACGTGCTCGGCAAGCGACTCAAGATCTGGGCCATCATCACCGCCATAAACAACTGGCAATTCGACGATGCGAGCTTCCTCTGGTTCCTGATTTACCTCAGCCGTGGAACGTTCGACCAACTCCGCTAACCGCTCGTTCATATCAGCAAATCTCGACACTAATGGGTCGTAACTTACCAACAGAGAGCGATAGGTCGGCACAAGTTCTCGAACCGCTTCGATGTCTGCTGCTTCGACCGTCTTCAAGAGGCTATAAACCTGATCGTTCACATTCGGATCGATCTCAGACCCTAGCTCGATGACAATGGCCGAATCGCCGGCTGGAACGAGCCGTGGGTACGTGGTGTCTGAATCTTCTCTCGGTGCCATCCTACTGAGTTTGACCAATACCAGCGATGAGCTTACTCATCGACGTAATCTCCACTCCTTCAGTTTCGAGCGCACCCCTTACGGCAGCAGCTAACTCGACCGCCCCCGCGGTGTCGCCGTGCAAACATATCGAATCGGCTGAGAAGTCGATTTCAGTGCCGTCAATCGCGGTCACTTTGCCTTCGGTCGCAAGCTTGAGCGACCTTTCCACAACTTGTTTGGGGTCATGAATGACAGCGCCCGGTTGCGAGCGTGGAACCAGTGTTCCGTCGGCGGTCACAGCACGATCTGCGTAGCACTCACGCGCCACTCGTACGCCCTGTGCTCTAGCGATCGATTCCCACTTAGACCCTGCCAACACCACGTGAATTAATTCAGGATCGAACGCCTTGATTGCGGCCACTATCGCGCCTGCCACTGCTTCATCACGTACCGCGGTGTTGTACAGCGCTCCGTGTGGTTTCACATGTTGCAACTTTCGATCTGGAGTGAAAGCTGCGAGTGCACCTATCTGATAGGTAACGGCGTTTTGAACCTCACTGGGCGTGAGATCCATGTTGCGACGACCAAACCCGGCGAGATCTGGATATGCCGGATGGGCGCCTATGCCAACGCCGTTCTCAATCGCAAGATTCACCGTTTTCGCCATCCAATCGGGGTCACCCGCATGAAAACCGGTCGCAATATTCGCAGAGGTGATGTACTTCACGATTTCGCTGTCGAGCCCGAGTACATATCCGGCAAACGACTCACCGATATCGGCGTTGAAATCGATCTTTCCTATCGCACTAATCGTCAACTATCTGCTCCGACACTCTCGCAAATTGTGGGTTGGTATTCTGGAAAATATGCGGGCAAGGAACGCCTTGCATGCGCCGTCAAATTGCCAACACATGGAGCGTAGCATGGAAACCGAGATCGTTACGACTGATACCGTCGCCCCCGATAATAAGTGTGGTCGGTGACACCGATCTCTCGGACTGCCTGCCCAACACTCTTGCCCCCCGCAACGGCAACTTCGACTTGCCTGAGCTTATTGAGTACTTGTTCCGGGCTATGACCTTTTCTTTGCATTTCTGCCTCCCTTTAATTTGTCCATTATCTGATCTTTCAACCGGATACGTTTGAGGGGGGCAGCAACTGTCTTGGCTGTCAAGCGCTGATCAACACCCCTCGGTCCCTGGTGTTGGAAGCGTTCCACTTCTCTTTGTTCTTGACCATGCTGTTGAGGATCAGAAGCAATTTCCGCATACACGCTGTGAGAGCCACCTTCTTCGGCTTACCCCGAGCGCAGAGTCGAAGATAGAAGTCTTTGATCACGGGGTTGTAGCGGCTGGCAACAAGTGCAGCCATGTAGAGTGCTGCCCGCACTCGAGCCCGCCCGCCCCAGACGGTTCTTCTTCCGGCGAGCGTACCGCTGTCGCGGTTGAGAGGTGCCACCCC
Source organism: Chloroflexota bacterium (assembly GCA_027618835.1). Lineage (GTDB taxonomy): Bacteria > Chloroflexota > Dehalococcoidia > Lucifugimonadales > Lucifugimonadaceae > Lucifugimonas. Next base: position 64,515 of record JAQCHZ010000003.1, on the reverse strand, counting down.
CGCGAGTGCGGCTATCTCCTTGCGATTGAGTTGTCCAAGCTCCGGCAACTCTGAGAGCAACGTGAACGAGACGACAGGACCTATGCCAGGAACGCTCTTCAGGATGTCGCTCTTCACCCGCCACAACGGACTCGCCTTGATTGCCTCGTCCAGGTTGTTGTCGATATCGGAGAGCTCTCGCTCAAGCCACCTGATGTGGACATTGAGCCTGCGGCACACCGTACTATCGGCGCTCTGAAGGCGGTTCCGCTCAGCAGTCAGCATCTCACTGATCTGTCTCCTGCGAGAAAGCAGAGCAGAGAGTTGTCTCGCCTGTTCATCCGGAAGAGGACGGGGTTCTGGCCTGACCGCTTCCGCAAAATGCGCAAGAACCCGGGCATCGAGAGCGTCCGTCTTTGCCAGCCTCCCAGTTGACTTTGCGAAGTCTCTGACCTGGCGTGGGTTCACCACCACAACCGGCACACCCAGGACTGCCAGGGCACTTGCCGCCGGGATTTCCATTCCTCCGGTAGCCTCCAGGACAACGAGGTCAGGATGAGGATCCTTCAGCCTGTCTGCGACCTCTCTCGCTCCGGTATCTGTATTCGGGCTTCTCCACTCAATTTCATCTGGACGTACCGCAACGTCAAGGTGTGCTTTCGAGACATCGATGCCTGCGAATACGGCGTTGGTGCTCATGTTCTGTTCCTTCCTGGTACGGCCCATCCTTGCGTAATGCGAGCTTCGATGCTCATGCAACTGTTCGGGCTCTTATTCAGGAATAGGTGCGACGACCCTGCTGCCCCACGGCCTCTTAGGACCAGAGGTCATTCGGCCTGCCGCACCCATCGACACCACCACTCAGGCAGCGTTGACGTAGAAGATACAAGGTCAATCAGCGCACAACTGCTTACCACTGAACAAACATTGGCATCACGACGTGTGTGTAGCCCGGGTGCTTTTCAGATCTGAATACTCCAGGACTCGATGGAGTGGTTGTTTCTAGATCAACGTCATCGCCATTCAACACATTCAGCACGTCCATCAAGAACTTACTGTTGAACGCAACCTTGGTTTCTTCACCCTCTACCTTTGCATCGAGTTCGTTCTCGTTCGAACCGACTTCCTCTGCTCGCGAGATGACCTTCACAGCTCCCGCACCGTCGCCTTCACCTGGACTTACGATGACCCTGATGATCCCGCTTCCATCTCTGGCGAAAATCGATGCTGCCCTTGTTGCCTGAACCATGCTTGAAAGATCAACTGTCGCTTTGGTTCCATAGCTAGTCGGAATTAGCTTCTCATAGTCAGGGAAGGTGCCCTGCACGAGAGCAGTCACTATCTCCGAGGTATCAAGACGGAATTTTGCAGATCGTCCATTAGCATCGATAGACAACTCCACGCTTGAAGACCCATCGCCAAGCAATCGTTCAACCTCTGACAGAGTTTTAGCAGGAACGATCACGCCAACTTCTGTTTCAACGGAAGCCCCTAGCTTTCCGGTCTCAACGGCAAGACGGAATCCGTCGGCGGCGGCTAACGTAAACGAATCGTCAGCTAGTTCGACATTCACACCAGTGAGTACAGGTCGAGAATCATCGGTGGCTGCAGCGAATACGACTCGTTCTAGCGCACCACGGAACGTATCAGCAGGAATTGTTACCGACGACCCGCCCTCCACAGTAGGAATCGGAGGGAATTCTTCAGCAGAAATTCCGTTTATGGTGCCATTGAACTTGTCGCAAGTAACAATTACACCAACCGGATCATTTTGGAAATCGATTTTTACTGTCTGCCCAGGGAGTGAGTTCACAAAGTCGGTCAGCATTCGAGCCGGAACAGTGATTCTGCCCTCGCCTTCTATCTGCGCACCGATCCACGTACTAATGGAAATCTCGGTATTCGTCGCGGTCAGTTTTAGTTGACCGTTATCGCCTTCAAGAAGCACGTTTTGAGTTACAGGCAACGTAGCTCTGGACGCTACGGCCCGGCTGACATTTGCTAATCCACGGCTAAGATTTTCTCGAAGGCAAGTTACCTGCATGTTAATCCTCTTGTCACTCTCGTAATGCGCGCAAGCACAATTCCACAATATAGGGGGTGGAGTATAGGTACAACCACAAGGGTTGGTCAATTTAGCACGGAGTGGTTTGTGAGCCATTTCATGTAACTCTGTACCCAGATAAGATGCGTAACGTAAAATTCCGACACATCTTTAAGTAACTAGCCAGCTCTCCGCACCCGCTTGATCGTCAATGAACAAATCTCAAATCAGTGAAATAATACAACTCGTAGCCGATGGAAAAATGTCGGCTGAGCAAGCGACCTCCGAACTGAGCCTAACGGCACCCATTTCCGACCTTGACTTCGCCAATATAGACCATGCACGCGGTGCCAGAATCGGCTTTCCTGAAGTTGTTTACGGACTAAGTAAAACACCAAAAGACACAGCAGATATCGCTGAGAGAATCTACGCTAATTCCGATGTAGTTTTAGTCACTAAATCGTCGGAAGAAGCGTTCGCTCTGTTCCAAAAAGAGGTACCAGAAGCCGTTTGGGAAGAAGGGCCACGAGCAATTTGGGCAGATCGACGAAATAAAAAGGAACTGCTTGAAGGCGTAGTTGTGGTAGCGGCAGGGACGTCCGATTTACCAATAGCCCGCGAAGCAGTTTTGACGGCTTCGCTCATGGGCTGCGACGTAAAAATGATCACCGACGTCGGCGTTGCCGGTCTTCACCGACTTTCAGGCCGTATCCATGAATTGAACAACGCTCGAGTGGTGATCGTGGTCGCTGGAATGGAAGGCGCACTACCCAGCGTGGTTGGCGGACTCATCAAAGCACCCGTGATCGCCCTACCGACCTCTGTTGGCTATGGAGTCAGCCTCGGTGGAGTTGCGGCACTCCTAGCCATGTTGAACTCGTGTGCGCCCGGCGTATCGGTTGTCAATATAGATAACGGCTTTGGTGCCGGATATCAGGCCGCATCGATCGTAGGCGCCACATGGACATAGGCGTCTAGATCACCGCACTCGCTACAGCGCAGTTTGAAGTGACGGCAAAATCGTTAACGCAAAAACGCCCCGGATTTTACTCGGGGCGTTTTTGCGTTAATGATATTAGCTCCGAACGTTTAGTCGAGAGTCTTCAAATACGCAATCAAATTCGTGACATCCGATTCACTGAGGTAATCGAACGACGGCATGAGTGGCGAGAAGCCGTCAACAACGAAAGCAGCAGGCTCTCGAATTGACTGCTCAATGTAGGCGTCTGCGTCGAGGGAAGTTCGATCCCCTGCTCGTGCGTAAACTCCGCCGAGACCAGGCCCCACGGCCTTATTGCCGTCGGTGGCGTGGCAGGCACTACAACTCACGAACAGGTTTTTACCTGCTTCGGCAGAAGCGGCGTTCATTGAGGCAAAAGCACCCGGACCCACAGCACCCGGACCCACAGCACCTACTGCGCCAGTCGGATCTGGAGCTTCAACGACTGTCTCATCGCCATCACCCAAACTGTCATGTCGGTCGACCTCTGCAGCCGCTGTTGGCTGGAATTCAACTGGCTCTTGAGTAGGAATTATCTCTTCAGAGCATGCTGCGATCACAAAAAGAGTTGCAATCGAAGCCACTAACAATAGATATATACGTTTGCTCAGCACTGTTTCGTCCTTTGCGTGAGCTGACTTGATAATAGTGAAAGTCAGCTGGAAAAATCATTCGTCAATCCACGTTAGCAACAGCCCTAAACAGGGTCAATCTACAACTGTAGAGAATGTCGGGCTGAAATTGATCAGAACAAATGGCGAATTAGATTCATGAGCCCGAGATGCGTCTGATCTCGATTTCTTCACCGGGAGCAAGAGCGACCCGGCGGATTTCGATACCCAACTTCAGTAGCCAATAGCTCAACGTGGCTTTACTCACCCCAATACGCTTTGCGGCGCCAGTGAGACCGACCTCGTTCACCATTTCAGGCAATGCACGCTCAAGTGGTCGCCTCAGCTTGCGTTCAGCGAGAACCATCTTCTTAGTTTTTGAGCCTTGCATTCGTCTCCCCTGTCGTTCGATCGAGTAACTGATTTGAATGTAGTCACTTAAGGATCCAATCGCCGTATGAATTAGCGACGGATTCCAAGCATTCTCAGCAGTACCAATGCCAACAACCCAGAACCCAGTCACGCCGGACGACACCGGTAAAGACTACAAAAAACCACCCGAACAAGTCAATAACATGTTTCTGTTTTGTTTAGTTTTTATTTTATACAAATAAAAAACTAATTTAGAACTATCGTATACTTTGTACATAATATCTAGTATGTTTTGTTCTTATACAAAATTGGCGCATCGAGTGCGCATAACTTACATTAACTTGACGCCAATTGTGGTGATTTGGTGCAGTCGCATCACGGAACCTGCCCATAGAAACCGCATTGAGCGCACGCCGTCTGGTGCAGTCGCCTGGCTGTCTACACGGAGTCGTGCCAGCACAAAACGCTCGTCCCACTTCCCTATAGACATCAGCCGATCGCCGACCGTCATGCAGATAGTTTGAAGGTGAATTGCCCCACGTTTTACAATCGAACGCCCTCTCCGTCGGCCTTCCAGTTCAAATAGCCCTGAAGCCAGTGCTCGTTGTTAGCACCAATATCTACCGTTAATAAAAGCGGGCACTGTTAGAATTCGAGAGGTCATTTCGATCGCACAATGTCGAATCAATTCATATGTGTTCGGGCGGCCATCCAGTTCTGCCCTTCCGCACAACAGCATCCTCTGGAGAAATCCCCATAGAGCCGATGACCGATCTCATCCACGCGCTCGAAACTTTCGTTCTGACGTTCTCTACGGACGTGTACGACTTCATGGGATGGTTTGGCGTGGTCGTCTTGATGTCGATCGAAAGCACGGCCATTCCTCTGCCAAGTGAAGTCATCATGCCACTGGCGGGTTGGCGACTCGTGTTAGACCGCGGTCACGGAGTCGCTTACGTGTTCCTCGCTGGATTCTGGGGGGCGGTCGGAAGCTTAATCGGCTCACTGGCTGAATATTACGTAGCGCGGGCGGGCGGACGTCCTTTCATCGAGAAGTACGGTAAGTACGTCCTTATCACTCAGAAAGACCTTGAACGAGCTGAGCGGTGGTTCCGGACTCGAGGTGAGCTCACAGTGTTCGTTGCGAGGATGATTCCTGGAGTTAGAGGGTTTATCTCGATTCCAGCCGGAATCGCCAGAATGAATGTGCCGAGATTCGCCATTTTCACGTTCATCGGTGCCCTACCGTGGACACTCGGTATGGCTTGGGGCGGATTCCTACTTGGTGAGAATTACGATTCCATTCGCAACGTGTCGAAGCCCTTCGATATTCCTATCATCGCTACAGGCACGGTTATAGTCTCTTGGTTCTTGTGGCGACGAATTAAAGAAGTTCGAGCAGAATCTTCGGCTTCAAGTCCATCTTCCGATGAGTCGTAACTCATTCCATATCATTTGCGCATAGTCTCTAAGTTATATTTGACTGCAACCACAGTTACATCGTGATAGGCAACGAAGAACAACAGTTCATCCAATGACAACACAGGTCAAAAATAGACTGAACGTAGAAGTGAACGGAATCGCAATCGATTGCGGTACCGACGCTCGTGTTCTTGACGCAATAAGATCTGCAGGATTCGACGTTCCAACGTTGTGTTACGACGAGCGAGTTGGCCCTCAGGGCACCTGCCGTATGTGCCTCGTGGACGTCGAGGTAAATGGCCAAATGCAGCAGGTTGCCGCTTGCACCGCTTTTGCTTCAGAAGAAATGCGGGTTGAAACACACTCCGATTCGATCACCGACTATCGCAAGACGATTCTTGAGATGTTGCTCTCTGAAACGTCCTCCCCTACCAACTGCCCCAAATGCGTCTCGTTCAAGAAGTGTGAACTGCACACAGCCGCCGAAGAATACGATGCGAAATGGGATGCGTTCCCTTCCTTAGTCGTACGAGAGAAAGCTAAGGACGACAACCCGTTCATCCAGAGAGACTACGACTACTGCATCTCGTGCTTCCGCTGCACAAACATCTGCAACGATTGGGAGCAAGCCGGAGCGATCACGGTCGAGGGGCGCGGACAAGAAAACTCGATAGCCACGTTCTTCAACAATAAACTTCTTGAATCGCCTTGCACGTTCTGTGGCCAGTGCATCAATACATGCCCCACCGGAGCGCTCACGGACAAAAAGATCGTCGGCACTACGAAGGCCGAAAACCTCGAACGCACGAAGTCGATCTGTCCGTACTGTGGAGTCGGCTGCGGCATTCATCTGCTGACCGAAGATGGCCAATTAAAGGGAACTGAACCAGATTTCGATTCTCCAAGCCGTGGATCACTCTGTGTAAAAGGTCAGTTCGCTTCGTGGGAGTTCGTTAAAAGCGATGAGCGACTCAAATATCCTCTCATCAAGGAGAACGGTTCTTTCAGACGTGCATCTTGGGACGAAGCACTCAATCTCGTTACAGAACGCTTCACCTCAATTCGAGATGATTCAGGTCCCGATTCCCTAGTTTGCTGGTCCTCGGCTCGCACAGTCACAGAAGCGAACTATCTCATGCAGAAGTTCGCCCGAATAGGTATCGGTACTAACAATATCGATAACTGTTCCCGCACCTGACACGCTCCTACGGTCGCCGGTATGGCGGTCATGGTTGGCAAAGGTGCCATGACTAACTCTATTGAAGAGTTAGCAGGAACCGATCTACTGTTGGTCGTAGGGTCAAACACGACCGAGGCCCACCCCGTCATTTCGCTGCGAATGAAGCGCGCTGTCAAAAACGGCGCAAAACTCATTGTTATCGACCCCCGTAAAATTGAGCTGACCAAATGGGCGACTCGACATTTACAGATCAACATCGGCACCGACATACCGTTGTTCAACGCCTTCGCACACGTGATGATCAAAGAGGGTCTTTACGATCGAGAGTACGTCGAACACCGAACTGAAGGCTTCGATGAACTCGCCAAGCACGTCGAGTTCTACACACCGGAATACGCCGCTGAAATTTGCGGTGTCCCAGCGGAAGACATTATTGCCACGGCTCGAGAATATGCGGCTGCATCTGGAAAAGCAGCTATTTGCTACACGCTCGGAATCACCGAACATTCTTGCGGATCACATAACGTTCAGTCGGTAGCGAATTTAGGGATGCTCGGCGGGAACTTCGGGAAACCAAACGCCGGTGTGAACCCACTTCGAGGTCAAAATAACGTGCAAGGTGCATCCGATTCAGGAGCATTGCCTACCGACCTTCCCGGCTACCAAAAAGTCGAACGACCTGGAGTGCGTGAAAAGTTCGAAAAAGCATGGGGTGCGGACCTTCCAAAACGTCGCGGAATTACGAAAATTACAGCGATGGACCAGATGCTCCGAGGCAAGGTCAAAGGCGTCTACATCATGGGTGAAAATACGGTCATTTCCGACCCCAACACCAACCACGCCCAAGCAGCACTCGAAGCAACCGACTTCATCGTGGTTCAAGACATCTTCATGACCGACACAGCAAAGCTTGCCGACGTCGTTTTACCGGCCGCATCATTCGCTGAATCTGATGGAACTTTTGCCAACAGTGAACGGCGCGTTCAGCGCGTTAGGCCGGCAATAAAACCGGTTGGAGAATCGCGTACAGATGTCGACATCTTGTTGGACCTTATGAAGAGATTTGGAGTGGTCCAAAACTTGAACTCATCCTCGGACGTTTGGGACGAAATGAGGCAGCTGGCACCGATATTCACCGGCATCACCTACGACCGTCTCGATTCCGAAGGCGGAATTCAATGGCCCTGCCCGACTGAAGACCATCCCGGCACCCAGTTCCTGCACGAGGACGAAATGGATTCTGGCATGCCCGGCTACTTCGCCCCTGTCGATCACATTCCACCCGCGGAGCCAACCGACTCCGAATATCCGTTAATCCTCACAACCGGCAGGCGCCGTTCGACCTACCACACAGGCACCCAAACTGGCCGCGCTACAGGGTTTGAACTACTAGTTCCATCGGAGCTTGCGGAGATCAATCCGTTCGATGCGGAGCAAATGGAACTCGTCGACGGTCAGAAAGTAACCGTTAGCTCAAGAAGAGGATCAGTCGAGGTGCCGATCAAGATTACAGATCGATCGCCGCACGGCACGATTTTCATGAGCTTCGCATTCCCAGAACTAACTCAAACAAACAGGCTTACTTCGGATGCCTACGATTTCATCACCGAAACGCCGGAATTTAAGGCGTGCGCCATTCGAATAGACACGATCGAAGCATCACCACCACCAACCGACTAGGCTCAGTCCTGACGTGGACTCATTCGAGACGACCAAAAGCTCGGATCCCCAATCGTAGGGAAATCGACGGGCTCGTACACTCCGCGCACGGTCGATTTGCTTTTGAACGCTTCGACATTTGCAATTACGTATTTTGCGATCTGCTGAGGGGCGCCAATTTGATTCGTCAGCGGGTTGGTAGTGATGATCAACTTTCCTGAATCTGCCAAGAATTCATCAGCGGCGGAAACAACATCACTCGGGCAGTCAGTGGCGTAACCGGCGATTTCGCCGCGTTCCAGTGCTTCAATAACGGCTTCCCCATCTACAACTGACGAGTCTGAAGTGTTGATCAGAACCGCATCAGATTTCATAAGCCCCAACTCACGGTCAGAAATCAACGGCGAGGCCGTAGGTCCAGCGTGAACGTGAATTGTAATTACGTCCGAACCTGCCACCAGAAGATCCAATGAATGACGCCGCACACCAAGTTCGGTCAACAATCCTGATCTAGGTGTTCGGATCTCGGCAATTCCAACTGATGAACGAGTGGCAAGTGCTTTTTTGGCTACCTCGGTTCCGACTTCACCAACACCGATGACACCCCAAGAGGGCATCGGACGAACAGTCAGTGGACCAGTAAAACCGATCACCCGGTTTGCGACCCTTGGAGCAATGCTTGGTGCGATTCCAGCAACAATAACCTGCGAATCTGATCGTGACGCAATGGAAAGAAGTACAGGCGAAGGCGTGCAACCGAGGTGTTGGATCATCCCTACCAAAGGCAAATCAGCTTCAGCAACCAATTCGCTCGATACCCAATTTTCTCCGAGGAGAAGAACATCATCAGAGCCAAATTCGATACCAACGAACTCTTGAGCCGTCAATCGTTGAAAGCCAGAAACGTCGGACAGAAGCGATTCGACAGCCTTTGCGACAGGGTCGGCATCACCAGCTAACAGCAACATATTCATTGATTCACAGTGTCATTCCGGCGTTAGGTTAGCGCCAAATTAGGCTTCGAAAATCGTGGTAATTCAATCCTATAAGACCAGCAACTGGGATTACGACCACACGAACATCGCTTCAACGCTTATATGATTCAGCATAATTTACGCACTATTCGCTAAACGACAGTAAAAGAATCACACCCGTGAACGACCCACTCTCAAACCCACGAACTCTCCTGTTCGTACCCGGCAACCAACCCAAGATGCTTGAGAAAGCTGTTGGATTCGATGCGAAATGGCTGATCCCCGACCTAGAAGATTCGGTCCCATCCGGCGAAAAGCAGGCAGCCAGACGAATCGTCGCAGAGCACATTCCGCTCCTAGCAAAAGCGGGAAAACTGCTTGCACCTCGAGTTAACTCGATGGCATCAGGTCTTGCCGAAGACGACATAAATGCCCTTATCTCGAACGACATCATCGGAATATCCATTGGGAAAATTGGCAACGCAGACGAAGTATCCGAACTAGAATCGATCCTCGTAAAAGCTGAACAACGAGCCGGAGTACCGATTGGGCGCACAACTATCCTCCCGTGGCTTGAGACCGCAGAAGCAGTAATCAACGCCTATTCGATCTGTAAAGCCAGCGATCGAATTCGATGGGCAGCGTTCGGTGCAGAAGATTTTTCAGCCGACATGGGAATCAGTCGCACTGTAGACGAAACCGAAACCAACTCCCAAACTGCGCTCGAGCCGGGACTCGCCTACCCTCGCTCTGCCGTAGCCATAGCTGCCAGAGCAGCCGGAGTTCACGCGCTAGATACGCCATATACGAAGTTCCGAGATCCAGAGGGATTACGAAACGAGGCACTATTGGCTAAATCCATAGGCTACAAAGGCAAACTCGCCATTCACCCATCACAGGTCGAAGTAATTGAATCGGTATTTATGCCAACCGCCGCCGAAATTGATCGTGCTCGTAAAGTGCTAGAAGTAGCGGCCGAAGCTGAAGCCGATGGCCGAGGATCGATTTCGCGCGATGGAGAGATGATCGATATGCCAGTTATTCTGCGAGCCCAAAACGTACTTCGAGATGCCGGAAGCTCGTAACAATTCACACCAACGCCCCGAAATTACCCGAGCTATCAGGAACAAAACACAAAATGAGTAACGGACGCTACTTCGAAGACTTTGAAGTCGGTCAAGTCATCAAGCACTGGCCTGGCAGAACGATCTCCGAGACCGATAATTCGTGGTTTTCTCTGCTAACTCAAAATCAACACCCCATTCATATTGATGCCCACTACGCCAAGAGCACCCAGCACGGTCAAAATCTTGTAAACGGCCTTCTGGTGCTCGCAGTTGCTATCGGACAAACGGTGAACGATATTTCACTTCGTGGAATCGCAAACCTCGATTACGAATCCGTGAAACATGAAGGCCCAACCTTTCACGGCGACACCATTTACACAACTTCGACCATCCTCGAACTCAGAGTAACGTCGAAAGGCGATCGAGGAGTCGTTTACCTCGAAACCGAAGTAATGAACCAACGTGAAGAGCGCGTAATGGTCGTTCGACGACACGTGCTTATTCCTAAAAAGAACCACGCAACTCTCGGCGAAGGCAAAATAGCCCATGATTCGGAATCCTGAACTTGACCGCAAAGCCACAGCGAAAAGGCCCGTTACACGGCATCCGAATCCTCGCTATATCGCAGTTCGGTGCTGGACCCTTCGCGACTATGAACCTCGCAGATCTTGGCGCCGAAGTAATAAAGATCGAAGATCCCGCGTCAGGTGGAGACGTGGCGCGTTATGTACCACCCGCAACCAACGACGCCGACTCTCTCTACTTCCAATCGTTCAACCGCGGGAAGAAATCAATAGCCATTGATCTTCGTAAGCCGGACGGCGTGAAGATATTTCATCAGCTTGTCGAACAGTCAGATGCAGTCTTCAACAACCTCCGTGGCGATCTCCCAGAAAAGCTCGGGCTCACCTACGAAACGCTCCATTCGCTTAATCCAGCGATTGTTACTTGCTCACTTTCCGGATTTGGCCGAACAGGGCCCAGATCCGCTGAACCCGGTTATGACCCAATAATGCAGGCGATGGCCGGTTATATGTCGATTACGGGCGAACCAGATGGCCCTCCGGGAAAAGCCGGGGTATCGATAATCGACTTCGCCGGCGGATACGCAGCAGCACTTGGCTTGGTAGCGGCTCTTCTCGAATCCAAAACAACAGGTGTTGGCAGGGACGTCGATGTCAGCCTTCTCGACACCGCGGTTTCGATGCTCACCTATTTCGCTTCGTGGCAACTGAATTCCGACTGGCAACCGGCAAGAACGCCCAATTCATCGCATCAAACACTCGTGCCTGCCCAGAACTTCCAAACGATCGACGGATGGATCAGTATTTTTTGTGCCAAAGAACATTTTTGGCGCAAATTCGCAGAACTCGTCGATCTGCCAGAACTGATTTCAGACGAACGATTCGCCACATTCGCCTCTCGCTACGACAATCGAGAAATTCTGATTCCGATCTTGTCCGAACGGCTATTAGAAAAAACCAATGGCGAATGGCTAGAACGTTTCAGGGGAATAGTTCCGTCAGGGCCTGTTAATACCATCGAAGAAGCGTTCCAAGACGAACAAATCAAGGCACGTGGTCTGATCGTCGATGTCGAACACCCCTCTTACGGAACGATAAAACAAGTGCGTTCGCCAATATCCACGGAAGGTTCCAATCAAGCCAATTCACCGGGACCATCCCTCGGAGAACATACCAACGAACTACTCGCCGAACTGCTCTCTATGGACGCAAAAGAAGTTCAACGACTCCGCGATAGCGGTGCAGTTGGCTAATTTTTGCAATAAACCGGGTTGCTCCCTCGGGCATAGTTGCCCTTAGAATGGTTCGAGTGCCCCCGTAGCTCAACTGGACAGAGCAACAGGTTTCTACCCTGTAGGTTGTGGGTTCGAGTCCCTCCGGGGGTACCAATTATTTAGCGATTCGATCGCAAAAAAAACGCCCTCTTCACGAGGGCGTTTTTTATATCGACTACATTCAACTACGAAGCTCGGCGGCGGCGAACTCGTACCCGACGTGGTCGTCTGACCATGCGGGATAAAGGTTGAGGTCGTACTTGCGGACGAGACTGTGGTTGACATTGAGATTTTTCGAGTAACTCGGTGCCAAACTCGACTCCGGCTCGATCTGCCAATGAACTCATCATATTCAATCGTCGAACGATCAAGTCGCGCTGATCTTTCACAGTTTGACTCTTTGCAGCGAGGGCAATCTTGGCTTGCGCCAATCGAGTCGATTCTTTGTCATAGTCTTTGCCGAATTCGGCAATGCGATCACGTGTCGCAAGTGCTTTCTTCCTCAAACCAACAGATCCGGCACCACTGCCCGACATCGCCGCCCTCACAGCAGCATCCTGAGCTTATGTAACCAGATCGGTCTTACGATTCGCCTGCTCTTCCAGCGCCGCGGTCATGGAATCAACCGTTACGTGAAGATTGCCAATCTCCGATTCGATGACGGAAAGCTCCGTTCGTAGAATTTCGACGTCATGTGCATACGCCTGAATTTTTATAGCGATCTTCGCCCGAACACTCGGTACACCGTCGCCATCTCCTTCGTCGATGAATTCGAGAACTTCTTGAAATCGTGGATCGATCAAGTACTTATCTCAAGACTGCGATTACGCAGCATTGAGCTCCACATCGGCAGCCGGGCTGTTGTAGACATATCCAAACCCTCGACGAGTTGTGATCAACTTGTTCTTCGGATCTGTATCGCCGATCTTCTTTCGAAGACGAGACATGTGCCATTTCACAAGGTTTTCAGTTTGGTAGTCGAGACCCCAAACACGTTCAAATAGATCAGTCGGAGGGACTGGCGATCCTGCGTGGTTCGCCAATTCAGTAACCAATCGGTACTCAATTGGGGTTAGATCGACATATTTACCGTTGACCATAACCTCGCTTGTTACGAAATTGATGCCAAAGAAGCCATCCTGGAATCGATCGTTGATTGGCGTAGGTGCAGCCGTCGTTGCACGGCGCAAATTAGACTCGATTCTAGCCACCAACTCAGTGAAGCTTCCGCCCTTTACGACAAAATCGTCGCCACCAGCCCGTAGTGCTTCTACTTTCTGATCGATGTCTTCAACACCGCTTAGAAATAGGATTGGAACGTCCGACATCGAACGTACCTGGCGACAAACTTCAACACCGCTCGTCATCGGCATCACGAGATCCAAAACAACTAATTGTGGTTGGAATTCGTAGAAGGCCCGGAGGGCTGTTCGCCCGTCTGATGCAGCGGATGTTTGGAAACCTAAATCGTCGAGGATTGTAACCAGCGCCTCCAAAATATCTGGGGCGTCGTCTACAACAAGGATTCTTTCACCGGCCATGCCGACACTGTCCTTCCGAACACTGATTAACTAATAATTGCTATAACTCCAAGCTATACCAACCTCCATCACACCCACAACACGTGATCCCGCAATCGTGGGTACGGGATTTCCTCAACCCCGTTGGTAGCGACCACCCACCCGAAACAATCCTTTTGGTCCATTTGGCAAATTTCCACACTTCTTCACAAAGTCTTGACATCACTGAAGTACAACTTAGGTAGGGAAATTTCTATTCCTCCCATTTCAACCTGATCAGCACGGGTCACAAGGGAAATTACAGATGCTCAAACGTTGGGTACCAGCAAGTTTTATCGCCGCCGCATTGGCGCTAGCGATCGCCGGTGGAGTCGTGCTCGCCGCCGGGGGCGCTGACGATTCGCGTAGGACTTACATCTTCGATCGTGCGGCAACCATTCTGGGAATCGAGTCCTCTGATTTACAGGATGCACATGACCAAGCAAAGCGTGAAGCGCACGATGAACGACTCACAGAAACGATAGCGCAGCTCATAACAGCCGAAATTATCGATCAGTCGGAAGCAGACAACTTCACCGAGTGGATGGCCGGTCGACCCGATTCTGCGAATGAAGAACTCATCTCGAAACTCACGTCATCGATCATCTCGTCTCCCGGATCAAAGCACCTCTCTTCAGAATTTGAACTCAGAAGACTCGACCGCAATAGCGGTAGCCAGATCACAGACCGGATTGCCGAAATTGTAGGAATAGATCCCACTGAACTCGCCGATGCTCTCAATGCTGGCGAGGATCAGGTCGACGAGTTGGATCGTCTGGCGAAAATCCAAGCGATGATCGATGCCATGCTCGCCGACGAGACGATCACAGCCAACGAGGCAGACGAACTACACGACTGGGTCGACACGATGCCGCAATGGCTTCTCGATGTAGACATTTCTTCCAGACTTCTCCCAGCTTTTGGATTATTCCCTAGAGAACAGCACGGGCGCGGACTTTTCGAACGATTGCCGTTCGGACGAGACCGAAACCGAAACCGAAACCGACATGGTCTATTGGAGCGCTTGCCATTTGGACATTTCGGGGAAGGCGACCGAGAATTCAACTTCAAGTACGACGGCCCAGAAGGGCACGAGTTCTTCAACACGCCGTTCGAAAAACTTCTCCCGCCGACGATTGAACCCGATGCCTCGACAACTTCAGCCTAGCCACTGGGCAATTGCCCTTAGCGAATATCATTGTCCCCCATGGTCACTACTCAACAACGAACCGAACTAACAGCCCTTATCGTCGAAGATGACAAATCAGTGTCGCAGCTCATCAGGCTGTATCTAGCTCAAGCTGGCTACAGAGTGCTAGCTGCTGAAGATGGCCCGTCAGGACTTCAGATGGCTCTCGAAGAATCACCTGATATTGTGCTTCTCGATCTCAATCTGCCAGGCATGGACGGTATTGAGGTTTGTAAAAACGTTCGGAAAGAATCTGAAGTTCCCATCATTATGGTGACTGCGAGAGTCGAAGAAGACGATCGACTCTCCGGACTCGATCTCGGGGCCGATGATTACGTTTCAAAGCCGTTTAGCCCTCGGGAACTGATCGCACGCGTCAATGCAGTGTTGAGGCGGGCATCAAAGGCGACTGAGAAGCGGCAAGAAACCGGCAGTACCGTGAGCGCGGGAGATGTAGCTATTGATCTCGACCGTCGATCTGCCACAGTGCTTGGTGATGAAATCGAACTCACTCCAACCGAATTCCGTCTGTTGGCGTACTTCATCGAAGGTCGGGGTCGTACAGTCTCCCGTGACCAAATAATCGAACAAGTCTTCGGTTATGACTTTTCAGGCTACGACCGAACTGTAGATACTCACGTTTCCAATCTCAGACAGAAACTCGAAGCAGCCAATCCAAACAAGCAGCATTTGAAAACTATGTACGGAGTCGGATACAGGTTCGATGTTTAGTTGGGCCTTCAGTCTTCAAGGAAGGCTCACGCTAGGATTCGCGCTGGTGCTTGCGTTGTCGATCACGTCTGTCAGCGTTTACTCGGCCTACGCAACCCGAGTCGAAACTGAACGTTTCGCGTCAGAAATCGAGCTCGCTCGTACCGAACGTGCTGAACAACTGGTAAAAGACACGTTTGAAGCAAACCAAGACTGGGACGAAGTTCAATACGCGGTCCAGCAAGTCGGTAACTTGTTCGGCTGGCGGGTCGCGTTCGAATCTGACTCTGGACTGATCGTTGCTGACTCTCACGAACTGGTGCGAAACGCTCAGGGTCTTTTAGAGACATTCGCCGAGCGGTACGCAAGACCTACCCGCTTCACCAAACGCCCCGTGTTCGTAAACGGCGAGTTGATCGGCTACATGTTGGTAGATGAGCAACCCAGCCGAAAAGAACGCCCACTTTCGATGCAAGAATTCTTCAGGTCTCCTCTTTCTCAACTGCTCAACGAGCAAGGTCCTCGACAAACACTGCCACCCACGCAAGTGTCGTCTCAAGCGACTGGCGACCTTGTTGCAGAAGTGCTCGAATTCGTCGATCCACCGTTGAGCAATCTGCAAGCTTCTTTCCAACGATCGCTTCTAATCGCAGGAATTGCGGCCGGATTCGCCGGGCTGCTGATTGTCATGCTGCTTACACGCCAAGCACTCGCTCCAGTCCGCAATCTCACCGCAGCTGCGAGCAGTTTGGGAGCTGGAGACCTTAGTCAGCGAGTACCGGAAAGTGGAACTGATGAAATCGGCAAACTGGGAAATACGTTCAACACTATGGCAAGCGATCTCCAACTTGCAGTTGACCAACGACGCCAACTGACCGCCGATGTCGCCCATGAGCTTCGCACTCCGCTAACAAATATCCAGGGCTATCTTGAAGCGATAAAGGACGGCGTTGTCGAAGCTGACGAAGAAACGATCGACACCCTTCACACTCAAACCATTCATCTTTCGAACCTGATCGAGGATCTCCGTATTTTTGCAATCGCTGACGCAGGCGCGCTCGCTCTTAATAAATCACATGGCTCACCAGTGCCGGTGATTCAAGACTCAGTCGCCCACTTCAGCCAGCGAGCGCGAGAACGGGAGATAGATCTCAGCATCTCAGCGACCGGCACTGAGACCGCCGTAGATTTTGACGAAACTCGAATACGGCAAGTCATATCCAACCTCGTTGAAAATGCCCTAACTCACACGCCAAATGGAGGGTCAATCGGTGTCGAAATTTTTGGCAATAACGACAATGTCAAAATACTTGTTGCCGATTCCGGAACCGGTATTTCTGAAACTGATCTTCCTCGAATATTCGATCAGTTTTACCGTGCAGATCAAAGTCGAAACCGCGCAACAGGTGGAGCTGGCTTGGGGCTGACTATCGTGAAGCGACTTGTTGAAGCTCACGGTGGAGAAATTTCTGTAACAAGTGATGCCGATTCGGGAACAACATTCCATGTTCTCCTTCCGGCAAGTCGAACCTAATTTCATCTCTTTTACCTATCGATCGATACAACGTAATTCCAATGACAACTCTTAAGGAGAACCCGGTGGAACTTTCTCCCTCTGAACAACAAGTTATGCAACGAGCGAACACAGATTTCCGCTCACAACAGGGATCCGCCGGGGCTCCCGCAGTGAAACTTGGTGTTTTCGTGGCGATGGCAACCGTCATCGCAATCGGAGCGTATTTCGTGGCGCAGGTTTTTTTGCTCGACGATGACGCCATCAATGACAATCGTCGTCCCGTCACGGTAAAACGAGGCACACTACTCGACGACGTCACCGCGTCTGGCTCAGTCTCGTTCCCTAAACTTGAAAGTCTGCGGTTCGATATCTCAGGAACTGTTGCAGAGCTATTGGTTGAGGAGGGTGAATTTGTCCAAGAAGGTCAGCCGCTAATTCTTCTCGACGACGTGACCATCGCAGCGCTCGATTCTGCTGTCGTCAACGCCGAAATAGCATTAAAAGGCGCCGGTGAAAACCTCGCCGATCTACTCGGAGGAGCAACCCCACTCGAAAGTGCCGTTGCAGAATCCAATCTGGCAGACGCCAGAGTTGCCTCAATGAACGCCGCTTCTGCTCTTGCCGAGTACACGTCAGCCAGTGGAAGTGATAGCCCGGCTACGACCGAAGCCAAAAACGAACTAAGCGACGCCAACGAGGTGCTGGCTGACACGGTACTAACCGCAGATGACGATGCCGAAACGCAGGATGAACTAGTAGCTGCAGCCCAAGAAGTATTTGATGAAGCATCAGGAGAATACTCATCACAGATTTCAGGTTGGTTCGGCAGCGTAACCACCGAACTCGACCGTGCTCTAAAACCGGCGATCCTCTTTGAAAATTGGGGCACGACCGTCGACGACATAATTGACAAATCTACGACAACCACAGACAGTCCGCCAGATGATTTGGGCACCCCGTGGAACGAGTCAGTCGTGTGGGTGTGGACTCACCTGACGCCATACCCGATTCTGACCAATTGCGAGTACACATCGTTAACCGCTCGCTGCCCAAGCGCCGAGATCGACGACGCATGGGATCTGCAAGTCGTTGCGAAAGAAGCACTTGTCGAAGCGATGGACGACGCTCTCGCCGCTCACAAATCACAGCAAATCCTCATCGATGCAGCTCAGGAAACAGTTGAGGCAGCGGCCGATGATGTCGTCGATACAGTGAATGACATAGATATCAATGCATTGGCGGCTACGCTCACTAAAAAAATCGAACTTGAGAAAGATGCTGAAACAACGGTCGCTGAGTTGGGAGAGCTCGACGCCCTTCAAATCAAACTCGCGACCGCAGCGGTCAATCAAGCAAGCGTTAATCTCGATAACGCTCGTACCGAATTGGCTGCAACAATTTTAATTGCACCATTCAACGGAATAATCTCTTCCATATCCGTCGCCCCTGGTGACCAAGTCAACCGATCTACTTCAACTATCGACATTCTCGATCCGACGGTAATAACGGTTGAAGGTACCGCTGATGAAATCGACGTTCTGTCGTTGCGAATTGGAGACCGGGTAGCCGTCACGCTCGATGCCCTACCAAATCAGGTTCTCGAAGGTGTTATCGACGAGATTGGTGACGGAGTGAATCAGCAAGGTGTCATCGAATTCCCACTCACGATCGCATTGACACCGCCTGATGGAGTAGATCTCATTGAAGGACTCAGCGCCACTGCAACAATCGTGCTTAACCAGATCGACAACGCATTATTGGTACCGCTTCAAGCCATCGGCGGAACCTTATCTCAACCGACAGTCGATGTCGCTACTGAGAGCGGGTTCGTCACCACAAACGTAGTACTTGGTGCCAGTGATGATTTCTGGGTTGTTGTTGAATCAGGTCTGACGGAAGGCCAAGAAGTCCTAATGACAATTGCCGAATCCGTCGACCCTCTCCAGCAGTTTTTCGGAGGAGGCGGTGGAGCCATTCGGGTTCCGGGTGGCGCCGCAGGGGGCGGGTTTACTGGACAACGAGGTGGTGGCGGCCGATGACCACGAACTCCCTCAATTCGGTTCCAGTCCCAGTCATAGAGTTGACCGAAGTCACGCGTAATTTCCAGATAGGAACGCACGTGGTCAAAGCCCTCGATGGCATCAGCCTGACAATCGAACAAGGAGAGATGGTCGCGATCATCGGACCTTCCGGGTCGGGTAAATCAACGTTGATGAACACACTAGGTTGTCTCGATCAGCCGTCTTCGGGAAGGTTTGTTCTTAACGGACAAGATGTTTCTGGTTTATCCGACAATCAACTTGCCGAAACTCGCTCACACCAACTTGGTTTTGTTTTCCAGAGCTACAACTTGCTTCCACGGGAAACAGCGCTGAGCAACGTTGAATTGCCTCTGAAATACTCGGGTGGCTACAGCGGGAAAAGTCGGCGAGCCGCTGCGCGAACAGCCCTTGATCGAGTCGGTCTCTCCGAAAGATACGACCACCGCCCGATGCAGATGTCTGGTGGAGAACAGCAACGTGTCGGTATAGCGCGGGCGTTAGTTAAAAATCCAGATCTAATACTTGCCGATGAACCGACGGGAAACCTCGACACCAAATCTAGTGGCGAGGTGATTGAGATGCTTCGATCACTCAACGAAGTCGATGGCAAAACAATTGTCGTGGTTACCCATGACCCCGAAGTTGCAGAAGCCATGAAGCGTGTAATCGCTTTCCGTGACGGCAGAATCGTCGAAGACAGAATCGTGACCGATCGTGCTACGCCCATTACCGACTACAATGTCGATTCCGAGGCGTCAGAATGAACCTCACTCTTCTTCTATCAACTGCTCTGTCTTCAATCGGAACCAACAAACTCAGAGCCGGATTGACACTCCTTGGCATCGTGATCGGCGTTTCCTCAGTAATCGCAATGATGGCGGTTGGCCGAGGGGCGCAAGTCTCGGTGACTGCACGAATATCTGATCTCGGCACTGAGCTAATTACTGTTCGACCGGGAGCACAGGCACTACGATTTGCGTTCTTCGGAGGCGGTGGAAATTCGGATGTCCTGAGCCTCGCTGACGCACTCGCACTACAAGACGACGTATTTGCCCCAGACGTTCGACTGGTAGCACCGGAAAACTCGTTCTCAGGAGCAGCTGTATTTGGCGCAGAAAATACATTTGTCAACGGGGTCGGAATAACTGCCGAATACCTAGAAGCTCGTAACCTCTCGATAGCGTCAGGGCGAAATATCTCGAATACCGACGTCCAAAACATCTCGAACGTGGTCGTCCTCGGTTTTGAGATCAGTGAAACACTATTTGCTCAGCGAAATCCAGTTGGGGCGACTTTGAAAATCTCAGGACGAGAGTTCACCGTAGTTGGTGTAATGGAAAGTCAGGAAGGAACAATTTTCAATCCCGATAATTCAGCCCTTATCCCGATCACAACAGCACACTATCGAATGAACAACGGAAAAGGTCTCGTCGATTCGATATCTGTCTCATCAATCAACATATTGGCGACATCCGAAGACACGGTCGATCATGCTCGAACTGATGTCTCAACCGTACTGCGACTTCGTCATGAACTCGGTGCAGATGAAGACGATGACTTCCTGATCACAACCCAGCAAGACACGATAGAAACGCTTGAAGGTACACAGGGAACATTCGTAATTCTTCTTGGGTCCATCGCTGGAATATCGCTTTTGGTCGGCGGAATAGGAGTCATGAACATCATGCTGGTGTCAGTGACGGAACGAACACGTGAAATCGGTATTCGCCGAGCCGTCGGAGCTAAACGTCGAGACATTCTGTTCCAGTTTGTAGCTGAAGCTGTTCTGATGACATTCGGTGGTGGAATACTCGGCGTGCTGGTCGGCTGGACAATCGCCTACTTCGGCGACGGGGCATCCGTCGATGGTGACATCATAGAAACAGTGATCGAAACCCACATAGCGTTCATTGCGCTTGCAGTATCGGTCGCAGTCGGCTTGTTCTTCGGAATCTACCCGGCCGTTCGAGCAGCTTCATTGAACCCAATCGAAGCGCTGAGGCACGAATAGTCGGCAACTTGTACTAGGAGCTAAAGTTTGTGAAGATCGTCATTACACTCGCAGTAGTGATCGGCCTGGCGGTCGGATTCAGCATTGCGATAGTCACTTCAAATCAAGACGATTCGGGTGATCAACAGTCGACCGTGGGCACTAGCAATGGGCAATCAGATCCCAAACGTGATCTACCAATCGAGGTACTCAAAGCACTACCCGATGAAGAACTAGCTGAAATATTCCCAGAGAAGGCCAAAGCCATCTTGAATCCTGATTCAGCGAGTCAGATCAAGAACACGGGTACAACTTACGACGATCCTGAATACTTACGAGCTGTGCTAGTAAAAATGGGGGCCAACCCGCCCGCAGACGCAACGACTAAACAACTACAAGACACGCTCTCCCACGTTTCAGACCAACTGAACAAAACGTCAAACCAACAATGAAACCAACGATAACCCTCGTAGCATTCGATCTCGGCAACGTCTTGTGCACTGTCGACGAAGAACCTGCATCCAAACAACTCGCCGAGCTATGCGACAAGCTGTGGGAAGAAGTCCACGAAATTGTTTTTGGACAAGATGAAAAGCAAAAGTTCGAACGCGGTGTTGTCACGTTCGACGAACACGCGGTTCAAGCTATAGCCGCCCTTGGCATCGACATGCCACTCGATTATTTCACTCGAATCTACGATACCGTTCTTATTCCAAGCGACAACATGTTCCCGCTTATCGCTCGAATAGCCGAAAATCATCGAATCGCTCTTGTGTCCAACACCAGCGAGCCACACTGGAAATCCGCCGAACGATTTCTGCCGTTCAGTTCAAACCTCGAACCTGTCATCGTTTCCTACGAAGTCAAATCGATGAAGCCAGAACCAGCGTTTTACGACTCTCTTCTCACCGAATCAAACGTCGCGAAAGAAGAAATACTCTTCATCGACGATCTCGCCGTGAACATTGAAGCTGCACAGGATTCGGGAATGATCGGGCACCATTTCACCTCGCAAATCGCTCTAGAGAAAGCTCTCGTCGAACTAGGCGTTATCTAACGATTCGACCGCCCTCTCCGATTGCGCTAAACGTGTCCATGTGAGACAACGTTGCGTAATACACAGCGCAGTCCCTCGGAGAGAGCCCTTGGCAACAAATCCATCTAACGATTTCACCCTAATTAAAGCCGCACGAATATTCGACGGCACAGGGTCACCGACTGCTTCGGGCAAGGCAATTCTTCTCAACGACGGTCGAATCGCGGCAATCGGCGCCGTCGGTGAACTCTCCGCACCAGACGGTGCAACCCTCACGGTCAAGGATTATGGCGACGCAACGATTCTGCCTGGACTCGTCGACGGGCACACCCACATGATGGCTCCCGGCTATTGTACTCACGGCGACATCACCGGAAATGAACAAGATGATGTTCTGCTCATGAGAGCACTTCAAAACGCTCGAACGTTCCTTCACGCCGGCGTAACTACAGCTCGTGAAAACGGAGCTAAGAACAAAGTTGGTTTCTCACTAAAAGAAGGAATTCAACGAGGCCTGTCCGAAGGACCTGAAATGGTCGTGTCAGGCCGACCAATCACGATCACAGGTGGACATTTCTGGTATTGCGGTTCGGAAGCCGATGGAGTTGAGGGCGTTCGAACCGAAGTTCGAAAGCTAATTAAAGAAGGCGCCGATTTCATCAAAATCATGGCTACTGGCGGATCGACCTGGTCATCGAACCCACTCCAAGCCTCCTACACAGTCGAAGAGATGGCAGTGATAGTCGAAGAGGATCACCGCTTCGGAAAACTAACCGCAGCCCACTGTGCTTCGATGCAGGGCATCAAGAACGCACTCGACGCCGGTGTCGACATGATCATTCATTGCGTGTTTGAAGACGAAACCGGAATGTACGAGTTCAATGAGCCGCTCGCCGAGCAATTGGCTGCAGCCAAGGCTTGGGTGAACCCAACACTACACGTGGTCCAAGCCGGTATCGATCTGACCGAACGGATCGGATACGACCGCGGCTGGCTCACCAAAGAAGAGCAAGGCAGCATCGACGCTTCAAAGCAGTCGCTAGAAACTCGAGTCGATTCAGTAAATAGGCTGGTGAAAATGGGTGTGAGAATGATCGCTGGCAGCGACTCGCCGTGGGGAGCATACCCGCCGGGCGAATTCGTAAAAGAAATGATCGCACTAACCAAAGCTGGTCTTACAACGACAGAAGCCTTGGTAACCGGCCTGAGCCATGCCGCATAATCGATTGCTGTAGGCGATCAGGCAGGAACACTGGCAACTGGTCGCCCAGGCGATGTTCTCGTCGTAGCTGGCGACCCCACTGCTGATCTCGATGCGCTCTGGAACGTAAAAGACGTTTACAAGTCAGGACTGCGAATAGCCCGCCACGTATAGTTTCAATGGTTCAACCAACCGCATAAGATCGCCGGTACACTGCCGAACGATTTCATCTACAGCACCTAAGCCTCACCGGATTCAAACTCTCAATGCCAACCATCGCCTTTCTTGCCAATCTCGCCACTGCCGAGCACCAACGACGTTGGGATCTTCTGAACGAACATGCGCCCGACAACGTAAATGTCGTCCTTGCCGATCCATCATCATCACCAGGTGAGTTGATCGAGGGACTCAAAGACGCAGACGCGGTAGTTCCTTGGCTCGCATCGATTCCGTTGGATATTGCCGAACAACTTCCAAAGTTGAAATTAGTACAGCTTTTGACCGCTGGTTACGACTCTGTCGACGTAGTTGGACTGAGCAGACTCGGTATCAGCACTGCAAACAACGGCGGTTCCAACGCAATTTCCGTGTCTGAACACGCCATTACTCTCATGCTCAGCGTCTACAGGCGAATGATGGAATCATGGACCAACACGAAAGACGGCAATTGGCGCGACGGCGTCGATCAACTGCCAGTCCGTACTGAAATCAGCGGAAAAACGGTTGGTATCATCGGTTTTGGAAACATCGGACGACAGGTTGCTCGACGCCTCTCTGGATTCGATTGCGAAGTGCTCTATCACGATGCAATCGAACTAATGCCGGGGCGAGATCAAGAACTAGGTGCTCAGGCCGTCGAATTGGATCACCTGTTGCGAGTCAGCGACATCGTTACCGTTCACGTTCCATTGAACAGCTCAACTCGAGGCATGATGGGCTCACGCGAGTTTGGGATCATGAAGAAGACCGCCATCTTCATCAATACCTGTCGGGGTCCGGTCCACAATGAGGCTGACCTGATCAAAGCTCTTCAAGATGGCGAAATTGCTGGTACTGGACTCGATGTTCTCGAAGAAGAGCCAACGAACCCAAACAACCCGCTCCTTCACATGCCAACGTCGATCGTCACGCCTCATTGGGCAGGCGGAACCGGTGAAGGCAACGAACGAGCGGTTGTTTTCGCACTGAGCAATCTAGAACGCTTGGTCGAAGACCGAAAGCTACTCTCGGTAGTCGACCCAGCGTCGATCTTCTAGAATTTCAGAGTTTGCCCCGTCTATATCTACAGTATTAGCCCGTTCTCGACTTGCCGGAGAAGACGTACCTCTGGCACCTACTGAGCCGTGTAACCACCATCAACAGGCAAGTTCACGCCGGTGATGAACGATGCCTCGTCGGAGGCTAGGAACAACGCTGCATTGGCGATTTCTTTTGGTTCACCAAGACGCCCCATCGGGTGAAGTGACTTCAGGCGCTCGTGCATATCGGCATCTTCAACCAAGGTGCTAACAAGTGGTGTGTAGGTAAAGCCTGGACACAACGAATTCACCCGTATGCCCTGCTTTGCTAGCGCAATGCTCATGTCACGAGTCATTTGCACGACTCCGCCTTTGGTGTGCGGGTACGGGTTAAATCCGTCGCTTATTCCCTGTGCATAGCCAACGAGACCGATAATCGACGCCATATTCACGATGGAACCCGAATTCTGGGTCTTCATGTGATCGACAGCAAACCGAGACATCATCATCGTGCCTTTGAGATTGACGCTCACTACCCAGTCCCACGTCTTCTCGAAATCCCACTCTTTCGGTGCGTAGCGTGGAGTGACTCCGGCGCTGTTGACTAAAACGTCGATCCCGCCTAATTTCGATATCGTATCGGCGATCATTCGTTCGCAGTCGTCACGTTTCGACACATCGCCTGCCAGTGCGATTGCATCTCCGCCGGCTGCAACGACAGAGTCAGCGACGCTCTGCGCAACCTCTAGTTTCAGATCGGAAACGGCGACCCGAGCGCCCTCTTGTGCGAACAGGTGCGCCATCGCATCGCCAAGTCCGGAACCGCCGCCTGTAATGTGTGCAATCTTGCCTTCGAGCCTGCCTGCCATGTGAAAACTCCCATGAGTCGTTCGCTTTAGTCCAGTAAACGAATTTCAAAAATAGTGGTTATGGCGCCGATTCTAATTCCAGTTTGTAGTGCCGTGGAAGCAGCTGAGCCGTAATATTGGCTATATATGCCTTCAGGAACAAAGAAACGCGGCAATCCGCGCAATCGCCCGACAACCTCTCGCTACAAAGCCGATCTCCAAGCGAAGACCGATAAAAAGTCGGAATCTGAAGAGACGCCCGAAAAAACCGACGGACCGACGATCTACCCAATGATCTTCGCTGGGCCAATGCGGCGTTTGTACGCTTTCACGATCGACCTTGGGTTGATCATGATGATCATCTACACAGTCGCACCTGTTGCAAACGGGAACATCTTCAGCGAGGAAGCAGTCGCACCCGACCTTATCTTCTTCTTTGGCTACTTCATCATCCCAACCATTCTTTGGGGACGAACTCCCGGCAAATGGGTGGCTGGGATTGTTGTGGTCGATTCAGACGGCAGAACACCCGGGCCCGCAGCTATTCCAAGAGAGATGATCGGCAAACTCGTGTCATTCCTCGCCGCAGGGGTTGGCATATTCTGGCTAATATTCGACCCTAAACGTCAAGGTTGGCACGATAAAATTGCCAACACATATGTGGTCGATAATCCCTACTCTGGTGGCCCTCAGTTCATGAAGGATTTCTTTAAGATTGGCGAGAGGAAACAAGAAGGTAAGCCAGACCCAGGCGAGGATGATGCGGATGATTCCGAAGCCGAATCTTCTGCACCCGACGACGAGAAATCCAGCTAAATTGATAGCCCCTGCTCAGTAAGTTCAAAAATATCTAAGGAAGCTCGAATGGCGATCTCTCGAAAAGTTCGAGAACAGATGAATAACAGCTCGTGGATCCGCAGAATGTTCGAAGAAGGCATCGAACTGCGCAAAATTCATGGCCACGCGAACGTATTCGATCTTTCCCTAGGAAACCCGCTGTTAGAGCCGCCACCCGAGTTCAAGACTGAACTACAGCGCCTGATCAACGAAGAAACACCAGGCACCCACCGCTACATGCCCAACGGCGGATTCCCCGAAGTACGGGCAAAAGTCGCTGAAGTTCTGGCTAAAGAATCTGGCACTCCGTTCACCGGATCAGAAGTTCTGATGACCGTCGGTGCAGCTGGTGCGATCAATACCATCCTTCGATCAATCCTCGATAAAGACGATGAAGTCGTCCTCATAGCCCCGTTCTTCGCTGAATACGTGTTCTACGTCGAACACCAGACCGGCGCATCGAAAATCGCCACCTGCGACGAACACTGGCTTCCTGACATTGCATCGCTAGAAGCAACGATTGGCCCTCGAACCCGGGCCGTAATCATCAACTCACCCAATAACCCCACAGGTGTGATCTACCCTGCGGAATCGATAGCCGCGATCGCAGCGGCAATACAGGGGGCGGAAGAGAAGTACGGAACCGAGATTTACCTGATCTCCGACGAGCCATACCGAAAGCTTATCTACACCGACTCGCCTTACCCGTTCATCTTCGAACACCATGCACGATCGATCGTGGCAACCTCTCACTCCAAAGACCTCGGGCTCGCCGGCGAACGAATCGGTTACATAGCAGTGAACCCGAACGACCCCGGAAAGTCGGAACTGCTCGACGCACTAAACTTCTCTCTTCGCACCCTTGGTTTTGTGAATGCCCCTGCGCTTATGCAGCGCGTCGTTGCCGGAATCCAGCGAGCGACTGTTGATATCGACATCTACCGCAAAAAGCGAGATCTGCTTTACGCAGCGCTCACCAAAATCGGTTACGAGTGCGTACGACCTGATGGCGCCTTCTATGTGTTCCCGAAATCGCCAATTCCAAATGACACCGAGTTTGTTGCCCAGCTGCAAAAGGAACTCGTTCTGGTAGTTCCCGGTGTTGGCTTTGGCACCCCGGGATACTTCCGAGCGTCCTACTGTGTCGACGATTGGGTGATCGAAGGGGCAATCGATGGCTTCGAAAAGGTATTTGCTCAGATCAACAGCTAGTGTCTTCGCCGTTACTTCTTAAGCGGTTCTTTTAGACCACTTCCGGTGATCGGTACGCAAACGTTCGAGTCTCGTTCGATCACACCCGATTCGATCAACTGCGCCAAGCCAGCGAACGCGCCGGCCGACGTCATCTCTGCAAACACGCCTTCTGATGAAGCCAATCTTGCCTGCCAGTCGATCAATGATTCTTCAGAAACAGTGATTCCCGAACCACCAGTCGCCCGAATCGCTTCGACCATATCTTTGAGTCGCGGCGGCTTCGAAACTGCAATTCCCGAAGCGTTGGTAGGTTGCACATCTTCATGCGACCACTCTTCCCCGTTCAGTGCAGCCACCACCGGGCGCACTGCGTGGGCTTGAACGCCGTGGAATTTGGGAATTCTTCTAATAATTCCAGCTTCGAGAAGCTCTTGGTATCCACGAACCATTCCGATCAATAGCGAACCGTTCCCCACAGGCAAAACGACGTGGTCTATTCCATCGTCCAGTACCTCTACTATTTCGTAGCTTACAGCCTTCATTCCTTCTGAGAAATATGGACTCAGATTGTGCGACATGTAGACGAGTCCACGGTCTTTAACGAACTCTTCAGCAGCTTCAGTAGCCGCCTGCCGGTGACCTTCGATCTTGTGAAGACTCGCACCAAATATCTGAATCTGATCGAGCTTACCGCTAGCGGCGCTAGCCGGAGCAAACACATGTGCCTTCAGGCCCGTAGCAGCCGCGTAAGCGGATAGCGAAGCGCCTGCATTGCCGGAAGAATCTTCGATGAACTCTGTAACTCCGAAATCACGCCCCATAGTCGTGAGAACCGCAGAACCACGGTCTTTGAACGAACCTGTCGGAGACATGAACTCGAGCTTCGCCCAAAGCGAACCCAGTCCCAAGTGCTCGCAGGTTTTATCGAGAAAGACCAGCGGAGTATCGCCTTCACCCAGCGAATTTGAATTCAACGGCTCGTCCATCGGCAAACGAGGCATCGTTCCGTCCGGAGCTGCGAGGTATTCGACCGCAAAAAGCCCGCCACACTCAGAACAATACAAATCGGCGACAGAAGGATCTTGCTTCGACGAACAATCCACGCAAATCAGTTGGTGATTGGGCACTTTAAACTTCGTCTCCGTCGGTCTTGGTTTCTTTCGTACTTTCTGATTCGATCACGGTATCTGCCGCATCGCCATCATTGACTTGTGAAATCACGGCTTCTTCAGCCGCTGTTTCTTGATCACCGGCGAGAGGTCGGAATCTCACGCCCGGTCGAGCGAATCCTCCGCCAATCCCAACGGCGTGACCGTCTGCCCGCCAACAACAAGCGCCAGAAATAGTGCCACCCGGCTCGAACCGAACAATGTTCATCCCACCACCGGCAGCGTTCACCGTGGTCACTCGATGTCCTTTGGCAGCCACTGCCGCTCGAACCGATGCAGGCACACCGACCTCAATCTCCACATCCTGTCCCTGAGTCCACATGCGTGGAGCTTCGACGGCTTCCTGCGCAGACATCCGGTGGTCAATCAAGTTAACAATTGCCTGTAGAACCGAGGTGAATATCCGCACACCACCGGGAAGTCCTAACGCAAACTCTAGCAATCCCTCTTTCATAACTATCATCGGAGCCATACTGCTTGTAACCCGCTTTCTGGGTAGAACAGAACGAGCATTCCCCGGATGAGGATCGAACATCTGCTGAGTATTGTTCAGCAGCATTCCGGTGCCTGGGACAGTGACTTTCGAACCAAACAATTCGTTGATTGTTTGCGTCGCCGAAACAACGTTTCCGTCTGAGTCAGCAACAGTGATGTGCGTTGTGTGATCCGGCTCGTTCGATCCCGGCTCTATCTCAGGCGATGCCTTGTCCATGTCGATACTGTCGATGAAATCTTCGACATGGTGCTTCGAAATCAGCCGATCAACCGGCACTTCGACAAATTCAGGATCGCCTGTGTATCGATTTCGGTCTGCAAACGCCTTCTTCATCGATTCTGCCAACAGGTGAATCGAATCAGCAGTGCCGAATCCTAGTTCAGCAACATCGAACTCTTCCAATATATTCAACATCTCGGTGATGTGAACGCCAGCGGCCGAAGGTGGCGGCGGACCAAACAGTTCGTATCCCCGGTACTCGCCTTTGATTGGCTTTCGTCGAACCGTCTTATAGTCCGACAAGTCCTGAGTTGTAATAATTCCGCCGTTTCGACTCAGATAGTCGCAGACGATTTCTCCAAGTGCGCCGTTGTACAGATGATCGGGGCCGTTCTCAGAAATTGCCCGCAATGTTCGGGCGTAGTCAGATCGATCAACGTGATCACCGGTCTTCAGCGGCTGACCGTTCGGCATGTAAGTAGCAGCCGTTTCGGGGAATTTCCTGATGACATCTTCCATCTGCACGATCGTATCCTGCAAATATTCGCTGGCTTTGAACCCTCTAGAAGCGAACCGAATGGCAGGTTCCATGACCTCAGCTAAAGACAGTGTTCCCCACTCCGCCAACGCCTCAGTCCACGCCTTCAAGTTGCCCGGAACGCCAATCGACAGATATCCGATCGAGCTCAGGTCGTCGACGCACTTCAAATAATCAGGACCCGAAGCAGCTACCGGCGTGTACATGTCTTCAGTAGAAGCCGCAGGTGAGGTGGAGTAACCGTCGATGACGTGATGCTCGCCGTTCGCCAGCCGAACGTTCATGTGCCCCGCACCAAATATGCCAACCATCATAGGTTCAACAACTGTCAAAGCGAAAAGTGAGGCGATGGCGGCGTCGATAGCATTGCCGCCAGCCAAAATCATCTCAGATCCAGCGGCTGATCCCAGCGGATGATTGGTAACGACCACACCCTTTGATCCCGTAGCGGGCCGCTTTTCAGTCTGGAAAGTTGTGCCAGCTCGCGATCGCCAGTTCGATATTGTCATTCGGTCCTGCTCATTTTTTATGCGTTTATCCGCAACACTCGAATAGCCGAAACCCATGTTCACAGATACCGACAGCGAAATTCTATTCTCTGAAATTGCCAACTGGGCGACCGAAATATTGGTCTTGCCGCTTATTGTGACTTCGTACGAACGGGAATAGATTATTGCCATATATTCAGCGCTTAGATATTCACCAGACGCACAATAAATATTTCAGGCAATCATTCAGGAGATCACGATGGCACAAATGGGTACTTCAGCAGTTTGGCACGACGCCGACAAAAGCTGGGAGATGCGGGAGCTTCCACTCCCAGAACTCGAATCAGATGCAATTCAGATTCGAGTCAAAGCAACAAGTGTCTGCGGGTCGGACCTTCACATTTGGCGAGGCGATGGAATCCCTGAAGGCACACCGCCACGTGATCCGTTTGTTTTTGGTCACGAGATGATGGGTGAAGTTGCTGCAATGGGCAACAAGATCACTACAGACTCGATGCGTCGACCGCTCAAAGAAGGCGATCGTGTCGCATATTCCTATTTCTTCCCTTGCGCACGCTGCTACAACTGCCTGCGAGGCGAATTCGGCGCCTGTAAGTTCCGATCGGGGCGAAAGACACTCGACGAATGGCCAGTGTGCAACGGCGGATTTGCTCAGTACTACTACCTGCGAAGCCCTAATTACATATTCAAGCTCCCCGACTCGATCAGCGATGCTGCCGCAGCACCAATCAATTGCGCTCTGGCGCAGGTTTACGAAGCGTTACACCTGGGTGGCGTCCGACTCGGAGACAACATCGTTGTTCAAGGTGCTGGCGGACTTGGCGTTAATGCCACAGCAGTCGCAGCCGAACTCGGTGCTTCGAAGGTAATCGTGATCGATAGCCAAAAGCCCCGTCTCGATCTGGCCTTGCAGTGTGGAGCCACTCACACGATCGATATGAACGAGTACGACACTCCTGAATCACGAATCGACCGCGTGATGGAACTAACCAACGGTATCGGTGCCGACAAGGTGATCGAAGTAGTTGGTTTCCCAGCAGTTGTCGAAGAAGGACTGAAGATGGTCCGTATGCGAGGGATTTACCTCGAAGTCGGCCACATTTCGCCTAACTCGTTCGCCACTATCGACGTTTCGACGATGGTTGCCAATCAAGTGCGTTTCTACGGCATCCAGCACTACGATCCGTGGATCATCCCGAACGCTATCGACTTCCTAGAACGAACTGCCGACAAGTACCCACTCACGAGCGTGGTTTCGCACGAATTTCCGCTCGACCAGATCGGCAAGGCGTTCGAAACAGCCGAATGGCTTGGTACCCAAAAAGGCAGCGAAGTAACCCGCGCCATCATCACGCCATAGCGAATACCGTTCTTCAACAGCGATCATTAGCGATCAAAAGAGAAATCCGATAGCCACGAACTCGAAACCAAACTTCCTCGTGATCATGTCCGACGAGCACGGAGCTCAGTTCTCTTCGACGTATGGTCACCCGATCATCGAAACGCCAAACATGGATCGCCTTGCCGAGCAAGGTGTGACCTTCGAGGCGAACTACTGCAACTCACCTTTGTGCATCCCATCTCGGGCGTCGTTTATGACGGGTCAGTACGTTTCGACCATTGAAGTTTGGGACAACACGAAGCCGATGCCGGTCGACAAACTCACCTGGCCATACCTGTTACGGAACGAGGGCTACGACACTGCCCTGAACGGCAAGATGCACCTCGTGGGTCCCGATCCGCTTCATGGATTCGAGAAACAACTCTCGCGCGACCCACACATCGAAGCACCGCTCGACCACTACCGTTGGTCGGACGGTATTCCAACTGCCGGAGAAGACTGGTACGGCGTCCGTGAGGCCGAGGCCGGAGTTAGTCCGATGATCCAAGCTGACGACGCTATGGAAAAGGCAGCTGTCAAATTTCTTTCCGATCCAACGAGGCACGATAAGCCATTCGCCATGTGCGTTGGTTTTATAGCACCGCACTTCCCATTCATCGTTCCTGAACCGTACTTTTCGAAGTACTACCCCGATAACGTCGATATGCCGGATATACCCGAAGGCCATCTCGATGAGCTTCCAGAAACTGCCAATCGACTTAGGCAAATGTTTGGTCTCGACGGGAACTGGTCAGACGACGAAATCGCCCGCGCAAGAGCCGCCTACTACGGTCTTTGCACGTACCTCGACGACAAGATCGGTCATTTGATGGACGTTCTCGAAGAACAAGGTCTCGCAGAGAACACTGTGATTGTTCACACCTCCGATCATGGCGACATGCTCGGCGAACACGGTCTCTGGCGCAAGATGTGCTTCTACGAGCAATCGGCGAACGTTCCTCTTCAGATTTCGTGGCCGGGTAAATTCGAAGGTGGCCAACGAGTCAGAGAGGCAGTATCAAATGTCGATGCCGTCGCTACGATTCTCGATCTCGCTGGAATCAAACTCGATCAATGGGATCTTGATGGACAATCTCTTGTTCCCGCACTCGAAGGCGACACTTCAACCCTCAACGACGTTGCAATATCCGAGCATTTCGCTCACGGTACCGATCGTGCCCTCGGAATGGTCAGATCGGGCGATTGGAAGCTCTGTTACGGACACGGTGATCCAGTCGAACTCGAACTCTACAATCTGAAATCCGATCCAAAAGAGTTCACGAACCTCGCCGGGATTCCAGAGCACTCAGAAGTTCAGGCTCGCCTGCTCAAAATCCTCCTCGACCAATGGGGCGACCCTGACGAATTGACCGCAAAGATCATTCGTGACCAGGAAGATCGTGAAATAGTCAGAAACGTAACTGGCGTAGGAACAATTTTCTAGGGCTTGGTAACTAACCAACCCCGTGTAACAATTAACCCATGCCTACTGAAACATCAGTCAGTTCCTCGATGATCTCAGAGCTTTCCCGCGTCGTTGGCGATTCGTACGTCATCTGGAAAGCTGAAGACCTATTGGTCTACGAATATGACGGTTCGATCGACAAAGCGTCGCCTCAGGCGGTCGTACTGCCTTCGACCTCTGAAGAAGTCTCAGCCATCGTAAAAATCGCCAACAAGCACGGTGCATACATCGTCGCTCGTGGAGCAGGAACCAGCCTTTCTGGCGGAGCTGTCCCGCTTCGCAACTCAGTGGTGATCGCCCTTACCCGACTCACGAAACTGATAGAAGTAGACGCCGAAAACCGAGTCGCTATCGTCGAACCGGGGATGATAAATCTCCACCTATCGCAACAAGTCAGCCATCTCGGACTTTTCTACGCCCCTGATCCTGCCAGTCAAAAGACCTGCACCATTGGCGGAAACATTGGCGAAAACGCCGGCGGACCTCATTGTCTCGCCCTCGGTGTGACAACAAATCACGTACTCGGACTCGAAGTTGTACTCGCAGATGGATCGCTTACGTGGTTCGGCGGTACGCAGCGCGAAGCTGCTGGTTACGACCTTCGAGGAGCATTTGTCGGATCGGAAGGCACACTCGGCATCGTTACCAAGATCGCAGTTCGGCTTCTGCCGAAGCCAGAGATGATCCACAGCATGCTCGCCGCATTCACCACTATGGACGCCGCTTCGGACACCGTTTCGGAGATCATCGCTGCAGGAATGGTACCCGCCGCGCTCGAAATGATGGACAGAAACACAATCGACGCGGTCGAGCCGTTCTATCACCCCGGCTACCCAAAGGAAGCTCAAGCCGTATTGATCGTGGAGGTCGACGGTCTAATTGAGTCGGTCGAAGAACAAACTGAAACCGTTCTCACTATATGCAATAAAAACGGCGCCATGGAAATTCGCGAAGCAGATGATGAGGCAACTCGAGCCAAACTCTGGGAGACGAGAAAAGGAGCGATCGGCGCATATGGAACTATCGCCCCAACCTACTATCTCGTCGACGGCGTGGTTCCTCGCACGAAGCTACGAGAGGTCCTACAGCAGGTCGATCAGATCGCTGCCGAACTCGAAGTCACCGTCGCAAACGTATTCCACGCTGGCGATGGAAACATCCACCCTGCGATTCTTTTCAACGAACGCAATCCTGCGGAAGTAAAGCAAGCAATTCTCGCCGGAGCCAAGATTTTGGAAGCCTGTGTGGCAGCGGGCGGTGCTTTATCTGGCGAACACGGCATCGGTATTGAAAAACAGGCGTACATGCCACTCGTGTTCACTGAAAATGATCTCGAATCAATGTCGAGACTTCGTACCGCATTTATCGGTGAATCTCCAAAAGACGCCCCCATAGACGTACCGTCTCTCGCTGAACGATTCAACCCCGGCAAAGTATTCCCGGGCGGAGCAATTCATGGCG
Organism: Chloroflexota bacterium; assembly: GCA_027618835.1. GTDB lineage: Bacteria > Chloroflexota > Dehalococcoidia > Lucifugimonadales > Lucifugimonadaceae > Lucifugimonas. The sequence continues at coordinate 29,810 of JAQCHZ010000003.1, read as the reverse complement.
AGGCTTACGGAATCACAGCTGAGTCATTCCGCCCCACTGGTACTCAAGACTGGCAATAAATTCAACGCCCTAAACGAATTTAGTTCGACGGTTTTCGCTAAACTGATTGCCTCAACGATCTGACCTTCGTCACCACGTTGAAAAACCGTCCGCAGAACCTCGATGCAACAAGCCGTTTTCCAACGTTCTCTGTTGCACATTAAGGAACGATCGTGCCTTCAGCATCCGGAAAAGTGCGCATTGGAATCATCGGTGTCGGTGGATTCGCCAACACCCACATGGAACAGTTCTCTAAGCTCGACAATGTCGAGGTTGTCGCAGCTGTGCGGCGCAATCCCGAAGCTCTAGCCGAGTTTCAGGAAAAGTGGGACATCCCGAACGGCTTCACCGATCATCACGAGATGCTAAAGATGGACGATCTCGACGCTGTCGACATCATCACCCCAACCGGATCCCACAAAGAACTTGTTCTCGACGCCATTGCCGCAGGCAAGCACGTTCTCTGCGACAAACCTCTCGCACTTACTGCTGCCGATTCTAAAGAAATGCTCGACGCAGCTGAAAAGGCTGGAGTAATTCATTCGACCAACTTCAACCAGCGTGGGAACACGATGATGGGCCGAATGAAGCGATATCTCGACAACGATTTCGTGGGCCGCATCTACCACGCAAATCTGTGGTGGGGCATGTCACACCAGTACGACGCCCGACCAGAGACTTTGACTTGGCGATTCCGATCTGAGAACGGTGGAGGGTCAATGTACGAACTCATCCACGTGTTCGACATGCTCCGATTCATCAACGGCGAAGTGAAACGAGTTGTAGCGTCATTCGACACCACAAACCCACACCGGCCAACCGCCGATAACCCAGAAGGTGTCGATGTAGACGTGCCCGACGTGTCGGGTATCCTGTGTGAATGGGAGAACGGTGGCATGGCAGTCGTGCACACGTCGTTCGCATCCCGCGGAACCGATCCCGACGGCAAGACTTCGCCACGTGTGGAGATATCCGGTGAAAAAGGCCGAATTACTACCGATGGCCGACACGGAATGCTGGGTGTGACCGGGCCAAACGATCCAGTTGCATCGCTTGATCCTGGGCCAGAATATCCTCAGCCTTACAAGCTTTTCGCCGATGCAATAATCGCGGGCGATCAATCAATTATCGAGACCAGTTTTTACGACGGTATGAAGGCAGCTGAAATAGTCGATGCTGCTTATAAATCCGTCAAAGAATCTCGATGGATCGATCTCTAAACCACCTAAACAGAACGCTAACTACACACTGCACCAGGGAGTCCTAAAATTCCTATCGAATACGTAAAGCTAGGCCGTACCGGAACCAAGGTTTCGAACCTCTGTTTGGGAACCGATAACTACGGTAACCCGCACGGCTGCGATGAGCCGACTGCTCACGAAATCCTAGGCACAGCTCTCGACGGCGGGATAAATTTCGTCGATACGTCCGACTCCTACAACGAAGGTCGTTCCGAGTCGATGATCGGCAACTACCTCGCCGACTCCGGTCGACGTGATCAGGTTGTTCTGGCAACAAAATACCGTTCGGCCGTAGGATCCGGTGTGAACGATCTTGGTGCATCTCGATATCACATCGTCCGAGCGGTTGAAGAATCTCTCCGACGCCTCCGCACTGATCGAATCGACCTGCTGTACTGCCACTCGTGGGATGCAGAAACTCCAATCGAAGAAACGCTTCGTGCAGTCGATGATCTGATCCACCAAGGCAAGATCGTGTACGCCGGTGCATCAAACTTCCCCACGTGGGTGCTCGCAAAAGGACTCTGGACTTCAGACGTCCGTAATCTCTACCGCTTCGAAGCAATTCAGAGCGTTTTCAACATCCTTCAGCCGGGACTCGGCCGAGAAATGGTTCCATTCGCCGAGAAGCACGACGTAGCGGTTATCCCCTACTCACCGCTTGCGAGCGGAATGCTGACAGGCCAGCACGGTAAATCTGGAAAAGCAGTAGCCGGATCTAAATTCGATCTTCGGGACGATTCAAAGGGCGGCGGTCTGAAATCTCGCTACTTCAATGACGCAACATTCACTGCAGTCGAAAAATTCACAGCAATCGCTGAAAAGCACGGGCAGCCAGCCGTCCGATTGGCTCTTCAGTGGGTTTCAGAATTCCCCGGTGTTACCGCACCTATCTTCGGTGCTCGCAAAGTCGACCATGTGAAGGGTGTACTCGAAGCGTGGTCGAAATCAGCGCCTGACGAAGTGATGTTGGAGGTTCGAGCGGTCGCCGACGAGTTTGAAGCACAAGCTCCAATGGCATACCCACCAAACTCTGGACAGGCCTTTGGCACTCTACCCACATCTTCGGCAGCGAAATAAGAGGCGATCAATATGGAATACGTGAACCTCGGAAGAACCGGGCTGAAAATCTCTGAATACTGCATCGGTGCCGATAATTTCGGCGGACAGACAAATGCAGAAGACTCTCTTCGCATTATGTCCGCGGCGTTCGAAGGTGGAGTCAATTTCATCGACACTGCGAACTCATACACCGATGGACTCTCGGAAGAGAATGTCGGACGATTCATTAAGACTCGACGCTCGGAAGTAGTTCTGGCGACCAAGGGCAGAAGCCAAGTCGGACCAAATCCGAACGATGTTGGCGTGAACAAGAAGTACGTGATGCAGGCGATCGACGATTCACTAAAACGCCTCGACACCGACTATGTCGACCTCTACCAAATCCACGCTCCCGATCTAACAACACCTATCGAGGAAACAGTCGAGGCGTACAACGATGTTGTTCGTTCCGGCAAAGCACGCTACATCGGCGTTTCAAACTTCTCAGGTCCGCAGCTTACCGAAGCGCTTTGGGCACAAGATAAGAACGGCTTCAGCAAATTCAACTCTGTCCAGCCTCGCTACAACCTCCTCTACAGAGAGGCTGAACGAGAACTGTTCCCTCTTTGCTTAGAAGAAGGCGTTGGCGCAATGGTCTACTCACCTCAGGCCGGTGGATTCCTACTCGGAAAACATCGCAATTTCAAAGTGGAATCCTCAAGCGGAGGTCGCTTCTCTGACGACTTCCGAGCCGCCAATTTCTACAAGAACACATACTGGAACGAAGCTACTTTTGACGCAATGGAAAAATTCATTGCAGTCACCGAAAAGTACAAAGTCTCTCCGATGGCGCTTGCGCTGAAGTGGGTTAGAACTCACCCAGCGGTTTCGGCGTGCATCGTAGGTGCACGAACACTTGAGCAACTCCAACAGAATCTTGTTGCTTGGGAAGAGAATATTCCTAACGAGGCGATCAATGAAGCAACAGCTATTGGGGATCATCTCTGGGACACGGCCCCTTGGAAGCCACAGATGCATTCAACACCGCGAACTCCTATTATCGCGGCGAAGGCATAGGGACAGAACACGAAATTGAGCCATTCCCTAGACGGTTTCACTCCTTCATCAATCGAGCGTCCAGAATCCCTCGATGAGCTTTCGAACACGCTGGCTGCAGTATCGACTTCCGGTCGATCTGCCACACCGTGGGGCGGAGGAACTCGGATCGGCGTAGGCAACATTCCGTCGAGTTACGACACCGCAATTGATCTGTCTGGATTCACCGGAGAAATCGAACACGAACCGGGTGATATGACAGTCGTGGCGAACGCTGGAGTGACTATTGGTTCACTAAACGCACTACTCGCCAAAGAAGGTCAACGATTGGCATTTGAAGTACGAAAACCTCATAGAGCAACGGTCGGTGGTTCTGTCGCTTCTAACGCCCCAGGACGGCGTCAGTCTTCGACTGGCGGCATCCGAGACTGGGTGATCGGCATGCAGATCGTTCTCGCTGATGGCACAATCACAAAAACCGGCGGACGAGTCGTGAAAAACGTGCAGGGCTATGAATTGCATCGCCTCCACACTGGGGCATACGGCACACTTGGGGTAGTTTCGCAGGCGGCGTTCAAGTTGCTGCCGCTTCCGCCCGAGCAGCAAACCATCATCGCTTGGTTCGATGATGAAACCACTGCTAACGAAGTTGGAATGAAGCTGGTGAACGGACTCTTCTTGCCAGAAGCAATTTCCGTTCTATCTGGTCCGTTAGCAAAGCATACTGTTGAGGCAGCCGGAGAAACCGTATCCACTGACGATGTGACCACACTCCTCATAAAACTCGGTGGTGGAATCCGTTCGATTGAACGACAGGTAAACGAAGTTGTTGGGGCCGCAGGTGCCGCCGCGGCAACAGGCTACGCGGTGCTCAGCGATGTTTCAGCACGCGCAGCATGGGCGAAGCTCGAAGACGCCGAATCAAATTCTTCACTGACCGTAAGAATGACATCTCGACCACTAGAAACTCTTGAAGCCTCCAAAGCCACTCGTACCAAAATTTCCAACTTACACAGTCACGATATTTCGACAATATCCGACCTCGGTTTCGGCGCCTCGACAATCCTTTCCAATCCCGTAAATGACGATGATGCTTCTGCCTTCACGACGATATTCGTTGATGAGATATCACAGCACTCGGGATCTTACGTAATCGAAATGTGCCCGTTGCACGTAAAACAAAGTATCGACGTGTTCAGCGACGTTGGAAGTTCGATCGATCTGATGCGACGAATCAAGGCACAATACGATCCAACAAACACACTCAACCCCGGGCGATTCGCAGGAAAGATTTAACCGCTTCGATGTCGATCGATAAGCCAACAATTTCAGTAGGTCCACCGGGTACGTTCCCAGGATTCTCAGGACCTCACGCGCCGCAAGAGTCCGATCTGTACAAGTGCGTCCATTGCGGCTTCTGCCTTCAGGCCTGCCCTACCTATCTGGAAACAGGACTTGAAGCTGAATCTCCTCGTGGCCGAATCGCACTGATGAAGGCGGTCAACGAAGGTCGCCTCGACATGAGCCCATCCGTAGTTGGACACTGGGATCTGTGCTTGCAGTGCCGCGCTTGCGAACTGGCGTGTCCTTCGGGCGTCGAATACGGCAAGCTGATGGAAGCGACCCGAGCGCAAGTCGAACAGCACACCAAACGATCGTTCACAGAACGCACTGCCCGTTCAATCGGCTACAACACGATGTTGCCCTCCCCCGTAAAACTGCGAATGGCGGGTAACGCGCTCAAGTTCTACAAAAAATCGGGCATGCGAACAATCGCACGCGGCACTGGCCTGCTGAAGCTTCTCCCCGGTGACGCCGAACTCGCCGACGCATATTTACCTGAGCTATCGGACAATTTCTTTGTAGCCAAAGGTCAAGTCCACCCTGCTCAGGGCGTTCGCAAGGCGAAAGTGGCGATGTTGGCAGGATGCGTAATGGCGCTAACCCACGCCGAAACACTTGAAGCCACAGTACGTGTACTGACCCGCAACGGCATCGAAGTGCACCTAACGGCAGGACAGGGCTGCTGCGGCGCTCTGAACACCCACTCAGGTGAACCAGACTCAGCAATCGAGATGGCAAAGCAGAACATCGATTCATTCTTATCAGCAAAGCCCGATGCCATCGTCTCCGCTTCAGCCGGTTGCGGCGCGGCGATGAAGGATTACGGAGAACTGCTAGCGAACGAATCTGAATACGTCGATAAGGCGAAGCAGGTAGCAGAGCTAACCAAAGATATTCACGAGCTACTGGTCGAATACGAATTCGAAGCACCGACCAAGCCATTGAACGTAAAAGTCACGTATCAAGACCCATGCCACCTGCTGAACGTTCAGCGAATCACCGATGCGCCACGAGCGATTCTCAATTCGATACCCGGATTAGAGTTGATTAATCTTGGAGAAGCAGCAGTTTGCTGCGGATCGGCTGGAACGTACTCGCTTACCCAACGTGAGATGTCCGCTAAACTAGGAAAACGCAAAGCGCGTAACGTTCTGGCTACTGGTGCCGAAATTGTTGCTACTGGAAATCCCGGCTGCGCAATGCAATTGGATTTCGCTCTTACAGAGGTCGCCAAAGAAGACTCGATTAGCAGGTCGACAAAGGTCAGATACGTCGTCGACCTGCTAGATCAAGCCTACGCACTCGAACGTTCATAGCGGCTAATCAGCCGAAACGCTAAGCCGTGTAAACCGGTGAAGGATTTTCGGCTAACTGCCCACTTGCAGCTGCTGTAGCCGCACCTTTGGCAACTTCAAATCCGTGATCGGGGAGAATCTTCTCTAGGGCGTTGAGTAGTGCGAACACATTTGCAGGAACACACGACTCGCCCATCAGGCCGATTCGAATAACTTCGCCAGCGAACTTGCCAAGACCACGCCCAACCTCGATTGAATATTCTTCAAGAAGTTGAGTACGCAGCTTCACATCATCGATTCCCTTCGGAAGCTTCACGACTGTCAGCTGATCCAAACGCTCTTCTTTCGATATCGGCAGTTCCAAACCCAGAGCAGTTAACCCCGCCCGAAGAGCAGAGGCGTTCGCCTCGTGACGCTGCCACCGAACCTCAAGAGTCTCGTTCAACGCCATTCCCACCGCTTCACGCAAACCGTAAATCATGCTTACGGGCGCTGTGTGGTGAGCAATGTGATCCGGTCCCCAGTAGTCAGCGATCAATGAAAGATCCAAATACCACGATGTTGGGGGCTTAGGACGGTTCCGTATGTACTCAAGCGCACGATCTGAAATAGCCACGGGAGAAATTCCAGGAGGGGCCGCTAGGCATTTCTGCGAACCGGAGTAAGCAAAGTCCAATTCCCACTCGTCGAATTTAAGTTCGCAACCGGCCAGTGAGGTCACAACGTCCGTCATGAACAGCGCTCCGGCTTCGTGAGAAAGACGAGCAAACTCGGCAATCGGCTGAATGGTTCCAGTCGAAGTCTCGGCGTGAATACCAAGCACGAGTTGAGTTTCAGGATGCTCTTTCAATGCTTCGGCAAGCACTTGGGGATCCATCGACTTGCCCCACTCGGTGCGAAGCGGAACTACGTTGAACCCAAGTCGCTCGGCCATGATGATCTGTCGTTCACAGAAGTAGCCGTAAGAACAAATAATTACCGTGTCGCCAGGCGAAGCCAGACTAACAAGGCCGGCTTCCATACCTGCCGATCCGGCTCCAGCAACGGCGAATGCCCGTTGCTTAGTCTTGAAGATCTCACCAAGCATTCCGGTCAGTTCGTCGAGAATTTCCAAGAACGCGGGATCGAGGTAACCGATGATAGGCAGCGACATCGCACGGAGAACCCGCGGGTTCGCTGAGCTAGGCCCTGGTCCCAAAATGACTCTACGCGGCACTGTAAGCGGTTCGAAACGCTGCCTGTTCTTCACTTCAGTTACCGATCTAAAAATTACCCAAACTTGATATGTCGACTGTGCGACTCAACGGCTGCCACGCTCATTCACCATGTGTACACCGGCAGCAGCAACGGAAAAATCGCACAAGGGTTAAGAATACAACTCGCACGCATAAAGACGCAGTATCAAATGATTTTCCGATTTTCGTGTTTATAATCCGTCGCAGCAACGGTAGTGATGACTGCCGACGCGTTCTGCATCGACAGAAACAGTTGGCATCGTCGCCCCGTTTGATATGAACATGGGCTAAAGAATGGAACCGACACGATGGATCTAGGATTAAACGGCAAAGTCGCTATTGTCACAGGCGGCAGCGACGGTATCGGAAAAGCAGCAGCTATTTCACTTGCGAGCGAAGGCGCGAAAGTAGCGATCGTAGGACGAACGCAATCTAAACTCGACGCCGCTATTGCCGAGATCAAGGCGGAATCAGGTGGAGAAGTCATCGGAGTTTCAGCCGACGTATCTGTCGAATCTAGCGTTCAGGCGATGGTTGCCAAAGTGGTCAGCGAGTTCGGCGGTGTCGACATCTTGGTCAACAACGCAGGAACTTCTTCGGCAACGACGCTCGAAAAAATGACCGACGCTGACTTGGAAACCGACTTCGGAATCAAGATCTACGGTGCAATCTACTGCGCACGAGCTGCATTGCCTCACCTCAAAGCATCTGGCACCGGAGCGATCATCAACACGACCACTCCCGGCGGCAAGGCTGCTCGACCCGGTTCGCAACCGACTTCCCTATCCCGATCAGCCGGCATCTCACTCACAAAGTCGTGGGCTGGTGAACTCGCCGAGCACAACATTCGAGTGAACACGATCTGTGTTGGCGTATTGAAGTCAGGCCAGCACCGAACCCGCTGGGAAGGACTCAACGCCAAAGACCCGAGCTACTCGCTCGACGATCATTGGGCAACCTTCGGCGGTGGCGTACCTCTCGGACGTATTGGTGAAGCGAAAGAAGCTGGTGATGTGATCTGCTTCCTAGCTTCAGGACGCGCCAGCTACGTAACCGGAACAGCCATCAACGTAGACGGCGGCTCAGCTCCGGTCGTTTAGACAGAGCGACTAACAATCAGGCGACGTGCTCGGCGTGACTTACGTGCACCGAGAACGCCGCCTGTGATTGCTCCGTCAATGGCACCAACAAACACGCCGTAGATGATACGATCGCCACAATCGCACCTTCCCAGCCTGTCGTCCCGTTTCCGACCGTGAGAAATGCAATTCCTGCGAACACCAGTCCGCCAGCTATCGCGCCGGGCCAAACACCAAGTGCTGCCCAAAGCAGCCAGCGCTTTTTGCTGAATAGAGCGAGCCCCGCAATGTCGATTCCAGCCGCCGATGCAATCACGTAGAACGCTGCTAGCGAGGTTTCTGCCTCTGTAAATATTGGCCACAGCACGGCGACGAGTACGATAACGCCAGCCAACGCCGCTGATTTTAGGATTATTTGTTTCATGCCACAGTGTTGAGGAACAGTTAGATAGATTAGTTCCATCACCCGTCGATATAGCGTTCCTCAAGCCAGCGAAATTACGACAAATAGTCCACTGCCGACCGCACAAACACCTCGATGCCAAGTGGCAAGCAGTCTTCGTTCCAGTCGAACTTGGCGTTGTGGTGACCTTCGATGCCTCGTTCAGCCACTCTCGCATCGTCGTGAGCAGCACCGAGCAGGAAGTACACGCCCGGCACACGATCGTTGAACTCTGCCATATCGTCACCGACGCTGACAGGTTCCCATTCCTTGGCGTTGCCTTCACCAACTACCAAACTCGCCTGCTGAGTAACCCAAGCAGCAACCTCAGGATCGTTGATGACCGGCGGCGCACCGTGAATTCGTTCAAATGAAGTGGATGCCCGCATGGCCGCAGCGACATTGCTGGCAATTCGCTCAAGCGACTGCATGATCAGGATTCGAGTTTCGGCAGTGTACGCACGTACAGTACCTTCGACGGTCACACTGTCGGCAATAACGTTTGGTGCTGATCCGCCATGAATCTGACCAAACGTGAGAACCCCCATTTCATTCGGAGGTACTTCACGACTAACTACTGTTTGCGCCGTGGTAATGATTTCGGCAATAGCAGCCACTGGGTCGATGGTCTTGTGAGGCATTGCGCCATGCCCCCCCTTGCCGTGAACAGTAAGACGGAACTGGTCTGCGCTAGCAAATACGGTTGACCTGTTCACGCCAATCATTCCAGTTGGAATCTGGTTCCACAGGTGGGTTCCAATGACTCGGTCGGCAGGATATTTTTCAAATAGTCCGTCATCGATCATCGCCAACGCGCCCATGACGACTTCTTCAGCAGGCTGGAACACGAATATCAGAGTTCCTGCCAGCTGATCTTTCATCCCGGAGAGGATCTCAGCCGCGGTCACAGCCATCGTGATGTGCCCATCGTGACCACAGGCGTGCATTCGACCGTTGGTCGAGGCGAATTCGAGACCTGTGAGTTCATCGACAGGTAGTCCGTCAATGTCGGCGCGAATCATCAGCCGTGGACCGGGTTTTGCCCCTTCAAGAACCGCTACTAGCCCCGTTTTACCGATGCCGGTTTCAACCACCAAACCAGCTGCTGTCAGACGATCAGCAATAGCCTTACCGGTCTCGTTCTCCTCGAATCCAAGTTCCGGAATGCCGTGGAAAAATCGTCGAGTCTCGATAATCTGAGCAGATCGAGCTGCTACGAGATCGGAAATTGCGTCTGGGGCCATCGTTTACATCACACTCCGGTTCGGTTGCTGCCTGTCCTTCGAATCAGGAAAGGCGTAGTAACTTTACCGGTTGATGCCACAGATTGCTGCCCGTGCGCTAGTAAGAGACAAAAAAATGCCCCCTCCCTGAGCGGGAGAGGGCATAAATCACATCAGCTCAAACTAGTTTACGAAGCGTAAACGCCTTCACGAGCGGCGCTCGAGTCGAGTCCACGCTTCTGAAACGCAGCCTGAGCAGCAGGAACGTTCTCGGCTTTGCCCAACCACGCAGCAAGCGGAGCAGCCTGAAGACCACGACCGTATGAGTAGGTCAGTTCCCAAGGCAGGTCTTCGGTGTTAGCGATCTTGTTGATCTCGTCGAGGTTTACAACCGACTCTTCGTCGCCCTGCCCGCCCGAGAGGAATGCGATACCCGGAACGTTCGTAGGGACGGTTTCAAGGAAACAATCGATGGTCTGTCGAGCAACTTCGGCCGCCGACGCTCGATTAGGGGCATCAGAACCAGAGATAACCATGTTTGGCTTGAGCACGATGCCTTCAAGATCGACGTTCTGTGCGTCGAGCTCTTCAAATACCGTAATCAACGAACGAGTTGTAGCCGCCCGACAATCGTCGATGCTGTGAGTTCCATCCATAAGAATTTCAGGCTCAACAATTGGAACAAGACCCTGTTCCTGACACAGCGCCGAATAGCGAGCCAAAGCATGCATGTTCGTGTTGATGGCGTAATCGGTAGGCCGTCCTTCACCAACGGTGATCAGTGCCCGCCACTTCGTAAACCGTGCGCCGAGCTTGTAGTACTCAGCGAGTCGACCACGGAGACCATCAAGACCTTCAGTGATGAATTCGTCAGGAGCACCTGCGAGATCGTGAGTCGAGTTGTCGACCTTGATGCCAGACAGAATGTCGTTGTCAGCAAGTAGCTCTACGAGTGTTTTGCCAGAATCGTCTAACTGACGAATTGTCTCGTCGTACATGATGACACCAGAGATGTAATCGCCGATGTCGGGAGTCTGGAATAACAGCTGCCGCCACTGTCGACGTGATTCCGATGTCGAATCAACATTAATGCTGTCGAGTCGTTTGGTCATTGTCCCGGTGCTTTCATCAGCAGCGAGAATGCCCTTCTTGCGAGCAACCATCTTCAGTGCGATCGAATTCAGTTCAGCAGATGCCATGAAAGGCGTTCCTTTTGTTCCAATTCAAAAATGAGTCTCAATTTAATTTATCTCCGAACCGGCTAATCGGCAATAAAATTCGTTTAACGGTCTGTAATACTCCTGCCATATTTGCCGAATCACGCAGGCAACAGAAAAGACCGACTCGCTAAAGTCGGTCTTTTCTTGGTAATCAATCGAATTGCAATTCAGTGCAATCCAAGAATAATTACATCGCCCCGTGCTGCTTGAACAGCTGAGCCAGTAAAGCGATTCCCTCGGCGTTCTTTTCAACCGATTCAAATGCGAAACAAAGTCGTGCAGAGTTGTGACCGATTCGCCCTGTACCGTCCGCTTCGAAGTTGACACCGGCAACGTATCCAACGCCCTGCTGGAACACTTCATCACGAATGCTTGCGATATCGGTACCCTCTGGCATCGTCAACCAAACGTAGCAACCGCCCTCTGGCGTAGACCATGTCGCACCAGAAGGACCAAAATGTTCTTCGAGTGCGGCGGTCATCGAGTCGCACTTCGCCTGAAGTATCGGGTTGAAATTGTCTTTGTGAGAGTCGAGGTTGTTTCGTAGGTAACCCTCAATTGCGATCGCAGCGAATTGGTTAGGACCACTTCCGAGCTTGAAGCTCAACGCACGTCGCATCAGTTCAGGCGAAGCAGTGAAGTAGCCAAGTCGAAGTCCTGGTGCAAGCAATTTCGAGAAAGAAGCAACGTAAACGACGATTCCTGAGTCATCTAGAGCCCTGAACGCAGGCTGAACATCACCCTTGAACCGAAGATCTACATAGCAGTCGTCTTCCAAAATCGGCAGACCATGCTTGTGACAAATCTCGAGAATTGCCTTCCGTCGCTCAGCCGAGACTGTTGAACCCATTGGATTCTGGTGCTCAGGGATTACGTATATGTACTTGGGCTTATCACCGGCAGCGGTCAACTCAGTAATCTGCTTATCGAGAGCTTCAGGAATAATCCCGCCCTCATCCATAGCCATGCCACGGATGTCAGCGCCGAAGCGTCGAAGCTGTGCGGTAGTTCCCATGTACACGAACTCTTCGGCAAGCACCACGTCGCCAGGGTTCGTGAGAGCCTGAATAACCAGACCCAGAGCCTCACCCGAACCGTTCGTAAGAGCAATTTCGTCTGGCGTTACGGTAAACCCACGGTCAGTGGCCAGCTTCTGAGCGGTGTACTCACGAAGTTCAAGTGCGCCCAACTGATGAGGGTAGTACGCCAGTTCGGCGAGCACCTTCGTACTATCGGAATCGACTGCCGACTGAAGCGACTGAATCAATCCATCGAGCGGAAGTGTCTCTGGAGCCGGATACGCCACGGCAAAATCGTACTTGGCATGCAGTCCCGGATTCAGAGGCGTATCAACAGATTTCTCCGAATAAAGAGTGTCGTAACTGAACGTGTCCACCATATTTGCAGATCCCAATCGCGGCATCGCCGCCGTCATTTCTTATTAGTCAGGCGGGGCAAGCTTACTGCCGCATTGAGCCGACTGCAAAGCCAATTTACCCGGTTTCACTGATATACATTGCGCCAACTTTCATAAACAGATGCTGAATTTCAGCCCCGTACTTAGGAGAATCGAACATGCGTGGAGTTGCATTTCACGGAAACAGCGTGGCAGAGGTCATCGATTTCCCCGACGTTGAGCCCGGCCCCGAGCAAGTCTTAGTCAAGCTACGATCTTCTGGATTGTGTGGATCAGATTTCTCCCGATACCGCGCCGATTCGCCGAACGAACACGAAGGTCAATTAATGCGCCCCGGTCACGAACCTTGTGGCGAAGTTGTTGCACTTGGTCCGAATGTGAAGGGACTCAAAGTCGGCGACCGAATCATCCAGCATCACTACGAAGGCTGCCGTCAGTGCGAATACTGCCTAACCGGTTGGCAGCAATTGTGCGAGGTAACCGAAAAGAAGCTCTACTACGGTGGGTCAATGCACGGTGGACACGGCGACTACATGGTTGCCCACGAATCAACGTGCGTGACGCTCCCTGACGAAGTCGACTACGAAGTCGGAGCGTACTTGGCATGTGGCGCGAGTACAGCCTTCCAAGCCTTGAAGAAGCTCGATGTATCTGGCCGGGATGTACTTGCTGTATTCGGTCAAGGCCCAGTTGGACTTGCTGCCACCATGTTCGGGGCAGAAATGGGAGCAAGGATCATCGCTGTTGATGTTTCACCCGAACGACTCAAAATGGCGGCTGATTCCGGTGCTTGGGCAACTGTTGACGCATCGAACGACGACGCGCCAGAGCAAATAAAAGAACTAACTAATGGTGATGGTGCCGATGTCAGCCTTGAAGCAGCCGGACTTGCAGTTACTCGAGTGGCAGCAGTTGAGTCTACCCGAATATTCGGGCGAACTTGCTTGGTCGGTGAAGGCGGGGAAGTAACGTACCAGCCAACTCCGCACATCATCCATCGACACCTCACACTCATGGGTTCATGGACATTCTCGACGTTCGGTCTTGCGGAAGCAGCTCGTTTCACAGCCGAAAGAAACGTTCCCTTAGGTTCGGTCATAACCTCTCGATCGACTATCGAAGAAGCTGCACAGGCCTACGGAGAGTTCTCGTCAGGAGCCCCGGGTAAGTTCGTCATCAATTGGGACTAAGACGAAATTTTAGCTTGAAAATCTCTGTTGTCCCATCACAGATTCAATCTTTTCCCGAAAGAAATCGGGATACAAAGCGACGGAATTCGTAACCAATTTCGACCTACCCCCTTTTAGAACGCACACCAAAAGGCGTAGAATAGAAGGTCGGTTGAATTGGTAAACGTGCGTGACCAAGTTTCGGTGGGTCCCAAAACTTGCTCGTCCGGTATCGTAAATTGCTTTAGTTGCAACTACAATTTGAGTGATTACCACCATTCTCAGCTAACGGTGAAACCTCCGAGATTAGTAGGGAATACCGTGCGCAAGGTACTAGTACGAATGACCTGAGGTCGATTATCTGTCCGGATAATCGATGAGACTAGGTACGGGCATAAAATCCCGAAAGGAACAACTGTTGGTCCAAAATCGAGAAACAACCCGCGTCAACGACGTTTCAGCAGCTCTTGAGGGCGAAGACGAGTACACACCCGCCTTTACCCGAATGGAAGGCACTGAAGACGAAGCTAACCAGGTAACTGAAAACGGTGCAACTGCCGTAACCCGATCTGAACTGGATATGTGGGAATCAGCAAGAGCTTCAGATTCTTCAACAAGCATCACAAATGCTCTGGCGCAAGAAGTGCAAGAGTCGGAACTCACAGAAGACACCGTAAGGATGTACCTTCGTGAGATCGGCCGCGTCGCACTACTTACTGCAGCAGACGAAGTAGTGCTTGCACGAGCAGTTGAGCTTGCTCAGCGACTCGAAGCAATCGAAAAAGAGATTCAGGGTGACATCGACGCCGGCACACCCGATCCGTTCACTATCATTACCGATATTCTCTCGAAGCTTGGACCAGTCGGTGACACCGCATCAGCAGTTGCAAAATACCTCGGTCTGACCACTCCGGTAACACTGGAACGAGCACTCGCTGACCCTGAGCTTCGTGCTCTGGTCGACGGCAAACGTGAAGACGAACTGATCAACTACCTCTCAGATGCGCTCGGCGTAGAGCCGGACGAAGCTCACAAATTGGTTGTTGAACTTTCAGTTCTTTCTCGATTACTCTCTGCAGATATGGTCGACATCCTCGGTCTCGATCCACTACTGACTGAGCTGCCAGACCATGTGGTAAAGCCAAAATTCTTGGCGGATATTCGGCCGCTCACTTCGATCCTCAACTCGCACCTTATGCGAGTACGAGAAGAAGGCGAGAAGGCTCGACGTCACTTGGGCGAAGCAAACCTTCGACTAGTGGTTTCGGTTGCGAAGAAGCACCTCAACCGCGGTCTATCGATGCTCGACCTGATTCAGGAAGGCAACATCGGTCTGATGCGTGCCATAGAGAAATTCGACTTCCGCAAGGGATTCAAATTCTCGACATATGCAACATGGTGGATTCGCCAGGGTATTACCCGAGCAATCGCCGACCAGGCACGAACGATTCGCATACCAGTTCACGTTGTAGAAACGCTGAACAAGATCATGCGAGCACGTCGTGAACTTGGACAGCAGCTCAACCGTGAGCCTACCGTCGAAGAACTCGCTGAGCGTGTCGAACTATCGATCGAGCGGGTCTCAGAAATTCTTCAGATGTCGCAAGAGCCTGTTTCCCTCGAAACACCAATTGGTGAAGACGCAGAGAACGAGCTTGGTGACTTGATTCAGGACAGCAGCGCACCGGCACCAGCCGACATTGCTGCACAATCTTCCATGCGAGAGCAGGTCGATCATGTACTCAGTCATCTTCAGGATCGTGAACGACGCGTCCTAGAACTACGATTCGGTCTATTTGACGGTCGCCCACGAACTCTTGAAGAGATAGGTGGCGAATTGAATCTGACACGAGAACGAATTCGACAGATCGAGCGAAAAGCTCTAGGTCGACTCCGTGGCGATGCACATGTTGCTGAGCTTCGAGAGTTGCTCGTCTAGCCAACGCTAAGTCTAAAACGAAAACACCCCGGACTAAAATCAGTCCGGGGTGTTTTTTGTTTAGGAACATCTAGCACCAACGAATCGTTCCCGATTCAAAGACCAGTCGTGTGATCGAACCCCTCTGGTGCCATCTCAATCCGCAACGTCGCCTTACCGAAAAATGATCGTTGCAAGATCAGCGGTACCCTCTCAAGCAATCGCATAGGAAGTGGGCCCTTGGCAATCTCAGTTCTGTACCAACGAGAAGCCTTTCGTCGAGCGCCTAGCTCCGAAGCAACATCGATAGATATCGTAGGCGGTTTCGAACTTTGCAAAGCAAGCGATAGATCAAACGAACCGTCCGGCCCCATCCGCCGGATACTCCTCCCACCAATACGCATCAAGCGCGCATTAATCCGTACCACCCAACGAGGCCACTCAAGCGAATACAACCGCATCGCATCGCCGCCTACCGACTCAACAGCCAACTTGGTAGCACGAAAAGCAACAGCATGATCGGAATTTCCGTAGTCGCCATACGATGAATGAGTAACAACAACATCAGGAGCGTGTTCCGAAATCCTTCCAGCAATTTTTCGAGCCAGATCGGTACTCGGAACGAGCGATAACTGAGGATCAAGATGGGCTGAAGTTGAATCTCTACTATCACCAGCATCGTCTGGCCACATCGGGCTCTCCGAGAAGCGCAACGTCTCTACTGCAGTGACGCCCAGATCAACGCACGCGCCTCGTAAGCGCCCGACTCGATTTTCGTCACCCGGAGCAAGACACAGCACTTTCACGTCATGCCCATCACTAACCAGCTTGGAAATCAATCCCCCGGCGAGCAGCGTCTCATCATCGGCATGAGCAAACACCATCATCACGCGCAGGCTGCCTCGATATAGCCTAATCATGATGACATCTCGGCGGATTTCTTCATATCGCCAAGCCAGCGCTCGGTCATCACCCGCACCAGCCGACGTGGGTAGGCGAGGCGAATTGGCAGTATCGGGCTAGAAAAATCTTTCTGATCCACTACTCGACACCCAGTTCCTTCCGGCTCAACAGAAATCGAACGCACGGCCGTGATCGAGAATTTTGTCGAACTCCACTCGATCAGCCTGCCAGTCCCGTATCGGGTCACCGTCACATTGAACGGAACTTTCTTGCGAGCCATCAAGAGGCGAAATCCGAATTCGTGTCCAACCTGCCAATCGAGATAACTCGGAGCGTCCCATACCTCGTCTACGACGCCCGCCCATTCACTCCAGCGATCGGCGTCGGCTACCAGCATCCACACGCGCTCCGATGGAGCGGCGATGAGCACACTCGAAGACATTTGAAAACTATACGGCGAAAACAACAACTAATATCCGATTCATATGCGACCATGTCAGACTCATCGAGCAATGCTTCAACCATAGAGAATCAATCGATTCGTATGCCACAGCCTAATCAATCACCTTCCGACGTTCTACGCGGTTCGGGCCTCCGAGCCACTCCAGCGCGCCTTGCAGTAATCGATGTGCTGCGATCTACATACGGACACGTGACGGTTGCTGAGGTAATACAAGCACTCGCGACGCTCGGTGCAAAATTCGATCAATCAACCGTTTACCGAGTGCTAAGTGATCTCGGCGGGGTCGGCCTAGTCGCAGAATCTCGCCTAAGCCCGGGCGACACCGTGTTCGAATGGATTAACCAGTCGAATCATCACCATCTCCAATGCACCAGTTGCGGCCGCACACTCCCGCTTGATGACGAACTTGTGCAAAAGTTCATCGACCGCGTCCACGAACGACACGGTTTTCACGTGAACGCAACCCACCTCGTCCTATCGGGTATCGAACACGACTGCCCCGAGGCTTAGCGACCTCAGGCTAGATTTTCGGATCCGGCACCCAATTTACCGAGTGCAGCCGAGGGATCTGGTGGAGTCGCGCACACGTTCGAAATGTCACATCCCGCTAACATGCCGATAACTAAGGACCGCCAGCGACTATCCAACCACTAAATCATGCTGAACTTGGTAACTCTTTGGCCCTGCCCCGGTTCACCTATCTCTGCAACGTAAATGTTGCCCTTCGAATCGAACCAACCACCGTGCGCAGCTTGAGTAGCATCGGGGTTACCGCGCCAACGAGTGATAAGTTCACCATCAAGCGTCCAGATCGACACACCGTTTCCGCCGCCCTGCTCTACCACGTACGCAACATCGTCATTGAAGAAGATGTCTCCGGGACCAACCAGATCGGTCCACTCGTTCAAGTAGTTGCCATCGGTATCGAAGATTTGAATGCGGTTATTTTCTCGGTCACAGATGTAAACCTTGTCGTTTTTATCGACTCCGACTTTATGGAGAATCGAGAACTGTCCGGGTCCTTTCCCGGCTTCACCCCAAGAGAGTTCGAGATCGCCGTTGGCACTGAAACGGTGAACGCGACGGTTACCGTATCCGTCAGAGACAAATAGTCGACCACTCGAATCGGTCGCCAATCCGGTTGGATTGTTGAATGGCGAGCCCTGTTCATTGGTGGTCGTCACGGTAATTGCGGCGTACCCATGAGTCCCGAGCTCCATCAGCACATCGCCATTTTCGTTGTGCTTCGTCAATTGGTGAGTCTGGTGATCGGCAAGCCAGATGTGATCGTCCTTATCGATGAACAGTCCGTGCGGAACCCTGAACTCGCCCTTATCGAGCCCCAGATCACCCCATGAGCCGATGAACTGCCCATCAGCAGTCCAGCAAGTAACCGGGTGCATTGAACGACTAAACAGCCACACACGATCTTGGGAATCGACACCGACGTCCGCACAGGCACCAAGTTCCCAAAACTCTGGTTTGTGTCGTAGCCAATCTCGGTCCACTTCGTATTGAAATTTGCCTTCGCCAACCGTCGTCATATCTTCGCCACCATCAGATTAGTGAGTTTGAAACGTGGGCATCCACGTGGGTTCGCCACGCTAGCCCTCCCAAGGAATCCTGTCAACGCAATCTCCCAATATTTCCATGAGCATCACTCACAGCCAACAATCAGTCCCGTTCCAGACCGAAAGGTTAGGAGACCTACCACACGGAGCCGAGACACCAATTATCGACAGCGACTAACAGTCCCCTTCCAGTCGGAAGGGTTAGGGTAGGAGAACTACGACGCGCGACCAAGTCGCCTGACGACGCCCGGAGCTTAAACTTGAAAGACCGCAAAAACGCAGTATTAGCTGCCATCGACGACAACTGACGACAATTTAGAACCTCACTTGACCGCCTACACAGTGAAGACATGTCCGTTGTAGGTGTCCACGACGGCATGTCGGTGAACGACATCATTGGGCACGTAACCAGATGGGAGTGGGAACTGGTCAATTCGTTGGACAGGAGAACGATCGAACCCGTCGGCGATATTGATCGTTTCAATGCGCAAGAATCGTTGCGAAAAAAAAGACGACACTCCGCGCCAATCTCTCGAACAAATGGAAGATGTGCATCGATCGCTACACGATCAACTCACAAAAGCACCAAGCGCCTACTTTGAACCGTGTGACCCGTTTCGCGAATTGATCGATTCCTGCACAGTGCTTCACTATCAGGAACACGGCATTCAAATCAGAATCTGGGTATCAAAGAACTTGCACGCCGCCAGCAATTAGGCAACTAGTCGTTCTCGGTAACGATGTACCGGGTATGCCATTCGCCACGCCACGAAGTAATCTTCGTCGGCGTTACCTTCACGAGATACCTCAGTCGATCAGCCGTCTTCGCCGCGTATGTCGGTCCGTCGGGACCCATGTACCGAATAGCCATCTCATCGGCGATTTCTTTCGTGCGTCCTACAAGTGCAACCGGTCCTTCAACCACTTCAGCAACGCCTTCGATAGTCACCCTCGTGTGCTCAGGATTAACATCGTCAGCGCACAAAATGCACACACGCGGTTCCTGACTTAGGTTTTCATACCAGCTCGACTTGCTACGAGGAATGACCCACATCGACTCCGCATCCCACTGCTGCCACATTGCTGCAACGTGAGGGGAGCCATCGGGTTTTACGGTTCCAATACGAGCGATGATCGGCTGCGACAAAAACTCGTTGATCTCTTCAGTCGACAATTTTCCAGCCGCAGGGCTCATCGCTCACTCCTAATAATTACGAAAACGTTCAGATGCTATCCACTCACCCGCGCCCATTTACGCAGGCTTGTGACCTCTCGTACCGGGTCCTGTTGTGAACCAAATGCGGTGTAAGAAACTTCAGCGACGTATATAGATCCCTCAGAGTCGACCGCCATTGCGTGCGGTGCAATGAACTGATCGTGTCCCTCGCCGCCAAGCTCATTCCCGAATCGAGTAACTTCGTTACCTTCTCGATCCATAACGACCACCCGACGTCCAAGGCGTCGCACCCCCTCCTGCACCGGAGGGGGGCCGGCCTCGGCAACGTACAAATTGGTGTCGGCGCCTTTGCCATTCGTGATAGCAATCGGACGATGCGAGTGAATTTGCTTCACGAATTCGCCATCTGTCGTAAATGTCTGCAAACGGAAGTTTTCTCGATCAGCAACAGTAATTTTGTCGGTGCCGTTCATCGCAATATTGTGCGGAAGAGAGAACTGTCCTTGTAATGAACCCGGTGAACCCCAAGAGGTGATGTGCTTGCCATCTGAATCGAATTTGTGAACTCGTGAGTTCCCGTACCCGTCCGAAATGAACAGATCGCCTGATTCAGGGTGAATTGCGACGTGAGTAGGACGATTGAACGGATCGCCTTCCTGCCAAGCAGCTGCCTTGCCCTTCTCACCAAGTCGGTAGATGAGCTTGCCCTCTTTAGTCCGTTTCTCGACCATGTGAGCGTCATCGTCGGCAAGATAAAGATTGTCGTCTGCATCGATCGTAATGCCGTGCGGTCGAACAAACTCACCCGCTCCCCATGTCTCAATGAAGTTCCCGTTCTTATCGAAAACAATGACTGGATGGTCGCCACGGTTGAACACATAGACGTTGTCGTTCGAGTCGACCGCCACAGATGTCGCTTCCTTGAAGAACATCGGGTGTGGAAGTTTTGCCCAGTACGGAACTGGCTCGTAAACCGTTGCTGAAGTTGCTGCGTTGACCATAATTATTCCTAGTTTTCTAAATTGAAAATGAGATCGTGTGCTCGAGTCCGCATCGTGCTGGCGCTCGCTCTAAACCCGTCTCCACTTACGAAGGCTCACAACTTCGCCCAACGGCTTTGTGTCTGTCCCTGAATTTTCTGGACTTGAAAAATAGTTCGTCCACGCAACCTCTGCCGCATAGACCGATCCTTGCGAGTCGGTCGATACACCGTGCGGTGCAGTGAACTGCCCCACGCCTTCACCGGGTAATGGACCACCCAAATGCTGCAAGAACTCTCCTTCAGCAGACAATATCGCGATCATTGCACCCAGGTTCGGCACGCCTTGCTGGACAGGAGGCGGAATCATCTCACCAACGTACAAAGCGGTGTCATCACCCTTGCCTTGGGTCACCGACATCGGGTGATGAATGTGAATTTGCTCAACGAATTCACCGTCGGTCGTGAATATCTGTAGGCGGAAGTTCTCACGATCGGCGACAACCACTTTGTCTGTTCCGAGTATGCTGATGTTGTGCGGCAGACTGAACTGACCAGGATCAGTTCCCGATTCGCCCCAAGAAGTCATGTGTTTGCCATCTGGATCAAACTTGTGAATTCGGGAATTACCGTATCCATCGGAAACGAATAGCTCTCCGGTTACCGGGTGAATGGCGATGTCGGTTGGGCGATTGAACATTCCGCCACTCTGCCATTCGCACGGTTCGCCCTTCGTGCCGAGCGTGAAGATCACTTCGCCATCATTTGTTCGTTTCTGCACGATGTGTCCATCGTCATCGACCAGATATAGGTTGTCGTCCGAGTCGATCTCAATGCCGTGCGGACGCACAAACTCGCCGTGACCCATTCCGCGAACGAAATTGCCATCGGTATCAAACACGGCGATCGGTTCAGTACCGCGATTGAAAACGTAAACGTTGTCCTTTGAGTCGACAGCGATAGAAGTAGCGTCCCCTCTGAACGTCACTCCCATCGGGAGTTTCGCCCATCCTGCAACTGGCTCGAATTTCGTATTTGAATTAGCTGAAGTCATTTTTCTGTTTGCCGAATCGATTTTTGTATGGGGTTATAAAGATAGAGAGCGTCTAGTTAGATCGTGAGTTGTCGAGCCAGTCTTTGAGTTGTTCAGGAAGCCATTGAACTAGATTTATGCCTTTTTCGACGTCAGAAGACATCAAACGACCTCGTGCATGAACAGCAGCGACAACCGACTCCATCGCTTCGAGTACCGCAGGGTGATCTGCATGCCCGGGGTGACCAAGAGACTGCGCTAGATCTTGCGGCCCGAACGTGATCATATCGATGCCTTCAACATCCAGAATGTCTTCGATAGTGTCGACAGCGTTCTTCGTTTCGATCTGAATAGCGACGGTTACTTCCCGGTTAAAGTCCGCCATGTACTCGGCAGGAGTTTTTCCGGTCATGCCATAGTCACGACCACGTGAAGTGCCGAACGAACGCTCGCCTTCTGGCCCAAATCGTGAAGCCATCGCAATTCTCTGCGCCTGATCGGCGTTGTCGACGTGCGGGCACAGTATTCCCATCAAGCCGCGATCAAATGCTCGCAAAATGGTGTCATTTTCAGTGTTAGGGATTCGAGCTGTGCAGGTCATTCCATGCATATCGGCAACTCGGCACATCATCTCTGCCGATTCCCAATCGAAAACACCGTGTTCCATATCTAGATGAAGACCGTCAAAACCCGCGTAGCCCGCCCATTCGGCGATAGTAGGCTCAGGGAAGGTCAGCGTTAAGTTGTGTGAAATTTTGCCATTGTTAATTGCGGCACGAACTTTGCTTGGTCTCAAATCATTCTCCACGAGTGGCAAGTCACGAGTCCTGCAAAACCCAAAGCACATACGCAGGTGCTACCGTGACTGACGCCTATTCGAACTAGCGCCCCATTCAGATTTGGAACGCGGGCGGAGTATACAGCCAGGTTGAACAATTTCGAGATCGTTACCCTCGCCGAACTGCGCGAGTTGTCGCCTATTTCCGCTTATCAATGCTTCAGTGGCCCCACAGCTTCCAGCATCGATCAAGGCAACACCGATTAATGACTATCCCATTCTTTGGTCGTATTTACCGCGGATATCCAATTGCGTTCGTCGTATTCCTATCGACCGGACTTTCAGTCGGAATGGGACAGTACGCATTTGGCGAGTTCGCAGGGCCACTTAAAGAACAGTTTGGTTGGTCGCAAACCCAGCTAAATCTTTCACTGGCGTTTTCATTCATATCCGGACTGCTCGCACCGTTCATAGGAAACTTGAGCGACCGCATTGGTATCCGACCAGTGATGTTCGCATCGCTTCTGTTGATCGCCCTCGGATTCCTAGTTCGACCGCTAATATCCGAGCTTTGGCACTGGTATCTGTTCAGCGCGCTCGTCTACGCAGGCTTCCCCGGTGCGACGATCATGCCCGCAGGCAAGATGGTCGGTCTCTGGTTCCCTAAAACCCGTGGCCGAGTAATGGGAGCGGTTGTCGCTGGAAACAACTTCGGTGGAGTAACTATGCCTCCACTAGCCGCAGGGATCATAGGAGTACTCAGTTGGGAAATGGCGTACGTCACGTTCGGGGTCATCATGGTCGTACTCGGACTCGTAGCGTTGTTCGTCATCATGGAAGATGAGAACAAAATCGAAGACGAGATGAAGCGAACTGGTCGTGGAGATCAAGCTCACGTAGCCCGAGCTGCCGCCCGCGCCGGGTTAACAGTGAAGCAGGCGTTGGCGAACCGGAACTTCTGGCTAATCATGATCGGGCTTGTCGCAGCGACATTCACTTATCAAGGAGTTCTAACTCAACTTCGCCAACACTTCGAAGAAAGCGGATTTGCTCCAGGCCTAGCCACGACAGCGGTCAGCATCGTCGCGGGTATGGGCATCGGATCGAAGCTGGCATTCGGTCGAGCCAGCGAAAAGATCACCGCTCGCATCGCAACGATTATTTCCGTTGCTCTTCAGGCGGTCGGTGTGTTCATAATCGCTCAGGCCAATTCAGACGTATTCATGTGGGTCGGCATTGTCGTATTCGGAACTGGATTCGGCGGACTCGGTGCGCTGATCGTCCTCGTTGTCCAAGAGGCATTCGGCATGAAGGAATTCGGCGGAATTATGGGCTTGATGCAGGTCGGGATGATCGCTTCAGGTACGGGCGCACCACTGATCGCAGGAGCAATTCATGACTCGACCGATTCATTCGATAATTCATTCTTGATCGTAGTCGCTATTTTTGTGGTTGGTATCGTCGCTCTGGCATTGGCTAGACCCGTCAAGCCTTCGGAGGAAGAAGCTCTCAGATCGTCAATTGCAACCGACGCCCGCCAAGACGCTGAATAACGATTTAGCCAAGGAATGCCAGAGCGGATACCAGAGCAACAAATAGAACTATCGGCAAAAATGCAATGACCGAAGTAGGTCTGATGGCAGACCTAACTTTCGTCTCGATTTTCGAATATGAAGATGTGAACTTCATTTCGGTTGCCCCGCTGAATTGAATCTGTTGCCCTGAGAACAATCATCGGTTCTACACGGGAACGTGTCGTGCGTGCCTTCCCCCAAACTACTGGATCATCAGGCAGGAAAATGCGCAATTAACAAAAAATCCCCGGTCGTTCGACCGGGGATTTTTCTATTCTCTATCGGGCGATTTACGCTTCTACTTCGTCCCAAATCGCTTTGGCGTACTTGATCGACTTCTCGTCCTGCGCCCACTGATCACCAGCCCAAGCACCCTCAATCGTCATGTAGCCCGAGTAGCCCGCAGCGTGCATCGCTGAGATGGCGTATCGGTAGTCGATTTCACCGTCAGGAAGCGGAACTCGAACAAATACAGATCGATTGTTCTCTGGGTGATGCACGGTGTGAAGGTTCTTGCAGTGCCAGTACTTGGCTACCGGAGCAACGGCATCGATTGCCGAATCAAAATCTTCTTCCGGCACATCGTACGTCCACAGAATGTTTCCGATGTCGGGGTTGATACCGAAGTTCGGGCGAGCAACCAATCCGTGCAAAAGTAATGCTGACCATGAGTTGTCGACGGGCGAATTTTGGTGAATTTCAACGGTTATGTTCGTGCCAACATCCGAAGCCTTGGCACACGCAGACTGGAACACAGGTGCAAGATCTTCGTAGATCCGCAGCATCGTGTCACGCGAAGCATCTTGAGATTCTGAATAACCGCTTCCGGCTCCCGGGAATAGATCAGGATGACGTGTCGGAGCACTCATAGCGCCATTGACAGCCTCTGCCCCGCTCCAGCCTGCGTACTTGATTGCCTCATCCAGTCTGGCTCGGTTTTGCGGACCGTTCTTGGCGTCGTGCAAGGTGCCACCAGCTCTTACGCAACCAACTTCGAGGCCATGATCGTTGAAGTTCTTTGTGAATTCCTTAACCTTCTGTTCGGTTCCCAACTGGCTCATGACTTCGAATCCGACCTCAATCGCGTCGAAGCCGAGGCTCTTGGTCTTCTTTAGAAAATCACTGGTGTAGTTGTCGGGCGAGAGGTTCCAGCTATCGACTGATTGCGGGTACAAAGCGAATCGGCGGTGGGCGTAACAAAATCTCATGTTGGTTTAGTTCCTGAAATACTCGGTTGAACGTGCCTGAACATCGCCAGTAATTCCAGCAATTTTCAATGATCGGGCGGAGTCTAACACCCCAACAGGTGTACCATCCGGTCGCCTCACCCGAACGCCAATCGAGTCTGAGGTTATTTCGTCGCTTCCGTATAAAAATAACCAGTGATACTTCAGGAATAGCTTAGTCATGAAAATCACCGATCTACGCGTCTACCTCACCCGACCCGAAGGCAGCAATCGTTCGTGGCTGTTCGTTGAGGTCGACACTGACGAAGGCATTACAGGCGTTGGCGAATCGACCAACTCAGGCGGCGGCGGAGCGTTAGTCGTCGGACGTGCCTACGAGATGCTCAAGAACGATCTTGAAGGTCAAGACTTCTCAGAAGGGCTGGTCGGGCAAGACCCCAGCGACATCGACGCAATTTGGCATCGAATCTACCGACGCTTTGGCACTCTCGGCTCCCGCGGCTTCGGCACAACTCTCGCCAGTGGAATCGATATGGCGCTCTGGGACATCAAGGGCAAAGCACTTGGTCGACCAGTTTGGGATCTTCTCGGCGGAAAGATGCGCGAATCAGTTCCCGTCTATTCCCACGTCGACTCGATCGACAACATCGACGCCTGTGTCGCCGACGCCAAACGCCAAATCGCTCTCGGCTATCAAGCCCTGAAGCTCGACCCGTTCAGTCCCGAGATGGGCAAGCACCACCGTCGATACATCGACGGCAAAATCTCTCCCTCTGGCGCTGAGTACGCCGACGATCTAATGACGGCACTCAGAGAGGCGATCGGACCCAACATCGAACTCATGATCGATGCGCACGGCAACTTCGATGTCTCAACTGCGACCGAACTTTGCAATCGCATGATGAAGCACAATCTAACGTGGTTCGAAGAACCGCTCCAGCCAGAGAGCATCGACGCACACCGACAGCTCCGTCAAAACACCGACATCAATCTCTGTATCGGTGAACGCAAGTACACCCGCTGGGACTTCGGACCGTACTTGCAAGAAGGCTTGGTGAACTACATCATGCCCGACATCTGCTGGACCGGCGGAATTTCCGAGATGAAACGCATCGCTGTCCTCGCCGAAACCTATTACGTACCGATCAGTCCGCACGACGCTTCCGGTGCGTTCAACGTGATCACCGGTGCACATGTGTTGATGAATGTGCCAAACATCTACCGACTTGAGATGTCGGATCACTCTTTGAAAAACTACAATTCCGTAATCACGGAACCACTCGACGTTCGAGATGGTCATCTTCACTTGCCCGATAAGCCCGGACTCGGCTACGAACTAGACCACGACTTCATCGCCTCGCATCCCGACCCTGAATGGGCGAGACTTCACGCCTAAACTACGAAATAACCACTACTCACTAGTCCGTTTCAAAAAAATGCCAATTCCTTCCCCTTCAGAAATAATCTCAGCACGCCTCAACAAGCTCGATAACCAGATTCTCCAGGCAGTCGATGCCCTAACCGAGGAAGCGGCTTCCACATGGCCCGCAGCCACCGCACCCTCGTGCAAGTGGCACCTGTGGCACATGGGGCGCTGGGCAGACTACGTTCAAGGTCTACTCTCGCCCGTCGTCGACACAAAAACACCCGAACTCTGGGAGTTCGCTGGTGTTGCCGAAGAATGGGGTTTTGAAGGGGTTGATCTCGGCATGTGGGGCGCAGGCTCAGGACTCGGAAACGAAACTGGTCAATCATTGCCGCTTCCAGCTGTTGCAAACGTCAGGTCATACGCAAAAGGAGCATTCGATCTACTCGAAAAGCATGTCGCAAAGCTAGATGACGAATCGTTCAATTCGCAGTTCACCGACTGGCACGATAACGACACGAGCGTCGGCGATGCTATGGTCGGCTACATCGCTCACGCCAATCGACACTTGGGCATGCTCGAAGCTCTCTCCGGAATTCTCGGTAAAGACGGATCAGTAACCGTCTAGTACGACTCGATCCAGAAACTAGCTGGCAACTGGCGGCTGGAATCGACATGTGGGATCGGCAGCCGTCATCTCACCCGTCATTGCATAAGACCTAGATCGAGAGCCCCCGCAGATCACATTGAACGGACAAACTCCGCACTTTCCCTGCAACTGCGAACGATCACGAATCGTGGTGAATACACCGGAGTCGCGATAAACATCGACCATCGAGTCTTTTCGTACATTGCCCGCGGATACAGGTATGAACCCACTCTGATATATTTCTCCCGAATGCGAAATGAAGAAAATTCCCCGACCATCGTTCGTCGCCGGACCGGGCCATGCAGCCTTGATCTCATCCTAGCTAATAGAAGCTAAATCACGACCACCAGCAGTCAATCGCTTAAGCGTCATCGCTCGCCTGTACGGCTGTCCAAGAGTCGTCTTCGCCCTAAAGCTCCACTCACGCTGGTTCGCCATAATCCAACTGTAAACCTCATCGTGCTCATCAGCAGTCATCAGTTCCAAATCAAGTCCACGTCCTGTTGGAACCAAGAAGAACAAATCCCAAATCACAGCGCCACTCTGCTTCACAACCTCTGCGATATCGGGGAGAGCTGGTTTTGTACTTCGAGTAATCGTTGTATTGACCTGAAACGACAGCCCAACATCGTTCGCCGCTTCAAAAGCAGCCAGAGTCGGTTCTGTCAGAACTCAGTGCTCCAGTCGAAACTCGGTCGACCTAAATACATCTTCGATCCCTGTATTTAAGCTGACAGCTCGGTCATTAGACTCGACCACCTGTTGGTGAAGATCTTCCGTCGAACTTCCGCTGGAACATGCTCGCTACCCGCGGACTGGGTTCTGTCAGAACTCAGTGTCGGGGTGGAACCTCATCCGGGTACTGCTTAGGTTCAACGATTTGCCAACTAGATGCGCCACTCCGTCGTATTCCTATTGGGGTTAATTATTAGTCCGCCTAAGCTTTCTGTAGGTTGGGTCGTCAGTTACACCTGAATATTCAGGATCGATCAGCCCAACGTCGCCGTTGCTTCCTAGGAACGATATTGTGATCGAGTTCCCCAAAACCACATGTCTACAATGTGAACGTATCGACACTAAACAAGCACCGTTGCTTCAGGGTTGCCGTATCGAATCGGCGCTATTGGAATGGGCAAACATCCATTACCGCATCTTCCCATGGCGCAAGAAAATACCTCTTTGGCGAGGTATTTTGGTCGAGGTGCTACTCCAACGGACACGCGCGTCGCAAGTTGTGCCTGTGTTCGAGAAGATGATGCAACTGTACCCGAATGCTGCGTCAATGAAACACATGACTGATCGTGACTCCGGCGACTTGTTGAAATCCCTCGGGCTGAATTGGAGAGTGCCGATTTTTACTCGGCTGGCGAATGAGCTCGGCTTTCGAAATGGAAGAGTAAAGCGTGATCCCATTGAACTTTAAAAGCTTCCAGGAGTCGGTCCATACGGAGCAGCGGCTTCCCTGTGCTTTCACGGAGGAGTGAGACAGTCAATCGTTGACTCGAACACGGTTCGTATTATTTCTCGATTAATCGGGCGACCCTTCGACGCAGAGACACGACGGACCAGATGGTTACGCGACGCTGTTGAGTCGATCACACCGATAACAAATTACAGAGTCTTTAACTTCGCACTGTTAGATCTGGGAGCAGAAATATGCACGCCTGTGAAGCCTTCATGCGATTCTTGCCCATTGTTTGAGGTTTGTTGCACCGGGCGACAATCGGTTTGATTTTTGAGCTCAGGACTTCTCACTAGGTCCAAAGAAATCCCGAACCAGTTCGGCGATTTGGAAAGCAAGAAAAGGCGGAACCGCATTTCCGACCTGCTTGTACTGCTCTGTTCTAGGACCTTCGAAATGATAATCGTCAGGGAAGGTCTGGATTCGAGCGGCTTCCCGCACCGTGAGCGATCTGCATTGCAAGGGATCGTAATGAATAAAGTAATGTCCATCTTTGGAAATATGAGACGTGATGGTGGTCGCAGGACGACCTTTGACCTGGACTCTAAAACGATCAGTGAATTTTCCGATCTTAGCGCTCTCCACTGCGTTTTTATGTGCCGGCATTAATGAAACTGGAAAATCTTTCAACGTCGGCGACTCGCCCTCTTCTTCAGCGAATGAACTCGCAAAGAGATAGCGATGCAAGTCGCCCCAAATATGACTTCGAGACTGGTGATTAGAGATCCCTTGCTGGCTTCCATTTCGGTACCAATTTTCAGGGTTATATGCTGGTGCTCCCGAGTATGAAAGATAATCTGAACCGACGGTCGGATCGTGATCTAGGGCGTTAATCTCAAATACCGAATTTACGATTCGCTTTCTAAGTGGTCCGACTTCTCTTTTTTCTCCAACCATCGGCTGCAGATTTCTATTCGTCAGACTCTTCGCGAACGAGGAAAGGGTCGAT